>JAUYFM010000040.1 GCA_030690945.1 Smithellaceae bacterium | reverse complement strand
ACAACCAGAAGGGGGAGATCGTTGGTTTTCGAGGTATTGGTCGGGATATCACTGAGCGCAGGCTCATGGAAGAAGCTTTGCGTCAATCCGAGGAGAGATACCGGACTATCCTGGAAGAGATGGATGATGCATATTTTGAAGTAGATCTTGCCGGCAATTACACCTTCGTTAATGATGCAATATCCCGTCTCCTGGGATATTTCAAAGAAGAATTGATTGGAAAAACCTTCAGAGAACAGGTGAAGAAGGAAGACACCAAAATCCTGTATAATGCTTTCGGTAACATCTTCAAAACCGGCAAGCCTGAAAGGGGCATTTTCTACGCATTCAATCTTAAGGATGGAACAAATAGATTTGCTGAAATTTCGGGGTTCCCTCTGCACAACCAGAAGGGGGAGATCGTTGGTTTTCGAGGTATTGGTCGGGATATCACTGAGCGCCGGCTCATGGAAGAAGCTTTGCGTCAATCCGAGGAGAGATACCGGACCATAATGGAAGAGATAGAGGAATGGTATTTTGAGACCGACCTGTCCGGCAACATCCTCTTTTTCAACGATGCCATTACCCGTGCTTTGGGAGATTTTCCAAACGTATCGACCCGTTTGAATTTTCGCGCCTTCTTCAATCAGAAAGAAGCAGACGCTGTATACGCGAAATTTCACCAGGTCTATGAAACGGGCAAGCCAATCAAAAATTTCCCTCTTACGGTTATCAAGCCGGACGGCAGCACAATTTTTGCCGAGATCTCTATTCTTCCCAAGCGAAATCAGGAAGGCAATATTTATGAGTTTCGCGGTGTCGGCCACGACATTACCGAACGTAAACTCGCCGAGGAGCGGATTCAATACCTTGCCACATATGACGGTCTTACGGGCTTGCCCAACCGCACTTTATTTAGTCAGCTACTCAATCATGCCATACAATCTGCTCGACGCCATAAGGGGGTTTTCGCTGTATTCTTTATCGATCTGGATCGCTTCAAGGTTATCAACGACACTCTGGGACACGATGCAGGAGATCGACTCCTGCAAGAAATGTCCATTCGATTTAAACAATCCTTACGTGAGTTAGATACCGTCGCCCGCCTGGGAGGCGATGAATTCGTCGTATTGATAGAAGAAATAGGCGACATGAGTTATGTTGCTACTGTAGCCCAAAAGATTCTTTCCGCTGCTATCAAACCCATGACGATTCTGGGTGAGGAATGTCGTGTAACGGCCAGCATTGGCATCAGCATATACCCGAAGGATGGCGAAGACGAACAAACCTTGATGAAAAATGCCGATGTAGCCATGTATTACGCCAAAGAGGAGGGCAAGAATGACTTTAAGCTCTACTCAAAAGATATTAAGTCTCAATCAGTCGAACGGTTATCGTTAGAGACCAAACTGCGGTTTGCACTGGAACGAAATGAGCTTTCTTTGCAATACCAAGCGAAGCTGGACATCAAGACTGGTGCTATCACAGGCGTGGAGGCGCTACTACGATGGAACAATCCGGACCTTGGTCCAATAACACCGACGCAATTCATTCCAGTGGCCGAAGAAACGGGAATGATTGTTTCTATTGGGCGGTGGGTTTTAAAAACTGTGTGCGTACAAAACGTCGTCTGGCAACGTCAGGGTCTTCCCATGGTCTGTATGGCGGTAAATTTGTCGGCACGCCAACTAGCGGACGCCAGACTGATAGAGGATATTGAAAAGGCGCTGAAGGATTCCAGTATGGACCCAAATCTGTTAGAGATTGAAATTACCGAAAGTATGGTGATGCATAATCCTGTTCATATGATCGATGTACTGACCAGAATCAAAAACCTGGGTGTGCGACTTGCTATAGATGACTTTGGTACGGGCTATTCTTCTCTTGCTAATATCAAGAAATTCCCGATCGATACACTGAAAATAGACCGATCCTTCATACACGATATCATGCAAAAGCCTGAGGACAAAGCGATTGCCCAAGCGATTATTTCTATGGGTAAAACGTTAAGTCTTAACGTTGTTGCCGAAGGTGTGGAGAATCAGGAGCAAATGAACTTCCTGCAAGAACAATCGTGCGATGGGATGCAGGGTTTTCATTTTAGTAAACCGATTGATCCCGACAAGTTCGCCGATCTTTTAAGAAATCACTTACCCTCTTCAAAGAAGTTAGGCTAAAAAACCAAAGTAAAAAGAACTACAGAGAGTAAAGCAAAGGGGCCCATGGATAGAAAGATTAGTTAAAGATTACAATTGATATTCGTTATAAGTTAGAGATGGGAGGACATTTTTGGTGCGTTACTTCCTCTTTGGGAAAACGGACTTGACGGTCTCTGAGTTGGGATTCGGGGGGATTCCCCTGATTCGTCTCAATAAGGATTTGGCCGTGAATGTATTGCGCCGGGCGTATGATCAGGGCATCACCATTTACGATACGGCCAACATGTACCTGGATAGCGAGGAAAAAATTGGTGCGGCTTTTCATAGCATGCGCAACCGGGTGATCATTGCCTCAAAGTCCATCCGACGTGATGCCGCAGGCATGACCGAGCACATTGAGAAAAGCCTGATGCGGCTGAAGACCGATTATATTGATCTCTATCAACTACATCAGGTAGCCAGGGAAGCGGATTGGAAGGCCATAGCGGCGCCGGGCGGGGCCATGGAGGCGCTGCTGCACGCCAAGGATAAAGGCAAGATCCGTCATATCGGCGTCACGTCCCACAGCCTGGAGATGGCGCTAAAATTGGTTAAAACAGGTTTATTCAGCTCGATTCAGTTCCCCTTCAATTTCATTGAGATCGCGGCAAAAGACGAACTCCATGCAGTTGCCAGGGAAAGGGGGCTTGGTATCCTGGCGATGAAACCCTTTGCGGGTGGGATGATCGACAATGCCGACATCGCTTTCAAATTTTTGCGGCAGCATCCTGATGTCATACCGATTCCGGGTTTTGATTCTGTCGAAGCCGTGGATCAGGTTATCTCCTTTTATAAACGTGAGAACAAGACAACACAAAGCGACGTCCATCTTATCGAGCGATATAGGACCGAGTTGGGCAAGCAGTTTTGCCGTCGTTGCGAATACTGTCAGCCGTGTCCGAATGGAGTGATGATCACTCAGTCCATGGGATACCGAGTCATCGCCAACCGGATGTCGCCTGCCGTTGCTGTCAAATTTTCCCGTCTGTCCATGGAAAGTGTTTTGAAATGTGACGCTTGCGGCGCATGCGTTGAGAAATGCCCTTATGATTTGCCCATTCCGGACATGCTGAAGTCCTTTTATGATTTATATGAACAGCATCTCAATGCGAGCTGACCTGATCCAAGATAAGGAAAATAGTATTTCATCTAATTCTTTCGGTACATTATGGACTGTAAGCTCATTTGTGTAATCTCAAAATCAATCGAGAGGTAATAATATGGCAGCTCAGGTTATCATTATTCATCCGCAGGACAATGTAGCCATAGCCCTGAGAGATCTCAAGAAGGGAGAGGAACTGTTCCTGCCAGACGGCAGACCATTAAATATTTCAGCCGATATTGCCTATAGTCACAAAGTGAGTCTGGAAGACATTCCTGCAGGAGCGGCAGTCATCAAATATGGAGAAATCATCGGTGAGGCCAAAGGACCAATCCGGAAAGGCGAGTGGGTCCATAAACATAATTTAGATATTGAAGACAGGAAAAGGTAATCATGATGGAAACTTTTTTAGGTTATGAAAGGCTGGATGGTTCAGCAGGAATTCGCAACTATGTAGCCGTCATGCCTTCTGTGGCCTGCGCTAATGGTGTGGTGGCTGCCATTGCTCGTGCGGTTCCGGAGGCGGTCCCACTCTATCATGCGCATGGTTGCGGCCGGGGTGTTGAAGCAACGATGCACGCGAATGTTTTGGCGAATCTTGGAAAACATCCTAATGTGGCGGCCGTACTCGTTGTCGGATTGGGTTGCGAGGTTATCAAGGCCGAGAATCTAGCAGTGGCCATCGGTACTTCCAACAAACCCGTCGAGTATTTTAACATCCAGGATACCGGCGGAACGAAAAAATCAACGGCGCACGGTATCGGGATTATCCGCCGGATGCTGGCGGATGCTGCCCGGTTAAAACGCCGACGCTTTCCTCTGGATAGGATCATAATGGGGCTGCAATGCGGCGGTTCTGACGCCTTTTCGGGAGTTACAGCCAATCCGAGCGTCGGCTTGGTATCGGACTGGCTGGTAGATCAGGGCGGTACGGTCATCTTGACAGAGGATACAGAAATGATCGGCACAAGCCATATCCTGGAGCGTCGGGCATGTAACCCGGATGTTGCCGGAAAGATAGCTAAAATGATTGCCGACGCGGAACAACTGACCCACGATCTCCTGGGTCCTCTGGCCCCCTTTGTCATATCGCCCGGAAATATGGATGGAGGGATGACCTCGATTCGGGAAAAATCCCTTGGTTGTATCGTCAAAGCGGGAAGTCGTCCCATCAATGAGGTGATCGGCTATGGGGAGATACCAACAAAGAAAGGAGTCATCCTTCTTGATGGACCGGGCTATGATATGGAATCCATGACGGGTGTCGCCGCTGCCGGAAGTCAGCTCATGATCTTTACAACGGGGCGGGGGAACCCCATCGGCTATCCCATTGTGCCTGTTCTCAAAGTGGCCAGCACCAGCAGGATGTATGAGCAGATGGGCGACGACATGGACATCAACGCCGGTGTGATCCTTGACGGGACGCCGATGCAGGAGGTGGGGCAACAGATAACTGACATGGTCAGGCAGGTTTTAGATGGCGAATTGACAAAAGCGGAAATTAATCAGCAGGAGGGCATTGTCTGTCTCTATACTTTGCACCCCGCGTTTTGAGAAAGCAATGCATACGTAATAAAAAATTCGAATAAAGGAGCACCGATGAAAAAGAATGATGGCGCAAACGATAATGAAAGAGGCCGTTGTCTGACTCGCCGTGCAGTTTTGAAAGCAAGTCTCGCCCTCGGTGCCCTGGCTTCAACGGGGAGTCTTGCCTCTTATGCTGCATCACCGGACAGCGTTCCTCAAAACAGTCCAGAGAAGGGGAAGCTTGTAAAAACGGCAACCTGGCATGATGGTTTTTTCTTTAAGGACGAGAGCCTCGTTTTCGAGATTCTCAGGGTTATAGCCAAAGCTCCCGAACACGGATCGGATATAGGCGAATCGCTCTCCACAGCATTTCGCATCAAACAGAAGGAGGGTGACCAGCAAGCACTTCTCCAAGCTTGGTATGAGGAATGGAGAAAGTTGGGAGAACGCATCGAGAAGATAGGTGACAACTGCCTTGCGAAAGGTCACAAAATAAGCGCTCGGGACGCCTACCTCAGAGCTTCCGAGTATTACCGGAGTGCGGACTTCTATCTCCACGGCAATCCGGATGACCAGCAGGTTCTCCGCGTTACTCACCTCAGCGTCTTTTGTGTAATTGAAGCTCCCTGTGATAACCGTCATCTGATCAATGATTATGACATTGTTATGCGCAATGGCGTGCTTGGCATCAACATACGTGGATATACCGGCATTCACAAGGATAATTGCTGATGTGTGCGGTTCAAAACGCTGGCTTTTATCCAAAATAACCTTAACCTTGACACCTCTATTATGTGCATCCATAAGTGCTTTGGTCATAAGGGTAGAGGTGAAGGAATAAGCCTGAACCAGAATCTCTGAGTCCGCAGCCTTTATTTGATCGACAATGTTCTCTGTACAGCCCCCTCTGGGGGAGAAACTAACCTGTATAATGTCGGCTTGAAATGCGAATGTTGAGAACACTAAAGTAAAGGTTAAGATTAGTACTGTCAGAATTACAGTCGTTATCCTTTTCATGGGTCCTCCATATTCTGGACTGTCTGCATTATAAACCAAGGAACAACATTCCCATTCCACACAGGAATATTGTTCCACCTGCCAGGGCATGATTATATTTTTCCATAACTTTTATAGGGAGGAATTTAATACCATAAGAAGTGATAAGCACGAGAGAAAGCATAGTGAGGATAGTCACGACACTAAAAATAATTGTAACCAACAGCAGGGCATTATAGTTATGTTTTGCTGCCGGATACATGACAAGCGGTATCAAAGGTTCGCAGGGACCGAAGATAAAAATTGTAAAAAGAATCCATGGTGTAATATTTTGCTTGTCTTTGTTTTCATGGACATGAAGATGTTCATCATGATGATTATGCGCATGTATATGGATATTGCCTGCGCCGTGAAAGTGAACATGCTCATGAGGCTTATTGCGAATGGCGTGTCTTATTCCCCAGATGAGATACATCAGGCCAAATGCTGTAAATATCCATGAAATGATGTTGCCTCGTACGCCTTCTATCAATTCGAGCCTGCCGACAGCAATCCCCAAACCAATTCCGATAAATCCAAGTATAATAGAGCTTCCCACATGACCGAGGCCGCACAAAGCGGTAAACCACGCGGTTTTGGCAGGCGACCATTTTCTTGCTTTTGAGATAACGATGAACGGCAGATAATGATCAGGCCCTGTAAGCGTATGAATAAATGCTATGGAAATAGTCGCGATGAGTAATAGCGATAATTCCTGCGTCATATAGATTTCTCCTCATATTATTGATTATAACAATTTTAAATGAAACACACTTAACATATTCTCGGCACCAACTCACCCGTCGGTAAATCCACAATACGTTCGCCGCCAATGACGGTTTTGAGGACAACTCGGCCTTGTTCGGCTTTGCACACGCTACCGATGATGGCGGCATTGCGGCCATATTTGTGGCTTTGCATGGCGGTTAAAACGGCCTTTGCGTCGGCTTCGGGACAAAACGCGATCATCTTGCCTTCGTTGGCTAAAAAAAGCGGATCAAAGCCCAGAATTTCACAGATGCCCCGAACGTTCTCCTTTACGGGAATGCTTTTTTCAACGATATCAATACGCACCTGCGCGCTTTTGGCGATTTCCGCTAAGATGGCGCCCAGGCCACCGCGTGTGGCGTCGCGCATGCAGTGAACATTGGGGCTGGCTTTCAGAATATCAGCAATCAGATCATTGAGAGGGGCGGTATCCGAGAGGATATCGGAAGAAAGCGACAGGTTTTCGCGCGCCCCGATGATCGCCGCGCCATGGTCACCCACGGCTCCGTTTAAGATGATCACGTCTCCCGGCTGAATGCTTTTTACCGACAAGACGCCGGGATATTCGACCACGCCGATGCCGGAAGTATTGATGAATATCCCGTCAGCCGCGCCGCGCGCGACCACCTTGGTGTCGCCCGTGACGATCTGCACATTGGCTTCGAGAGCTTTTTCGGCCATGGTGTTCAGGATGGTGTCGAGCGATTCGATGGGAAAGCCTTCTTCCACGATGAAGCCACAGCTCATATAAAGTGGTTTACCACCACAGACGGCCAGGTCGTTCACTGTTCCGCAGATGGCCAGGGAGCCGATATTGCCGCCGGGAAAGAAAACGGGGCTGACGACATAGGAATCGGTGGTAAAACAGAATTTCTGGTTTCCGATGCTCAGGACTGCGCTGTCTTCCAGGCGTTCCAGATAGGGATTTTGAAAACGGGGGAGAAAATGTTCGGTAATGAGTTCATTGGACAAAAGGCCGCCTCCGCCGTGTTCCAGAAGTATTTTGTCGTATTTCATTTACATTCCTTTCTTTATCATCGACGCCGCAATGACGGCCTGGCCTAGGGAAATGCCGCCATCGTTGGAGGGAACCTGACTGTGGCTATACACGTCAAAGCCCGAATGCCGCAGTTTGTTAATCGCGCCTTCCAGTAAAATTTTATTCTGGAAGCAGCCACCGGAGAGCGCCACGCGGTTCAGTCCAGTCGCCTTGCGTATTTCTCCGGCCATGACGGCAAACACGTCAATAATCGTTTGATGAAACGACGCGGCGATTATCGTCTTGCTTTGACCCGCCTGCAGATCGGCCAAAATGGCCCGGATCATGGCGGTCGTATCGACAATATAAGGGTTGTCGTCGTTTCGCAAGATGTCGAAGGGATAGGGCGGGGCGGTTGATCCGGCGGCCAGCGCTTCCAGCTCCATCGCGGCCTGTCCTTCAAAACTGACGCTGAGGCGTAAACCGATCAGGGCGGCAACGCCGTCAAAGAGCCGGCCCAGTCCCGAAGACATGGGCGAATGAATTTTACCATCGATGATTTTTTCAAATAGTTCGACCTGAACCTGATCGGGGATCAAGTTTAATTTATGGGCTAATTCTTGCCAGGATGCCCCGTAAACAGTTCTCAGCAGACTTGCGGCTATCCGCCGGGGTTCGCGGATGGCTTTTTCACCTCCGGGTAAAACGAGGTATTGCAAGTGACCGAACCGTTGAAATCCGGTTTCGTTAGCGATCAAAAATTCTCCGCCCCAGGCGTTACCGTCCGTACCGTAACCTGTACCGTCCATCGCCAGGCCGATTACGTCACCCCCAATCTGATTATCGACCATGCAGCTCACAATATGTGCGTGATGATGCTGAACCTGGATGATTCTTTCGGTGGGTAGTTCTTGCGCTGCCTGTGTAGAATAATAAGCCGGATGAAGATCGCAGGCAATGATTTGCGGGTCGGATTCGGTGATTCTTTTCATCAGCGCGAGGCTTTCATGAAAAAAGTCACGAGCCTGAGGTGTTTCCATATCACCGATATGCGGACTGACAAAAGCAAAGCGGCCTTTTAAAATACAATGCGTGGTTTTCAGCTGTCCCCCAAGTGCCAGAACAGGTGGATAGGTTTCTTTCAGATGCAGTGGCTGTGGAATATAACCGCGCGAACGCCTCATAAGTCTTGGTTTTCTGTCAGCAACAAAAGCAATAGAGTCGTCACAACGCACCAGAATATCGCGGTTGTGCGTAAGATAATAATCGGCAATGCCTTGCAAGCGGTCTATAGCTTCACGGTTGCCGGTGCAGATGGGTTCATCAATCTGATTGGCACTGGTCATCACCAATGCTGTAAAACGGTCATCCAGAAGGAGATGATGCAGCGGCGCATAAGGCAGCATGATGCCTAGATTAGGAACATGGGGCGCAACTGAGTCTGAAATGAGTCCGCTTTGAATTTTTTTAAGCAAAACGATCGGACGCTGGGGCGAGGTTAGTAAAGTTTCTTCTTCCGGGCTCACGCAGGCGATTTGCATGGCTTGGTCGATAGTGCGAACCATGATCGCCAGCGGCTTTTCCTCGCGATATTTGCGCGTGCGGAGTATTTTCACAGCCTCACTGCTTCCCGCATCCACACTCAAGTGAAAGCCTCCCAGACCTTTGACGGCCAAAACGTGACCGGAGGAAAGCAAATCGATAGCGGTCTTGACGGGATCAGCCGTTTCTACCGGCTTGCCTTCAGCATTGAGCAGAGTCAGTTGCGGGCCGCAGACCGGACAGGCGTTGGGTTCGGCATGAAAGCGCCGGTCGGCCGGATTTTCATATTCCACCAGGCATTCTCGGCAGAGGGGAAAACAGGCCATTGATGTATTCGCCCGATCGTAAGGAATTGCGTTGATGATGGTCAGTCGCGGGCCGCAGTTGGTACAGTTAATGAAAGGATACCGAAAACGCCGGTTTGTCGGATCGAAAAGTTCTTGAAGGCAGTCGGGACAGGTGGCTGAGTCGGGCGTGATATGCACGTCCGCGTGTCCTTTTGCATCGCTTGGGATGATCTGAAAATTCTGATCATGCCGGATTTCAAGATCGGTGCATTCAATGTTCGTGATACAAGCCAACGGCGGAAGTTCAAGCCGGATGTCGGCCCCAAAGGCGTCCACAAACGCGGATGGGCCTTCCACTTCCGCCACCACGCCTTCCGGCCGGTTTTGAACAAAGCCGGTCAACCCGTTTTTGACGGCCACACGGTAAATAAAGGGCCGGAAGCCGACCCCCTGAACCATGCCTGAAAAAAGATATCGGACTCTTTTTTTGTTCACATCTTTACTTTTTGAATGCATCAATTCGTTTTGTCAGCCAGGAGATCCAGCCATCCAGTCCTGTGCCCGTTTTACAGGACACTTCAAATATCTTTAAGTCCTTATTCAATGCCAGTGCGTCGCGTTTGGCTTTTACGAGATCAAAATCTACATAAGGCATCAAATCAATCTTGTTGATCAGAAGAGCCGCCGACTCTTGGAACATCAGGGGATATTTTGCGGGTTTATCCGCGCCTTCCGGTGTGCTGAGCAGCATGATCTTGATATTTTCACCGATTTTGAATTCCGCGGGGCAGACCAGATTGCCGACGTTTTCAACAATTAAAAGATCGATTTTGCTGAAATCAAATGAGGGAAAAGCCTCGCGGATCATATTACCGTCAATATGGCAGGCGCCGCCCGTGTTGATCTGGACGACGGGAATATCCAGTTTGGCGATACGGTCCGCATCGTAGGTGTCCTGGATATCGCCTTCGATCACGGCGATTCTGTATTTGTCCCTCAGGGCGAGGATGGTTCTCTCCACAAGGGATGTTTTTCCCGCGCCCGGAGAGCTCATCAGGTTGATGACAAACATTTTATGCTGATCGAAGAGTTTTCTGTTATCGTCCGCGATCCGATTATTGGCATCCAACACATTTTTAACCACGGTTACTTTCACTGTATGACCTCCGTTAATCATATTTGTAGTAGGTGGAACAGGTACCTTCCGATGAAACCATGCAGGGGCCGACAGGGTTTGCCGGGGTACAGACTTTCCTGAATAAGGGGCAATCGTGCGGCAGTTTGATGCCGCGTAAAATATCGCCGCAGCCGCAGCCGGGAATATCTCCCGTGTGAATATCCGGCAAAGAGAATTTTTTCAACGTATCGTAGGCCGCAAATTCATCGCGCAGGGCCAGGCCGCTTTCCGGGATGGTTCCCAGGCCCCGCCATTGGGCGTCTGCGGTTTCAAAGACGGATTGCAACAAGGTCATAGCGCGTGTGTTGCCTTCGGGCCGCACGCCTCGACTGTACTGGATGGCGACCGACATATTTTTATTTTCGATTTGCTGCAAAAGCATTAAGACGCCTTCAAGAATATCCACCGGTTCAAAGCCGGTAATGACGGCTGCGCGTCTTGCGTCGGGAATCATCTGATAAGCTGCGGCGCCGATCATGGTGCTGACATGGCCGGGGCACAAAAATCCATCTATATTAAGCAGCGGGTCGGCAAGCAGAGCTGAAATGGCCGGAGGAACAATCTTGTGGACGGAGAACACCGAAAAGTTCCGGATATCTTTTTTCCGGCAACTGTTGATGACGGCCGCTATGGTCGGTGCGGTTGTTTCAAAACCGACGCCCATCATGACGATCTCTTTTTGAGGATGGGACAGTGCCACACCGATGCATTCGTCGGCGGAAGATACCACCCGAACATCGCAGCCTTCGGCACGCTTTTTTTGCAGACTGTTGCCGCCGGTTCCCGGCACTCTGAGCATATCGCCAAAAGTGGCAAAAATGACATTAGGCAGAGAAGCAAGATATAAGGCTAAATCGACATCACGAGCCGATGTCACGCAGACCGGGCAACCGGGACCGGAAATAAGATGAATATTGTCCGGCAGGAGTTTGCGGATGCCGAATCGTCCGATAGCATAGGTATGGCTGCCACAAATTTCCATGATCGTAACAGGGCGTGCGATTCGCACGGAGGCTGAAGTGATTTGTTTCAGAAGTCCGACGACAATTTCGGGGTCCCGGTATTCGTCAATAAATTTCATTGTCGATGATCTCTTGTAAGCATTTCAGTTTGTCCTGAGCGGTTATCGTATCGATTTTGTGAATGGCATAGCCCGCGTGAGTAATGACGTAATCACCAATGGAAGCCTCTTCGTCAATAATATCCAGGCAAACCTCGCGGCGTGTGCCGCTGATGTCGATGATCGCATAGTTATCATTGTCAATAGAAATTATTTTTCCGGGAAATCCGATACACATAAAATACCTAATCTACATCCAGTTCTAAAATTTTTAATTCTTCTGTTCCCGCAGTCAGCACAACTTCCAATCCACCACAAGAAGGACAAGTGCCCGTATGCGACTTGACCTCTAAATCCTTTTCGCATGAAAAGCAATGGATGACGGCAGGCAGGATTTTAAAGTCCAGTGCGGCACCCTCGGCGGGTGTGCCTTTGGCCTGCACGTCAAACGCAAATTGCAGCGTTTTCGATTCAATACAGGAAAGCCGGCCATAGGAAAGCGAGATGCTGTTGACTTTCTCAAAGCCGTCTCGTGCGGCGTAGTCGCCAATAATATTGATGATGGATTCGGCAATATACAGTTCATGCATCGGATAGTCGCTCCGGATGAATATCTAATTTTCTCAGTTCGGCAAGCAGAAGCTTTTCCACATCGTTGAATTTTTCATACAGGAATGGATTCATTTCCAGATTCATATCCTTGTAATTCTGTGGCACGATACAAAGAAATATCGTCTCCGGTGATTCACCCATCAATTCGGTTTTGAACAGCACGTCGGGAAATGTCACTTCATGGGCGGATGTCGGCGGCGGCATGTGCAACTCCATTTCCTCTTTGGTGAAGCGGTAGATGGAGCCGGGGCTGTCCTGTGCTTTCAAAACGTCCACAACGATCAGGTGATCGCCACTGCAAATAATATCTAATAGGGCATAGCCCAGAGTGCCTCCGTCAACGATACGAACGTCATCCGGCGTTCGATAGCGCTTGGAAAACCAGCGCACGAAGTGAACGCCGAAACCTTCATCCCCCATCAGAATGTTGCCGATGCCTAATACCGTAACTTTGTTTCTATCTGTCATATTCCATCTTATATAACCAAAAAGGGGAGAGTCATTTCTCTCCCCTTTTTGGAAAATCTATTTAACAGCTACCACTGTAGTTCTACTCTTTCACTTTCTTGAAAATATTGCCGCTGATCATGGAGGATACGGTGCCTTTTTTCAAAACGGCATCGTACCAGAAAGCCATGTAAATATGCACCACAATGAATAGAATGAAGAACCAGGTGAATATATGGTGAATGTATCTGACCATCGCCAGCCCACCCAGCAAATTTTCCACGGGCGTTAAAATCGTCGCCGCGACATAGGTAAATCCCTTATGATACCCGGCACCCATTAAGATCAGCCCGGTAATGCAGATGACTAAAACCATGAATAGCAGTCCGAGATAGGCCAGTGACTGCAACGGCCCGTAAAGCGTTTTATAGTCCGGTCCTTCTTTCGTAATGAGCAGGTAGAATTTGATCTGGTGGATAAAGTTTTTAATATTTGTCCATGCCAGGAAATCCTTCCAGTCCGCATGAAAGCGGGAGAAAAAGGCTAAATACACCCTCCAGATGAACAGGAACAGCAGAATCACTCCGAAGAGGAGATGGACAAACCGCACGTTCCCCATGAAGAACTTATTCACCGTTTCCCCCTGCGCGATCGTGAAAGGAGTCGCAATATAAAAGCCTGTGACAATCAGGATAAAAATCGAGAGAGCCATGGCCCAGTGGTTGATCCGAATGGCTACGGACCACTCTTTAACGCTGGTAATTTTTTCCACGTTAGCCTCCTTATCGCTTATGCCACTTTGAATTTCTTGATCTCATTCGTTTTTGGATCAATGATATGCACCGCGCAGGCCATGCAGGGATCAAACGAATGGATAGTTCGGATAATTTCCAGCGGCTGGTCAACGTTGGCCAGTTTGGTGCCGATCAATGATTCTTCGTAAGGACCACGCAGTCCTGCCTTGTCACGCGGCGAGCAGTTCCAGGTCGAGGGAACCACGGCCTGATAATTGGCAATCACACCGTTTTCGATTTTGATCCAGTGACCCAGAGCGCCGCGGGGCGGTTCCGTCATGCCTCGGCCCTGTGCCGGTTTTCCGGGAACATCGCAACGTGTCCAGGTGCGGGTGTCACCTTTCTTGATGTTGCCGATCAGCTCATTCACCCATTCTTCAGTGTGGTCGGCGATAAACTTTGTTTCCAGCGCGCGCGCGGCTGTTCTACCCAGCGTGGAAAAAAGCACGGTGGCGGGAAGCCCGGCGGCCTTCAACGTAGAATCGATCAATGGCTTAATTTCCTTGTGGCCCTGCGCATAGGCGACAACCATGCGGGCAAGCGGTCCTACTTCATGCGGCAGGTTGTCGTAGCGCGGTGCTTTACACCATGAATATTTTTCGTCGCCTTTGAGGTTTCCGTTTTTATCGTATCCGGTGTAATCCGGCTCCGTTGTGCCTGTGTAGGGATGCTGTGGTTCTTTATCCTTATACCAGGCATGCGTTGCTTCTTCAGTGATCTTCTTTTCATCGAGTTCAAGCGGTTTGGACAGATCGCGATTTCTGACTACGCCACGTGGGAAGAGCGTCTGGTGCCAATCGTCATCCAGCGGGAATCCGCCGTAGGACAGGTAGTTCTTCACACCACCGCCAATGCCTTGCAGGCCTTCATTTTTATAGTACGTTGCAGCCAGCAGAACATCGGGGATATAGGCTGTTTCGATGAAGTTCCTCAATTCCTTAAAACGGAACAAATACTGACCCAGGCGATCAGCGTCGAATAAATCCATGCCGGAAGTAATGCCGCCGACGACCAGTGACTGTGGATGCGGATTCTTTCCGCCCAGGATGGCCATCATCTGCGCGCCGACTTTGGATACCTGCAGGGCGTCGAGGTAGTGCGACAGGATGATCAGATTGGCTTCCGGAGGCAGTTTGTAAGAGGGGTTTCCCCAGTAAGCATTGGCAAACGGGCCCAGACGTCCTGATTTGACGAATTTGGTGATGCGGTCCTGAACCGCCTTGTAATGGGTTGCCGAACAGTTGTAGGGATTGTCTGAGTAACCCCTGGCCATGTCCACGGCCTTTTTGGGATCGGCCTTGAGGGCGCTGACGATATCGACCCAGTCCAGGCCATGCAGATGATAAAAATGCATGACGTGGTCCGTCAGATATTGCGACGAACTGATGAGATTGCGGGCGATCCTGGCGTTAGGGGGTGGTTTAATACCAAATGCGTCTTCGCAGGCCAGAATGCTGGCTTCATAATGCACATAGGTGCAGACGCCGCAGAAACGCTGCACGATCAACCCGGCGTCGCGTGGGTCGCGGCCCTTCAAAATGGTTTCAATGCCACGCCAAAGCGTGATGCTGCTCCAGGCGTCTTTGATGACGTTTTTCTCATCAACTTCCACTTCAATTCTCAAATGTCCTTCAATCCTGGTGATCGGATCGACAATGATTCGCTTAGTCATGTTTTACCTCCTGCTTTTGGGCCTGATCATCATCTTTATGTCGAAGCGCGGTGGCCGTAGCGTGCGCTGCAATGCCTAATGCCGTAATACCGGTCAGTGCGATGCCGATATTATCGACCGTTGCCTCGCGCCCGTTGTAAGATTTGTCAGGCAGCGGTTTTTCCAGCGGCGCCATCGTGTCCCAGAAATCGGGTTCGGTGCAGCCGATGCAGCCGTGACCGGCCATAATCGGCCAGGAGATGCCGTCATTAAAACGGACTTTACCGCAATTGGCGTAGGTATAGGGCCCTTTGCAGCCGACTTTGTATAGGCACCAACCTTTAAGCGCTCCCGCGTCACCCCATTCGTCAACATACTCTGATGCGTCATAATGGGGCCTTCTTTCGCAGTAATCATGAATGCGTTTACCATAAGCCCATACCGGTCTTCCCAGGGAATCCAACGCGGGCAGTCCACCGAACATTAAATAATGCAACAATGTCCCTGTGAAGTTCACAGAATTGGGCGGGCAACCGGCGATGTTGACCGTGGAAATGCCGAGCGCCTTGCTGATACTGACGGAATCCGTCGGATTCGGATTGGCGGCCTGAATGTTGCCGAAAGCCGAGCAGGATCCGATGCAGATGACCGCTGCCGCTTTCGACGTGACTTCCTTGGCAACTTCAATGCCGGTCTTTCCTTTAGGGCCGAGCGTCAGGTACTTGCCGTCAAGACCACGAGGCAGAGCGCCTTCAATGACGCAAATGAATTTGCCTGCGAAAGTGTGAATGGCCTCTTCCAGACATTTTTCCGCCTGATAGCCGGACGCGGCCATGAGGGTTTCGTGATACTCCAGTGAGATGGTTTCAAGCAGAATGTCGTCCACATTCGGATATGATGAACGAAGGAGCGCCTCGGAGCAGCCTGTGCATTCAGCAAAATGCAGCCAGACCACCGGCAAGCGGCTGAAGTTTTCCGCCGCCTTGGCGACCATTGGCCGGAAAATAGGCGGAAGCATTAACGCCGCGGTCGCTGCCGATGTCCACTTGACGAAATCCCGGCGGCTGATGCCGCGTTCAGTCAAGAGTTCGTGAAGGTTTTCCTTCGGTTCAGGCAGCGTTTTATCAACCTGTTCCATATGCGTCTGGCAATGCTTCATGAGATCTTTGTACTGCTTGTCAATCATTTTCTTGTGCTCAGAATGATTTCCTTTTGCCATATAACCCCCTTATTAATAATGTTTGGCGGTGTATTCGATGCAACGCGCCAATATTGCTCAGTGATAAAGTACATGCCAATATGGATATGGGTCTAATAAGGCATGTGATGTTAAAAACATAAATGTATAACCGTCAAGCCCAAAGAAGTATTTTCGTGCCTGTAATGAGTGAATATTTTTTTACCTTCTCACCTCACCTGGAATAAATATAATTATTACAACTGAATAGAATGACTCTTTTTTCCTTCTCTCTTAGTTTGATGCCTATCGTAAAACGGAAAGCAAAGTCAAGAAGATTCCGTCCATGTATCAGCCTCTGTAACCATAATGATGATATCGTCACGGTCAAAGACTTTGATGTTTTTTCCGCCGTGCGCCGGATAACTCGGGACATCATCAAGACCGACGTATCCAGAACAGGACAGGCCTAAGCGGCAGCAGTTCAATAGCTTTTTCCACAATGTCAGTGGTTGTTCCGGCCACGAGCGATGTGACGGCAATATCCTGGTCCAGCATTAAATTCAAAAGGCTGGACTTGCCGACATTGGTTCGCCCCAGAAGCGCAACATACAACCTTTTTCCTTTCGGTGTGTTATCATACAATCACTAATTTATGCAAATAAACACTAGATAAATTCATTCCGGCACATCGGGGGCGGTGGTGATTTTAACGATGCTTTATTCAAACGATCGTTAATGGCCGCACCCAATCCGTTATTCGGGACGCGTTGGGCAACGATGAGGCTAAGACCCATCGCGTCAAGTTTTCTCATGACCTGATAAAGATTGGCCGCCGCTTCTCTCAAATTGCCGCTTGGACTTAAGACAGAGGCTGGCGACTGAAAACATACGGCGGAATTTTGAAAGAGGATCACGCCGACATCAGATCGATTGGCATAAGGTTCAACATCATCAACCAAAAGCAGCGGCGTGGAGGGCGCATAGTGCGAAAACATCATCCCCGGACTTTCAAAACGTTTACCGGTTTTGTTTTGAGGATGAAAAATCTCAATGGCCTTTGTAATTTCGACAATTTCCTCCTGACTGACGCCTCCGGGACGCAACAGAAGAGGCGTGCTGCCGGCAAGTGACAAAACGGTTGATTCAATCCCCACGCGACACGCGCCGCCATCTATTAAAACATCATAACCACCGTGCAGTTGATCTTCGACATGTCGTGCTGTGGTTGGGCTCGTCCGGCCAAATGCATTGGCGCTGGGCGCGGCAACGGGTGTTTGAGAGCGAGTGATTAATTCGCGCGCCCATTTATTTGCCGGCATTCTTACTGCGACCGTGGGATTTCCAGCCGTTACGATGTCGGGCACAATATCGGCTTTAGGCAAAACCAGGGTTAATGGACCCGGCCAGAATCTTTCCATCAGTTTCTCTGCTGTTCTGGAAATGTGTGTTACCAATGGTTTGACCTGCCTTTGTTCTGAAACATGGACAATTAATGGATTATGCAGTGGCCGTTGTTTGACTTCGAAAATGCGCGCCACGGCGTCTGTGTTGAAAACATCCGCGCCAAGACCATAGACGGTTTCCGTGGGAAACGCGACCAGGCCGCCCCGGCGGATTGCTTCCGCGCCCAGCTGGATGTCGCAGGTGATGTCTCTTTCAGCATTCGGATGTTTGAGTATCCATCCGGCTGCGTTTCCCAGCGTGTGGAAGATTAGTTTGTCCTGCGGAAGTTCGTCTAAATGCTTCGGGCCGTGGCCCGTGAGCAGATAGAGACCAAATGCGCCGACCGCTTCGCCAGTCAATACATCATGAGGATGATCGCCGATGACAAAGGATTGTCTCAGATCAAGATCATAGTCCTTGGCCGCTTGAAGCAGAAATTCCGGGTTGGGTTTAATACACTGGCATCGATCTTTTCTCGCATGCGGGCAGACATACCACTGTCTGATGTGAATGCCCTCTTGGGACAAAATCCCGTCAAGGCTTTTGTTCATTTCCGCGACCTGTCCGGCCGTCACCAGGCCATTGGCGATGCCGGGCTGGTTGGTGACCACGAACAGAAAATATTTTTTCTGGAGTTGTCGTAATGCGTCAATCGTATCCGGAAACAACCGGATGTCCTCCGGGTTGCTCAAAACACCGGCATCTTCAATCAACGTTCCGTCACGATCCAGAAAAATGGCTGATTTATGATGATGCATATTAACCTCCCATGAGTTTCTCGTAGCCTTCCAGTTTGCCTCCAGACAGACACCATTCGATGATCTTTTTCCCAAGGTCATCCAGATCGGGTTGCAGGTATTCCTCAATTTGTTCGTGAAAAAATTTTGTAAGCATCCTGGCGCCTTCATCGTATGCTGCAGGGCCGACCTCCGGCTGTGTATCCACCTGTAAGAACCAGGATAAAATCATAAACCCTTCAATGCGCATTTTATCCAAAGCATAGCCCAGTAAAGGACAACGGGAGGGGACCAGTTGATCGGACTGAAACCGGGCATGGCCGCGCCTTGCAAGATAATCCCTGGCCAGCCACTGAGGCATGAATCCCGTTTCCCACGCGCCGATATGCTGGTTGGGTGTCAGGATATACCGCGTGCGCGGCGTTTCCAGGAATTGCGTAAGCAGAAGATTGGCCTGGTCAACCTTCCTGCCTGTGGCAAACGGCCAGTAACTGCCGACGCCTTCACTGCTCATGCCTTCTTTATCCACGATGCTGGGGTTGGAGTGGCCGCGGGGCGACACCAGTCTCCACAGCCAGGCCAGCGCAGGCGGTAAAACGTGTAAAAGGCCAAGAATGCCGTAGGAGGGGAAGTCTTTTGTGCAGGGCGGCGTGCGCACGCCGAAAGACCGGATATCGATAGCAACTTTTTCATTCACGATTCCCGGTACGATGCTTCTGGGAACAATCACTCTGGGGTTGGGACAGGGCATCCCCGGCGCGTCTTGAATATGATCCCAGATGAGGGCGGTTCCTCCGGAAACGGCATCGATATTGAGAAAAAGCAACGGCCTGGAAGGCGATATTGTCAGGCGTTCCAGATCATGATCCGTTCCATAGGCATCAATATGATTGACACGGACAAACCAGGCGTCTTCAGCATCCATCAGCCACAATTTGCCGTCCTTTTCCTGAAAGCTGGGATGACATAACCCCATGTCGTCACAGACTGGGTGCAGATCGCACGTGCGCTGAATTTCAAGGTATCTTTCTTCGCCTGAAATTACGTTTTTCCCCAGCACCAGACGGCCGTCCGACAGACGGTGCGGCTGCTGCAGCATCTCGCTTTTACCGCCGCCGCTGGCGCCCTCGTGCATAAAAGTGACGACGTTGTCATAGGGCGTTATGACTTGAACGGCGGAGCAATGGGCGGTTACCCAGCTTTCCTGGACGCCCAGATTAATGAGCGCCCCATATACGCCCTTCTTTGCGCTGGGGCCCGGATATAGATTGTAGGAAAATATTTCATGAATGCCAACGCGGTTGTGAACGACAACCTGCTTGCCGCCAAAATGGGTATGCCGGAATGGCGGTGCGACATAGAGAATCATGGATGGATTGAAAGGCCGGTCAAGCGCTTCGATGTCGACAATCCCCTGCAAAAGCCCCAATCCAAAGGCGAAAAAGCCGGCATTTACGGGACAGATGGCCACGGCATCGCCACCCAGACCCGGCTGACCCATTTCGAATGCGAAAACCGCCAAATCCTGCGTCATCAGCCAATTGAAGGTTTCCTGCCGTATATCGGTAAAGGGATAGCCAAACTTCTCCTCGAAACGAGGTTTATCGGAAAGGCTATCGTCGGCGATAAACATGCAATCCGGATCACGCCTGCGCATGTAGGCTTCCGTATAGTTGGCGCTGACGCCGTTCTTCACGCGCACCACCTGCACTTCATCCACGTCCCGGCCATCCGGCAGTTGATAGGAAACCATCCATTTTGTGTTGTTCCTGCCACCGCAGGACAAGTCTTCCAGTGCGCCGATACTGGATGCGATTTGTACGGAAGGGGCCTTCTGCAGAAGATTTATGATATCTTCGGGCAGAGTAAATTTTTCAATGGTATTTTTCATGTTATTCAGCATAGCTCACCTATTCAATGGCTTGTTGGGCATAGTAGGCCTGTAGAGAACTTACAGACAATTCGCCCTTTTTTAATTTTTCGATTGCCCGGCACATGGCCTGCGCGCCTGCCATGGTCGTCGTATAAGGGATATTAAAACCCAGCGCCGCCTGGCGAATCGCAAATCCATCCCGCGATGGGCTGCGGCCGTAACCGGTATTCACGATCACCTGTACGGTCTTATTCTTAATGAAGTCAACGATGTGCGGCCTGCCCGAAGAAACCTTATGGATGCTTTGACAAGGGATGCCTTGCTCGGTCAAAAACAGGGCGGTGCCACTTGTGGCCAATACCTGAAACCCCAACGATTGAAACGAAGCTGCAATCTCCTTAACTGCGGGTTTGTGTTTATCCGCGACGCTGATAAACACAGCACCGGTAACCGGTAGCCTCTGGCCGATACCCAACTGTGCTTTGGCGTAAGCAGTGCCAAAGTCATCGGCAATGCCCATGACTTCGCCTGTGGATTTCATTTCCGGGCCCAAAAGCACGTCCGCACCGGGAAACTTTTTAAAGGGCAGCGCTGATTCCTTAACGCTTACGTGCGTTGGAAAAGGCAAATCGCAATCAAATCCCAACTCGGCGAGCGACCGTCCCAGCATGACCTTTGTGGCCAGTTTGGCCAGCGGAACTCCGGTGGCTTTGCTGACAAAGGGGACGGTGCGTGATGCGCGGGGATTGACTTCCAGCACATACAGCTTGCCTTCCCGGATGGCATACTGGACATTCATCAAGCCGATGATCCGGAGTTCGGAAGCCATGGCTTTGGTCGCGCTGATAATTTCGGCGATCATTTTCGGACTTAAACTCTGCGGGGGCAGAACGCATGCCGAATCGCCGGAATGAATTCCGGCGGCCTCGATATGCTCCATGATGCCGCCGATCAGGGTTGTCTTGCCGTCCGATACGGCGTCCACGTCCACCTCCAGCGCGTCTTCCAGAAACTTGTCGATGAGCACCGGATGATCCGGAGAAGCCTCCAATGCAAGTTTGATGAAAGTTTCCAGCTCGCTTGGGTCATAAACAATTTTCATGGCGCGGCCGCCGAGAACAAAGGAGGGACGCACGATCACAGGATAACCGATGGCCGCCGCAGCGGTGGCGGCTTCGCTAATCGTTGAGGCCGTATCATTGTCGGGCTGTGTCAATCCCAATTTCTTCAACATGCCCTGGAAGCGCGCGCGATCCTCCGCCTTGCTGATATTCTCCGGATGGGTTCCAAGAATGGGAACGCCGGCCAAGTGCAGAGGCATGCACAGGTTTAGAGGTGTTTGTCCCCCGAATTGGACGATGACGCCCATGGGCTTTTCCAATTCCACAATGTGCAACACGTCTTCTTTCGTTAACGGTTCGAAATAGAGCTTGTCGGACGTGTCATAATCGGTGCTCACGGTTTCCGGATTGCTGTTGACCATGATGCTTTCGATGTCTTCTTCGGCCAGAGCAAAAGCGGCATGAACGCAGCAGTAGTCGAATTCAATGCCCTGACCGATCCGGTTGGGGCCGCCGCCGATGATCATCACTTTTTTCCTGTCGGTGATTCTGGCTTCGCATTCCGACTCGTAGGTGGAGTAGTAGTAGGGCGTACAGGCTTCAAATTCAGCGGCGCAGGTGTCCACGATTTTATAGGTTGGCCGGATGCCCAGGGCCTTGCGCTGAGATGCAATGCCGTCTTCGGTGTCGAAGGAAAGATGTGCGATTTGCCGGTCTGAAAATCCCCAGGACTTGGCCTGTTTCAGGACTGCCGCAGCTAAGGGTTTGGGCGCTGTGGCTATTTCCTGCTCAAGCAAAACGATCTGCTGAATTTGATTTAAAAACCATGGATCAATCCGCGTTAGAGCATGGATTTTTTCCACGGACAGTCCCGCTATAAAAGCGTGACGCAGATAAAAAATACGAAGGGAATTGGGCGTGGTCAACCTTTGTTTGATTTCATCTAAACTGAACGTTTGGTTTGAATGTCCATCGGCGCCCAGACCGAAGCGTCCGGTTTCCAGCGACCGCAGGCATTTCTGCAGAGCCTCTTTGAAGGTTCTGCCCATGGCCATGGCCTCGCCGACCGATTTCATGGCGGTGGTCAATTCGTCGCGGGTTTCCGGAAACTTCTCAAACGTAAATCGTGGCGCCTTCACAACACAATAATCCAGCGCTGGTTCGAACGCGGCCATCGTTTGTCCGGTGATATCGTTTTTGATTTCATCGAGGGTATAGCCGACGGCCAGCAACGCGGCGATCTTGGCAATCGGGAAGCCGGTGGCCTTGGAGGCCAGAGCCGAACTTCGCGACACGCGCGGATTCATTTCAACGACGAGCATCTCCCCGTTTTGAGGATTCACGGCAAACTGCACATTGGAGCCGCCTGTATCCACGCCGATCTCGCGCATGATGGCGATGGCGGCGTCGCGCATCTGCTGATATTCGCGGTCGGAAAGGGTTTGTGCCGGGGCTACAGTGATGCTGTCGCCGGTGTGCACGCCCATGGGGTCTAAATTTTCAATGGAGCAGATAATAACCACATTGTCGTTTTTATCCCGCATCACCTCCAGTTCGAACTCTTTCCAACCTAAAACAGATTCTTCGATGAGCACCTGTCCGATCAGACTGGCGTCCAGTCCGCAGGCGGCAATCGTGTTGAGCTCTTCTGGGTTGTAGGCCACGCCGCCGCCGGTGCCCCCCAACGTGAAAGCCGGCCGGATGATGACGGGAAAGCCCAGCCGGATGGCGGCTTCCTGTGCTTCCGGCAGAGTTGTGGCGATGCTGCTTTTGGCCATGCGCAGTCCGATGCGCGACATGGCCTGGCGGAAAAGCTCGCGGTCTTCGGCCTTGTGGATTGCCGCAAGAGACGCGCCGATGAGTTCGACATTAAAAGTGCTCAAGGCGCCCATTTGATCGAGTTCGATGGCGGTGTTGAGGCCGGTCTGTCCGCCCAGCGTGGGCAGCAAGGCGTCGGGACGCTCTTTGGCGATGATCGCCGCCACCACGTCCGCCGTCACCGGTTCAATATACGTGTGGTCCGCCATTTCAGGATCGGTCATGATGGTGGCGGGATTGCTGTTGACCAGCACCACCTCATAGCCTTCAGCTTTCAGAACCTTGCAGGCCTGGGTGCCGGAGTAGTCGAACTCGCAGCCCTGGCCGATGACAATGGGGCCCGCGCCGATGATCAGAATTTTATGTATGTCGTCTCGTCGGGGCATGGCTACTCTTCAATAACGCCGGATGCGCCTGCGCCTGCGCCAATCATGGCGTTCCAGTCCGCGTCGATTTGTGTTTGCGATTGCTCAATGATCCACTCATTTTCCGGCCGGAACAGATGGGCAAACCGTCCCTGAGGTCGCAGAAAGTCTTTCAGCGGAAGTTTTTCCTTCGGGGTATGCGTAAGCTGGGTCTTTCCGTTGTCCATCTCAAAAAGCGGCCAGTAGCAAGTGTTCACCGCCAGGCGCGACAGGGCGATGGCGTCGTCGGATTTCGAGCGCCACCCACGATGGCAGGGTGAAAGGATGTTGATGAACTTGGGGCCTGAAATCGACATGGCTTTTTGAATCTTGCGCATCAGATCCAGATGATGACTTGGCGAGGCCTGGGCTACATAAGGGATGTTGTGGGCTGCCATGATCCGGGTGATGTCCTTGCGGTGCTGCATTTTGCCCGGCACCGAACTTCCGGCGGGCGAAGTGGTTGTCGATGCGCCGAAAGGCGTCGCGCCCGAGCGTTGCGTGCCCGTGTTCATGTAAGCGCCGTTGTCATAGCAGATATAGAGCATGTCATGCCCGCGCTCCATCGCGCCGGACAGGCTCTGCAGGCCGATGTCGTAAGTTCCTCCGTCGCCCGCGAAGACGACGAAAGAGATATCTTGTGATATCTTTCCCCGTTTTTTCAAGGCGCGGTACATGGTTTCTACACCGGCCATCGTGGCGGCGGCGTTTTCAAAGGCCGAATGAATCCAGGGAATTTTCCAGGCCGTGTAATCGGAGATACAGGTGGTGACTTCCAGGCAGCCGGTCGGTGAGCAGGCCACCACCGGCTTGTCGATGGCCAGCAAGACCATCTTGACGACGATGGCTGCGCCGCAGCCCTGGCACATCCGGTGCCCCGGGGCCAGCAGCATTTCTTTTTTAGAAAGATCTTTTAATTTAAGCGATGTGGTCATAATGCTCCTTTGCGGTCTTCAAAGTTATTGCCGCAAGCTGATGTACTTTTTCGGCAAAACGGTTGTTTTGTGTCCGGTGATTTCAATCATCTCGTTGATCACCGAGGCGACATGTTCCGGCATGAAATCGCGGCCGCCCAATCCGTAAATCCGGTTGATTAAAAACGGACGGTTGGCACGGGGATAGAGGCTTGCCGCGATTTCGGAAAATAACGGCGCGAAGGCGCCGAAGGAATCCGATCTATCCAGAACGCAGATCACCTTGAGATGCTCCAAGGCGTCGCCGATGGGACCGTAGGGAAATGGCCGGAAGAGCCGGGGTTTTAAAAGACCGATTTTGACGCCGTCTTCGCGGGCCTCGTCGATCATATCCTTACAGGTGCCGGCCGCTGAATTCAACACCACGATGCCAATCTCGGCATCCTCGAGCTTATAGGTCTCAAAAAGACCGTAGTGCCGGCCGGAGATGTTTTCGAACGCCGTCGCGACATCGGCTGCCACGTCAAAGACGGAACTCATGATGTCGTTTTGCGCCTTTTTGTATTCGTGGTACTGGTCGGTGACAATAAGCGGCCCGTAGCTGACGGGGCGACCGATATCCAGCAGGGCATCCTGCGGGGTAAAATCCCCCACAAACTTTCTTACGACATCGTCGGCCAGAAATTCCATGACCCCCAGGGAATGGCTGATGATGAAACCGTCCATGCAGACCATGACCGGCAGACGGATATCGGCGTGTTCGGCGATGCGGAAAGCCATGATAAGATTATCGTAGGCCTCCTGGGCGTTTTCCGACCACAGTTGAATCCAGCCGGAATCCCTCGCGCCCATGGCGTCGGAGTGGTCGCAGTGAATGTTGAGCGGCGCGGACAAGGCGCGGTTAATCACCGGCATGACGATAGGGCATCGCATGCCCGATGCCACATAGAGCATTTCCCACATGAGCGCGAGGCCAGGGCCGCTGGTGGCGGTGGCCACTCGTCCACCCCCCGCGGATGCGCCGATGCACGCGCTCATAGCGCTGTGTTCGCTTTCCACCAGCATCAATTCCGTGTCCACCAGGCCGTCGGCGACAAAATCCGAAAAACGCTGCATCATATCCGTCTGCGGGGTGATCGGATAGGCCGCGCACACGTCGGGATTGATCTGCCTTAAGGCTTCCGCCAGGGCTTCGTTTCCGGTTACGGCTGTCATTTTTTTCATTCTTTTTCCTCCTTGCGCATCAGGATCGCTTTTTCTCCCTTTTTCCCGTGGCACTCCAGAGCGCAGATGCCGCAGCCTTTGCAGTAGTCCATATCAAAACCCTCGACCTTTCCGTCGCGAACGATCACGGACATGTCGGGGCAGTAAAGCCAGCACAAAAGACAGTTGATGCAATGCTCTTTATTTAAAACAGGCTCAAGCGTCCGCCATGTTCCGGTCTTCAAAAGGGCGGAGTTTCCCGGTTCGGTGATAACGGGGCGGCAGTTTGATTGATTGATGAGTTTTGTCTTCATATTTCAGCCACCTCGTTCCAGCTTCTTCTGACGGCTTCCACATTCCCGCTGACTACTTTTTTGGAGAATTTCTTGCCGAAACTGTTTTCGACGTCCTTGAGCAGTGCGTCGAGCTCGACAAGTCCGGATATTTTACCCAACGCGCCAACCATCGAAGAGTTCGGGAAAGGCTGGCCGAAAGATGCCAGTGCAATGCCGGAGGCGTCAATGCAGTAGAGCTTCTGTTTGGGCTTGAGCTGAAGTTTCTTTTTGATGGTTTCAAAATGGTTGGGCGTGTTGACCAGAAACAGCCCCTCGCTGCATAAGCCCGCTGTGACATCCACCCAGTTAAGCAGGCTTGCATCAACGATGGCAACGATGTCGGGATGAGATACGGGACAATGCCGCTGCAGCTTTTTGGGGCTGATACGATTATACGCCTGCAACGGGGCGCCGGAGCGTTCCGGCCCATACTCGGGAAACGCCTGGATATATCGCCCGCTGTGCAGGCAGGCGTTGGCGAAGGTTTTTGCCGCCGTGACGGTTCCCTGTCCGCCTCTACCGTGCCAACGGATTTCAATTGTTCTGTACATAAAAGCTCTCCTTTTCATTACAAAATGCTGTTATCATATTTTTAAACTCTGAAAATAGGTAACCGGAATCGTGCGGACCCGGCGCGGCTTCCGGATGATATTGCACAGCGAACAAAGGCCATCGCCTGTGACGGAATCCTTCCACGGTGCGGTCATTCAGATTCAGGTGCGTGATTTCGATATCGCTCTGATTCAGGCTTTCCGCATCGACGGCGAATCCATGATTCTGCGATGTGATATCCACCTTGCCGGTGGCCACGTTAATGACCGGCTGATTGCCGCCGTGGTGGCCGAATTTCAGCTTGTAGGTTTTGCCACCCAGCGCCAGAGCCATGAGCTGGTGCCCCAGACAGATGCCGAACATGGGGCGAAAACCGATTAAGTCTTTTATCGTGTTCACGGCGGCAACTGCCGGTTCGGGATCGCCGGGACCGTTGGACAGGAAGATGCCGTCCGGCGCAATGGCCCGAACGGTCTTGGCATCAGTGGCCGCAGGGATAACGATCACTTCGAAACCGGTCGCTTCCAGGCTTCTGAGGATATTGTGTTTGATGCCGAAATCAAACGCCACGACGTATGGCCTGTTTCCCTTGAATTGCCAGACGCACTCATCGAGAGATAGATCCGTCAAAGATAATAAGTTTTTTTGTCCGCCCTGCCAGCGGTATGGCGTCACAGTTGATGCAGCGCCGGTCAGATTCCGGCCCTGCATGGTCGGAATGGCCCGCGCTCTATTCACACAAGTTTGCGGGTCAAACTCAAGTGTGGATACAAAAGCGCGCATTGCGCCTGATTTGCGGATATGTAAAGTCAACGCCCTGGTGTCCAGCGCCTCAATGCCCATGATGCCATGCCGCCTGAGAAAACCGGCAAGCGTTTCGGCGCTGCGGTGATTACTGGGTTCCGGCTGATATTCTTTAACCAGAAGAGCTTGCGCATGGATTTGGTCGGATTCCATGTCTTCAGGGGCAACGCCATAATTGCCGATCAGCGGATAGGTCATCGTCACCATTTGACCGCAGTAGGACGGATCAGTCAATATCTCCTGGTATCCGGTCATACTGGTGTTGAAGACAATCTCGCCCGCGGCTTCTCCGTGACCGGTGAATGACCGGCAGGCAAAAATACGCCCATCCTCCAAGGCAAGCACGGCCGGCGTTCCATTTTTCAAAATAGTATTTTTCATCATCAATTCAATCTAATCCAATAGTCTTGATTCGACTATAAGCAGCCCGCTGCTTTTTGCATACCGAACTCGAAGGCTGTTATGTTCATATTGACAAATTCTTTTTTCGTTTTTTCCCGAATGATCCGCTGGAGCAGTTCCGTTGGCAGATTCACAACCCCGCTCTGGGCAAGCGCTCCGAGCATCACCATATTCAGGACGAGGGAAGAGCCGGCCCTTAACGCCAGTGACGAGGCATCAAAGGCGATCAGCTTTTTTACCCGTCCAGATAGTAAGGTCGTGGCACTATCAACATCCGGGTATTGGTCTTTTCCCAAAGCCACGGTAAAGGGCGGCAATGTCGCCGTATTGGTGATGACCACCGAATCCGCGCCGCACTTTTTTGCGGCGCGGATAGTTTCGCAAGGTTCGAAGCCAAGCAGGATATCCGCATTGCCGTCGGAAATACAGTAACCCTTTCCGTCACCCAGCAGCACCATGGACTCCACCACGCCGCCACGCTGCGCCATGCCGTGAAATTCAGACATGCGCACTTCAATTCCCGCAGCGACGGCCGCCTCGCCCAAGATGCGAGCCGCAAGGATATTCCCTTGTCCGCCTACCGCCACTATCATGATACGGGTTGTTTTCATGAGGTCACCTCTTTATTGAGTATTGGCGAGATGGCGTTTTCCGGACATATCTGCGCGCATAGAGCGCAACCGGTGCAGCGATCCGCATCAATTTCAAGCCCTTGATTGCCGACGTAGAAAGCGGGGCAGGCTACCTTGGTCACACAGTCGCGATGATTTTGACACTTTTCATGGTTGACGTAAAAAGGCCTTTTTCGCTTGAAACCAGGAATTGTCCGGTCATAGAGGGGGCACGCCGCTCTTGCAATCAGCACCGATACGCCCCGGTATGCAGCAACGTCCTGTACCGCCTCAAGGGTCTTACGATATTGAAAGGGGTTCACGGTGATTACCTTTTGCACTCCCAATCCCACAACGACATCTTCGATGGATAAAGGGCTGAGAGGCAGGCCCAGATGACGGATATTCGCTCCGGGGTGGGGCTGATGCCCCGTCATGGCCGTGGTGCCATTATCCAGAATCACGAGGGTAAAGTCGTGATTGTTGAACACAGCGCTCGCCAGGGGCGACAGACCGCTGTGGAAAAAGGTGGAATCGCCAATAAAGGCGACGACTTTACGTCCGGTAGCACGCGCAAATCCGCCTGCTGTGCCTAAGCCCGCGCCCATGGCGATAAGAAAATCACCCATGCTCAGCGGAGGCAGCAGGCCGAGTGTGTAACATCCGATATCTGTCGGGTAGATAGCCTCGTCCCCCAAAACCGCTCGCACAGCCACATAGGTTGCCCGATGGGGACACCCGGGACACAAGTTTGGCGGCCGGGGCGGCACGGCGGGCAAATCTTCGATTTCTATCGACCGGGCAGGTTGATGGGGAATATTAAAATAAGAAGCGACCACCTTCTTTACTTCCGCAGGATCATACTCATAGAGCCTGGAAAAAAGCCTTTCCCCCTTGCCGTTCACTGGCAGCATCAGCCCGTATTGCTGGGCACAGTTCCTGACCGCATCTTCCATATAGGGTTCGCCTTCTTCAACGACAAGCACCTTTTCGCAACCCGCCAGAAAGTTGCATACCAACTCGTCAGGGAAGGGATGTGAAAAGCCGACGCGCAGAACGCGGAATTGATCGGCAATGCCAAATTCCTGCAGGGCATCGCTGACGTAACCGTAACTGACGCCGTTGCAGACGATCCCCAGCCGGCCATTGCCTTCAATTCTATTCCAGGTACTCGAATTGGATATGGCGGCGGCCTTTTCGATCTTGTCCAAAAGCTTCGGGTGCAGGTTACGGGAGACGGAAGGAATGCAGACGTAGGAAAAGGGATCCTTGATGAAGGAACCTCTTGTTTTTCTCTCCGGCAGGTGTCCCAGAGTTACTACACCGCTGGCGTGGTTGATACGCGTGGTTGTGCGCAAAATGATCGGCAACTGAAGTTTCTCCGACAGATCAAAAGCGTACTTGGCCATTTCCTTGGCCTCGTTTACAGAGGA
Organism: Smithellaceae bacterium; assembly: GCA_030690945.1. Lineage (GTDB taxonomy): Bacteria > Desulfobacterota > Syntrophia > Syntrophales > Smithellaceae > UBA8904. The sequence goes on along the minus strand of JAUYFM010000040.1, from coordinate 26,867 downwards.
CGGTTCCAGCATGGGCAGGTTGCCCAGTTTGGCGTAGTAACGACTGTCCTGCTCGTTCTGACTGGAAAACATGAATGGATCATCGGCTGCCACCAGCACCAGGGCGCCGGTAATGCCGGTATAGGCAAGCGTCATCAGGGCGTCGGAGGCTACATTGACGCCGACATGTTTCATGCTGACCATCGTCTTGAGTCCGCACATGGCGGCGCCGGCCGCCACCTCCAGGGCCACTTTCTCGTTGGCGCTGTATTCGAAATATAAGTCGCTTTCCCGGGATATCTGAAAAAACTGCAGAGCGATCTCGGAAGAAGGCGTTCCGGGATAAGACGCAGCAAAGGAAACGCCCGCCTCCAGCGCTCCCCGGGCAATGGCTTCATTGCCCAGCATCAGCATTTTTTCATTCAACCGTCCATCCAGTAATCGATGCATCAGCATTTCGCCTCAAGTCTCATCATCATTTCCCCGGCCTCGACCGCCTGTCCAGCGACCACGAAAACCTCCGCGATGACGCCGTCCATGCAAGAAGCCACGCCGCTTTCCATTTTCATCGATTCAAGAATAACCAGATTCTGACCGCGGAAAACCCACTCGCCTTTATGAACAAGCACCTCCACCACCAGACCCGGCATGGGGCATACGACAATATTATCCATCGCTTTTTCAGTTCTTTGCGGCATGTAATGCATCAAAAAATATTCCCTGGGGGTATAAATTTCAAAAAGCCGGGTGACACCGTTGAACGCCACATGCATAAAAGATTCTTGGATCTGTAAACGGAATCTGTGTGTCTGTCCGTTGATTTTGAGCTTAAGTCTGCGGCGATACAGCTCAAAACGCGGCGTTTCTAAGTCATAATCGCGTCCATTGACCTGAAACATCCAGCAACTTTCTTTCAATGTTCCATGGAGCCGCACATCAAATACATCTTCTCCAGACTTGACCTTGTAACGATAAGGTTTTGTTTCCGGATTGCTGCGTCCGATGGTTGATGTCATAGGGCGAAGCGACTCCCGCACGGCAATGACGCGGACATGGTAGATCAAAGTCGCGGTCAGCGCCGTCAGTGCCAGGTGTTCAGAATCCGGCGGGCTTTTCGGCTTTCCTCCTTCAAAGTACTGATCTATAAAACCAGAATTCAGATTTCCGTGAGCGAAGGCCGGATGGCATAAAATGGCGTTGACGAAATCGATATTGTTGACAACGCCTTCAATATGATATCCGTTGAGCGCTTCGATCAAACTGATGCGTGCATCTTCTCTGGTCTTGCCGGAACCAATGACCTTGGACAACAGCGAATCATAATGAATGCCGATTTTGGAACCCATGGCAACACAGCTGTCAACCCGGATATTATGCCCCCGGGGCTCTGCGTAGCGGGTGATCATTCCAGTGGCCGGCATGAAAAACCTTGCGGGGTCTTCCGCGCAAATCCGGGCTTCGATCGCCCAGCCGCTCAGGGAAATGTCCTCTTGTTTTAAAGGCAGAGGTTGTCCGGCTGCGACGCGTAGCTGAAGCTCCACGATGTCCAATCCGGTGACGGCTTCCGTAACGGGATGCTCCACCTGAAGGCGGGTGTTCATTTCCAGAAAATAGAAGCAACCGTAACTGTCCATTACATATTCAATCGTTCCCGCGTTGACATAACTTGCTTTGCGGGCTAAACCGCAGGACGACTCGCAAATTTTCAGCCGCTGCTCTGCGGTTAGGGCGGGCGACGGCGACTCTTCGATGATTTTCTGATACCGCCGCTGAATGGAACATTCTCTTTCTCCCAGATGGATGACATGGCCGTGTGCGTCGGCCAGAATCTGGACTTCGATATGGCGAGGGTTTTCGATGTAGCGCTCGATGAAGATTCTGTGGTCACCGAAAGATTTTCTTGTTTCCTGGCGGCTCGCGGCGAGTGCGGATTCCATCTCCGAGGAATTGCGAACTACACGCATTCCCTTGCCGCCACCTCCGGACGCGGGTTTGAGCAATACCGGGTAACCCATGCATTCCGCTATAGCCAGTGCCTCGTCTTCATCTTTTAACGCATCCATATGACCGGGAAGAACCGGCACGCAGGCCTTGATGGCCAGCTCTTTGGCAGCGATTTTATCGCCCATCAGGGCGATGACTTCGGCAGGCGGACCGATGAAAACCAGACCTGCTGCTGCAATCTGTCGGGCAAACTGGGCGTTTTCGGACAGAAAACCATACCCGGGATGAACAGCCTGGCAGCCGGTTGCAATCGCGGCCTCGATGAGCTTGTTTGCATCCAGGTACGATTCACGGGCGGACGCACCGCCGATGTGGACGGATTCATCGGCCAGTTGCCGATGCAGGCCATGCCGGTCCGCGTCTGAGTAAACCGCGACAGTCGCGATTTTCAATCGCTTGCAGGTGCGGATGATGCGGACAGCAATTTCGCCCCGATTGGCGATGAGGATTTTATCGAACATGTCTTGTCTCATAAAGGAATATTTCCATGTTTGCGTTTTGGGCTTCCGACTGTTTTCCCTTCCAGCATCTGCAGAGATCGAATCAGATGACGACGCGTATCGCGGGGGTAAATGACGTCATCAATATAGCCCCGCTTGGCGGCCCAAAAAGGGTTGGCGAAAGTCTGGCGGTATTGGGACATTTTATCAGTCAAGACGGCGTCCGGGTCGGTAGACGATTGAATTTCTTTACGGTGGATCAATTCGGCTGCGCCTTTTGGCCCCATGACGGCGATTTCCGCCGTTGGCCAGGCGTAGTTGACATCGGCGTGAATGTGCTTGGAGTTCATCACCAGATAGGCGCCGCCATAGGCCTTGCGGACAATGACGGAAAGGCGCGGAACCGTCGCTTCGGTAAAGGCATAAAGCAGTTTTGCGCCGTGGCGGATGATGCCGCCGTGCTCCTGTTCCGGACCGGGCATAAAGCCCGGAACGTCCACCAGCGTGATCAGGGGGATATTGAAGGAGTCGCAAAAACGGACAAATCGTCCGGCCTTGACGGAGGCGTCGTTATCCAGAACGCCCGCCAGCGCCGCCGGTTGATTGGCCACCAGGCCGATGGTCTGACCTCCCAGTCGTCCGAAGCCACAGATAATGTTGCGGGCATACTGAGCGTGCACCTCCATGAATTCCGCGCCGTCCAGTATGCTGTAAATCAATACCTTCATATCATAAGTCTGATTGGGATTATCCGGTATCAGGCTGTCCAGAGACGGATCGACGCGATCCACAGGATCCAGAAGATCCAGCCTTGGCGCTTTTTGTGTTTGGTTGGAAGGCAGATAGCTGATGAGGCGACGGACGTCACGCAGGCACAGGACATCGTTTGCCGGAATAAAATGGGCAACGCCGCTTTTTTGCGCGTGAACATGAGCACCGCCAAGATCTTCGGATGTGATGTCCTGATGGGTGACGGTCTTGACGATTTTCGGACCGGTGACGAACATAAACGAAGATTCCTGCACCATAAAAACGAAATCGGTGATGGACGGACTGTAAACCGCGCCGCCTGCGCAGGGGCCCATGATGCAGGATATTTGCGGCACAACACCACTGGCCCGGACGTTGCGATGAAAAATTTCACCGTAAGCGGCAAGAGCATCCACACCTTCCTGGACGCGGGCGCCGCCTGAATCATTCAAGCCGATGATAGGAACGCCCACGTTGACGGCCATATCCATCACTTTACATATTTTCTGCGAGTGGGCTTCTCCCAATGATCCGCCGACGACAGTGAAATCCTGACTGAAAATAAAAACTTCCCGTCCATCAATGGTTCCGTGGCCGGTGACCACCCCGTCGCCCGCATAGCTGGGTTCATCCCCGTCGACGCCACCCCGGCCTCTTTTCAAAACATCAAACTCTTCAAAAGAGTCCTCATCGAGCAGCAGATCAATGCGTTCCCGCGCCGTTAACTTGCCCAGACTGTGCTGGTGTTCCTTCTTCTCCCGGCCGCCTGCCGTAATGGATTCCTCGCGAAGCCTGTCGAGGGTTTCCATTGTCTCATGATATGGATCGTTCATGATGATAGTCCTTTTTTATAGTCCCGGCAACTTATCAATACGATACATTGCTGATTTCGGCATCCGCCGCTTCCACCTCTGCTCGCATCTGTTGCCTATAGTTTTTTAGTTCATTGCTTAATCCAACGTCTGACAAGGCTAGAATCGCAACGGCCAGCAGGGCTGCGTTTTTCGCGCCCGCCTCACCGATAGCCACGGTGCCTACGGGAATGCCGGCCGGCATTTGCACCATGGACAAAAGTGAATCCAGGCCACCCAGATCGGATGTTGACATGGGCACACCAATGACAGGCAGAGTGGTCATGGCCGCAAGCACACCGGCCAGGTGGGCGGCCTTTCCTGCAGCTGCGATAATCACTTGAAGGCCTCGATCTTCGGCGCTGGTCGCGAACGCTTGTGCAATATCAGGCGTCCTGTGGGCTGAAATCACCCGCACTTCATGTGGGACACCGAATTTCTGCAACACCTCGCTGCTTTTTTTCATGACCTCATAATCTGATTTGCTTCCCATCACGATTGCGACTAACGGAATCTTTTGATCTGATGGCTTGTTCATTAAAACACCTCCTTCTAATTTACTGATAAACGTTGTAGCGCTTCTTCGTATTTTTCCGCCGTTTTAGAAACGATATCATCAGGAAGATGCGGCACGGGCGGTTGCTTGTTCCAGTGGATCTTTTCCAGATAGTCGCGTACAAACTGTTTGTCAAAGCTGGAAGGGGATGTGCCGGGATGGTAAGTATCGGCGGGCCAGAAGCGCGATGAATCCGGGGTAAAAAGCTCGTCGATCAGAATAAGTTCACCATCACAAAGGCCGAACTCAAACTTGGTGTCGGCGATGATGATGCCACGCCCGCGGGCAAAGTCCGCAGCAAATTTGTATAATTCTAAACTGACGGCGCGAACCTTTTCCATGATCTCCCGTCCCGCGATGTCCGCCGCCTGGTCAAATGATATATTTTCATCGTGTGCGCCGGCTTCGGCTTTGGTGGACGGCGTGAAAACAGGTTCGGGAAGACGATCCGCCTCCACCAGCCCCTTGGGGAGCGCCATTCCGCAAATACAGCCAGTTTGACAATAATCCTTCCAGCCGGAACCAGCCAGATAACCACGAACAATAGCTTCAATCGCCAACGGAGCTGATTTTTTTACCAGCACTGCCCGCCATTTGAGTTGATCGCGATGCCATAGATGGTCATCCTTCCAATTGACCAAAAAAGGTTCGGTATCCACAATATGATTGGCGATTAGATGGCTTGTTTTAGCAAACCAGAAATTTGACAGACGTGTGAGAATTTTGCCTTTGTCGGGTATAATGCTCGGAAGGACATGATCAAAAGCGGATATGCGGTCGCTGGCAATAATCAGCAGGTGGCAATTATTGTCCACAGCATATACATCACGAACTTTGCCCTGACGCAAAAAGTTAAAACCGGATATTAGATTCATGGACAGTTCTCCTTTCGGCATAAAAAAGGCTGCGACTCGCTTCAAGAAGCGCGTCGCAGCCTTATATTTCTTTCACATCTTTTATCCTGCGATAAAAGACCCGTTCAAACTCTCAGGCTTTTATTTCTGGATCCCTTCGATAGAGTCAACTCTTGTTACCTCTATCAAACAAATCTTTAATGGTTCTTAATCTATAAGAAGTTTGCATTTTTGTCAAGATTTTTTAAAAGCATTGGTCATTTTTACATGACCATCTTTCAGCTCAATGTTATTATTTGCCTGCACCCTCCCAAAGTTTCAACAGGTAAGGGCTTATGGCTTCGATAATCCCTTTCAGTCCGTTTTTTTCAATGTTCGTTAAAAGCTGTCCCAAAAATGGTATGAGCAAGGAGATCAACCATATTCCTACAGCCAATGCAATTAAGAGCAATGCCAAAGCCAGTAACAAGAATGTTTTGTTCTTAAAGATTTTTTTTGCTAATGCAAAATACACTAAACGACTGCCGTGCCTGTGATGATGTGACATATCTTATCCTTTTCTTTTAATAATGCATGATACAGTAATTATTTTACTACCATGTCTACTGCCATGCTTAAAGCATTCGCACCCATGAATGCAATGATTGCGAAATAGACTGATGTTGCAACCAGAAAAAAATAGCCCAATACTATAAATATGCCGTCTTGCTGAAGAACGCCGATGGACAACAGTAAGATGGAAAGTGCGGGCAAAGTATTTGAAAATGGTATAAACGCCAGTGGGGCCATTAGAAACAGAGAGGATAGCACCACCACCAAACCAATGACCCTGCTCATCAAGTGTCCACGGCATAAAATGGACATCCGGCGATGGCTGACTTTTTCCAACCGTTGAATCCATACTAACCCCTGAGACACACAGGTTCTGAGTTTATCCGTTGAAAATTCATGCGCCATGAATCTCTCAGGCAACCAAGGTGACCGATTCAAAACCAGACTAATTCCGATCAACAAAATAATCGCACCAAATACTGTGCTGACACCAGGAATTGAAACCGGCGCCAGAAAAGGGAGCGTAAGAAAAGCCGCAAGGATAAGAAAACTCTCTTTCCCCAGCAATTCGAGAACCATCGACAATGTCACGCCATTGTCAGGCAAAGCGTTTTGGATACTGGAAAAAGTTTCTTTCAATGTTTTATCTGATGCAAATGATTCTTTATGCATTGGCTGATATAATAATCCCCCTTACTTTAATCGAATAGTTCGTGAAGGAATGATTTTTTCTTTTTATAGTAACCGCCGTTATGACTATCGTGATGCTTATCGTGATGATGATCATGGCGATTATCCTGCCGCTCCGGATTAGACCGGGTGGGTGCTTCCAATGAGGTACGTTCGATTATTTTATCCAACTCGCCCCGGTCAAGCCAAACACCGCGGCATTTCGTACAATAATCTATTTCCACACCAAGACGATCTGTCATAGTCAATGGAATGTTACAAACAGGGCAATTCATGATTCTTTCTCCTTATAAATTAATTGGTTTAAATGTTCCGATCATCTCTTTCTCTTGACATTGATCCGTTTTGGCAAACTATTTCATAAAAACGGAAAAGAGTTTGTCCAGTCCTGATTTTTCCATCTTGATGATTGGTTCCAGTTCGCCTGCATCCAACCAGATGCCTTCACATTCTGAACACTTGTCTATTTTTATATTCCGGTAGTCAATTTCGATCAAATGCATGCCGCACTTGGGACACATCATGTAATGAAGCTGCTTGAGCTTCTCACGATCTGCCGCTTTTAGATTTTTGTTCTTTTCCTCATCGAGCTTTTTCTTTTTTTCATATTCCATCCGTGCGTGATATTCTTCCTCTTTTTCACTGGGCTTCATACCAATTCCTCCTTATCTATTTTGATTTATTAAACAACCTTTCCGTTTGTTCATGCAACGCCAGCCATGTACGGAAGTTATTGTCAAAAGATGTTTTATTGAAAGCGATCATCTGTTTTGCTATTTGTTTCGGGTCCAGTACATCCTCCAGCATGAGAAAATAAATTTAGATTGGTTTATTAACACCGTGCTTAATTAAAATATTTTGCCGCAGCCATTTTTCCATCCCGATAATCCCATAAACAGCAAGCGCCATGACAATAATTATTACCCAATCTCTGCCGGAAATCGGCGCGCTCTGGAAAATTTTATTCATAAACGGCGCGTAGGTGTAAAGGAGCTGAAGAACAATCATGATGCCGCTGCCCACCAGGACTCAGGGATTGGAAAATATCCCGATTCTGAACATGGATTTGGTGAGCGACCGGCAATTGAATAAAAACGTCAGCCCGATCATTACGAAAAGATTAACCGCCACAGTACGGGCTTGTTCGAGCGGGTAACCGCTGGCTTGCTGCCAGGTGAAGATGGAAAAGACCGCCGCCAGCATCAGTGCGGATACCAGCAAGATTCTCGTGATGACGACACCCGACAAAATCGGGCTGTCCGGATGCCTGGGCGGGTAGCTCATCGTATCTTTTTCCCCGGGTTCGAAGGCCAGCATCAGGCCCAGCAAAACCGCCGTGGTCATGTTGATCCAGAGAATTTGCACCGGCAATATGGGCAGCGTCGCACCGCTCATGATCGCGGCCAGAATGACCAATCCTTGACCGCCGTTGGTCGGCAGCGTCCAGGTAATAAATTTGACCAGATTGTCGAAAGTCCTGCGTCCTTCTTCAACCGCCGCCGTGATGCTCGCGAAGTTGTCGTCGGTGAGCACCATGTCCGCCGCTTCCTTGGATACATCCGTGCCGGTGATGCCCATGGCAATGCCAATGTCGGCCTGCTTGAGGGCCGGCGCGTCGTTGACGCCGTCGCCGGTCATGGCCACAACATGCTTGCGAGCCTGAAGCGCTTCCACCAGCCGAAGCTTCTGCTCCGGCGCTACCCGCGCGAAAACGGATGTATTTTGGGCCGATTCGATCAGTTCCGCATCGGTCAGGCTCTCCAGTTGCTTTCCGGTCAAGGTCGCGGGGATGGCGCCGCTCCTGTCCTTACCCTGGCCGATGCCCAGTTGCCGGGCGATTTCCGTGGCGGTCACCGCGTGATCGCCAGTGATCATTTTTACGTCAATGCCCGCACTGCGGCACATGCCGACAGCGGCAATCGCTTCCGTTCGTGGTGGATCAATCATGCCCTGCAATCCGATAAACGTAAGACCCGACAGGCAATCATCCACGTCCAGATGTTCTGCATCAGTTTTTTTGCGGGCCAGCGCCAGCACACGCAAGCCTTCCGAAGCCAGCTCGTCCGATTTTTTGAAAATCAAATCCATATCCAGCGCGGCGCTGCCGCCATCCGACTTCAGACGATTGGCGCAGGCCTCCAGAACCTTTTCAATTGCTCCTTTGATATAAATCATCTTACAGCCATCGGCAGCCTGGTGCAGTGTTGCCATGAACTGGCGTTCCGACTCAAAGGGAATGACATCCAGCCTCGGCATGATTTCATTGACCTTCCGGGTTGTCAGGCCGGTTTTGCCTGCTACGGTAATCAGCGCGCCTTCCGTCGGATCACCCTCGACGCGCCAGAGATTATCTTTCTCAATCACACGCGAGTCGTTGCACAAAAGCCCGGCCATCAGAGTCTCGAAAAGCGCTGCGGGCAATTCCGCAGTCATCGGCGCGCCATCGTGAAGGATATTGCCGACAGGCGCGTAGCCGTTGCCTTCGATCTCATAGAGCGCATCGCCTGCAAAAATCCTGCGCACGGTCATCTGGTTTTCCGTGAGTGTGCCTGTTTTATCTGAGCAGATCACCGTGGTGCTGCCCAGGGTTTCCACCGCCGGCAGCTTGCGGATGATGGCTCTCTTCTTCGCCATGCGGTTCACGCCGATCGCCAGCGTAATGGTCACAGCGGCAGGCAGTCCTTCGGGAATGGCCCCGACGGCCAGCGCGACGGCCGCCATGAACATATAAATGGCGGTTTCACCGCGCCAGAGGCCGACGCCAAACGTGAGCGCCGCCAGCGCCAGAATGGCAATCAAAAGAATCTTGCTGAAAGAGGCGATTTTTTTGGTCAGCGGCGTGGACATATCCGTCGCCTGCGCGATCATCTCAGAAATGCGTCCCGTCTCGGTCTGGTCGCCTGTGGCGATAACGACCGCCTGCGCCTGGCCGTAGGTGACCAGCGTACCCGTGTAAGCCATGTTGCGGCGGTCGGCCAGTATGGTTTCCGGATCCAGCGCATCTTCTTTTTTGATGACGGGGACGGACTCTCCGGTCAGCGCGGATTCATCCACCTGCAAGTCCCGGCATTTAAGCAGGCGAACGTCGGCGGGGACCTTGTCGCCGGATTGCAACGAAACGATGTCGCCCACGACCAGATTGATGGAATCGATGGACAGCCACTTGCCGTCGCGCAAGACAGTCGCCTGCGTCGTCATCAGCTGTTTGAGTGATTCAATGGCCTTTTCCGCTTTCGACTCCTGAATAAACCCAATGATGGCATTGACAATCACGACGCCGAAAATGACGGATGAATCGACCCACTCCTGTAAAAACAGTGTGATGAAGGCCGCAGCCAAAAGGACATAGACCAGAGGTTGATTAAACTGCAGCAGAAATCGAATCAGCAGTCCTTGCTGTTTTTTGGCCGTTACTGTGTTGGGGCCGAAACGCTCCAGGCGGTGCTTGGCCTCAAAAAGGGACAGGCCCTTGGCTGGATGCGTTGTCAAAAGGGTGGTGACTTCTTCAGCCGGGCAGTGATGCCAGTGCTTGCTAATTAAAAATTCCACGAAAGAATCTCTGTTTATTGTTTAATCTTTTTTGGTGCATCACCCAAACCAATTAACGGCATGGCTCCTCCGCCTGTTACCTGCGGAAGTATTCCATTCCATTTTTCGATGGCTTTCATATTGGCTTCAATCTTCCGTAATTCGATCAAGTCCGGCGAAATGTTTGCTCTCTGCAACCGGAGCGACTCGGCTTCCGCCTTCGCGGTAGTAATCTTTTGTTCCGCTTCGATCTTGATCCTGTCGAGATCCCTTTTTGCTTTTAGAGCCAACTGTTCCGCTGTCTGCTTGGATTCGATAGCTTCGGTGAAAATCTTCGAGAAACTGAAGGTCACAATGGAAAAGGCGTCAACGGCGATATTGTTCACGAGAAGTCTTTCCATCAGAGCCACCCTCATCGCCTCGCTGACCGCCGGCCTCTTGGTGATAAGCTCCTCTGCAGAGTACTTGGCGGTTACGGCCTTGACGACCTCCAGAATGGCGGGGTCAATAATGCGCTCCTTGAACTGGACACCGATGTTCTGGTAGACAATATTAGCCTTATCCGGAACGACGTGATAGTTTAAGGCCACGCGGGACGTAACATCCTGAAGATCTGCCGAAGCTGCTGCCGCATCCGTCTCCGCCTTCTGAACCTTTACGTCCATCAAGACGATTTCCTGCATTACCGGTATACGAAAATGCAGACCTTCATCCAGGACTTGCTTTTGCACAGCGCCGAAATTAAGAACGATACCCCTTTGCCCCGCGCCGACCTGCACCCAGGGCCTGAAGAAAACTAAAACGAAAATGATTACTCCCACAATCACCACTAATTTTTTCGGCACTTTTCCTACCGCAGATTGGATGGCCTCTTTGGTCTTATCAGCATCAGTCTGTTGCATTCTCTTTATCTCCTTTTGCCCGCATTGGGCATCTATACAATGTTATGATCCATGTAAATCAATCCCCGTGAAAAAACGCTAAAGAGCTTGTCGGGACCGCCCTTATCCATCCGCGCCACTATCTCACCTGGTTTACTGGCATTTTTCATTTCCTCCTTAATTGAGTTAAGTTTTTAATTTCAATGCTTCATCAAAGCTTATTTATGATGTCTGCCATAATTTAGGCTTAAATTCCAGCAGTTCAAAATCAACTAATGCATAAACGAGTGTGCCATTAGGAATAAAAAAGGCTGCTACTTGCTTCATTGAGCGAGTGGCAGCCTTATATTTCTTTCACATCTTTTATCCTGCGATAAAAGACCCGTTCAAACTCTCAGGCTTTATTTCCTGAATCCTTTCGCCGGAGACAATACATATTATTGTTAGCATCGCCTGTGTCGAATTGACCTCAGTTGTTTTGATAAATATAGAATGTTTATATTTTTGTCAAGATTTTTAAAGATGGTTGAGAAGAAGACTATGAGTCCGTTCAATAAACAGGCAGGCAGGGGATGAAATAGAGAGATTCCTGTGAGCAGCATCTGCTTATTTTAGTTTTTCTGCTTTAAATCCGGTGGATATCCCAGGGTGAAGATGATTACTCGTTCACCTGTCATTGTGCTGATATCTGTGTGTAAACTCTTAATCTTTATGCCAAGAATACTTTCCACCGCTGATTCTAAAAGAGGACGTCCCTGCTCTATTAGCGTGATGCGTATTCGTTTGATCAGCTCACGTCCATCCGTTACGCTGGATAATTTCATCTCAGCAGGTGTTAGAACGTTTTTCAGACGAACCAGAACCATATCATCGATGATATACGCCTTGATTTCAAGGGGGCCGCGTCCCATGTATTCTTTCTCAAATTTGATTACAGCCTCGCAAATCTCAGATTCGATTTGTCCTTTTGTTTTGCTCATAGATTGCTCATTTTCAATAAAAGTTACGTTTGTGAACTCTTTTCACAGTGATGTTTTTATGTTTACTACTACACCTCAGGGGGTGCCAGGTCAATTGATATTTCTTGTTTTCATTGCATTTTCAAAAGCCAGGAGCGCGGAAGGGAAGGGCGCGAGACTGCGTTTGATGACACCCTGCAAAAAAGAAATGGCCACACCATAATTGGTTACGGGAACGCCTGCTTCCTGCGCCTTACGCAGGCGAGTGAGCATTTCCCGGCGGTTCATCATGCAAGCGCCGCAGTGCAGAATCAGCTTATACTTTTTCAAATCGTCGGGATAATCCCGCCCTGCAGATGTATCAATCTGCAAATTGCCGCCAACGTACTGCCTAAGCCAGCGGGGGATTTTCACCCGGCCGATGTCGTCCTCCAGCGCGTGATGTGAGCAAGCCTCGGCGATTAAGATCCGGTCTCCGGGCTTTAAATGATCAATAGCCGCTGCACCCGCAGCCATGACGGTCAGATCCGATTTCTGTCGGGCAAATAAAATCGAGAAAGTCGTGACGGGAATATGTTTCGGAACATCTGCGGTCACTTTGAGAATCGCCTGGGAATCCGTTACAACAATGGCCGGCGGATTTTTTAAGTTGGTAAGCGTTGCGGCCAGTTCTCTTTCCTTAACGACCACCGCCGTGGCATCATTATCCAGGATGTCGCGGATCGTCTGAACCTGAGGCAGAATCAGCCTGCCTTTGGGAGCCTCTAAATCGATCGGAACGACCAAAACAGCCAAGCCTCCCGACGGCAGCAAATCACCGATAAGCGACGGAGTGGCTACAAAATCCGCCGGGACAATTTCCAACAATTGCTCTTTTAAGGTTTCCATATATTTCTGCCGCTTCGTTTGGTCACTGCAGGAAACGGTCAGGATCAGGGCTTTTAATTGTAGAAATTGCAGATGATTCGGGGATGGCTGATGTAAATCAATTTTGTTGATCACAATCAACACGGGTATTTTACGGTTTTGCGCTTCGGTCAAAACGGCTTCCTCGAAATCCGTCCAGGTATCAGCTTCGGTAACCAAAATGATGACATCCGCACGGTCAAAAACTTGGGCCGTTTTTTTCAGCCGTACGCCGGATAATTCCGATATATCGTCCAGACCGGCCGTATCCAGAAACAGTACAGGCCCGAGCGGTAGGAGCTCCATGGCTTTTTCCACGACATCGGTGGTGGTTCCGGCAACAGGCGATGTGATGGCGATGTCCTGGCCAAGCATTAAATTCAGCAGGCTGGATTTGCCGACATTGGTTCGTCCCAAGAGTGCAATATGCAGCCTGTTTCCTTTCGGGGTGTTATCCATTCTTTTTGTCCTTATAGCCCAGAGCCGTTAACTGATAGGGAGAGAATATCTGATCGATTAACTCTTTTCCAAGCTTTTCTTCCAGAAACCGCCGCATGTTTTTTTCGCTTCCGGAAGAAAACTCCGTGATGAATAGCGTAGCTTTTTCGTATCCGATCACCGGCAGCAATGCTGTAATGATCATAGGACTGGCATTGAAATATTCTTCACATTTTTCTTTATTGGCCCCAATGCCGCGAACATGTGAGGTGAGCAGCCTATCGATGTTGATCAGCATATCCAGTGATTCTAGAAAGGCATGGGCCAGCAGGGGCAGAAATTCATTGATCTGAAGCGTCCCACGTGCGGCCGCATCGGTAACAATTGCATCATTAGCAATAACTTTGATGCCGACTTGTATGGCCGCTTCCGCCAGAACCGGATTGACTTTGCCGGGCATGATGGATGATCCGGCCTGCAATTGCGGCAGACGGATTTCACCCAAAAAATTCATGAGGCGCAGATCGTTGGCTATTTTGATCAGATTGACGGCGTGAGCTTTGAGGATGGCGGAAACTTCGACAAAGGTGTCGGCATTGGCGGTTTCACCCGGAATGTTTTCGCCCCGGGAGAGTCCCAGGCCGGTTACATCCCTTAATTTTTCAATGGCTAGAAAAATATAACTGCGTGGTGCGGCAAGCCCTGTGCCTACGGCGGTTCCGCCTAAATTCACCACGCGCAGGCGTTCCTCACATTTGAAGGTACGCCAGCGGTCGCGGGAAAATGCTTCGGCAAAGGCGGAAAACTCAGCACCGAGCGTGATCGGCACGGCTTCCTGCAATTCCGTCCGTCCGAGTTTTACAATGGCCGCAAATTCTTTTTCTTTTTCCTGAAATGCGCCTTGCAGGTCGGCTACTGCTTTGGATAAATCGCGGAGAAGAAATATTGCGGCAACTTTCAGAGCGGTGGGATAAACATCATTGGTTGATTGATGCAGATTGACGTCTTCCAGCGGATGAACCAAGGCATAATCGCCTTTCTGTCCATCGAGGAGCTCAATGGCGCGGTTGGCGATCACTTCATTGAGATTCATATTCGTTGAAGTTCCCGCGCCGCCCTGCATGGCATCCATAGGGAACTGATCGGCAAGTAATCCTTTCGATATTTCCAGACAGGCCTGTTGGATTACCCGGGATTTTTTCTGAGAGAGATGACCGGTTTCAGCATTGGCCAGACAGCAGGCCATTTTCACCTGGGCCAGCGCCCGGATGAGCGAGGGATTTACCTCCCTGCCGCTGATGCGGAAGTTGTTTATCGCACGCTGTGAGTGAATACCCCAGTAAGCTTCCCGTGGAACGTTAAGCTCGCCTAATAAATCTTTTTCAATTCTTTGGTCGGTCATTGCTTCTTCTTACATTAAAAGAATAAACAAAAAAAGAGGTTTGTCCTTTCCGGACAAACCTCTTTACATTTTACTTAACCCGGGAAAAAGGTTTTATTCATCTTTTTTGTGAGGCATTTCACTGCCTCTTTTTGTGTATTTGGTGTGCAGGAGTTCATGCGACTTATGCCCCAAAGGTTCTTTGAGGAACTTGTCATAGAGCTTCTTCACTGACTCATTTTCATGAGATTGCCGTTTCTTCTGCACGTTTCCGTCATCCTTATAAAGAGCGGCTGAACGTAAAACGCGAATTTCGTTGTTGGTGGGAATGGGTTCGCCGCCGCCTGCGATGCAGCCGCCGGGGCAACACATAATTTCAATGAAGGCATAATCGGCTTTTCCCTCGCGGATTTTGTCCATAATTTTACGGGCGTTACCCAAGCCGTGGGCCACAGCGATTTTTACATCGCCCAGAGGTCCCACTTTAACAGTTGCCTCTTTGACGCCTTCCAGACCGCGAACAGGGGTGACATCCAGGCTGGGCAGGTTTTCTCCGGTGACTACCGCATAGACAGTACGCAGGGCGGCTTCCATAACGCCGCCTGTCGCGCCGAAAATGGTTCCGGCGCCGGTGTATTCGCCCATCGGAGCATCGTAATCTTCGTCCGGCAGGTTGATAAAATCAACGCCGCCTTCTTTAATCATGCGGCCAAGTTCTCGTGTGGTGAGAACATAATCAACATCGCGATAACCGCTGCTGTTCATCTCCGGTCGCTGGGCTTCAAACTTTTTGGCGGTGCAGGGCATGATGGATACCGAAACGATGTCTTTCGGATCGATCCCTGCCAGTTCCGCATAATAGGTCTTGGCCAAAGCGCCGAACATCTGCTGCGGTGATTTGCAGGTGGACAGATGAGGCAGCAGGTCCGGGTAAAAGTGTTCACAAAACTTAATCCAGCCGGGACTGCACGATGTGATCATGGGCAGCGTGCCGCCTTCCTTGACGCGTTTGAGCAATTCGTTGCCTTCCTCAATGATGGTGAGGTCGGCGGTAAAATTGGTATCAAAAACTTTATCAAAGCCCAGCCGACGCAGAGCGGTGATCATTTTGCCGGTGACAAGGCTTCCCGGAGGCATGCCGAATTCTTCGCCCAGAGCCGCACGAATAGCCGGTGCTTCCTGAACAATCACATGTTTGGTCGGGTCCTGCAGAGCTTTCCAGACTAAATCAACGTCATCCTTTTCATAAAGAGCGCCAACCGGACAAACCATGATGCACTGGCCGCACGCAATACAATTAGATTCAATGAGCGGAAGATCAAAGGCTGGCACAACTCTGACATCACTGCCGCGATGGGCCGGGGTTAAAACACTGACCGTTTGAATCTGCTCGCAAATCGATACGCAGCGGTGACATTCAATACACTTGCGGCTGTCCCGGACAATTGAGGGACTGGACTGGTCGATCATACCTTCCTTCGGGAATTGCGTGTAATCAAAACGAACTTCTTTGAGGCCGACAAATTCGGCTACTTTCTGTAATTCGCAGCTGCCGTTTCTCACACAATAGTTGCACTCCTGCGGATGGTTGGCCAGCAAAAGCTCCACAACCATTTTTCTGGCCTGCCGGACTTTTTCCGTGTTGGTATGCACAATCATCCCTTCACTAACAGGGAAAACGCAGGCGGCGATCAGGCTGCGCTGGCCGTCCACTTCGGTCATACAGACGCGGCAGGCGCCAGGTGTGTGATGAATTTCCGTCCAGGCGCAAAGCGTGGGGATTTTAATACCGACGCCACGGGCAGCCTCCAAAATAGTGGACCCTGCTGGCGCCTCTACCAAGCGATTATCAATAGTTAATTTAACAGTTGTTGACATGAAATATTTCTCCTTATCGTTCCATAATATAAATTAAACAGCCGCATCGCAGCGCAAACAGCGGCAAGCTTCCTTCATGGCATCTTCACGGCTGAAGCCCAGTTCCACTTCCGCAAAGCTCATCTTACGCGTGGCATGATGCATTTCCGGCATCAGCATCTGGGGTGTTTCCTCCGAGTCTTCATCAATCACCAGCGGCACAAAAATATCTTCCAGTGCCGGCTTGATATAGGCGGGTTCGCTATTGGCAACGCGGATGGCCGCGTCGATATCATCAGCTGCCTGATGTCCTGCGCCGACTGCCGCGATGACGGTGTCGGGACCGGTTACAGCATCGCCGCCTGCAAAATAGCGGGGGTTGGCCGTACGTGAAGCGTAGCCCTTGCCGACATTGTAGCAATCCCATTTGTTGATTTCGACGCCGTTCTTCTTATCCATGAAGCTCATATCCGGCACCTGGCCGATGGCTGCGACAATGGCATCCACATTCAAAGTGAATTCGGAACCGGCGACAGCGACGGGCTTCTTACGACCGCTATTGTCAAAATCGCCCAGCGTCATCCGCTGACAGGTAATAGAACCAACCTTGCCTTTCGCGCCTCCAATCTTCAAAGGTGCGACCAGGTATTCAATCTTGATGCCTTCATCTTCGGCTGCCTTGATTTCTTCTTCAGCTGCCGGCATATCCGCTCTCAAGCGTCGATAAAGAATAGTCACGTCGGAACCGAGGCGAAGAGCTACGCGGGCTGCGTCGATTGCCGAGTTGCCGCCGCCGATGACAGCCACTGTTTTGCCCAGCGTTTTTTCGCCTTTGAGCCATTTTTCTTCATTATTGTTAAAGTCGCGCAGGAATTCGACCCCGCCGAAAACATTGCCCAGGTCTTCGCCGGCAACGCCCATTTTCTGGCTCTTATGCGCGCCGGTGGCCAGATAGAAGTAATCAAAATCCTTTTCAATCTGTTCGAAAGAAATGTCACGGCCTACGCGGGTGTTGAGACGGATCTCGACGCCCAGCGAGGCGATATCATCAATTTCGCCCTGGAGGATATTACGGGGCAGGCGGTAAGAGGGAATGCCCCAGTAGAGCATGCCGCCCGCTTTGTTCAACTCTTCAAAAACGGTCACTTTGTAACCGCGCAGAGCCAGATCGCGTGCGGCGGTAAGACCAGCGGGACCCCCGCCGATGACGGCGATCTTTTCCTTGCGGGTAACGGGAACCGCATCGGTTTTCGGACGCGATGCGTTGTCGGTGATGAAGCGCTTCAGGAATTTAATGGCCAGGGCTTCATCCATATTGCCACGGCGGCACTTGGATTGACATTTGTGATCGCAGACGCGACCGCAAACGGACGGGAAGGGGTTGGTCTGAAGCATAATCTTGTAAGCGTCTTCAAAACGTCCTTCACGAATCAGCGCGATGTAGGACGGGATGTCCATTTCAATCGGGCAGGTATGCTGACAGGGTGATTTATACATGGCCGAGCAGACGGTTGCGCGGCATCGATGTTCGTAAATATGCTCTTCATACTCTTTTTTGAAATAACGGATGGTGCTCAAAACGGGATTGGGAGCGGTTTGTCCCAAACCGCACAGCGCCGCGTTTTTAATGACGCCGGCCATTTCTTCCAGAAGTTCAATGTCCCCGGCTTTACCTTTTCCTTTGGTGATATTGGTCAAAATATCCAGCATGCGTTTTGTTCCTTCGCGGCAGGGTGTGCACTTACCGCAGGATTCATCCTGGCAGAAATCCATGAAGAAGCGGGCCATGTCGACGGCGCACTTGTCTTCATTCATGACGATCAATCCACCGGAACCCATGATGGCGCCCAGTTCAGCGACTTTCTCGTAATCGACGGACGCGTTTAAATGTTGAATCGGGATACAACCGCCGGATGGGCCGCCCAACTGCGCAGCTTTAAACTTCTTGCCTTTGGGAATACCGCCGCCGATATCAAAAACAATCGTGCCCAGTTTGGTTCCCATGGGAACTTCCACCAAACCAACATTGTTGACGTCGCCGGTCAGAGCGAAAACTTTCGTGCCTTTGCTTTTTTCTGTGCCGATGGACGCGTACCACTTTGCGCCTCGCAGCATGATTTGGCCGACGTTGGCCAGGGTTTCAACGTTATTAAGGATACTGGGCTTCTGCCACAGACCCGCAACGGCGGGAAAGGGCGGACGGGGACGGGGCATGCCTCGTTTGCCTTCTATGGAGGTCATGAGCGCCGTTTCTTCACCGCAGACAAAGGCGCCGGCACCCTGGTAGATCTCCAAGTCAAAATTAAAGCCCGTGCCTAAGATGTCATTACCCAGAAGGCCTGCTTCTTTGGCCTGGTCAATGGCAACATTCAGACGATGAATCGCCAGCGGATATTCTGCGCGGCAATAAATGTATCCATAAGATGAGCCGATGGCTTTGGCTGCGATGACCATACCTTCCAGAACGGCGTGAGGATCGGCCTCCAGAACACTGCGGTCCATGAATGCGCCGGGATCGCCTTCATCGGCGTTGCATAATACGTATTTGACATCCCCTTTGGACTGCGCGGCAAACTTCCACTTCAAACCGGTGGGGAATCCCGCACCGCCGCGACCGCGCAGACCGGAATCCAGCATTTCCTGGACAATCTGTTCCGGCTTCATTTCGGTTAGAGCTTTGGCCAGGCCGGCATAGCCGTCACGGGCGATATATTCTTCAATTTTTTCGGGGTCGATCAATCCGCGATTCTTTAACACCCTCAGTTCCTGGAGGGCGAAGAAGGGAATATCCTGCATGGTTGGAATGATTTTGTCCGTGCCCGGTTCTCGGTACAAGAGTCTTTCCAGAATTCGTCCTTTGATCAGATGCTCCTCAACCAATTCCGGTATGTCCGCTGGTTTGAGGTTAACGTAAATCACGCCTTCCGGGTAAACGACCATGATGGGACCCAAAGCGCAAAAACCGTTACACCCTGTTTCGACGACTTTTATTTCTTCAGCCAGTTTCCTTTTGACAACTTCTTCCAGAATGGCATTTTTAACGCCGAGACTGCCGGAAGACTGACACCCGGTACCTCCGCAAATTAATAAGTGTGAACGAAAAACTTTCATTTATCCAATATCCTCCTTAAAAAATAATCATGCATCAAGATGATGCCTGCATGACGGATAGCACATTATTTAATGGTTTCAGAGCCTTTTGCCAGGACAAAGGGTGTCTGTATCTCTCCCGCCAGAACATGCTTTTTGAAAATCTGTCGCATTTTGTTGGGATTGACATATTCATATTTGATGGGGTCCTGATTCAATGCTTCGACGGTCACCAGGGGTTCGCGGCTGCATAAGCCCATGCAACCGGATGTGGTAGCGACAACATCATGCACGCCCGCTGCTTCGATTTCCTCAAGAAGGGTGTCCATCACTTCCTTTGCGCCGGAAGCGATGCCGCATGTTCCCATATGCACGGTTACATTGACGCGGCGGTCTCCGTCCCGTAAAGACATTTCTTTATGCACTTTTTCTTTAATTTTCTTTAAATCATCGATAGTCAATTTCGCCATCGGCTTTCCTCCGTTTTCTATAATTAGAAATTAATTGTATTGGCTCAAGATTTCCTTAACTTTTCCCGGTTTGACGCGGCCATGGACATCTTCATCCACAACGATGACCGGTCCCAATCCGCAGGCGCCCAGGCAGCGGACGGATTCCAGGGTGAACATCCGGTCCGGCGTTGTTTCACCTTCTTTAATGCCGAATTGTTTTTCCAGTGTGTCGGTGAGTGCTTTGCCGCCCCGCACATAACAGGCTGTGCCCAGGCAAACGCGAACGGTGTGTTTACCACGCGGGGTCATGGTGAAAAACGAGTAAAACGTGACAACGCCATAGACGCGGCTCAAGGGCAGATTCAATCCGGAGGCAATTCTTTTCTGCACGGATAAAGGAAGGTATTCAAGAGAAACCTGCGCTTCTTCCAGGATGGGAATCAGTCCGCCCGCTTTTCCTCTGTGTTTTTCAATGATGCTCCCGAGCTTTGCTACTTGTTCCGGTGTGAACTCTTTTAATAATTCTGTGTCTTCGGCTTTCATTTACTTCCTCCTCGATCTTTGGGGTGCGCTATGCTTCTGGTTCGATTTCGCGTAATCCTTCTTCAATAACGCCCCGGATATATTTTATTATCTCAGGATGGTTAATGGGTATATCCTCGATTTCTTTTCGGATTTCACGTGTATCTATCCCAAACCGCCGGTCATTATGCCTGTGTTTATAAAAAAAATCAACCTCAGAATTAGAAATAATCAAAATTATTATTGTGTTTTGAATGTCACCCAGCGGTTGGCGGTCCAAATGACGCAAACCAAAGATGGCTTTTACCGTAGTTCCTGAGTTTTCTTGAGATTCCAGAAGAAATGTTCCACCGGACCGTTCTGCTGCATCTTTAAGGAGTGGTAGTCCCAAGCCCACGCGCCGGACCGTTTTGGTCGTGTAAAAGGGATCCAGAACTTTTTGAAGAACGTCCCGGCTCATACCGTGTCCGTTGTCTT
Source organism: Smithellaceae bacterium (assembly GCA_030690945.1). Classification (GTDB taxonomy): domain Bacteria; phylum Desulfobacterota; class Syntrophia; order Syntrophales; family Smithellaceae; genus UBA8904. The sequence goes on along the minus strand of JAUYFM010000040.1, from coordinate 5,700 downwards.
TAATTTCGATGGTGAGCAAATCATTGCGGGAATCTTCGTCAATACTGATTTCAATAAGCTTGGCGCCGGCACGTACGGAGTTTTCAGTAATATCCAATATGTGGTCGGCAAGCGTCAGCATGGCTACTCCAGTATCTGACGGCCGTTTTGTTTGGAGAGGGCCATCTTTAGTTCAGCAAAGGTTGGTTTTTCCATAATAATTTTTGTGGGTGATGTTCCGATATCCTTTATAAAATGGGCGTCTGATGATGTTAAAAACGGATATCGGCTCAGATTGTGATATTGGATACGGCCTTGCTCCATACCGGTTAATTTAGATATTTCCAGCGCGTCAAAACGGGAATGGTCATCGATGAAGCCCAGTTGGCTTAAGACACTGAAACTTTCCCTGTCGATATGCGCGGGGATGGCCAGACCTTTCAATTGGTGAATGGTATCCATGAAACTGTCAATGGATAAATCCGTCGCACCGATGAGCAGTTGATTGTTCAGCCCTTCCACCTCGCCAAACTCGTTGACGATAGCCTGAACGCCAAAGCGGTTTTCATCATTTTCGCCGAATAAGTGCTGATCAATGACGGTCTGAAGTTTCAGGAGATCGGACAGGGACTCAAAGAGCGCCAGCAGATGTACTTCTTCCCTTGTCGTGATTTCCATAGCCGGGATGATTTGAATATTTTTCCCGGCGGCGGCTGCAATGACGTATGGGACATTGGCGGAAGCGTTGTGGTCGCTGATGGCGATCATGTCGAGCTTTTTATCCAGTGCTTTTTGTACCAGGGTCTGCGGATGCATGTCCAGTTCGGCGCAGGGGGACAGGCAGGTGTGAATATGAAGATCGCAATTAAAAACTTTCAACATCGGTTTTCACCGCTGGAAACAATAACCACTAAACGCCGGGTATTTTCTGGGATGGTGTTTTCAAGGTTCAGCTTTTTGCCGTCAGTAAATTATAGATCTTGCCCGAGATTTCAAAAGCGGGCAAATCGGACACCATGATCGGAATCTTTTCCGCCTCGGCTTTCTCGAGGGTGTCGGCAGTCGGCTGACAGGAATTAATCAGAATGATTCCCACGTGTTCCTTGAGACTGGCGACGGCGACAATATTCTGGTGAACCTGGCGGGTGATCCAGATATAGCCTTCCCGGGAATTACCCATGACATCGCTCAGGAGGTCTCCGGTGTAGCCGCCTGTAACGTCTTTGTCCAGGTAATTTTTGCCGCACCTGACCTCCAATCCCAGCGCTTGAACTATTTTTTCAATTTTCATGACTGAACCCTTTATGAAAAATTATGGTGTTTGAATCGTCATCTTCAGATGAGTGCCTTTGCCGACTTCCGATGTGATATGGAAAACATCGGAATAATTCTTTATGTTGCAAAGTCCCATACCCGCGCCAAAGCCCATTTCCCGGATTCTCTGATCAGCGGTAGAATAACCTTCCTGCATAGCCAAATCAATATTGGGAATGCCGGGACCTTCGTCAATTACCTCGATTTGTACAACACCGGGATTAACCGTGAGGTTCACGATGGCTTTTTTGGCATACGATACGACATTGATTTCCGCCTCGTAAGAGACGATGGCGGCTTTTCGGACGATATCGCTGGGAATTCCTAATTTTTTCAGAATGGATTTAATGTTGGTCGAGACAATACCGGCGGAATTGAAATTGCCGCCTTCAATATTAAAACTGTTCGAATACAGGTTTGGATTAGTTTCGACCACTGGTATTTTCAACTTTTTGCAGACAACCGACAATCCCCTTTGTGTAGAGGCGGCCCGCCGTTTCAAATAGAATATATTTCGTGGTTAAAATGGGAATCTTAAGTTCTCTGGCTAACGCGATCGTCTCGGATGACGGCTTTTTGCCCCGCACCAGGATAATTGCTGCAATATCCAGTACGTTGGCGGTTCGGACGACCTGGGTGTTGGTTAAACCCGTCAGCAGCATGCTGCCCGCTTTGGCATAGGCCAGCACATCACTCATCAAGTCGGCCCCGAAGGCTGTTTTTACTTCGAGGTCAAGAATATCATCACCCACAATGACTTCCGCCTCCAGGATATCTTTTACTTCGCGCAGTTTCAAAGGCTACTCCTCATCAATCATCAAAAAAGGTTATGTAATATTTTGGAAAACTTCATTTGCTGTTAAAATATTACTGAATTATTGTTGTATCTATCATGGCCGATGATTTGCTGTCAATAAGATAGTTTTAACTTTTTATTTGGCAATGAAAGTGTTATTCGGGTAAGCACTCTGCTATGGATTAAGGGTTGAAGGAGGCCATCATCACTTGTTCGGTCTGAAGCTCAGGGAAACCAATATTCTTAAAATAATCGAAGAGAGTCTTGCAAAACTGTCCCGGCAGGGTAACGTCGACATCAAGCTGAAAAAATTTCTTGAAAATGATGTGGTATGGATCGACTATGAACAAATGGTCACCGCTTTATTTGACTTGGAAAAAAACGCCATTGAGGCCATGCCGGACGGAGGTTCGTTGATCATTACCGTCGAAGGTGACGAACATCAGGTGTCCATTACACTAGCCGATACAGGCGTGGGCATTGCCGAAGAAAACATCCCACTTCTTTTTACGCCTTTTTTCACCACCAAGCCGGCAGGCGATGGAACCGGCCTGGGGCTGCCGTCAGCCTATGCAGCTGTTAAAGCCTATCGCGGAAACGTGACGATTGAATCCAACGCCGACCCGAAAAAAGGGCCGACCGGCACAACAGTCAGAATAGCACTCCCCCGGCGACAGATTTTTCAGGCTGAAGAATCCAAGATGATCGTGCATGAGGAAGACTAGTGTCTCGTCAATCAAGAAATGTCATTTCGACCGCAGGGAGAAATCTAAGATTTCTCAGTCGTTATGACTCCTTCGGAATGACAGAGTATCGTTGACAGGACACTAGGAATTAGGTCTCCCGACATATGCTTGCCTTGATAATCATAGCACCTACAAAGTTTCATCAGCATGCGGTTGTCAGAATTAACGATTACTAATGGAAAGAAATTACCACTGGGTATTTAACGGTCAGGTGCTTCTTTTTTAATTTAGCTAAGCACTATGGTTGGACTCTATTATGGTGCAAAAGCAATATTTTTTAAAGGACCATTATGATCTTTTGAGTTAGCGTCTACCTCCCCGGCGCCTTTGGTTTGGGTTTGGGTTTGGGCATTCGGGTTCGCAGATGTAGAAGTTTTCGTCTGGATCTTCATCCGACCCGCCCCAGTCTAGAAGAACCTCCACTATAAAATCACTAAATTCATATATATCTTTATCTGAAACTTGCTTGCCATTTAAGAGAAACGCCTCATAACAAAAACGCCAGCCCAAGGTGCTATTAAATCGAACAACGAGTCCCCCAGTTCGATTTCTCCAAAATTCAGCCTTAAGTCGTGTAGGTCGAATCCCCATACCCATGAGGTTAGGGTGAAGTGGAGCATATGTTACCACTCCTGGTAGGATACATCGTTTATAACCACGCCGAGCGTCAATTTTTTCACCGATGTAGTTAAGTCTGAACTTTTGTTTTTTACGACGTGCGGTCATTATCCTATTCCTGGGTTAATATCTAATGTGAGTATATTATGTTTACTAATTCCTAACTCCAGTTTTGTTAATAGGCTATTTATCCCAATCTTTCAAGAAGCTTTCAATTATTTTATCTGTTCTTGCTTTCTTACCATTCGGCAATACCAGTCGGACACACCCATCTGGAAGTCCATATTCCTTCGCAATCTTCATTTCTGCTGTTCCTACAGATGCATCTTTTCTTATCACTTGCTTTCTGATTGCTTTTTTTTGCATTATTATCATCCTCCTGATTTTATGTCCGCCTAACGAAAATATCAGCCGGAGCGTAACGATTAATTGTATTGCCTTTGTAACAATTATTCAACTATTACCAATTGAAAGGAAGTATGTCCACCAAAATTACCAGATGCTTGACTTCAGGAAGGCTTCCTCAGGCTACGCGATGATAAAATGAGCTGCCAGGCGTTCGTATGGTTCAACTTTTATGTCGCGTCAATCGGGTGAGTCTTTTACTTATATACCGAGCCTCTCCATTCGATCGTCTTGATCCACACAGTTTCTTGCGCATCGTCAATCTCGTAAAGGATACGCAGATTGCCCATTCGGAAACGATGCATGTGCTTGAGATCCCCCTTTAACTTCTTGATATGTCCTTCCAGGTGTGGATTCCGGGCAATGACATCAATCGCGTCCGCTACTCTTTCCTTCAAGGCGTTATCGGCCTTCCGGTAGAATTTAACGGCGTTCCGATGAAGAATGGTCTTATGCATTTTTCAGATCATCCCAAGCGACAAAGGCACCTTTTTTGCCGGCTGCCCTGTGCATATCCGCCTGCCGGATCTGCCCCATCAGCTTGCTGTCCGCCATGATCTCAAAGGTCTCCCGCCAAACCTCCATATCTTCGGCGATTGCTTCATGGATGACGCCCTTAAGCTCATCTAACGTCATATCCGTTATCTTACGTTTTACGGATCTCATAAACTCTCCCTCAAATGGAAATCCTCTGATTATTGTCGAAAAGGCTAAGGAAAATAATTACGTCTGTCAAGAGAAATCACTTTATCCGATGAATGCCGTTTGAACGCTTCATATATTTCCTGAAAGCATGTTCATTGTTTTCTGGTTGAAAAGTGCATTTTTTGATATCAAGATAATGCCTTACAGATCAACTTCGTCAACAGTCTTTACTGCACCAACGGAAAGGCCGATCAGGCTATTGGGAATCTTAAAGGTCGAAGCCGGGATAAAGCGAGTTACGGCCCGAACATGGTTATGCCCTATAAGGTGATCTGCAGCGAGTTCATAGAGGACGAATGTTCCTTGCACGCAACCGTTACTAAACAGTTTCCCTACCTCCGGACTATCCTGCCAATCGAGAGCATAGGCATTGCTGACAAGCAACACAGCCTTCAAGCCTTTTTACAGAGCTGGTATCGGTCCCCTCCCGCCTGTTTGGCTTGATACATGGCGATATCGGCATTTTTGAGAAGAGTACCTTCATCTATTCCATCATGGAGATAGACAGCAATGCCGATACTCGTTGTCACAATGAGCTGCTGGGTGTCAATGAGGAAGGGCTTGCGAAAACTGTCAACGATTTTCTGGGCAACCTGGATCGCATCTTCAATCACCTCAAGGTCAGGAAGGATCAGCAAAAACTCGTCGCCACCGAAGCGCGCCACTGTGTCCCCTTTCCTCAGTGCGGCACTCAGCCTTTCTGCCGTTGCCTGGAGAAGGAGATCCCCCACGTCATGGCCCAGGGTGTCATTCACGTCCTTAAAATGGTCGAGGTCGAGCATCGCGATGCCTACTTCTTTTTGATTCCTCTGTGACTGGGCCAAGGCAACCCCCAAACGGTCCGAAAAGAGCTTCCGGTTGGGAAGGCCCGTCAGGGAATCATGGTAAACCATCTGCTTGATCTTTTCCTCTATCTGCTTGCGTTCAGTGATGTCCCTAAAAGTCACCACCGCGCCCATGACCTTGCCATCCTTGGTGATCGGCATGCTGGAATATTCCACGGGGAAACTGCCGCCGTCCTTGCGCCAGAGTACCTCGTCCGTCATATGGCTTTCGACGGCCTGGGTGTAAGAGATATACATGGGGCAGTTTTCCACCGGGTAGTTGGAGCCGTCCTTGTGGGAATGGTGAATGAGG
>JAUYFM010000021.1 GCA_030690945.1 Smithellaceae bacterium | reverse complement strand
GATAAAGCAAGGGAGTCTATTGCAAGGCGGAGTTACCCACAGCCGCCCCCACCCTGCTCTGTTAAAAAGCTGCGGTGGCGGCCATGGATAACTCCTTGTGGCTGAACCGCATTGGTGCAACTGAAAATAAACTTGACGAATTTAGAAATTACGGATATTGAAAAGACCATGTAACGTAACAATATAAATAGGGAATTATGATTATGTTACGTATAGGTAGGTGAATAAGAGAGAAGTATGCATCAACCGGATGAAAACCAGATAAAAACATACAAACAGGCGGCGGCTTTTGCCGCCGAGTATATTGCCTGCCGACCGGATTTACAGACGGGGCAGGAATTTCCCATGGACATCTGGCGGAAAATGGGTGAGGCTGGCCTTTTTCAAATCGGGATTGCCGAAAAATATGGCGGCACCGGCGGCGGGTATCTCGACCTCCTGAAAGGGGGAGAGGCCTTTGTTAAAAGCGGATACAATTTGGGTCTGGCCGTATCCTGGCTCTACCAGCAGATCATCGCTCATTACGTTATTAACGTATTCGGCACGCCTCAGCAGCGTCGGCAGTACCTGCGCGCTGCGGCTGCGGGGAAAATCACGCTGTCTTTCGCCGTCTCCGAACCGGGACACGGCGCACGCCCCAAGTTATTGACCACGAAAGCCCAAAAACACGAAAAGCATTTTGTTTTAAACGGTGAGAAAACCTATCTGACCAACGGCCCGATTGCCGGCATTTTTATTGTGATCGCCTGTACCGATGACATCGGGACAAAAAAGCACTTTACGGCCTTGATCGTGCCGCGTAATGCCGAAGGCGTCACCGTAACACCACCGCTGGCCATGAATTTTCTGAAACCTTCGCCACACGGCGGCATTAAACTGGAAAATTGCGTCGTCGGACAAAGATTCTTTCTGGGAAAGGAAGGAAGCGCCTGGCCGGATATCGTCGTCCCCTTCGGAGAAATAGAAGATGTGGTGATGATGGGACCCGCGCTGGGCGGTATGGCCGCACAACTGACTATGTTGATGGACACCATCCGGGAGCATCAGACGGAAATGAACCGGGTGCTGGAAGGAGAGTTGGGAGCTCTCCATGCCCTGCTGCAAACCCTGCAGATCATCGCTTATGAAGCGGCAGACCAGCTTGATCGGGGCAACGCCTCACCTATTCCCATCATGATTACTTTTGGACGACTGGCTGCGGAATTCCACACCGGCATCGGTCAAATGACCGACAACTGGAAAATCCACACGCCCGCCGAATACGATTACCTTCATCGGGATATGGGATCGCTGGTGACACTCAAAAAAAGACTTCTGCAGATTCGGCAGGAAAAAATCGGCCGCGCGTTATTGAAACCCTGATGCCCTTTCTAAGTCAAAAATGATATCAAGGAGCCTATGAAAAGACTCGTAGGGAAAGGGCTTGTGACCTTTAGGTCATCGCGACCACCCCTGCGGGTGGCAAGACCGTTCCCTACATATTCGCTCTGGGAAACCGACAGTTAACCACCCAGGGTATATTCGTTCATGACGTTCAGTTTTTCGATGATGAATTGACGCACCATTTGCGCCGTATCTTCCGCCGATAAGTTTTTAAAAGCCGAATACGGGATCTCTTCAAAAATCTTGATATACATTTTCTGCACACCGGTGAAGTTCATGCTGTATTTGGGCAAGGCCTTGTTCGTTCCGCTGATGACAACTGGAAGAATAGGCAACTTCTTCTTCAACGCCAACTGAAATGCGCCAAGTTTAAAAGCCTTGACTTCGCCGTCGGGAGAGCGGGTTCCCTCGGGGAACATGAAGATGGAACTTCCCTCATCCAGATGAATTTCACATTCCCGCAGCATCAGTTCTACACTTTCCCTGTCGCCACGTTTCAGTTTAATGTAACGGTTCAACATCATATTCCAGCCGATCAGCGGAATGCGGAACATCTCAATCTTGGAAACCCATTTAAAGTGGAAAAAGAGCCGGAAGGCGACCAGAATATCCAGTTGCGATTGATGATTGGTAACAACCACATACGCCGCGTCTTTGCGAACATTGCCGCGGCCCTCAACGCGAATCCGCCAGGGCACCATCACCCAGGTATAGATCGAAGCCCAAAAGCAGGTAAACAAATGCAAGAGACGCAGACGCCGATCAAAAGGATAGGTAAACAGACGCAAAAGCAGGGCGATGAAAAACAGCGGAATAGACGTCAGAGCGATAAAGACAAGAAATACAGCACTCACTAAACGGTTTAGCATATAAAATCCACTTCTTCACGGTTTGATAACGCATCCAATGGTTCAAAGTATAGAAAGAAGCAACGCCCGTGTCAATAATATATTCGTAAAAAGGTGAAGGTTTTTGTCCCAGAGCGGATTGTCGGGCAAGAAATACATTTTCCCACGATGAATACGCTTGACAGACGATGGCTATCCTACTATACGAAATTCAATAATATTCTGAATATTCAGGGCCCGCGAAGCCGGATTTGGCACCGTCCAGATTCACGGCGCGAATGGCTATCTGTTCAGCCAATTCCTCTCACCCTTTACAAGCAAAAGGGAAGATCAGTGGGGCGGATCTCTGGAAAATCGGCTGAGATTGCATCGGGGCATACCGCTGCACAGTGTCGCCTTTAGTAAAAAAAACCATCAACCCTGCATCGCATAAAGGAGTTCAATGGCTTCCCGTCAAGCGAGCAGAAAGGAGTTTTTATCATGAAGGAAATTGTTATTGTTGATGGTGTCCGAACCGCCATCGGTCGCGTGGGCGGCACGCTCGCCCGTTTCCGTCCGGAGGAACTGGGCGCTCTGGCCATTCGAGGGCTGATGGATAAAACCGGCATCGACCCCAATATGATTGAAGACGTCGTGATGGGACTTTCCAACTCCTGGCACGCGGCTTACAATCCATCACGTTGGGCTGTGCTCAAGGCAGGCCTGCCTTACAGCGTTCCCGGTGTCACGGTGGAAAGACAGTGTTCGTCAGGGTTGCAGGCCATAAACTTTGCGGCGACGCAGATCATGGCTGGTCTGGGCGATATTTACATCGCCGGAGGTATGGAAAGCTGGAGTTCGACGCCCTGGATGCTGCCGCGCGCGGATTCCGCCTATTCGCTTACGCCGCCGCAAATCATCCGCCGCGAAACCGCACCCAATCCCGAAGACTCTCTGGTCATGGGCATTACGGCGGAAAATCTGGTTAAGCTTTATAAAATAACCCGCGAAGAGCAGGATGCGTTTGGACTCCGAAGCCAGGAGCGCGCCAGCCATGCAATCAAGGCCGGTTATTTCAAGGAAGAAATCATTCCCGTTCACGTGCCCCAGAAGAAGGGACAAATTATCTTCGATACAGACGAACATCCGCGGGAGACCACCATGGAAAAGCTGGCCACCCTGCCGCCGGCCTTTCTCAAAGATGGAACCGTCACCGCCGGGTCCTCGTCGGGACGCAATGATGCCGCCGCAGCGGTTCTGGTGATGACGCTGGAAAAAGCAAAACAACTGGGCTACACGCCGAAAGCCCGCTGGGTCACCTGCGCCGTGGCGGGCGTTGATCCCAAGATCATGGGCATCGGTCCTGCCTATGCCATGCCCAAAGCGCTGAAGCGAGCGGGATTGAAAATGCAGGATATGGATGTGATTGAAATCAACGAAGCCTTTGCCGCGCAGGTTCTGGCCGACGTCAAAGAAATGGAAGCACAGGGTCATCCGGTTGACAGAGAAAAAATCAATCCCAATGGCGGCGCGATTGCCTTTGGCCATCCCAACGGCATGAGCGGAACACGCATCGCCTTATTCGCCATCAATGAAATGAAGCGTCGCGGCGGTCGATACGCCATTTGTTCTTTGTGCATCGGCGGCGGCCAGGGACTCGCCACAATATTCGAAAGGATGTCATAATGAAAATTGATTTGCGGGAGGTCAAAACCATCGGCAGCGGACTGACCAGGCCGGAAGGCGTCATGGCCCTCGATGACGGCAGCGTCTATACGGCGGATGGTTACGGACGCTGTTCGCGAATCGACCCAAACGGCCGCACATCTTTTTTCGGTACGCTGGGCGGCATCCCTAACGGCATTTGCATCGATGAAAAAGGCAACTGCATTGTCGCCAACATCGGCAACGGCGAAGTCCAGTCTGTTTCACCTACAGGCAGCCACATCGTATTGATGACAGAGGCCGGTGGTAAAAAAATGTTCACACCCAATTTCCCTTTTCTTGATTATTCAGGCAGGCTCTGGGTCTCCAACTCTACGGATAATTCCGATATCGATGCCTCTTTGCAGTCCCCTATTCCGGATGGCTGCCTGGTGGTCATCGCAAAAAATCAGTCGCCCCGCATCGTCGCGGAAGGCATTTACTTTGCCAACGGCGTCGCAATGGACGAGAAGGAAGAGTTTGTCTATGTCGCGGAAACCATGCAGCGCCGGATTTTACGTTACCGAATTCTCAAAGACAACAGTGTGGGTGCTGCGGAGGTTTACGGGCCGGCGTTTCTGGGAAAGTTCGGTTTTCCCGACGGCATCGCCTTTGACGAAGCAGGCAACTTGTGGGTTACTTTTCCGGCCATCAATACCATAGGCTACATTGATCTGCAGGGCAGGCTGGAAATTGTCGTCCAAGACCCGCAAGGCGTCGTCATCAGCCGGCCGGCCAATATCTGTTTCGGCGGGAAAGACCGCCGGACAGCCTTTATCGGCAGCTTGGGAGGAACCAATGTTCCCTTTTTTGAAGTACCGTATCCGGGTGTCCGGCTGGTACATCAGAAATAAGAAAGGCTGAAGACCGAAGACTGAAGGTGGAGCGCGAAGCGCGGAATCCGGCGTATGCCGGACTGAAGAATAACAATTTGAAAGGAGAAAGAATTATGGAGTACCAAAACATTACTGTATCGACGAAGGACTTTGTAACCACTATTACGCTCAACCGTCCGCCGATGAATTCGGTTAATCTGGGTATTCGGGAGGAGTTTTTTAACGCCGTAAATGAAATCGAAAAAAGCAAGGAGACCCGGGCCGTGATCATCACGGGCGCCGGTGAAAAGGGCTTCTCCGCCGGCATGGATGTTTCGGATATTGCCAACATCGCCAAAGGACCGAACGGCAATGAAATCATGAATGCCATATCGCGTTCCACCAAGCCCTATATCGCAGCCATTAACGGTCACGCGCTGGGCGGCGGCTGCGAAACGGCGATTGCCTGCCATTTCCGCATCATGACGGACAATCCCAAGGCGTTTATCGGACTGCCGGAAGTGAATCTTGGCATTACACCCGGCTGGGGCGGCATTCAGAGACTGCCGAGGCTTTTGGGAAAATCCAAGGCTCTCGACATGATTCTCTTCAGCAAGAGGCTTTCGTCTGCGGAAGCTCTGGCCATCGGTTTGGTAGATAAAGTAGTTCCGGCGGCCGATTTAATGAAAGAAGCAACGGCCTTTGCCCAGGCCCTGGCCAAACGGCCGCCGCTTTGCGTGGCGGCGGTGCTCGAGGGGATAAGCGTCGGAATGGATAAAGGCTTCGACGAAGGACTGCGGGTGGATCAGGAATGGTCAAAGAAACTTGGCGCCAGTAAAGACGCCGTGGAAGGCATCACAGCCTTTCTGCAGAAACGCGAACCAAACTTCATCGGTGAATAATTTTCTGAAAACCCTTGTAGGGGCGGGGTCATCCCGCCCCTACCATTTACCCGCCCCTATCTTTTCTCCGCCCGGATTCTCCCGGCGCGGATTTCTTTTATAAAATCTACTTCGTCAGAGACCGGATTATCGAAGATCGTTACACACGAACCGATATTAAGGATTTTGTGTGCGTCGCTGCCGCCCGTGCCGGGAATCTTCAGTTCATCCATCGCTTTTTTGACTTTTTTCATGGCCAGTTCGCTATGATCGGGATGGCATAGTTCAATACCGTCAAGCTTTAGCTTGTAAACCAGATCGCCTGCCCCGTAGTAGTGGGACCTGCCGCCACGGGATAATTTATAAGGATGCGCGGCTATCACAATCCCGCCTTCTTCATGAACGGTCTGAATAAGCTCGGTGGCCGAGCATGCCCGTGTCAGACTGCGGTGAACGCCAAACACCAGAAATTCACCCTCGGAACGATTGGCGGCATTGAACGTGTTGATTTCCTGGCCGTTGATCACAACAATGCCACGATCAGCGGCCATTTTCCGCAATCTGCCAAATTCTTCATCCGGCCAACGCATGCCGTGCTCGGTGACGGCGATGCCGTCGAGACGCGCCGCCGCCGCCTGCCCGACAATATCTTCGTAATCAATAAAAGAGCAGCCGGAATACCTGCGGGTGTGAATATGAATATCAAAAGTAATCATCTTATTTTTAAAATATCCCCAAAAAAATATTTCTGTCAAGCGGTTTGCGATCGCTCCCCGCAAATCACATCAGTCCAGGCACAAGATACATTTGTTGCGCCTCTGAAAAAAATATTAAAGCTAAATAGCCGAAATTGCGCCAGATATAAAATCTCTCTGTCCGCAGAAGGAATGTTTTATGGATTTTGCTGATAAAAATTGCTAAAATTTTGCCAATAAAGGCTGGCAGTCCTTATTTTGGTAATTCATAAAGACAAAAATACTAAATAATAGGAGGATTAATCAAGGATAGCGGGGGTAAATTGGTTTGCTTCATTCACATCGTCTTAACCAAACTTAGGGGGGAAGATAAAATGGCTGGAGAAGGATCATATGCGTCAAAACCGTGGTTGAAGTCTTACGACAAAGGCGTTCCTGAAAAAATTAAATACGAAGAAATTTGCATGCCCGATATTCTGGACAGATCGGCGGCCAAATTTCCGGACCGCATGGCTCTGAACTTCCAAGGCTACACCATGACATACAAAGCTCTTAAAGACATGGTGGATCGTTTCGCGACCTGCCTTGCCGGCATGGGCGTTAAAAAAGGCGACGCTGTCGCCATTATTCTGCCGAACATGATTCCCTGTGTAGTCGCCTATTACGCAACCTTAAGGCTGGGAGCTGTCGTTGTTTTAAATAACCCGACCTATTCCGACCGCGAACTTGAACATCAGCTCAACGATTCCGGATCAAAAATACTTATCACCATCGATCTTCTGGGCAACCGGATGATCGATTTGAGACCCAAAACAAAAGTTAAACAGATTATTTATACGTCGATTGGAGATTACCTCCCCTTCCCGAAAAATATTTTATTCCCGCTGGTCGCCAAAAAGGAAAAACTGGCCGCCGACGTCAAACCAGTCAACGATGTTTACAAATGGAAGGACTGTATCGCCAAGTCTCAACCTAATTCACCCAAGGCAAAGTTGACGTTTGACGATACGGCCATGTATCAGTACACCGGCGGCACCACGGGTGTCTCCAAAGGGGTTATCCTGACCCACGGCAACATCAGCAAACAAGTGCAGCAGATTTGTGCATGGTTCCCAAGGTTTATCGGTACTCACCACGTCAACCTGGGCGCACTGCCCTTCTTCCATGTTTTCGGCATGTCCTGCGCAATGAATTTTTCTATTTTTCAAGCATGGGGAGATATTCTCATCCCCCGACCGCAGCCGCAACCGCTTTTGGAGGCCATTCGAAAATTCAAACCGGCCTTTGGCGCGCTGGTTCCGACCATGTATATCGGCATGTTGAATCATCCGGATATGAAAAAGACGGATATGACATGCTTTAAAGGTTTCTTTTCCGGGAGCGCTCCTCTGCCTGTAGAAGTGATCCATGATTTTGAGAAGATGACAGGCGCGGTGATCGTGGAAGGCTTCGGTATGACGGAAACCACGCCCGTGACTCATACCAATCCGTTTGAAGGCGTCCGTAAAATCGGCAGCATCGGTCTGCCCCTTTCCGATACCGAATGCCGGATCGTGGATCTGGATAAAGGCGAAAAAGACATGCCCATCGGCGAGCCGGGCGAAATGATTATTCGCGGCCCACAGGTCACCAAGGGTTATCTGAACCAACCCGGGGAAACCGCAAACCTGCTGCGCGACGGCTGGTGTTATACAGGCGACATCGCCACGATGGATCAAAACGGCTACTTCTATATCGTCGATCGCAAAAAAGACATGATCATCACCGGCGGATTCAATGTTTATCCCAGAGACGTGGATGAAGTTTACTATGAGCACCCCAAAGTGATGGAGGTCTGCTCCATCGGCGTACCCGACGCGAAGCGCGGCGAAAGTATCAAATTATTTGTTGTGCTTAAAGAAGGCGAAACGGCCACAGCTGAAGAGCTGATTGAGTACGGCAAAACAAAACTGGCCACCTATAAACTGCCGGCAGAAGTTGAATTCCGCAAAGAACTGCCCAAATCAACCGTCGGCAAGGTGTTGCGCAAGGAACTAAGGGCCGAAGAACTGGCCAAAAGAAAGAAATAACTATTTCGCGGACATAAAGATTCCATGAAAAAAGGCTTGCGCGCTTCCAAAAGAGCGCAAGCCTTTTGTTTTTCAGTCACACCGAGCAGAACGTTTGGCAAGCCACCCCCGCGCGGTTTATAAGGACCATTCCCCTGCTATTTGACGGATACCACCGGGCAGTGCGATTCCAGAATAATATACTGGGCGTTGGATCCGAAAAGCAGCTTGCCCACCTTGGATTTCTTCTCAATACCTATAATGATTTCGTCCACTTTCTTATCGACCGCGAATTCTACAATATCCTCACCGGGTGTCAATCCCCTCACCAGAACATGTGTTTCGCAGGTAATGCCTTCGGCCTCCAGTGTTTCTTTGACATAGGCAAGTTGTTTTTCGACTTTTTCCAGATTTATCTGCTCTTTTTCGGACACTTTCTCCATGGAGCTGGCAATATAAAGTTTAGCATTAAATGCTTTAGCGTGTTTCTTGGCTACTTCCAAAACCGCGCTATCAGCGTCCAGTCCACCCACATATGCGACTAATATTTCCATGATTCCTCCTCGTCTTTAGAATTCAGTATTGATTTTATCTATTATTCTTTTACTTACTTTTGCATATTATTATAAGAAAAACCGCCTTTAATGTCAATCAGTTTCTCATAGGCAAAATTACGGTGAATTATCTTGACACACATTCATCATCTTCATATACTTCATCTGCAAATAAAATGGTTTTCAGACCGATGAAACGGGTGAAGAAAATTACTAATCATTTCCCTGCCGCAACATGATTCAGCCAAAAGGCTTCAGGCGTTGTTTATATGAAAAAAAGCATATCAACAGATAAAGCCCAATGTGCTTTGAAGAAAGGTATCTAAATTAATGAACATCATTGTCTTAAACGGAAGCCCCAAAGGCGATCTCAGTGTTACTCTCCAGTATGTCCGCTACGCGGCAAAGAAAAATCCGCAACAATCATTTCAATATTTTCCGGTGGCTCAAAATATCCGGAAACTCGAAAAGGATGAGGCGGCTTTCAACGAAATTATGGATGCGGTCAAAAAAGCTGACGTCGTGTTATGGGCGTTTCCTCTTTACTTTCTGCTGGTCTGTTCTCAATATAAGCGCTTTATTGAGCTTATTTTTGAAAGAAAACAGGAAGCGGCCTTTGCCGGAAAATACACGGCTTCTCTCTCGACATCCGTTCATTTTTTCGATCACACCGCTCATAATTACATTCATGCCATTTGCGACGATCTGCAAATGCATTACACGGGGGCCTATTCCGCGGCCATGTATGATCTGATGAAAAAAGCGGAACGAGCCCGCTGGCTGGCTTTTGCCGAATCTCTTTTTGACTCCGTATCCCGGCAAGTTCCTGTGGCCCGGGTCCATCCGCAACTTGCGGCGCAGAGCTTTACCTATGAACCGGGACCTGCCGTGGCTGGCGTGGATGCCGCGGGCAAAAGGATTCTGGTGCTGAAAGACGGGCAAAAACCGGCAGGCAATACCGATGCGATGGTTCAGTCCTTTGTCGGCAACTTCCGCGGGGATGTTGAAGTCATTAATCTGAGTGATCTTGACATTAAGGGCGGTTGCCTGGGATGCTGCAAGTGTGGGCTGGACAATGTCTGTGAATATGAAGGGAAAGATGGCTTCATCGATTTTTACAACGAAAAAGTAAAAAAAGCAGATGTGGTGGTTTTTGCAGGCGCCATCCACGACCGCTATCTTTCAGCCAAGTGGAAAACCTACTTTGACCGGTCTTTCTTCAATACCCATATGCCCACGCTCACTGGTAAACAGATTGCTTTTTTGATTTCGGGCCCCTTGGGGCAGATTGCCAACCTCCGCCAGATTCTGGAGGCTTATGGAGAAACACAGGAGGCCAACCTGGTGGGGATTGTTGCGGATGATGCGGGCGACTCAAAGCAGATTGATCTATTGCTTGCCCAACTGGCGGGCACACTTGTCCGGCGTGCTGCCGGGAATTATGCCCCTCCCGTGACATTCTTCGGTGTCGCCGGTAGAAAAATTTTCAGGGACGAAGTTTACGGAATGCTGCGATTTGTTTTCCAGGCCGATCATCGCTATCACAAAAGTCACGGGATGTATGATTTTCCCCAGAAAAATTTTAAGATCCGCCGTTTGAATCTGATGATGACGCTCCTCACCAAAATACCGCCTTTCCGGAAGAAATTTTTAAAGATTCTCAAGGAACAAATGGTAAAACCGATCAAACATATTGCAGAAAATAGATAATATCATCAGGAACGGCTAAATAACCGACTCGGGAGAAAAGATGAGCAAGTCTGTTAAAATGGTATTTCTCGATGCCATCACCGTAGGAAAAGTCGCCAACCTCTCCGATATTTCATCTCTTGGTGAATACACAGGCCATGAGGTGACCCGGCCTGCCGAGCGGATTGAGCGAATAAAAGGGTATAACGTGGTCATCACCAACAAAGTGGTCATTGACCGTGATGTGATGGACGCCTGTCCGGGACTGGAGCTGGTTTGTGTCGCCGCCACCGGCATGAACAATATCGATCTGGAATATGCAGCGAAAAAGGGAATCACGGTAAAGAATGTTGCAGGTTATTCCACTGAATCCGTTACGCAATGTACGTTTGCCATGCTTTTCTATTTGCTGAACGCCGGCCGCTACTACGACGATTATGTTAAGTCTGGACAATACGCAACAAGCCCGGTGTTCACGCATCTCGGACGCGAATTTTGGGAATTGAATAACAAGCTTTTCGGAATTATCGGGATGGGCGCCATCGGCAAACGCGTGGCGCAGGTGGCTTCCGCCTTCGGCGCACACATCGCCTATTATTCGACCTCAGGCAAAAATCTGGAAGCCACAGGCTATCAACATTTATCCCTGGAGGAATTGCTGCGCACGGCCGATATCGTATCCATTCATTGCCCGTTGAACGATCAGACCAGGAATTTGCTCAGCGAAACCCGGCTCCGGATGCTGAAGCCCACCGCCTGTCTTTTAAATATGGGAAGAGGCGGTATTGTGGACGAGGCGGCGCTGGCGCAGGCCATTGATGAAAACCGGATTGCTGGAGCCGCGCTCGACGTGCTTTCAGCCGAACCCATTGCGGCCGAGAGCCCGTTGCTCAAGGTTCAGAACAAGGAAAAACTTTTCATCACCCCGCACATTGCCTGGGCCGGCCGCGAGGCCCGCCGGCTGCTGATCGCCCAAACGGCCGAAAATATTAAAAGCTATTTTGAAAAAAAGGTTAGAGGAAACTCCATTACTTAATAGCCACAGGCAGAACGGGCGGACGAGCCAGGAAAGCCAGAATGACACATCCGAAAAGAAGCGCCGCCGCGATGGTAAAGGGCATAAAATAACCGCCTGTAACATCATAATAATAACCGGCAAGCGTTGGGCTTATGGCGCTGGCAAGCGTCACCACAGGAGTTGTCCAGCCGACAATCCGGGAAAAGTGCGTGCGTCCGAAATAGGCGCCCATGACATTGGGTAAAAGGACGATCATTCCGCCAAATCCAATCCCCGTAAGGATCGAATAGAGATAAACAAAAAAGATTCCTTGCGCGTTCATGAGTGATACGATGCCTAATCCCATGCAGCCAAAAAAGACGGCTGCCAGATACCGGCCGTCAAACCGCATGCCTAAAACGCCGCTTAGAAGCCTTCCCAGAATACTCATCCCCAGCATCAGCCCCAGCGCTGTGGCCGACACCATCGGGGAATATTGCAGATCCCGCAGATAGGCCACCTGATGGGTCGTCAGCATATTGGTGACAAACAACAGAACGGAAAATAAAATCAACAGTATCCACAGGGCCGGTGTTCTCATGGCATTGCTCGCGCTCCAATCTATGGGTGTTGAATAAACGCTATTCTTTGTTGAGCTGTGAAAATTTTCAAATGGACTTTCCAGGGCTTCTCCATCCGGCACCTGGCCTTCACTCTCCGGCGTATTCCGAATGAGACACCCTGCCAGGATAACCGTCAAAAGAAGATGAATACCAGCCAGGCAGACCCATGCCCAGCGCCAACCCAGATCGGAAATTAACGAGATGATCAGCGGCGGCAGAAAAAAGCCGCCGACACCGCCTGAGGCAAAAAGAAATCCCAGCGCCAGAGACCTTCTCCTGATGAACCAGTGATTGATAACCGTCGTCACGGCTAAAAATTCGGCAAGGGCCAGGGCCAGGCCGCCCATCACACCGAAAAAAAGATAGACATGCCAGATTTCACCAACCTGAGACATGCCCAGTAAACCAAGTGCAGCAAAGATATTTCCCAGAATAATATTTTTCCTGGCGCCAAACCGGGCAATGGTCCATCCTACCAGTGGCCCCAGCAGGCCGCCAATTATCAGAAAAAGCGTATAGGGGCCGGACAGAACCAAACGATGCCACCCGAAGGTTTCATTCATCGACGGCAGAAACACACCATAGGCGTAAGTGACGTCGCCGCAAATGCCGCCATAGGCCAGCATCGCACCCGCAAGGGTCAGCCAGCCGGAAAAACGTGGTTGTTTTGATGGTGACGAATTGATCATGGGTTCCAGATTCTACCTTCCTATATTGGATCAAACTATAAAGAGAAGGTCTATTTCTGTCAACCAATAAAGGTAAATACTTAATATCATATCACATTATTTGCATTTTCAAAGAGGGGGAAAAGCGCTACAATAATCTATAGAAAAACTAGTGTCTCGTCAATCAAGAAATGTCATTTCGACCGCAGGGAGAAATCTAAGATTTCTCAGTCGTTATGACTCCTTCGAAATGACAGAGTATCGTTGACAGGACACTAGCCGCAAGACGGCGTATCACCTTGAAGGGTTAAAGATATGACGGGATCTGATATTCTGGTTGTTGTGCCGCACAGCGGCGTTGCCATTCCACCGGAAATTTCGCTGGATGATCTGACGGACGAATTTTCCGCACTCATAGATATACGAGGATAGGGGCGCCAATATTTCACACTGATTTTGGGGCATCCAATATGCCTTCTTTATGTCTGGAAACCCGGCAGGATTAATCGCTTTTCCAGTCTCCTAGCCGCCAGGACAATGATCGAAACCAGCACCAGATAAACCAGTCCGGCTGTCACATAAGCCTTGAAGAATTGGAAGTTTGTCGACGCTATCTCCTGAATCTGGGCAAAAAAATCAGGGTACTGAATGAGAAAGGCTACGGAGGTATCTTTCAGATTTTGGATGACCTGGTTGGTCAATGAAGGGACGGACAGACGTATCACCTGGGGCAGAATAATCAAACGGAATATTTCAGGATGCGTAAAGCCCTGGGCCTGGGCGGCTTCCAGTTCCGTCTTGTCCAAACCGTGATAAGCGGTCATCAGGTACCGGGCGTTATAGGCGGAAACATTCAAGGTAAAGCCGATGATGCAAACGGTGAACGCCGACAAATTAATCCCGAACTGGGGCAATCCGTAATACATCAGAAAAAGATGGACCAGGAGCGGCGTCCCGATAAAGAATGATATGTAGCGTTCCACCCATGTCCGCACAGTATCCACCCTGCTGAGGGTCAGGTAAAAAACAGCGACCCCGCCGATGAGTCCGGTGACCGACATAATGACCATGAGGAGAACCGTATTTTTCAGGCCGGTCATTATCTGGGGCGAATAAGCGATCAGGTCATTGATGAAAGCATCCATACCGGTCACCTGTGGTCGATCACGCTCAGGAAAAATTGCCTGACGCGTGGATCCGGATGATCATAGAACAGCCGCTCGGCAATATCCTCCGCCACAACAACCCCTTTATCCAAAAAAACGATGCTGTCTGAAATATATTTCGCCAGAAAGGGATCGTGGGTGACGCAGAGCATGGTGATGTTGTCCATGAAGAGCTTGTTGATGACCGTGACCACTTCCCTGGTCATTTGCGGATCGAGGGCGGAAGTCGGTTCATCCAGAAAAAGCACCGCAGGGTCCATGGCCAGCGCCCGGACGATGGCTACCCGTTGCTTCTGTCCGCCGGAAAGCTGGGCGGGATATTTGTGTCGATGTTCGACCATGTCGACCCGTTCCAACTCATATAAGGCTTTTTCAGCGGCATCCTTCGCTGACATTTTCTTGAGTTTGCGAAGCCCCAAGGTGACGTTATCCTGCACCGTCAGATGCCGGTAGAGGGCAAAGTGCTGAAAAACAAATCCAATGTCCTAGCGCAATTTGCGGACGTCCACCCCCGGACGGGTAATGTCTTCTCCTTTGAAGATAATCTCTCCTGAGGTGGGTTGGATGAGAAGATTCAGACATCGAAGCATGGTGGATTTGCCGCATCCCGAACCGCCCATCACCACTTTGGACTGACCTTCACTAAGCTCCACGTTGATCCCTTTGAGGACATCCTTATCATCAAATTTCTTTACAAGATTTTTAACTTCAAGCAAGGCCATTGTTATTCCTTCTCACTCATGAGCCAAACCGGGAACCCGGAATTTTTTCTCGAGAACCATAAAAAGCATCACAAACAACTTGTAGATGGCAAAGTAGATAATCCCGACAGCCAGATAGATTTCAACCCCCCGCAAGGTCAGGGCGGCAAGACTCATGGCCTCTTTCATGATCTCGGGTATCCCCACGGTGTAGGCGAAAGGGGTATACTTCAAAATGGAGGTAAACTCATTGATCATACCCGGGATGGACATTCTGAACATTTGCGGAAGAACGATATAGAGAAAACTCTGCATCCGGCTCATTCCCATGGCTTCGGCAGCCAGGATTTCATCCCGGTCAACGGCGGACATGGCGCCACGGAATATTTCCGCGAGGTAAGCTCCGGAAATGAGCCCCAGGGTCAACACCATCGCCGTGAACGGTGGAATCCGGATGCCCATGCTCGGCAGGCCGAAAAAGACGATAAAAAGGAGAACCAGAACGGGTATCGAGCGAAATACATAGAGATAAGCGGCAAGGAAAAGTGAGAGCGGCTTCCACTGCAATCTGCTCAAAACAGCCATTAATAATCCTATGGCCAGGCCGGCACAGACACTGGCTATCGTCACCAGGACCGTATATCCCGCGCCTTTGGCCAGGGCCATAAGAATGTTCCAGAATGTCATTTGTCCGGTTTGCGCCCTTCTATTGCATCCACTTGTCGATGATGGCCTTGATTTTCTCCGGGCCCAGTTCGGTCAGATAACGGTCGAAGTCATCGCGCAGAGGAGACCCCTTGGGGAAAGCGAAACCAAAGACATCGAACCCTGTAAAAACGTAGCTGTCTTGAATGTCCATTTTTTTCTTGTAAACCAGAGAGACCCCGCCTTCCACAAAGGCCAGATCAAGGTTCCCGTTTTTCAGGTCGGCCAGAACTTCGTTGTAGGTCGGATACAACTTGACATCGCTTAGCTTATAAACGCCCTGCGGTTCGAGTTTGTCCTTGATGTATCCGCTGTAGGCCATGCCACGGGGGTAGCCGATGGTGAATTTCTTCAATTCGGCAAGGTCTTTGATCTTGATATTCCTGCTCTTCAAACTGACCAGATTCCAGGTATTATCCATATAGGGTTTGGAAAAATCCATGACCTCTTTACGTTTATCGGTAATCGAAATTGCCGAAAACGCTACGTCGGCCTGTTTTCCAATAACCGCTCCGAGCATGCCCTGCCAATCGTAAGAGGTGATCTTGTACTTAAGCCCCCGAGCCTTGCAGAAACCTTCAAATAATTCCAGGTCCAGACCCTGGTACTTGCCGTTTTCCTCAAACATATTCGGTGGCGACGTCGGACACACGGCCACCTTGATCACGGAGGCTTCTTCTTTTTTGCTGCAGCCGAAAATCACCAGGGACAAAAGACAAAACAAGCAACACAACAGTATGATTTTTTTCATGTAACATCCCTTCCTTTCAATATTCAATAAGATTCTGTCTTAATGCGGCGTGATTATAGGGAGATCGATATAATGTGTCAATGTTTTTATAAGGGGAGCGAGTCAGAAACAGAGCTGGAAAATAACGACAGATAAAGCGGTTCATGAAGGAGATTCGTCATGAACCGCGCTGAAATCGACCAAACCCATGTGCCGCACATTTTTATGAAATTGGGCAATCCCCTGCTCAACGCCTGCTAAGCGCTCTGAAGAAGTAAGCAGACAGATACTGACATTGGCGAGTTTGCTGACGTCATTCGATAAGAAATCAAAAAAACCGGTCATCATGGCTTCCAGCATACCGGCAGTGGTCAATTCCGAACGCCCTTCTCCCGGCAGATCAAACGCAAATTCCCGAAGTTTCATGGCGTCAATCGCGCCGGCAATTTCATAGGCCACGGTGTAAATGCGGTCGTAGGAAAGATCGGTAAGATTACCCAGCCCGAAAAGAAAAAGTAACTCGGAGCCGATGCGTTGCGGATAGGGGATCACCACCTTTTCCTTGAACTCGCCGTTGATGTGACCCTGTTTGATTTCCCATGAAATCATGCCGTTGAGACGCCAATCCATCAGTCCGCAAATACCCCGCGGTGGTTTTTCATCGCTGAAATAACCCAGAACCAGACACTTATGCTTTTGTCGGTCGGGCGGATGGGTGGACAGATTTAGCTGCATTGTTTTTATTCAATTTCAAATTGAGAGCATCGAGGATGCCATTGATAAAAGATCCGGAATTTTCCGATCCGAATATTTTCCCCAGATCGACCGCTTCGTTGATGCTGACTTTGGGTGGGATGTCGTCGCAGTAAAGAAATTCAAACACAGCCATCCGCAAAATGCTGATATCAACTTTCGACATACGGCTGAGCGACCAGTTGTCCGAACAGCCGGCGATCAGCCCGTCCAACTCTTCACGATGATGCCAGGTGCCGGAGGCGAGAGTGGCCGCAAATTCCTTGGCCGACTTGGGCGCGACAAAATTTCCCCAGAAAAGCTCCAGGGCCTTTTCCACATCGAGATTGACAAAATTCAAACTGTAAAGAACCTGTAAGGCAACTTCGCGCGCCTTTCTCCGTTCTTGCATCTAATCCTCAAATTCCCTAAGCGCCCATATGATTGCAGCGCTGTTTCAATAGCAAATGTTTACGATAACAAGATGTCATTTCGACGCGTGCCCTCGAGTCACCTCGCGTGACCTTTAGGTCATCAGGTGATCAGGGTAAGGAGCTAAGCGACTGAGAAATCTTTTAGATTGTTAAAAAGATTTCTCCCTGCGGTCGAAATGACAGAATGCAAACTTATGCAAGTAGGCACACGTCAAATTATGCGTTAATCTTTTTGAACAGATCGACCATTTCGATCGCCGCCATCGCCGCATCCGCACCTTTGTTGCCGGACTTTGTGCCCGCCCGTTCAATGGCCTGTTCAATGGTGTCTGTCGTCAGCACACCGAAGACCACCGGAATTTCCGCGTCCAGTCCGACACTGGCAATCCCTTTGGAGACTTCCGCGCTGACATATTCAAAATGCGGGGTCGCGCCGCGAATCACCGCGCCCAGACAGATCACCGCGTCAAAGCGCGCGCTCTTGGCAATCTTTTTTGCCGCCAGTGGCAGTTCGAACGCGCCGGGTACTTTGTAAATGACGATATCTTTTTCATCCGCACCAGCTCGAATCAGCGTATCAACCGCGCCTTCAATTAACCGTCCGCTGATGAAATCGTTGAAACGGCTCGCGGCAATCGCGAACTTCATTCCCTTGGCAACAATTTTTCCTTCAATTATTTTCGGCATGATTTCAACACCATCCTTAGTTTAAAATTATTAATCTGCGCGCAATGCGCCTCCCCACTTTTAAAGTTCCAGAATATGACCCATCTTGCTTTTTTTGGTGGTCATATATCGAATATTACTTTCGTTGGGCGGAATTTCAATCGACACACGCTTCGTGACTTCAATGCCGTAGCCTTCCAGTCCGACAATCTTTTTAGGATTGTTGGTCAGGAGCCGCATTTTATGCACGCCCAGATCCGCAAGAATCTGCGCGCCAATGCCGTAATCTCTCAAATCCGCTTTAAAGCCCAGGGCGATGTTGGCTTCTACAGTGTCGTGTCCTGTTTCCTGAAGCGCATAAGCCTTGATCTTGTTGACCAGGCCGATGCCCCGTCCTTCCTGCCGCATATAGACAATGACGCCTTTGCCTTCTTCGCCGATCATTTCCATGGCGCGATGAAGCTGATCGCCGCAGTCGCACCGGGCGGACGAAAAAATGTCGCCGGTCAGGCACTCTGAATGCACCCGCACCAGCACTTCATCATTTTTGCTGATTTCGCCTTTCACCAGAGCGATATGCTGCATGTCGTCCACATCGTTTTCATAAATGATGATTTGAAAATCGCCGCCAAAAGAGCTGGGAAGCGCTGCTTCCGCCACCCGCCGGATGAGCGATTCGTTCTGCATCCGGTAATCAATCAAATCAGCGATTGTGCAGATCTTGAGGTTGTGCTCACGGGCAAAAATTTCCAGGTCCGGCATCCGCGCCATCGTGCCGTCGTCCTTCATGATTTCGCAAATCACACCCGACGGCGTGAGTCCGGCCAGTCGGCATAAATCCACTGATCCTTCGGTCTGGCCTGTACGCACCAGAACGCCGCCTTTGCGCGCCAGAATCGGGAACACGTGCCCGGGACTCACAACATCGTCCGGCTTGGCTGCGGGATTCACCGCCGCCAGAATCGTTGTGGCGCGGTCTCCCGCCGAAATACCGGTGGAAACGCCGTGACGCGCTTCGATGGAAATGGTAAACGCCGTACCGAAACGCGCCTGATTGTCTTTCACCATCAGATGGAGCTTCAGACGGTTGGCGATTTCTTCATTAATCGTCAGGCAAATCAACCCGCGTCCCAATCTCGCCATAAAATTAATCGCTTCCGGCGTGACAAACTGCGCCGCCATAAAAAGATCACCTTCGTTTTCCCGATCTTCATCATCAACAAGAATAACCATCTTCCCATTGCGAATGTCTTCAATTGCTTCCGAAATTTTACTGACTGCCATTTTTTACCCTTCTTATTTGATAAAACCATGTTCGGCGAGAAAATCCTTATCGATTCCCCGCGGTGTTTGCAATAACTTTTCTACATATTTCCCCAGAATATCCGTTTCAATGTTCACCCATTCGGCTTCTTTTTTCCCGGTCAGCGTCGTGTGGACGGCTGTGTGTGGAATGATATTAACATAAAATCGGCCTTTTTCAAGCTTGTTCACCGTCAGGCTGATGCCGTCGATGGCCACCGAGCCTTTTTCCACAATATAACGCGACAATGGCTCATCGGCTTCAATGGCGAAAATGATCGATCCGGACTTCTGCGTTTTGGAGAGAATGCGGCCGATCCCGTCCACGTGCCCCAGCACAAAATGGCCGCCCAGAAAGCCGCCGATGCGCAGGGATTTCTCCAGATTGACTGGATGTCCGGTCTGCAAGTGCTTGAGTGTCGTCTTGCTCAATGATTCGGCGGAAACGTCGGCGGTAAATGTTTTGGCCGTTTTGGAGATCACCGTCAGGCAAGCGCCGTTGACCGCAATGCTGTCGCCCAGGGACACCTCGCTCAAATCGATTGCGGCCTCAATTTCCAACAGGGCATCCGCGCCTTTCATCGTCAGGCGAACAACTTTTCCCGATCCTTCGACAATGCCGGTAAACATAATTATTTTTTGCCCTTGCTCAACAAGTCTTTTAATTCCGCCATAAATTCGCCGACGTCGCGGAATTGACGATACACCGACGCAAACCGCACATAAGCCACACCGTCAAGTGTCTTGAGTTCGGCCATTACTTTTTCTCCAATCACCGAGGATAGAATTTCTTCTCCCTGAAACTCCTGACAGGCGGCTTCCACGTTTTCGACAATTTTTTCCATGTCCTCCATGCTGATCGGGCGTTTCTCACAGGCCGTCATCACTCCGTTGCGTATTTTTATCCGGTCAAACGGTTCGCGCCGCCCGTCTTTTTTCACCACCATCGGCAGAATATCTTCCACATATTCATACGTGGTAAAGCGCCGGGCGCAACCCAAACATTCACGACGGCGTCGAATGGCTTTGCCGTCCTTGCTGATCCGGGAATCAATCACCTTGTTTTCCGCGTTACCGCAAAAGGGACATTTCATGATTTCGCTCGACCGATCCTCTATAGGTTCTTCAACTGCACAACGCCGATACCCGCTTCTTTGAACATATCCGTGGCCAATTGGTCGCTGTAGCCGTCGCGGATGACAATGCGCGTGATGCCGGCATTGATGATCATCTTGGCGCAAATGACGCAGGGATGATTGGTGCAATACAGAGTGGAATCTTTTGCGCTGACACCATGCAGGGCGGCCTGAATAATCGCGTTTTGTTCCGCGTGCAGGCCACGGCATAATTCATGGCGTTCGCCGGACGGCACATGGAGCTGTTCGCGCAGGCAACCGATATCCAGGCAATGCTGCAATTTGGACGGGGCACCGTTGTAGCCGGTGGCCAGAATCCTCCGGTCGCGAACAAGGCCGGCCCCTACCGCGCGGCGCAGACAAGTGCTGCGTCTCGAAACCAGATCGACAATATCCAGAAAATACGTATCCCAGTCGGGACGGGAATTGACTTTGTCCGAAACATGATGCGACGGCACGTGTTTTTCCGTCATGTTTTTCCGCTTTCTGATGAGTCGCCTGTACCTGCGCCCGTCGGAATCCCCTTTTATCCTTTTATCCTTTGCGCATACAGCGGGAACCGGGCACAAAGCGTTTTCACTTTTTCGGCCACGGCTTTGATGGTTTGCTCATCATTAATATGATTGATCACATCGGCAATCAGCGAGGCGATGAGGCGCATTTCATTTTCCTTCATGCCACGGGTCGTGAGCGCCGGCGTGCCGATACGGATGCCACTGGTAACCATCGGCCCCTGCGTATCAAAAGGAATCCCGTTTTTATTAACGGTAATAGCCGCGCGATCCAGCGCTTCCTGCGCATCCTTGCCCGTCACGCCTTTGGCAGTCAGATCAACGAGCATCAGGTGATTGTCCGTACCGCCCGACACCAGACGGAAGCCTTCGTTCTTTAATTCGTCCGCCATCGCCTGAGCGTTTTTAACAATCTGCTGTTGATATTCCTTGAATTCGGGCAACAATGCTTCTTTCAGGGCCACGGCCTTGGCGGCGATGACATGCATCAAAGGACCGCCCTGCATGCCGGGGAAAACGCGACTGTTGAGGATTTTTATGTAAGGTTCCTTGCACATGATGAGTCCACCGCGCGGTCCGCGCAGTGTTTTGTGCGTGGTGGTGGTAACATATTCGCAAACGGGAATCGGCGAGGGATGCAGGCCCACCGCAACCAGTCCCGCAATGTGCGCGATGTCCGCCATGATCACCGCGCCGACTTCATCGGCCACGGCGCGGAATCTGTTGAAGTCAATCGTCCGCGGATAGGCGCTCGCGCCGACGACAATCATTTTGGGTCTATGTTCACGGGCCAATTTGGCCATTTCGTCATAATCGATGGTTTCCGTATCGCGGCTGACGCCGTAAGGAACGATCTTGTAAAATTTCCCGGAAAAATTCGCCGGGCTGCCGTGCGACAAATGGCCGCCATGCGACAAATTCATACCTAAAACCGTATCGCCGGGAGAACACGCCGCAAAATAAACAGCCATGTTGGCCTGCGTTCCGGAGTGCGGCTGCACATTGACAGCCTCCGCGCCAAAAAGCGCTTTGCAACGTTCAATCGCCAGACTCTCTGCAATATCGACATATTCACAGCCGCCATAATAGCGTTTACCCGGGTAACCTTCAGCGTATTTATTGGTCATCACAGAACCCTGGGCTTCCAAAACGGCTTCGCTGACAAAATTCTCCGAAGCGATGAGTTCCAGTTTTCCCGCCTGACGCCTTGTTTCCAGGTCTATGGCCTTTGCGACTTCCGGATCAACCTGATCTAAAAATGACATTGATAAAAATTCCTCCAGAAATAACTAATCTCTGTATTTCTTCAAAACAATCACTGCATTAACACCGCCAAACCCAAAACTATTGGACATGGCGGTGGAAATTTCTTTATGCCGGGCGACATTCGGCACGTAATCCAGACCACAGTCCGCATCCGGATTTTCCAGATTGATGGTCGGTGGAATGATACCCTCTTGAATCGCTTTCGCGCAAAAAATCGCTTCCACACCGCCTGTGCCTCCCAGCATGTGGCCGGTCATGGATTTGGTCGAGCTGACCATCAGCTTTTTTGTATGTTCGCCGAAAAGATTCCTGATCGCCTGCGATTCATACAGATCATTGAGTGGTGTGGATGTCCCGTGGGCATTGATATAGTCAATATCCGTTGTTTGCAGACCAGCGTCTTTGAGCGCCACCTGCATGCTGCGGCCGGCGCCTTCGTGTTCAGGCGGGGGCGCTGCCAGGTGAAAGGCATCGGATGTGCATCCGTAGCCGACTATTTCGGCGTAAATCCTTGCGCCTCTTTTGAGTGCAAAGGATAATTCTTCCAAAATCAAAATACCGCAGCCTTCGGCGATGACAAAGCCATTGCGTCCTTTGTCGAAAGGCCGGCTGGCTTTTTGCGGATCATCATTACTGGTCGAGAGAGCGCGCATGGCGCAGAACCCGCCGACACCCAACGGCGTCACCGCTGCTTCGACACCGCCGGTAATCATGGCATCCGCGTCGCCGTAAGCGATGATTTTGTAAGAATCGCCGATGGCCGACGTGCCTGCGGCGCAGGCCGTCACGGTACAACTGATAGGACCTTTCGCGCCAAAACGCATGGAGACATGGCCTGATGCCAGATTGGGCAGGATAGCCGGAACACCAAAAGGCGACACTTTACGGGGGCCTGAGTTATGGAGAACCAGGACTTGTTCTTCGATGGTATAAGCACCGCCGATGGCGGAACCAATAATCACGCCGACCCGCTCGGCAATCTCCGGGCCAATGGTCAGCGCGGCATCCTCCATCGCCATCTGCGAAGCGGCCAGCGCATAAATGGCAAAGTTGTCGTAGCGCCGGACTTCTTTTTTATCGACATATTGTGTAGGATCAAAGTTTTTAATTTCGCCTGCGATTCGGGAGCTGAAAGCGGCGGCATCAAACCGGGTAATGGGACCGATACCGGACTTTCCCGCAATGGCGCCTGCCCATGATTCCGAAACGGAGTTACCAAGGGGAGTCAGGGCACCGAGCCCTGTTATAACGACACGCCTTTTCATGAGCAATGATCCTGATTTAAAAGACTTAAAGATTAATACCTTTTTTCTTAATAAAATCGACGACATCTTGAATCGTTCGAATTTTTTCCAGCTCTTCGTCGGCGATCTCCACGCCGAATTTTTCTTCCATCTCCATGATCAGCTCAACCAGATCCAGAGAATCGGCGCCCAGATCATCAATAAATGACGCTTCCAGCTTGCATTGTTCCCGGGTCACATCCAACTGCTCCATGACGAGTTGAATAACTTTTTCTTCTAATTCTGATGACATGAATTCCCTCCTCCGATCCAATATTATACTAAAATAAATTATAGCAAGTGCTGCCTTTATTACCTGTTTTTGAAAAAAATTTCCTTACTTTTTTCAATGCAGGAGCCATTTGCATTTTAGATCCGTTTAGCTTTCAACCGGGCGATACTTGCCGGTTAAACCGATACGCTTTTACCGAATCCTTCTCGCCTTTTGCCTGGCAGAGATTCCCGCAGACTGAATCATCCGGTTTATTCTGAACCACCTGTCACAAAAACAATCGACAGCCGCTCAAGAAGCCGGCATTTGCCTCAAAACGGCTATGCTGTTTTAGGAAATCTTTTCCGCCGAAATCACTTCTCTGCCTTTATAGGTGCCGCAATTCGGACAAACACGGTGGGGCATTTTCGGTTCACTGCATTGCGGGCAGACCGACATGGAGGGCTGTTTTAAGAAGTCATGCGCCCTTCGGGTATTGCGTCTTGTTTTGGAATGTCTTTTTACTGGATTTGGCATGGTCAATTATCCTCTTTTTTAAAATTAATTGTTTACTCTAAATTTTTTCAGCACGGCCAGACGATCATCCACAACATCCGAACGGCAGTTACAGGAACCGTTATTCAAATTAACGCCGCAACGCGGGCATAAGCCCTTGCAATCGTCGGCGCACAGAATTTTCATCGGCGCCTGCAGGACAATCTGCTCGCAGATCAACGGCGCCAGATCGATAAAATCACCGCGATAATAGCTCGTTTCGAGTTCCTGGTCGGTAAGCTCCAGGTCTTCTTCGACCTCTGCCTTTGCCGGAACCAACGTATAGACAAACTCCCCACCGATGGGAATTGTCGCCAGTTCCAGACAGCGGCCGCACTCCTGGCTGATTTGCGCCGCCAGTTCCCCCCGGATATAAATGGTCTCGCCTGATTTGGTGATCAGACAGTTAAGATCCGCCTTAATCATTGAAAACTCAGGCAGTTCATCACCGGAAAAACATTCTTTGAACCACGCGGCGCCTTCGGAAAAAGCCAATCGCAACCCTTCCTCAGGAAGAATCGTCAGATTAATTTTCAAAGAATCGGACATGGAACCCTTATTGCCTTGTTAAAAAAATTAAGCCAACCGCGCTAAGCCGGTGAGTAAATGATAAAATCATCGTGTTGTCAAGAACAATTTGCTCTACAGAAGGCAAAAGGCGCTTGACAAATGACGAACCGCAACCCTATAACACTGCAAAAATTAAGGGAAACAACATGACCACGAAAATACGCACCCGCTTTGCACCGTCCCCGACCGGTTTTTTGCACATCGGAGGAGCGCGAACCGCTCTTTTCAACTGGCTTTTCTCCCGTCATAACGGCGGTGAATTTGTTTTAAGAATTGAAGACACCGATCAGGAGCGTTCAACCGACGAATCCACAAAAGCGATTCTGGATGCCATGACCTGGATGGGCCTGAATTGGGATGAAGGACCACATTTTCAGGCCCAACGCGTCGATCTGCACCGTGATATGGTTCAAAAGCTGATCAATGAAGGCAAGGCCTACATCTGTACCTGTACCTCCGAAGAGCTTGAAACAAAAAGAAAATCGGCGCTTACCGCCGGGAAAAAACCCAAATACGACGGTACCTGCCGCGATAAAAACTTAAAGAAATCGCCTGGCAGCGTTGTGCGCTTTCGCGGCGCGCAAACCGGCATCACGATTGTGGAAGACCTCATTAAAGGCAATATCAGTTTTAATAATGATGAGTTGGATGATTTGATCATTGAACGCGGCGACGGGTATCCCACCTACAACTTTGCCGTCGTCATCGACGACGCGCTCATGAACATCACGCACGTCATTCGCGGCGACGATCATGTCA
Source organism: Smithellaceae bacterium (assembly GCA_030690945.1). Taxonomy (GTDB): domain Bacteria; phylum Desulfobacterota; class Syntrophia; order Syntrophales; family Smithellaceae; genus UBA8904. Next base: position 54,035 of record JAUYFM010000021.1, on the reverse strand, counting down.
ACAATACCCCGCGCCAGATTTTGATGTATCAGGCATTGGGGTTTGATGTGCCGAAATTTGCCCATGTCCCGATGATTCTGGGATCGGATAAGGCACGCTTAAGCAAGCGTCACGGAGCCACCTCCGTTATGGCCTACAAAGAGATGGGCTACCTGCCGGAAGCCCTTGTTAATTATCTGGTGCGTTTGGGCTGGTCGCACGGAGACCAGGAAATTTTTTCGCCAAAAGAACTGATTGAGTATTTCGCTCTTTCCGCCGTCGGCAAATCGCCCGCCATTTTCAATCCCGAAAAATTGCTCTGGCTTAATGCGCACTATATAAAGGAAGCAACTTCTGAACGATTAGCGGAAGAAATGAAGACACTGTGGCCTGCCGGGACCAATATCGGCGATGCCGATTTTACGAAAAAAGTCATTGTTGACTTGCAACCGCGCGTCAAAACGCTGGTCGAGCTGGCCGGGGCGGCGAATTTCTATTTTACCGATCAGATTCAGTATGAGGAACAAGCCGCGCAGAAGTTTCTGGTACCCGAAGTGGCCGCCCATTTAAAGGCTATGGCCGCTGCAATTCCGTCGGTGCAGAATTTTACCAAGGAGGGTCTTGAAGAATTTCTCAAGGCTTTCACCGAAGAAAATAATATTAAGTTTAAAGTGATCGCCCAGCCGCTACGGGTGGCTCTGACCGGGAAAACAGTCAGCCCCGGCATTGATGAAATCATGGTCACACTGGGTAAGGATCGTGTTGTGCAAAGGATCAACGCGGCGGTTGCCTACATTGACAATCAAAATAAATAGGTCCATGCGGAAAAGCTGCGGCGTTATACAAAGCGCGTCACTTTCGTCTTGACTTTTAAAGTCGAATTGAATAGATACTCACGCTCGACTTTCCTTGCTGTTGGGTGATCGTCTGGAGGCAGGACTCAGGGTTCTGAACCCTGCTACCTAGCTTCAAATCCTGATCCCCAGCCAACATGGTCCCATCGTCTAGTGGTTAGGACGCTGGCCTCTCACGCCGGAAACCAGGGTTCAACTCCCTGTGGGACTACCAAAATAAAATCAATAGTTTTAAGCCAGTTAATAGATTCGTTCACGACAAACTCATACCAAGTCGCCGTCAAAAGTCAACAGTAGTATGGGTCTTTAGACCCGTTAAACACGCGAACCTAAAGGTTCGGACTACATTGGTTTGTTACCCTTTGAATGCAACTTGGTATCACTTCCCGCAAAGCAGCGTCAGCAGTTTTCCCATGAGCGGAAAGAGAAGGAAATTCCAAACAGCGGGCTACATGGCAGTTATCTTCCTCTGATCATTCAATCCGGTATGTATATTTATCAATTTTATTTTCCATGTTGTGCCTCCAATTTCTCGATGGCCTTTTTAACTTCCTCCAAGAAGCCTTAGATATTCTTTTGCTGATTCATAGCAGACACCGGCAATAAATTTGTTGAATGGTTTAAAATCGTTCTTGTGGGTTTTGTTCAGGGTGTCCAGATATTCGCGCCGCAAGACCGGGGGAATAATCGCCACGGGGTAGCCTGCCTGCAATAAGGCAAGGTTCATCAATAGACGTGCCGCCCGTCCGTTTCCGTCAATAAAGGGGTGAACGGTCAAAAGTTTTCGATGAAGGATTGCCGCGTATTCAACGGGGTGATGCTTTGACCGGTCATCGGGTATCCCGGCAACAAACGACTTCATCAAATCCGGTATCTGTTCGGGCGCTGGGGGAATGAAGGTTGTGCCGGTAATGATGATTTTTTGTTTCCGGTATTTCCCGGCCTGATCCTCGTCAATCCGATAATAAAACAACCGATGCAGTTCTTTGATATTCGCTTCTGAAATGTCTTGATGTTTAGCCAACCGGAAAAGCAAATCATACGCCTCTGAATGTCCCAAAGCTTCAAGATGATCTTTGACCGACTTGCCGCCAATGGTGATTCCGTCTTCAATGACGATCTTCGTTTCCGTTTCGGTTAAAGAGTTTCCTTCCAGGGCATTGCTTGAATAGGTCATGCCGATTCGGAAATATTCCCGAAGCTGTTTAACCATGTGAGAATCCAGCGGCCTGTTTGCATCAATCTTTGTTTTGATCGAATCGATTTTCTTAAGTATGTCTTTCATCCCGCTTCCTTTCATGAAGCGTTTGATGTGAAGGACTGGGTAAAAATGCAGGAAATGGAAACATCCATTTAACCCACCGTGGTTAAAAAATCAGTCGCGCAACTGTTCAACATTGAGTTCCAGGGCCTCGGCCAATTTTTCCAGCGAAGCCTTGCGGAGTTTCTTTTCTCCTGATTCCATCTGCGAAAGCGCCGCCTGACTGATTCCCATCCTTGATGCGACCTCTTTCTGGGTCAATCCCAGATATTCCCGCCAGGCCCGTGCGAGGGTATAGCCCTTGTCAAGTGAAAAGCTCAGCCGCAACAGCCGCCGCTTCTGGGCGCACTTGAGCTATCCGTTTGCGGCCCGCAGCAGCATTCGCCGCCGTTGCGTCCCAGCAGGCTGTTAATGACGGCAGCCGCGCAGCCGACGCCGGATTGAACGCTGATCGCGTCCGCTGGACAATTTCGGCTGCAAGCGCCGCACTCCATACAAGCATCGCGATCCGCAATTTTCGCGCTTTTTCCATTCATTTTAAATACATTGTGGGGACAGACATCCAGGCAAAGTCCGCAGCCGGTGCATTTGGTCGTGTCCATCGCCAGCGTTGCGACATTTTTCAGATAAACCATGTTTCCCATTATTGCTCCTATGTCATGATTAATGATGTTATCCATACGGCCAGACCGAGAATCCCCGCCGTCATTTCCAGAGGCAAAGCAAACCGCATTTCTTTTTTTACACCGGAAAGCGATGTATAGGTTGAGCAGCCGGTAAAATTCATGGCCAGATAAGCCGATACCGCCGGAATAATCAGCAGCCAAGCCAGTGCTTCCGCGCGACCCGCCCAGAGCTGCACATCAATACCGCGCAGATAAATCAGTCCTAAGGCAATGACCAGCCCGATGATAAGCCCCTTGACAGAGAAAGCGCGTCCGGGAATATAAGGTAATAGCAGTGGATTGATCACCGCACCGCCCAGGATAGCGCAGGCCAGCGCCCCGACGGCAAATAATCCATCATGGAAAATGTTTGTCTGAAATCCAGATTGTCCCAGGATGCCCGACAGAATTAAAAGAGCAAGTGACACAAGAATGAAGGGTTTAGCCGTGATCAGAAGCTCAAGGGGAATTAACACCGCCCGGTCTTTTAACGGGAAAACCATAATTCTCATTTCTTTTGTGGCCTTTAATCCGGCGTCAAGATAATCCGTCAAGTCCGCCGCGCGCACGGGGCCGTAATACACCTTGAAGCCGGTGAACTGTTTGACCTGATGCGCCGCCACGCCGGGCGCTCCCAGCTGGGGAAGAATGAGTTTTCTGTGATCGACGACTTTTTTAAGGCCGCTCGTCTCTATTCTCTGGATGAGTTCTTCCGTGCCGAATGTGCCTTTCCCTGCCGCACACCATACGTTGATGCCCTTGGTATCCAAAACCAGAATCCAGGCATTGCGGCCCGCGAGCGCCTGCCGCAGATAGTCAAAGCTCATTTTGTAATTGGCGGTAACCAGGATGGGCGCTTGAGCATCCGGATGGCCCAAAGCATAAAGTCCGGGATCAACGATGTAATGCATCCTACCGGCGCCCAGGCGGGCCTTGATTGTCCCCCACCGGTCATGCCGGGTCAGTACTGATGATACTTTGGGCAGTTCGCCTGCCGGTGTGGTCATCGATCCCGAGACAAAAGATTGATCCAGCCGGGGCATCGTATAAACGGCATTGGGTGCGGTGCTTGTGCCGCACCCACAACTGGTCTGTTCCTGGATGACCGGAAACTCAAATTTGTCGGCCGGACTAAGATTCTTTTTATTTTTCTCCATATTGGATACCCTCGATAACATTAACTACAACAATTAAACGTGCCGGATGCATTTTTGATGGCACTGATAAAAGTTTGCACCGCCTGCAAAATAATCTCCTGCTTGTTCGCCGGCAGATTGCCCGCAACCTTACTGAAAAAATCCTCAAGGCAGGCCTGAACCCGGTGATGCGTTTCCCTGCCGTTTTTTGTGAGTGTCAGAACAAAGGCTCTGGAATCAGAGATAGACTTTGCTTTGTTCAGAAGGCCTTTGGCGAGCAGCGGATTCAGCAGACGGGTCGTCGTGCTTTTTTCCACGGCCAAAAGCGAGTGCAAATCCGAAATCTTGAGTTCTTTGTTTTTGGCAACGGCATCCAGGATGACAAACTGATGAAAAGTCACCCCGCCGCAGAAGGCGGTATCCTGCCTGCAACATCGCGTCGCCTGCGCAAGCCCGATGAAAACATCGATTAATTCGACTTGATTATCCTTGTTCTTTTTCATAATGGTTGTAATATGCAACTATATTTTGATTTGTCAAGAGAAAAAGTTGGAAAATAAGTGAGGGAGTCTCGGCGTATGGTTGATGGGTAATAATCGTTTAAATATGAAAGTAAAAATGTTATTCTAACGATGCATGGTTAACGAAAAACATATCAGATTCCGAAAAAATTGAAAATTTAATTGAAAGGAATGGCCATGAAAAAACATCCTGAAATTGCCGAAGCAAAATTTGTGGAAGGCTACAATTGTGCACAGTCCGTTTTATTTCCCTTTTGTGATAAATTGGGACTGGACGTGGATAATGCCTTAGCGCTGTCGTGCGGTTTTGGCGGCGGCATGGGGCGCATGGGCGAAGTCTGCGGCGCCGTATCGGGCGGAATTATGGCGCTGGGCCTGAAATTCGGCAGGAGAGAAAAGGATGAACGCGCCCAAACGGATATTGCGTATGCGAAAATCCGCGAATTCATGAATCGTTTTTCCGCTAAACACGGCTCCTGCCTTTGCCGTGAATTATTAAGCGGTTGTGACTTGAGCACGCCGGATGGGCAGGCGTATTTTAAAAACAACGAATGCTTCAGTTTAGTTTGCCGCCCCTGTGTGCGTGATGCCGCCGCGATGGTTGAAGACATGATAGCCTCCCGATAAGTGCGGGGAGAAGATTTACTGCCATTAAAAATGCAACCGAACAACGGATCACTATTGTGCCTCGATCCTTATTTCATTGACAGGCATCCGTCCTTTCCTTATACTGCCGGTCAGATAATTGGGAAAAGGAACCTTTTATGACCATTAACATTAAAAAAGAAGAGCATATTCTGTTGATCGAAGTTAATCGTCCTGAAAAATATAATGCCATGTCGCAGGACATGTATCACCAGTTGGCTCGCGCCTACTTCAACCTGGATGCGGATGCCGAAGCGCGCGTGGGTCTTGTGTATGCCGTAGGGCCTCATTTTACTTCCGGGCTGGAATTAACGGATTGGGGAGGCACATTTGATGCCGGCAAAGGCTTCCCGTTCGTCAACGAAAACGAAATTGATCCGTTTTACATGATGAGCGATGCCCGCTGCCGCAAACCCATCATCATGGCTGTTCAGGGCTATTGCTATACCTGGGGTTTTGAGATGATGCTCAATACGGACATCCGCGTGGCGGCTACGGACACCCGGTTCGGCATGCTGGAGGTGCGCCGTGGTTTTTTCCCGGCCGCCGGAGCAACACTTCGACTGCCCAAGGAAATCGGCTGGGGCAACACCCAGCGTTATATGCTGACCGGTGACGACATGAGCGCGGCGGAGGCCTATCGGTTGGGGCTGGTTCAGCATCTGACCGAGCCGGGCCGGCAGTTAGAAAAAGCCCTGGAGCTGGCCAGGCGCGTGGCGAGCGCCGCTCCGCTGGCTGTGCAGAGTGCTTTAAAATCATGCCGCGTGGCCGCCCTTCAGGGTGAAGAAACCGCCAAGGCTTTGATTTATAAAGATGTAGCGGAAGTCATGAAAAGTGAAGATATGAGGGAAGGTCTGCAATCTTTTATTGAACGGCGCGCCGCGGTATTTAAGGGGAAATAATCGTTTGGAACGGCGGGGGATGAAGAGAGCGAACGAATCGAAACGTAAACGGCAGTCAATGAAAAACGGGTTTACATGGATCAATGTCCTGGAAGTGGGGACATGCGCGGATTGAGTAAGAGGGGTTTGAATCTTACAGGGAAGATGATTCGTTTCATTTTACGCCTGTTAAAATTGAAGATAGGAGAAATTGAATATGGCACACAGTAATTGGTTGTATCAAACGCGGGACATCACGTTCCAGATTAAAGAATGGCTCGGCATGGATAAGCTCTTGAGTCTTGATGCTTACAAAGAATACTACGGGATTGACGACATCGATAGTTTCCTCGATGTTAACTTCAAAGTCTGCCGCGACGTGATGTGTCCGGCCAATAAAGATGCCGATGAACCCGGCGCGAAATTTGTGGGCGGTAATGAACATGCGGTTGTTACCCCTGACTCGTTCAAGAATGTTTATAAAACCGTTATGGAGGCGGAACTGGGACCCCAGTTCGGCTACCGCGGCGAAGGAAAAATACCGCTGTGCTGGTATGCTCCGATCCTGGAAATGCAGTCTGCTGCGTCGCCGTCGATCGTCATGTTCTGGTGTCTGACCCAGGGCGCAATCACCGTACTTCATGAATTTGCCACCCAAAAACAGCAGGACCTGTTCATGCCCAAGCTGCGGACAGGTGAGTGGGGCGGTACCATGGGGCTTACCGAACCGGGCGCAGGCTCCGAGGTTGGCGCGGTTAAGAGCCGGGCCGTTCCCACGGATGTCCCCGGCAAGTATAAGCTCACGGGTACGAAATGCTTCATCTCTTCGGGCGACCATGACCTTGCGGAAAACATCATCCATTTGATGCTGGCCAAGACTCCGAACTCCAAAGAAGGCACCGCCGGTATCTCTCTGTTCATCGTGCCCAAGTTCTGGGTCAACGACGATGGCTCTGTGGGCGCCTGGAATGACGTAACCACCATGGGCATTGAGCACAAACTGGGCATTCACGGTTCTACGACCGCCACCCTGTCCATGGGTGAAAACGATAACTGTTACGGCTGGATAGTCGGCGAGGCGGAAGTGGTGGACGGCCGCGGCATCGGCATGAAGCAGATGTTTGCCTATATGAACGAAGAACGCCTGAACACCGGACTATTCTCTTTGGGGTGCATTGGCTCCGCTTATTACGCGGCTCTGGATTATACCAAGATCCGGGTGCAGAGCAAACATTCCACCAATCCCAAAGGCCCCAGCGTCCGGATCATCGAGCACGAAGATGTCCGCCGCATGCTGTTGTCCCAGAAATCCATTCTGGAGGCCTGCCGGGCGCTGATTTACCAGTCCTATTTCTACCGCGACCTGGCTGTTGATGCGGCCACAAAGGAAGAGCGGGATTATTGTGATGACATGTTTGCGATCAACAACCCGCTTTGCAAGGCCTATACGTCCGACATGGCGAGGCTTTCAACCGGGGATGCAATCAACTGCCTCGGCGGCTACGGCTTCACGGAAGAGTACGCGCCGGCGGAACTGTACCGGGACGTCGTGATCTACGGTATCTGGGAAGGCACCAACTTCATCCAGGCACAGGACTATACCGGACGCAAGTTCACCATGAAGGACAGTGCGCCGTTTACGAAGTGGGTGGCGGAAATAGACGCCTTCGTCGCCGGTAAGAAGACTGCAGAATTTGCTGCCCAGTTCGCGATGATGGCGGATGCCATGGCTGCTTTCAAAGATATCGTCGATATGAATGCTAGCTGGACGACCGGCGACAAGCAGATGAAACAGCTCTACGCCACCCGGACCCTGCATGCAGGCGCAAGAGTCTACTGTGGCAAGTTGCTGCTCGACCAGGCGCTGCTTGCGGCCGCCAAGCTCAAAGAGCAAGGTGACATCGATGTCAATTTCTACAAGGGCAAAATCGCCACCGCCAAGTTCTATGTCATGAATCATGTCCCCGATATCTTCGGATACGAGAAGGCTATGAAATGCGGCGACCGCAGCGCTATTGATATCCCCGAAGAAAGTTTCATGTAGTTCAAACGAACCCTGCTTAAGGGCAAGAATACCTACGAAGGCACCAACGAAATACAGCGCGTCGTCGTGGCAAGGAAGCTGTTGGGTCAGAGGTAGGAAAAAAGAAAAGCGCGTGGCTCGCAAAGTGTGAAGCGTGAAACGTCAGGAGTAGAGGCGGGGTCATCCCGCCACTACTCATTGCGCGGCTGCACAAAAGGTGAGTGGCATTTTCTGGAAAAACACTCGCTTCAATAATGAAGGGCGATTTCATGTCTAAATTGACACTTGATTATCCAGTTTATTCATTGGACCGACACTTGCTGCTTCCGGCCGGAACCACTCTGTCGGAAGATGATTTTCATGCCCTCGTATCTTCAAGCAGCGCTGATTATCAAAAAAAATATTCCCTCATGCAATTTGGAACGGTAAGAAAAGATATCCTTAATTTTGTCAGTCAGCCTCCCGGCAACACAGTTTTCAGGAATAAGGAGGAACTTGCTGAAATTATTTACTTAATGGAACAGGTACAGCTCGCCGGGCCTAAACTAGATTCTATAGAATATTTCAAACAACATGATTCTTATACCTACCGCCACATCTTGATGGTATTTGCCTATTTAACTCTTCTCTCCAGGGAACTTGTGCCCAATTATCAGGCCAGAATAACAGAGATGGCAACAAGTCCGTTGCATGACATAGGCAAAGTATGCGTTCCTCTTGAGATACTAACGAAGGCATCTCCTCTCACGCGCGACGAAAGAAAAAATCTGGAACATCATACAACAGCGGGGTATATTCTCCTTTGCTATTACTCACAGAACGTCGATCACATTGCCGCCCGCGTCGCCAGAGATCATCATGAGAGGATCGACGGTTCGGGGTATCCCCGGGGCATAAGGCTGAGTGACCGGATGGTCGAGATCGTGGCCATCTGCGATATCTATGACGCCCTTACGTCCCAAAGGCCTTACCGACCCGTATCATTCGACAATCGCACTGCTCTCGAACATATCACGATGATGGCAGAAAGAAATGAAGTCAGATGGGAAGTGGTTCAGGCACTGGTAGCCCATAACCGCAAGGGAAACCAACACTTCACTGAATGTATCGTATCAGTGGATAAAAGAGGAATCATCCCGCCGAATAATGTCTATGGAACTCTTGCTGATTAGCTCCGGCGCATGCTGGATTCGCCGAACTCCGCGCTTCACGTTCCACCTTAAATCTTAAATCTTAAATCTTAAATCTTAAAACTTAAAACTTAAAACTTTCTTTTATCAATCACCCGACTGGCCTTACCTTCGGAGCGCTGGATGGTTTTAGGTTCCACCAGTTTGACCTTGGCGGTGATGCCCAGATAATCTTTCATGTCCTTGAGGAGTTGTTTTTCCAGTTTCTGCAGCACCTTGACTTCGTCGGCGCCCTCGAACTGTTTTTCCGTCACTTCCACCTGCACCTCCAGTGTGTCGAGTGTGCCCACCCGGTCAACAATCAACTGGTAATGTGGTTCGAGACCTTCGATGCCCACCAGCACGGCTTCGATCTGCGAGGGGAAAACGTTGACACCGCGAATAATGAGCATATCGTCGCTGCGGCCCATAACGCGGTCCATGCGGTAGTGCGTTCGTCCACAGCGGCAGGGCGCGGGATTCAAACGGGATATGTCGCGCGTCCGGTAACGGATGAGCGGAAAGGCTTCTTTGGTCAGTGTCGTAAAAATCAGTTCGCCTTCAGCGCCTGGCGGCAGCACTTCGCCGGTCTTCGGATTGATGGTTTCTACCAAAAAATGATCTTCAAAGATATGCATTCCGTCGCGCGCTTCGATGCACTCCATCGATACGCCCGGACCCATGATTTCGGACAGGCCGTAAATATTCATGGCTGTCAGATCCAGTGCTTTTTCAATTTCCTGACGCATCTGTTCGCTCCAGGGCTCCGCGCCGAAGACGCCCACGCGAAGCGAAAGCGCGCGCATATCCACGCCCATGGCACGACCCTGTTCGGCCAGATTGAGCGCATAGGAAGGCGTGCAACAGATGGCCGTGGGGCCGAAATCCTGCAGAATCGTGATCTGGCGTTTGGTGTTGCCCCCGGACATCGGGATGACGCTGGCGCCGATTTTTTCCGCGCCGTAATGAGCGCCCAGGCCCCCGGTGAACAAGCCGTATCCATATGCGTTATGGATGATGTCGTTTTTGGTGAGGCCCGCGGCCACAAAGCAGCGTCCCATGAGTTCCGCCCAGGTTTCAATGTCGCGCTTGGTGTAGCCGACCACCGTGGACGCGCCGGTTGTGCCCGACGAGGCGTGCAGACGAACGACATTGCTCATCGGCGTGGCGAATAATCCAAAGGGGTAATTATCCCGCATATCCTGCTTGGTGGTGAAGGGAAACCGTTTGAGGTCGTCGAGGGATTTCAGATTATCGGGCGAGACACCCGCTTTATCGAAGGACTTTTTATAAAAGCCGACGTTATGATAAACCCGTGAGGCAACCTGCTGCAGTCTTTTGAGTTGCAGCGCTTCCAGGGCTTCCCGGGGGAGGGTTTCGAATTCTTCATTGTAGATCATGGGTTACGGTTCTCCTCAGGTCAAAAATATTTGCACCCCTATAGCATAAATTCACCTCAAAACAAAAGTCTTAAGATTTAAGTTATAAGTAGTTAAGTTTTAAGTAGTTAAGTTTTAAGTAATTGAGTTTTAAGTTAATATTTTTTACTTAACCCTTAAATCTTAATTACTTAAAACTTATGTTACTTAAAACTCATTGACATGCGTTTTCGTTCTTTCTATACTTGAGGTGCCTGAATGCATTTTAGGTTCGAGCCATCATAAAAGGAGTATACCCATGGAAATTGTCGTTACCAATGAGTCAGATATTTTCGTTTTTGCGATTCGAGGCAGGCTGGATGCTGTAACCGTTCCCGAGCTGGAAGAGCGGATCAACCAGTGGTTTGAACAATCGGGAACAAAGCTGGTTTTCGATCTCGACGGACTCGACTATATCAGCAGCGCCGGCCTGAGAGTATTTCTCACCACCGCCAAAAAGATGAAAGCGCGCGACGGGAAGCTGTGCATGGCCAGGCTCCGGGATAACGTGAAAGACGTGTTCACCATATCGGGATTTATCGCCCTTATCCCTGCATTCGAAACCCTGGGAGCGGCCCAAGACGCCCTCCAATAGCGTCGAGCCGAAATGAGCGTCTATGTCTATGCTGATCAAACAAATGCCCGCCCGGGTAGAAAGCCTGCATGACTTGTTGACTTTTATCACGGCCGAGGCGAAAAAAAAGGGATTCTCCGAAGAGGCCCGGCAGCAGATCGAACTGGTTGCGGAAGAGGCGCTGGTCAATGTGTTTGTGCATGGCTATGCCCAAAACCAGGGACAGGTCGAAGTGCGGTGTTCGGCTTCGGATGATTCGGCGCTGACGATTGAAATCCGTGATGCAGGTGTTTCTTTCAATCCTCTCTCCCTTGCCGATCCCGATTTGCAACCCGATCTGGCCTGTCGCAAGGTCGGTGGCATGGGCGTGTTCCTGATTCGTAAGATGACCGATCAAGTGGCCTACCGACGGGAAGGGGACAGCAATATTTTAACCATGACTTTTCTTAACCGCTGAAAGCGACGGAAAATATGCATAAAGCAATGCCGCTTGATGAAGAAAGGGTGTAATTACATTTCCACTCGCGTGACAATCCCCTGCAGACGGCTGGGCGGCAGTTTGCTGAACTGAACGAAATTGGGCGTGATCCGCTTGATCACGCTGAAGATGCGCCAGATAGGATTGCGTGTAACGATGTCCTCCACGCCGTAAAAGATAACCTTTTCCTGAATGCCCTGTTCTTTGATCAGACCTTCCAGATCGAAAATTTCCCGGTAACCGGCTTCCACTTCCAGCGCCTCGAGGCCCGGCGCCAGATCCTGCTTCAGATCCACCTTAATGCCGAAGGGTTCATCGGTCCGGCTGATGGAAATCAGGATATTCCGCTCATAGATAATGTTACTGCGGAAGATGCTGTGGACAATATAGGGCGAGATCATTTTGTAACCCCGACAGAAATAAAGGGCGGTGCCGGCAATGTTTCTGCCTTTGGCGTAGATCTGTTCGTAGCTGATGAGAAACGTTTCCAGATCCAATGGCCGCAGAGATTTGAACAGGCGTTTCTGCCCCTTTGTCCAGATAAGAATGAGGCAAAAGGGGATGGCGGCCAGGATTAGCGACCAATAGGCGCCGTGAGGCAGCTTGCTCAGTGTGGCGACAAAAAAAGCAAAGGCAATGCCGCTGACGATAACGGCGAAGGGAAGCTTCCATTTCCATTTTTTGATTTGCGAAAAAACCAGAACCATCATCAAAGCTGTGATGGTCATCGATCCGGTCACCGCCATGCCGTATGCCGCAGCCAGATTTTCCGATTTTTGAAAGATCAGGATCATGAAAATGACTGCGCACATCAATATCCCGTTCACGACTGGAATATGGATTTGTGATTTAATCTGGCTGGATGTATAGGCGACCTTCATCAGCGGCATGAGTCTCGTGGTAATTCCCTGATAGACCACGGAAAAAGTTCCGCTGATGATCGCTTGTGACGCGATAATCGTTGCCCCGACGGTGAGCAGAAGAAATGGAATATAAAGATAGGGGGCCTGATGCTGGACCATACCGAAGAGCAGGTATTTGACGTCCGGATGGGCAATGGCAAAGACACCCTGACCCATGTAATTGAGAAGGATGGCGGCAAATACGAAATACCAGGCACGCAGAATCGGTTTTTTGCCCAGGTGGCCCATGTCGGCATACAGGGCCTCGCCGCCGGTGGCGCACAAAATGACCTCGGACAGGACAAAAAATCCCGCCAGGCCATTTTCCGAAAGAAATTTGAAGGCATAATAGGGATTGACGGCCTTCAGGATTCCCGGCATGGTAATCACGGAGGCCAGTCCCGTTAGTGCCAGGCAAATAAACCAAACCAGCATGACCGGTCCGAATATCCCGGCGACTTTATCCACTCCCCGGGATTGAACGGCAAAAAGTACGACGGCAATCGCTACCGCAATCAGCATCAGAATTCCCAGTTGCATGTTTTCCAGGCCGGGGACAAGCAGGATTCCTTCCACGGCGGAAAGAATGGTAATCGCGGGCGTGATGACCCCGTCGCCCAATAAAAGTGAGACGCCGATGAACGTAAGAACTCCGGCAAAGGCCAGCTTGCGGCCGGGTTTGAGCGTTCTGCTCAGGATTTCCCGCAGCATGATTTCCCCGCCTTGTCCTTTATAGGAAAGGCTCATGGCCAGCCAGGCGTATTCGGCCGTGACGAGGATCAGCAATGTCCAGACAACGAGGGAAAGAATTCCCAAGACGCTATCCTGGGTTCTCGGGGTCAGGACAAACACAACGGTTAACGTATAGATGGGGCTTGTGCCGATATCGCCGAACACAATCCCCATTGAGCGAACAACGCCGCCCCAGAAAGAATCCTGTTTGCTTTTTTTCAAAATAATCCTCGTCAATCAACCACCTCGCGAGCTCGCTGTCGAGGTATGTAATGAGCGTCATTATATCGCGAGCAAGCTCGCGGAGAATTGACGCTCGTCCCGCAACAGCGGGATTAAACTGAAACCCCATTAACACCGAAAGACAGGGTGGTCAAGCTCGGCGAATAGCGGCCGGATAGCCTGGTCAAAACTCTTCAGTTGATAAAAACCAAGGAATATGCAATATTCTTTTAAATAGGAAAAATAGCAATGAGAATAGCGGTTTTAACGGGTGGCGGCGATTGTCCGGGCCTCAACGGCGCGATCAAATGGGTGACTAAAACGGCTCTTGATCCCCTTCTCGCGAAGAAGCGGTCCGTCACCTTCGACGTCATCGGCATCCGGGACGGGTGGAAGGGCCTCGTGGAGGTCGATCCGGGTTGTCCGGAGAGCCTGACCCGTCACACCATGAAGCTCGACGAGGAGATTGTGCGCACGTGGGACCGCTACGGAGGGACAAATCTCGGAACATCCCGGACCAACCCCTTCAATTCAAAAAATGACGCCTCGCAAAAAGTGATGGACAATATCGACCGACTTGGCATCAACGTCATTGTGGCCATCGGCGGCGAGGATACCCTCGGCGTTGCCTCCAAACTCCATCGGCTGGGCATCAAGACCATCGGCATTCCCAAGACCATTGACGGCGATCTTGCAGGCACCGATTATTCATTGGGCTTCGATTCGGCGGTGAATATCATCATGGAAGAGATCGATCGCCTCCGGACGACCGCCGGGTCCCACAACCGGATCTTTGTGGTGGAAACCATGGGCCGGCATGCGGGCTGGCTCGCCCTGCACGGCGGCGAATGCAGCGGCGCTTACATCATTCTGATCCCCGAGCACCGTTTTGATATGGAACGGGTCTGCGATCTTCTCGAAGAACGCCGTGGCCGGGAGATTCAGTACAGTATCATCGTCGTTTCCGAGGGCGCGACAATGACTGTCAATAAAGAATTCTGCAAGGACAATAAGGTGGATGAGTTCGGTCACCGGTCACTGGGGGGCATTGCCGCCTATATCGCGAAGGAAATCGAGGGGAAAACGGGATTGGAAACCCGCCATGTCACATTGAGTCACCTTCAGCGGGGAGGATCGCCGTCGGCCCGGGACCGCCTGATGGCGAGGTGGTTCGGGATCGCGGCCGTGGACATGATTGTCAACGAGGATTTCGGCAGGATGGTAAGCTATCGCCATGGTGAGATCACATCGGTGCCCATGAAAGATGTTACCGATCACCTGAATCTCATCGATGTGGATAAATATTACGATACCGAACGGTATAACGGCAAACGATCTATTCTCTAAAGTAGGCCCGGTAAAAAGATGTGAGTCCGGGGCATGATGGCCGCCTCTGCTCTTCCACAAGGAGACAAAAATTGAATTTGATTTACAAGACAGCAGCCAATACTTTATTATTTTTGAAAAAGTACCTTTCGAAAAGTCATTTCGGGAAAAAGTATACCCGCGACGAATCCCCCTTGCGATCCGAATTGCTCAGTTCCGACCAGATGAAACAGCATGGTAAAAATCTGGCAAGCCTGCATCAATTAACCAATAAGGAAGCGACTGAAAAACTCCTGGAACGACTCCAGGACAATGACGATATTCTGATTGAAACCATCCGGCAGTTGACTGCCGTCGTCAAGACGAACAGCCCTGTCGCTCCAGCTGAGGAATGGCTGCTGGATAACTTTTATTTGATTGAAGAAAATGTCCGCACAGCCAAACGTCACTTATCCCGTGGATTCAGCCGGAGCCTGCCCCGGCTGGTCGGCGGGACTTCCGCCGGACTGCCCAGGGTTTATGATATCGCGCAGGAGATTATTTCCCACGGCGACGGCAGAGTGGATCTGGAAAACCTTGTTAGTTTTATTACAGCCTACCAGTCGGTTTCCCATCTGAAACTAGGCGAGTTGTGGGCTATTCCGATCATGCTGCGTCTGGCGCTGATTGAAAATCTCCGGCGGATCGGAACGCGTATCATGGCCGATATTGCCGACCGGGAGCGCGCCAGTTATTGGGCGGATCAGATGATTGATGTCGCGAGGCGTGACCCCAAAAGTCTTGTCTTAGCCATTGCGGATATGGCCCGGTCTGATCCTCCGCTTTTAAATCCGTTTGTCGCGGAATTTGCCCGCCGTTTGCAGGGAAAGAGTCCGGCGTTGGCCTTGCCTTTGGGCTGGATCGAACAGCGGCTTTCCGAATCGCATTTGACCATCGAACAGGTGATCCGGTCGGGAAATCATCAACTGGCCGCCGACCAGGCGTCCGTCAGCAATAGTATCGGCTCTCTCCGGTTTCTGACGACGATGAACTGGCGGGAATTTGTCGAGACCATGAGTGTGGTTGAAAAAGTGCTGCGGGAAGATCCCGGCGATGTCTATGTTCGAATGGATTTTGTCACGCGCGACCATTATCGTCATGTCGTAGAAAAAATTGCCAAAAACAGTCCGATGCTCGAAAGGGATGTCGCACAAAAAGCCATCGATTTGGCTAAATCCGCCCTGCCCCGGAAAAGCGGCGATGAGCGGATGACCCATGTTGGTTATTATCTGATTGACAAAGGATTACCTGAACTTGAAAAAAGCGCCGAGATGCGCCTTTCTTTATCCGAGTCTGTAAGAAGAGCTCTGGACCGGGTTCCCTTATTGCTCTATCTGGGCAGCATCATTGGGATGACTTTCTTATTGGCGGGATATCTGCTTACAAAGATTCATGCAGCAGGTGTTCACGGCTGGATCATGGGACCTGCGGCTATTGTCCTGGTTCTTAGCGCAAGCTCTCTGGGCGTGGCTCTGACCAATTGGCTGGTCACGCTGCTCACGCATCCCCATCCCTTGCCGCGCATGGACTTTTCTCTGGAAATTCCGCCGGAGTCGAGCACGCTGGTGATCATCCCCACGATGCTCAACAATGTTCAAAACGTGGAAGATTTGGTCGAAGCGCTGGAAATTCGATTTCTGACGAACAGAGAAGATAACCTGCACTTCGGTCTTCTTACTGATTTTTGCGACGCCCCTCAGGAGAAAATGCCTGAAGACGACGAGCTTTTGCGCCTGGCCGAGAAGGGGATTAAAGACCTCCACGAGAAATACAGGGGCGTCAAAGGAGGAACATTTTTCCTTTTTCACCGCCCGCGTCTTTGGAATCCGGAGGAAGGCATCTGGATGGGCTACGAACGTAAACGCGGCAAGTTGGCCGAGTTGAATGCCGTGCTGCGAGGCGGCGCGAAAGATAGTTTTTCAAAGATTGTCGGCGCCGCGGAATTATTATCCAATGTGAAGTATGTCATTACCCTGGATACGGATACGCAACTGCCTCGCGATGCCGCGGAAAAATTCATCGGGACGATGGCCCATCCGCTGAACCGTCCCCGTTTTGACGAATCGAAAAAAATCATTAACGCCGGTTACGGCATCCTTCAGCCTAGGCTAACGGAAAGCTTATCCGGGGCCAGACAGACCCGGTATTCGCGATTGTGGGGAGGCCACACGGGGATCGACCCTTATACGCGCATGGTTTCCGATATTTATCAGGATGTCTTCGGCGAAGGTTCCTTTGTCGGCAAGGGCATCTATGATGTCGACGCGTTTGAACAAGCGCTGCACAACCGTCTTCCCGAAAACCGGATACTCAGTCACGACCTGATCGAGGGTTGTCATGCGCGCTCGGGTCTTATTTCCGATGTGGAGTTGTATGAAGAATATCCGGCTCAGTACCGGGTGGATGTGAGTCGCAGACGCCGCTGGATTCGCGGGGACTGGCAAATCGCCGGTTGGCTGAGATTAAAGGTTCCTGTTTTGGGCGGAGAACATCAAAAGAATGTATTATCATGTCTTTCCCAGTGGAAAATATTCGACAACCTTCGCCGCAGTCTCGTTCCCGCCGCGCTGACCATCATGTTGGTTGCCGGCTGGACGATATTGCCGCAGGCTTGGCTATGGACGCTGCTTCTGGCGGCGATTCTTCTCATTCCTTCCATGGGCGCCGTCCTTCTTGATCTGTTTCGTAAACCGGGAGACGTGCTGTGGCAGGATCACCTGACCTACGTGATGCGTCAGGCGAGGAGGCATGGTCTGCAGATTTTATTCACGATCGCCTGCCTGCCGTTCGAAGCTTTTTACAGTCTGGATGCGATTTTGCGCACCGGCTCGCGGATGCTGGTAACGCACAAACGATTACTGGAGTGGAATCCCTTCCAAAACCAGCCGCATCCAGCCGCAAATGATCTGGTGGCATCCTGCAGGGCCATGTGGATAGCCCCTGTCCTGTCCGCAGCGGTATTGACTTATATCTCGATTGCGAGACCCGGCGCGCTTTGCGCCGCCTTGCCCGTGCTGATCCTCTGGTTTTTGTCCCCTGCCATTACCTGGTGGGCCAGTAGGCCTTCCGTCAAAGAAGGAATCACCCTGAACGATGAACAAATCATTTTCTTAAGAAAAGCAGCTCGCAGAACCTGGTCGTTTTTCGAAACGTTTGTTACAGCGGAAGAGCATTGGCTTCCGCCGGACAACTATCAGGAGCAGCCCGGCTCTGTGATTGCGCACCGCACGTCGCCCACCAACATAGGACTGGCGCTCCTGGCAAATTTATCCGCCTGTGATTTTGGTTATGCGACACCCGGTGAATTTCTCAGACGCACAGCAAATACTTTCGGCACCTTGGAAAAGATGGATCGCCACCGGGGCCACTTTTACAATTGGTATGATACGCAAACCCTAAAAACACTGCCGCCGCATTACATATCGACCGTGGACAGCGGGAATCTTTGTGGTTATCTGTTGACGCTGAAGCAGGGACTCCTTGATCTTCCAGACAGGATTTCATCAGAGAATCGATTACTGGAAGGCATTGCCGACACCTATAGCGTCCTCAAAGATGTTGCCGGAAATACGTTTAAAAATGAACTGGCCGAATTTAAAAAACATCTGGAAAGGCCTGTGTCTCCAAAGCGGGCGACGGTTAATGACTGGTGGTTGCGTCTCGATATGCTGACACAATCAGCATCAATTCTTGCCGCAAGCTTTGAGGCCGATCCGCAAAGTCAGTCCTACGGATGGGCGCAGGCTCTTGTCCATCAATGCCGGGATGCGGTGGATGAACTGATGACACTCTGCCCCTGGGCAGCGCTGCAAATCCCTACGGCCGGTGTTGCCCGTCTTTTCGAGGAAATCGGTATTCCCACCTTGCGGGAAGTTTCAGACCTGTCCGCAAGGTGGCTTTCCTCCGTGGAAGAGATAATCGGGCCTTCTGCCAATGATGAAGAACAGGCGTGGTCACGCGAGTTTCACAAACTGGTTTTGGAAGGAAGCAGGCTTTCGCGGGAAAGACTATCCCTCATTCAAACGCTCATTAAAAAAGCCGGGGAATTCGCCGATATGGATTACAGCTTCCTCTATGATAAAGGACATCAGTTGTTAACCATCGGGTATAGCGTCGGCGATCGCCGCCGGGACACAAGCTTCTATGACCTGCTGGCATCCGAGGCCAGATTTTGCAGTTTTGTCGCCATTGCGCAGGGACAACTACCGAAGGAAAACTGGTTTGCCCTGGGACGCATGCTGACCAATCCGGGAGGTGATCCCGTTCTCCTTTCCTGGGACGGGTCGATGTTTGAGTACCTGATGCCGCTCCTGGTCATGCCGAACTACGAAAACACGTTACTGGACCAAACCTACAAGGCGGTGGTCAAAAGACAGATAGCGTATGGAGAAAAAAGGGGAGTGCCCTGGGGCATTTCGGAATCCGGTTATAACACCATTGATGTTCATTTGAACTACCAGTATCGCGCTTTCGGTGTCCCCGGCCTGGGACTCAAGCGTGGGCTTAGCGACGATCTGGTGATATCTCCGTATGCGTCAGCGCTGGCGCTGATGATCGCACCGGAGGAGGCCTGTGAAAATCTCCAGCGACTGGCCGCCAAAGGCATGATGGGGGCGTACGGTTTTTATGAAGCACTGGATTATACCGCGACGCGTTTGCCTGCCGGTCAGGTAAGCGTTGCCGTCCGATCCTTCATGGCGCATCACCAGGGAATGAGTTTACTGGCCCTGTCCCATCTCTTACTGAATCGTCCGATGCAGAAGCGCTTTGAGTCCGAACCGATGTTTCAATCGGCAATGCTTTTGCTTCAGGAACGCATCCCCAAAGCCGTTTCCTTCTACAGGCAGATCGCCGACGATATTAATGTCCGGAAATCATCCGCCCCGCAGAAAGTTCCATCGCGCATGATTGAAACCCCCGATACGCCTGTACCGGAGGTGCAATTGTTGTCCAACGGCAGATATCACGTCATGATTACGAATGCCGGTGGCGGATACAGCCGCTGGAAGGATATCGCGGTGACGCGCTGGCGCGAAGACGCCACCCGCGATCCCTGGGGCATGTTCTGTTATATCCGCGATGTTTCCACGGGAGAATTCTGGTCCAACGCCTATCAGCCAACGCTGAAAAAGCCTGAAAGATACGAGGCTATTTTCTCCGACTCGAAGGTCGAGTTTCGCAGGCGCGATGATGAAATTAACACGCACACCCAAATAGCCGTTTCACCGGAAGACGATATTGAACTCAGGCGCATTCGTATCACCAATCGTTCCAGAAAACGCCGTGAACTGGATCTGACCAGTTACGCGGAAGTTGTGATCGCTACGCCTGCGGCCGATGCGATGCATCCGGCGTTTAGCAACCTTTTTGTTCAAACGGAAATTATCCGGAATCGTCAAGCGATTCTCTGTACACGAAGACCACGTTCCAAGGATGAGCCCACCTACTGGACTTTTCATTTAATGGCGTTGCATGGCACTGACCAAAGCGAGGTCTCTTATGAAACGGATCGCTTAAAGTTTGTCGGCCGCGGCAATACGCTATCTTGTCCCGCGGCCATGAAGGGTTCAACGAATGGGACAAAAGCCCTGTCGAACACGGAAGGTTCCGTTCTGGATCCGGTTGTTGCGATCCGCCGCCCGATCAAACTCTCACCAGGAGAATCGGTGACGATGGATATCGTTTCCGGCATCGCTGAAACCCGCGCCAAAGCGCTCGGCCTTATTGAAAAATACCACGACAACCGCCTGGCCGACCGCGTTTTTAATCTGGCCTGGACACACAGCCAGGTCATGCTCAGGCAAATCAATGCAACCCCGGAAGACGCCCATCTTTACGGACGTCTGGCCGGTTCCGTTATTTACGCCAATTCATCCCTGCGCACTGATCCGAGGATCATTCTAAAAAACCGTCGCGGGCAATCCGGCTTATGGGGTTACGCCATTTCCGGAGACTTACCCATCGTGTTGCTTCAGATTAACGACCATACCAACATTGAACTTGTCCGTCAGCTCCAGCAGGCCCATGCCTACTGGCGTTTAAAAGGTTTGGCCGTCGATCTCGTCATCTGGAATGAGGATAATGCCATCTACCGGCAATCGCTTCATGACCAGATTGTGGGATTGATCGCCACCAGTATGGAAAACAAGGTTGCCGACCGGCCGGGCGGCATCTTTGTGAGACCGGGAGATCAGATATCCAGCGAAGACCGCATTTTGCTGCAGACGGTTTCCCGCGTTATCATCAAGGACGATATGGGAACGCTTGCGGAACAGATCAGCCGACACAAAATGAAGACTATTGCCGCACCGCGTTTGAAACCGGTCAAAAACCAGAGTGCGAAAAGCAAAGATGAGGGAGTGTTTTCTTATCCTGGTCTGCTTTTTACCAACGGTCTCGGGGGATTTTCCCCGGACGGATGTGAATATGTGACCATCACAAAACCCGGAGAGAAAACACCGCTACCCTGGGTGAATATCCTGGCGAATCCCCACTTTGGATCGATTATTTCCGAGAGTGGTTCCGCCTCAACCTGGAGCGAGAACGCCCACGAATACCGTCTTACCCCGTGGAATAACGATCCGGTAAGCGATATCAACGGCGAAGCGTTTTACATCCGCGATGAAGAAACAGGACAAGTCTGGTCCCCCACACCCCTCCCCGCAGGCGGCCGAACACCTTACGCCTGTCGCCACGGTTTCGGGTACAGCGTTTTCGAGCATACGGAAGACGGCATCCGGTCGGAGCTGTGGATTTATGTGTCCGTCACCGCACCGGTCAAATTTATGGTTTTAAAATTGCACAATGAATCGGGGCGCAGTCGCACACTTTCCGTTACCGGATATCTGGAGTGGGTGCTGGGTGATTTGCGCCCGAAAACGGCCATGCATGTCATAACCGAAGTGGACGCGGGAAGCGGGGCGCTTTTTGCCAGAAATCAATATAACACGGACTTTGCCGATCGGGTGGCTTTCTTTGACGTGGATAATCCAACGCGGACATACACCTGCGATCGCGACGAATTTATCGGCCGCAATGGCGAACTATCCAAGCCGGCAGCGATGACGCGATCAGAACTCTCAGGCCAGGTCGGCGCCGGCCTGGATCCCTGTGGCACCATCCAAGTGACAGTTGGATTGAATAGCGGACAGGAGCACGAGGTCATTTTCCGGCTGGGCGTTACCGGCAGGCGAGGCGCCGACGATGCCAGTAAAACGGTGCGCGACTTCCGGGGATCAACCATCGCGCAAAACGAACTGGAAGCGGTGCATCGCTATTGGAAGAAAACACTGGGCGCCCTGCAGATCGAAACGCCCGATCCATCCCTCAATATTTTGACGAACGGCTGGCTTTTATATCAGACCCTGTCCAGCCGGCTCTGGGCGCGTAACGGTTATTACCAGTCAGGCGGTGCTTTCGGCTTCCGCGACCAGTTACAGGATGTTATGGCGCTTGTTTATGCCCAACCCGCCCTTGTCCGCGGGCACCTGCTTTTGTGCGCGAGCCGTCAATTCCTAGAGGGAGACGTCCAGCACTGGTGGCATCCGCCCACCGGCCGGGGCATACGCACGCAATGTTCCGACGATTACCTGTGGCTGCCTCTAGTCGTGAGCCGCTATGTCAGCTCTACGGGTGATGTGGGGATTTTGAATGAGAACGTCAGCTTTCTTGAGGGACGTCAGCTCAGAGCTGATGAGGATTCCTATTACGATCTGCCGAGTGTAACGGATGAAAAAAATAGTTTGTATGAACATTGTGTGCGGGCCATCCAAAGAGGCCTGAGATTCGGCAGTCATGGGTTGCCCTTCATGGGTTCCGGCGATTGGAATGACGGCATGAATAAAGTCGGGGACGAAGGCAAGGGTGAAAGTGTCTGGATGGGCTTTTTCCTGTATGAAGTACTGAACAAGTTTGCGGAAATTGCCCGCCTCAAAAACGATGTACCCTTTGCCGATTTGTGCGGGCAAGAAGCGGTGAAACTTCAGCGCAACATTGAGCAAAACGGCTGGGACGGTGGGTGGTATCGCCGTGCTTATAGCGATGACGGTTCCGTATTGGGATCAGGCGCCAACACGGAATGCCGCATTGATTCGGTGGCCCAAAGCTGGTCCGTTCTATCCGGAGCGGGCGAGAAGACAAGAGCCCGCCAGGCTATGAATGCCGTAGATGAATTTCTTGTGCATCGGGATAAAAAACTGGTTCAGCTCCTTGATCCGCCATTCGATAAATCGGAGATGGAACCGGGTTATATTAAAGGTTATGTTCCGGGTGTGAGAGAAAACGGCGGACAATACACCCATGCGGCCATCTGGGTGGCTATGGCTTTTGCCGCATTAGGCGATAGGAAGCGCGCCTGGGATGTCATGGATATTATCAACCCGATCAATCATGCCCGGTCTCCGGGAGAAGTGGAAATCTATAAAGTAGAACCCTATGTGGTTTCAGCCGACATCTATGCTCTCGCACCACATATCGGGCGCGGCGGATGGACATGGTTTACCGGCTCCGCCGCCTGGATGTACCGGCTGATTGTGGAGTCCCTGCTGGGTCTGTCGCTGAAAAACGGCAAAATCAGTTTTTCTCCATGCCTGCCTGCTTCCTGGAATGAAATTAAGATTCACTACCGGTATGAAGAAACGCTCTATCATATCATCATCCGTCAAGCCGCCGGAACAACGGCTGTTTTGACGCTGGACGGTCTGGTCATGCCCGCTGCGGAGATACAGTTAGTTGACGACCGGCAGGAGCATACACTCGAGGTTGATATACCGCTTGTGCCGGATGAAAGTTAGTCTTCATCCTGTTTATCCCATGCATCATCATGAACATTAGGGAAAACCTCGCGGTCGTTGGCCAGAAGCTGTTCCTGAAGTGCGATCTGTTCGCGTGTATTGAAGAGATACGCTTCCTGATCATGGCGATGCGCCGCCAGGGTACGTAGCGCCGCTTCATCATACTTGATAAAGTTCTGGCCGGCGCGGGTGGCGCTATATTTGCGGAAACCCAGCTTCATCAGCACATCAACACCGAGACGCACAGAGGTGTCGAGCGATTCCCGGTAAATATCCTCAATCCCCATATCCAGCAGGTCGTAGGCATCCAGGCGGCTTTTCGCACGCACCATGAGTCTCAGATCAGGAAATTCTTTTTTTATTCTTTCGACCAAACCAAAGTTGATCTCGGGAGAGTCAATAGCGGCAATCAAAATTTTTGCCTGATCCGCCCCGGCGGATTTCAAAATATCCAGACGAGTGGCGTCACCGTAAAAAACCGTAAAGCCCATCTTTCTTAAAAGCTCCACCCGGTCCGAATCATTGTCCAGAATCGTCGCGCTGATGCCGTTGGCCCTCAGAAACCGCCCGATGGTGCTGCCGAAATGGCCGAATCCCGCGATAATGACGGGATGCTCACCTTCGATGACATCCGCCGCCTTTTCCTCCATCGCCTTCCTGGTTCCGAATCGCGGCAGGATCAGACGTTCATTGATCAGGAGCAGAAGCGGCGTGACCGTCATGCTGATGGCCGTTGCGCCCATCATCATATCCGTCCATGAAGCGGACAGAATCTGAAGCTGGGCGATAAACGCAAACAGGACAAACGCGAATTCGCCGACCTGTCCCAGTCCTAAAGTAAAAATCATGTTCTGATCGAAACTTAAGCGGGACGCTTTACCGGTTGCATACAGCACGAGTGATTTTATGGCGATGACGCCGCAAACCAGAGCCATGATCTGCACAGGGTTATTGATAATCAACTTAAAATTGATGGAGGCGCCGACCGCGATGAAGAACAATCCCAGCAGGATGCCTTTAAAAGGTTCAATGTCGCTCTCCAGTTCGTGCCGAAATTCGCTCGTGGCCAGAACCAGACCGGCCAGAAATGTTCCCAGCGCGGGACTTAAACCCACCAGCATCATGATGTAGGCCGTTCCGATCACAATCAGCAGCGCCGCCGCGGTAAAAAGTTCCCTCAGACGAATGCGGGCGATAAATCGTAAAAAAGGCACAAAGACAAAACGGCCGATCAGCACAACCGCATTGGCGGCGATCAACAGGGTTAAGGTCTGCGCCCAGCCGGGCAATCCCGTCATTAATGTGGCATGCTCGCCCGAAGGCGCCTGCGTGGCGGATAGCGCCAGAAGCGGCAGGAGCGCCAGGATCGGGATTACGGAAATATCCTGAAAGATCAGCACGGCAAAGGAGCTTCTTCCCGATTCGGTTTTGGTCAATCCTTTTTCCTTGAGCGTCTGCATGACAATTGCCGTGGAAGACATGGAAAGAGCCAGGCCGCAGGCCAGCGCCGCCTGCCAGGTAAAATCAAACACCAACAGAGCGGCAAAACACAAGAGCGTCGTCGCGCCCAGCTGCATGCCTCCCATCCCCAGGATCAGCCTGCGCATCTTCCAGAATGTGGCCGGCTCCAGTTCCAGTCCGATCAGAAAGAGCATCATCACCACGCCGAATTCGGCAAAGTGCATGATGTTCTTTCCTTCCGCGCCGATAAAACCCAGAAAAAAAGGGCCGATGATAATGCCGCCCAGCAGATAGCCCAGCACGGAACCCATCCCCAGCTTTTTGGCGATCGGCACGAAAACAACCGCGCAGGCCAGATAAATTAAAGCATCCTGTAAGAAAGCGCTGCTCATCGTTTAGTTCATCCTTCACCCGCCGGAAGCCAGTCGTTGAGATAATCATACGTGCAGATGGACCCCAGGGGAAGCCCGCCTGCGACCAGTCGCCCCAGCAGATTCCGGTATAAGCGCGCCTGTTCGGCCAGTTGCTGATCGGACAACAGGTGCGTGCCGTGAACCGCAAAAGGCGGCAGATAAATCATCTTGCAGAGTGTGGCAGTCTGTTCAAAGGGGACAAGAAATTCCCGAAGCGTAAAACGATTATGCTGATTGATTGCGTAAGATTCTCTGGCGCCGCCAGCCGTCAGAGCGTTAAAGACCATTTTATCTTTCAGGGCGTTCCCCTGAGAGCCATGCGCCCAGCCATATTCCAGCACCAGATCCATCCACTGCTTGAGCACGGCCGGCGCGCTGTACATATAAAGGGGGTGATGCCAGATGATCACCTCATGGGCGAGTAAAAGATCTTTCTCCCGTTCAACATCAATATTGAAATCGGGATATTGCTCATAGAGATCATTTAATGTGACGCCTTCAATCTTATCCACACCCGCAAGCAGAGCGCGGTTGGTCTTTGACTTTTCAAACCGGGGATGGGCAAAAAGGATAAGGACTTTGTTCATATTTACAGTTCTTCTTCCCTGACTATCTCCGTCTTAATCGTCGTGATGAGTTCCTGAAAAACCGGCAGAACGTCCTTGCGGAATCTTCCCGCCACACAGACATACATGATATCATCGCCGACTTTCAGCAGACCTTCATTGATCCAGGCCCGAATGTCCACAATGCCTTCCATGCCCGCAAACCGGCTTACGACTTCATCCAGCGCAGCCTGATCATAGGAAAGCCTCATGGCCCCGACGTGTTCGCCCTTTTTAGACGTTGCCCGCACAATACCGTTATGCACCAGGATCATCCCGAGCATGTCCGGCGGACACTCTTTTTTTATCTCTTTAATCCATTGTTCAACCATGAAGACCTCCCGGCTGTTCATTGTTTTGGTTATTCTTGGACACGGCGTTGTTACCTGCGGTCAGTCGCGTCAGTTGCAGGGAAATCCGGCGGGCCAGTGATGCCAGCAAGGCCGTATCCATATCCGCCGTATAACGATCTGCGACGGCGTCGCCATTATTCCAAGAGCCGATCGTTTGACCATCAAGCGCAAAAGGCACAACCGCCAGCGACTTGACAAAATATTTTCTGCTTGACGGCAGCAGTTTATAAAAAGGCGGCAAGTCTTTATTGGCCAGGACAGGTTTTAAACCTTCGGGCATAATTTTCTCAAACAGTTCTTGCGAGACAACACAAAGTCTGTTTTTTAAAATGTCCGACGCGTTGACAGCCTTAATCAAAGGCGCTGCGTTGACATGATCGATTAAAGTCAGCCAGACAAAGGGAACGGCAAATTCTTTTTCAATCCCGTCAAGCAGGACTTCAAAAAGGCCGGCAATGGTTTCGGCAGATGAAACATCGTCCTCAATTTTACTAAAACGAGCGGCAATTTCTTCGTTCATGCGCTGAATGTCTTCTTTTTTACCCATCAGAATTTTCCTTCCCACTGAGCGTAAATAACCGCATGATCGGACGGCTTTTCGGCAAGGCGCGTCGCCAGATCAATTGTACAGCTAATAGATTGAGCGGCTGGTGTTTTCGTTGCCAGAATATGATCAACCCGCCAACCCAGATTGCGGCCAACGGAGTCGCGGACGCGATAATCAAAAAAAGTATATTGCCCCGGTTCATCACGATGATGCTTACGGAAAACATCCGTAAGCCCCCATGAGAGGACGTCTTCGTAGGCCTTCCAAACTTCCGGATTAAAAGAAACATGCCCCAGAATCCGTTTGGGATCATGGACATCAATTTGCTCGGGCGCGACGTTGAAATCGCCGCACAGAATTAATTTTTGATCCGGCTTAAAATTATTTTGCAGATATTTTTTCAGGCGGCCAAGCCAGGCGAGCTTATAAGCGAATTGCGGCTTATCGATATCCTGCCCCTGAGGCACATAGGCATTTAAAACAGTCAGATCGTCAAATTGCGCCTGAGCCAGACGGTCGGGATCAGCCGGTTCATCGAGAAGGCCGAAAGTAACTTTTTGTGGCTTTCTCCGGGAGGCAATGGCCACACCGTTGTATTGTTTATTGCCGCGGAAGCTCACAACATAGCCCAGCGCTTCAAAATCAGCGGCGGGAAATTTGGCATCCTCAACTTTCGTCTCCTGCATGCAGAA
Source organism: Smithellaceae bacterium (assembly GCA_030690945.1). GTDB lineage: Bacteria > Desulfobacterota > Syntrophia > Syntrophales > Smithellaceae > UBA8904. The sequence goes on along the minus strand of JAUYFM010000021.1, from coordinate 26,347 downwards.
AATATCAGGCATATTGTTTTGCAGCCAGGGCAATACAATATGCAGGCGGGATCGGATGGAGTTGACATTGTAGGTGGCAATTTTCAAATTTCGGCAAAACCTTTCGTCATTTGTTGACGTTTACTACCATGACCGGCGCTTACGCTCAAGATTTTTTGCAGGAGTCTTTGAAATCGTGTATAGGTCTGTCGTAGGGAACGGTCGCGACCGTTCCCTACGGGATGGAATTCGAAAATGGACAAAATGGACAGAGCAGATATTACAATTATTGGAGCGGGCGTTGTAGGACTGGCCATAGCCGCCGAACTGGCGCATCCGGATTTAAGCGTCTTCATTCTGGAGAAGAATACATCCCACGGCGGCGGGATCAGTTCCCGCAACAGCGAAGTCATTCACGCGGGAATTTATTATCCTGAAGGATCGCTCAAGGCCGGACTGTGCGTTACCGCAAACCCAATGCTCTACGAAATAGCCGTCCGAAATGGCATCCCTCACCAGAAAATCGGCAAGCTGATTGTCGCGGCAAATTCCGGGGAAATTGAAGAAATTGAAAAACTCCATAAAAACGGACGAAATAACGGTGTAGAGTCTCTATCTCTCATCACCAAGCGGCAAATTGCACAACTGGAACCTCATATTCAGGCCGAGGCTGCGCTTTATTCACCGGATACGGGTATCATCAGCGCCCATGACTTGATGAACTACTTCTTAAAACAGGCGCAAAACAACAAGGCACATCTGGTTTGCCGTACAGAGGTGTTGCGTATCGAAATGGAAACAAATGGCTGGCGAATATTTGCGGCAAACGACAAAGGCGAGGGCTTTGATTTTTTCTCAGCGCTTGTCATCAACGCCGCCGGGCTATCATCCGACATCATCGCTAACCAGGCCTGCGGCCGTTATCACCTTCATTATTGTAAAGGCGATTATTGCGGCATCTCCGGCGTGAAACCTGGACTAATCGGACGGTTGATCTATCCCGCGCCGGTAAAAAATCATGCGGGCCTGGGCGTGCATCTGACCCTCGACTTAAACGGCCGTTTAAAGCTGGGGCCGGACGCGACCTACATTGACCGAATTGAAGACTACAACGTGGCGTCGGAAAAGGCCGCCCTTTTTTATGAGCAGGCCCGATCATTCCTGCCCTTCCTGAAACCGGAAAATGTTCATCCCGACATGGCCGGCATCCGCCCGAAGCTTCAGGGGCCAAATGATGCCTTCGCCGACTTTGTCATTCGACAGGACGCCCCCGGTTTTATCAATCTCGTCGGCATCGAATCACCGGGGCTGACCGCCTCACCGGCGATTGCCCGGTATGTAAAGAAATTATTATCTTAATATGTTCGACCCCGACGGGGTCGCAGGGTTTGGGAAAATATTCCTGTTTCTATAAATGTTATATCCCGTCGGGATATGTAAATTGTGTTTTCCTCTTTTTTCGTTGACATGAACATAGCCTCCCCTTATAACCTGTGGACAAAATATCGAAGCAAAACAGGAGACATTCCATGAAAAATCAGCGGTTTTTATTATTCTTTTGGTGATTCTCTCTCTGTGCATTTGCGGTTGCAGCAAAGATGATTCTTCCCAGATCAAAATCGGTGTCATTGCCGAGCTGACCGGTGATATTCCGGCCGTGGGTGCATCCTGTAAAAACGCGGCGGAAATGGCCGCAGCCGAAATCAACGATGCCGGCGGCATTCAACTGGGCGATAAGAAATATCCGGTGAAACTCATCATCGAGGATAACACCGGGAAAGCCGATCAATCGGCGTCTTCCGCGCAAAAGCTGATTACGCAAAATAAAGTTGTTGCGATTGTCGGCCCCAATGCCAGCCGCTACGCCCTGCCCGCCGCCGAAATTGCCGAATCGGGTAAAGTGGTGCTCATCACCCCTTGGTCGACCGCTCCCAAAACAACGCTTGATTCCAAAACAGGAGCCCCCAAAAAATATATTTTCCGTTCCTGTTTTATCGATCCTTTTCAGGGACGGGTGCTCGCGAAATTTGTCCTGGATAATCTCAAAGTGAAAAAGGCGGCGGTTCTGTATGACGTTGCTTCCGAATATAACAAGGGCATCGCCGAAATTTTCAAGGAAGTCTATGAGCAAAACGGCGGCAAGGTCGTCGCGTTTGAAACCTACACCACCAACGACAAAGATTTTTCATCGCAGCTCACCAAAATTAAAAAGGCCGGGCCGGACATTATCTTCCTGCCCAACTATTACAGCGAAGTGCCTCTACAAATTCAGCAGGCCAAGCGCTTGGGCATTACCACCCCGTTTATCGGTTCCGATTCCTGGGGTTCTGAAGAACTGATCAAGCTCTGCGGCAAGGACTGCAACGATTATTATTTCAGCATGCATTACGCCGCCGATGCATCAACCGCAGCCACAAAAAAGTTTATTGAAGACTACAAAGCGAAGTACGGCACGACACCGGATGATGTGGCGGCACTAACGTACGACTCTTTTGGTTTGATCTTTCAAGCGCTGAAAACCGCCGGAAAGAACGACCGTCAGGCCGTGCGCGATGCGCTGGCGAAAATTCCGCAATATGAAGGTGTCACGGGCAACATGCAGTTCAAGGAAGGCTCCGGCGACCCGGTCAAGAGCGCGGTCATTTTAAAAATAAAGGATGGGAAGTTTACGTGGTTCGCCAACGCCAAGCCCTGAAGTAATTATGGCCTATTTATTTCAACAAGCTCTCAATGCCCTGCAGCTGGGCAGCATCTACGCTCTGATCGCCCTGGGCTACACCATGGTTTACGGCATTCTGACCATGATCAACTTCGCCCACGGCGACCTGTTCATGGTCGGCGCTTTCTTCTGTTTTCTCTTAGCCGTCTATCTCAAACTCTCCTTTGTCCCGACCCTGCTGTTTACGATACTGGGCGTGGTCATCGAGCGCCTGGCCTACAAACCGCTGCGCAACTCCCCGCGCGTCTCCGCTATCATCACCGCCCTGGGCGTTGGCCTCTTTCTGGAAAATTTCACGCTGGCGCTTTCCCCCTATCCCAAACATATACCGGCGCTGATCGAGCATACGACCTGGACGATCGGTACAGTTTCCATTTCCTCGCTGCAAATTCTGGTCATTGTCCTTTCGCTGGTCCTCATGCTTATCCTGGACTTTGTCGTGCAGCGGACCAAGGCGGGCATGGCCATGCGCGCTATTTCCTGGGATAAAACTATTGTTCCGCTGATGGGTGTGCCGGTGAATAAAATCATCTCACTCACGTTTGCCATCGGCACGGGACTCGGCGGCGCGGCCGGGATGATGTATGGCCTGGCCTATCCGGTGATCGATCCTTATATGGGCATCATGGTCGGCTGGAAAGCGTTCATCTCCGCCGTGGTCGGCGGCATCGGCAATATCCGCGGCGCGATGATCGGCGGTTTTATTCTGGGCGCGGTGGAAATTATGGTGGCCGCGTTTTTCCCGTCCACCTACCGTGACTTTGTGGCCTTCACGCTGCTCTTTATTCTTTTAATCGTCCGGCCTTACGGCATCTTGGGAAAACCCCATCCGCAAAAGGTGTAAGTATGTCTTCATTCAAAGCCGCATATCATACCCTGCTTGCACACTGGCATATGCTCACCGGTTACAAACTCTTCTGGCCTGTCTTCATGATCGCGGGACTCGCGTTTTGCGTTGCTGTCGACACCTATGGCTTTATGGATTTATATCTGCAACTGATTTTAATTTACGTGGGCATCAATATCATCCTCACCGTCAGCCTCAATCTGATCAACGGCTATATGGGCGAATTCTCCGTCGGACATGCCGGTTTCATGGCCGTGGGACGCGCGCTCATGAGTGACGCGCAAATGCTGCTGCTTGACGAACCCTCCATGGGGCTCTCGCCGGTTCTGGTAAGAGAAATTTTCAAGATCATTCAGGACATCAATCACGCAGGGAAAACCATTTTGCTTGTCGAACAAAACGCCAACATGTCCTTGCACATCGCCTCTCGCGGCTACGTTCTGGAAACCGGCCGTATTGTGCTATCCGGCACCGGCAAGGACCTAACGGGGAATCCAAGAGTGAAGGAAGCGTACTTAGGAGGCTAAAGGTTATTGGACTGTAGGCTTTTAGGGCAAATAGTGTTTTGCGTGTCCCCCGCTGACGGGTGTGGAAGAAATATAACACAGATGATTGCCGAGAAAATATTCCGCCCAACAATTCCCTTGACAAACATTCCGGCTATGTTATTAAAAAGACACAATAATTTTTAATAAGGGATGTCATGAAAAAACAGGTCGAATATTGGCTTACACAATCAGACAATGATTTGCCGGTAGCAGAAAGCATGCTGGAAAAGGGGCATTACACCTGGTGCTTATTCATCGGGCATCTTGTTTTGGAAAAAATCTTAAAGGCGATTTATGTCAGAGAACATCAAAAAATTGCGCCTAGAATTCACGATCTGGTAAAACTTGCCAAATCGACCAGTCTGAATTTAAGTGATGAACAATTGGTTTTTCTAAGCGAGGTTTCCGATTTCAACATGGAGGGCAGATATCCCGACGAGAAGAATCAATTTGCCCGCAAATGCGACAAACAATTCGCAACGGATTACTTAAGAAGAATAAAGGAGATGCGCGCGTGGCTCAAAAAGCAGATCGAAAAATAGAAAAAACCGTCAAATCCTATATTGCACAACTGGAAAATATCGGCATTCATGTTCAGCAGGCGATTTTATTCGGTTCCTATGCCAGCGGGAAATATGACGAGTGGAGCGATATTGACCTGGCAATTGTTTCGAACGATTTTGCAGGGAACAGATTTGAAGACAGAAACAAAATCCGTAAAATTACATTGCAGATCAACAGCGATATTTCCCCGATGCCGTTCCGCCCGGAAGATTTCAACGACAGTGATTACTTTGTCAAAGAAATTTTAGAAACGGGAATAAAGATTGTTTAAAACGGATTTGTTACTCCATAATAAAGTTGCGCATTGGGGGAGTTCTATTTAATTTTCGAAAAATCAAATAAGCTCATCAAAAACATTTTTTACCACATCAACATAATTATCCCTGTGATGTGTTTTATTTATTTTCTTTCGAATTTTTTCCCCGTTTTCGAAAAAGCCTCCCATGTAAGTCCAGATTTCTTTCATTTTATTGGTAATATGCGAGGGACCATACAAAATTTTAGAATATTCATCGAATAAATGATCATGGAAAATCCTGATGATTTTGATTTTTTCATCATAAGGCTTTTCCGTGTTGAATTTAATTTTTTCCGCAAGGAAAGGGTTTCCGAGCAGGCCCCTGCCGATCATCCATCGCTCTATTGATCCGAACCGAAGCGAGAGCATCTCCAGTTTCTCAAAAGAATTGATGTCCCCGTTATAGACAATCCTGTGTTTCGATAGGCCAAGACACTGCTCGAAAATATCGAGGTCAACGTCACCTGCATACATTTGCACACCAGTCCTCGGATGGATGATCAGTTCCGTAAGCGAGAACTGGTTGAAAATCGGAATGAGCTGCAACACCTCGTCAGGATAGGTTAACCCTATCCTGAGCTTTATCGATAATTTCGGTTTTAGTGCAGGCATCGTTTTTTCAAGAAAAGATTCGATCCTGGCCGGATGACAAAGCATACCCGCCCCTCTACCCTTTTTCACAACCATGGGGAACGGACAGCCGATGTTCCAGTTTACCGTTCCGCATCCAATATCGTATAACGCATTGGCAAGCTTGGTGAAGTCATCCGGGTCGGAGCTCATAATTTGCGGTATCGTGGGAATCCCCGTATTTTTATCAGGATAAAATTCGCGCAGAAGGTTATTCACCGGTTTCATTTTCTTCGATGAGGAGATAAAAGGCGCAATAGCCATATCAACTCCCTTAAAATAAAGAGGAAACAGGTTGCGATAAATCCTGTCGGTTATCCCCTGGATTGGTGCGAGGTATATCATGGGTAGTCTCTAAATCCTTTGGCTGTTATTATAAAGCAATTCATAGATGCCCTATGTGTTTTGCCGGTTCCGGAACCCAGCGATAGACAATAAACATAGCGATGGCAGCACCGGCAGCCGCGGTCATAAAAACACCGTTGAATCCGAAGGCGTCCGTAATAATGCCTCCAAAAATCGCGCCGATTGTGCTGCTTTCCTGACTGATGCTGCTGGCCAATCCCTGTCCAAATCCACGCTGCCGGGGGTTAACCATGTCTGAGATCATAGTGCGGATGACTGTTAGGAGAACGACCGTGCTGATGCTGTCCAGGATACGCACCATAAAAACGGCTCCGAATGATGTGGCAAAAGTGTAAGAAACCATCGTTATTCCGCAGAGGGCGATGCCGGCCAGAAAAGTAGGCTTGCGCCCTATTTTGTCGGCATAATATCCGCATATGGGGGCAAACGCAATAGTGCACAGGGCGCGAACGGCAAACATCCAGCTCATGCTGCTCATATTCATGTTAAGATCATTTTTCAAAAATAAACTGAAAAGCGGGTCCACCATGGTGTAGCCAAGGCGGTAGATGATGACGGCGGCAAGAAAGATGAAGTAAATCATCCCAAGGCTTTTGGTTTGCAGTATAAAATTCTTAACACTCTGCCCGAATCCTCTTTTCCCGGTCACGACAGTTTGGTGAATCCTGGTTTTATCAAGAGTTTCCTTTACAAAAAATAAAATAATACCCAGACTGATCAGGCTGAATGCTCCGCAGAAAATGAAATAAACAATGAAGTTGGATGCCTCGACAAAATACCCGGCAAAGATCGGGCCGATCAACTGGCCGATGCCACTGCTGACGCTGAAGAGGGCAATGGCCCGCCCCAGTTGCAGGGGAGGAAAGGTGTCGGCGGCAATGGTGATGACCGTGACAGGAATCATGAAAAAAGCAAAGCCTTCAATAAATCGCAGGATCAGGAATGTCGTGAAATTTTTTTCGAGAAATGCAAAAAAGAAAAACACGATGCCGTAGAGCAACGCCCCCGCAGTCAGGACAGGCTTGCGGCCATATCTGTCACTGAATTTGCCGGCGATAATGCCGCTGATGACACCCCCAAACGTGCCGACACTGATCAGGACACCCACACCGGAATTACTGATCCCATAGTTCTGAAAAAAAACAGGGAGCACCATGTAGATTGTGGAAGATGTTATTTGCAGCCCGACGCAACTGAGGACGAGTATCCAGTAATTGCGTTTCTGATCTTTCGTGGGGACTGATTGGTCCAAATCTGCTTTAACCTTCTCCACTTTTCCAATCCACTTCAGATTCAGAAATATATGCAATGTGTGAATTCGAAAAGAGGGTATTTTTTCGCGGAGTATAGGAAGTCGTCAGGTGCATGTCAAGAACTTAGGAGGCTAAAAGCAATACTGGTCAATAATTAACAGTATATCACCCACGCTTTGTATCTGCCATAGATAATCCCGCCATATCGACTATTCTTCAATATGCAACCGGGCTGTCCTGACGGCGAGGTCTTTGTCTTTGGTGAACAGCCACCACTGCGGTTTGGTGGTGTGCGGGCCTGATTCTTTTTCCCGACCCCGGCCATAATACCAATGACCAAATCGCTCGACCGTGGCAAACGGATGATTGCCGGCGCAGAGAATACTGCATATTCGGATTTCCTTAAAAAATATTGTTTCGTCGGGCTCTTCCTCATTGGCCAGATCTGCGGGCAAAACAATATGGGACACATCGACACCCTGGGCTTCTTTTTTATCCAGCCACTCTGAAATGTTCATGTTTGTTTTCTCCTTTCCAGTCGATGAGACCATGGTTGTTTGCGTCGGTCAGTTGTGATGCTGATGGCCTCTTTCCTTGCGGACAAAAAGCGCACAGTCCATTTCGGAATTGTTATAAACATCTACGGCGGGCATACGAACGGATTTGAAGTCTGTCGCGCGACAGCCATAGGGAAACTTAGCCTCATGGGTAATATAGAAGTGTTCGCAGAAAAAACAATTGATAAGGGTGCCTGCTTTTTTGTTTTCCGCCATTGAAAAACTCCATATATAGGCTATAGACCGACCCCCTTGCTCACCTAAAGGTGACTCGAGGGGGCGCGAGACCGAAGACTGAAGGTTAAGGCGAAAGGCGCGAAACGCACCGTCATGGCGGCGGAGGCCGACATCCAGAAAGATAAAAAGGCCAAAGGCCAACAAAATAAACCTTCAGCCTATAGCCTTCGGCCTCCAGTCTATAGCCTTTTTCCTATGCCTCCGCCAACTTCTCCAGATTCAGTTTATCCGTCAGAAGCTTGTTGGCTTCATCCAGTTTTTCCTGTGCCGAATAAACCGCAACGGCTTTGGACCCGGCGGCCTTCTTGAAATAGTTTGCCAGTGTGTCCCTTACTTTTCGCGGCGTCGCGGCAAATATCTGATCCCGGAAGGCCTGACGCATCGGATCTGTTGCGCCGGCAAAATGGCGGATCAGGGCAACGTAACCGCGGCCTGACGGATCAAGGGGTTTATCGAGTGCGCTAAGCGTGCTGATGATGGCTTTTTCCATATCGTCGGCAGTCATATCATTTTCGGAATAAAATTTCTGCGCTTCGTCAAAGACGTTCAGCGTTTCGTTAATATGCGGATCACGATAGGACAGAAACGCGAAAATTCCCAGCGTCGCGTCGAATGACGACATGCCGCCGTAAGCGCCGCCCTGAACACGGATATACTTATAGAGGTAACTGTTGGAAAGCTCCCGTGACGCCAGCATCAGAAGCGCGGAGGACGGGTCATTGTATGCGGGCGCTTTCATGGCGCAGGCGATATAAGATACCTGCGTGGGAACGGCAATACCCGCATAGACGGGCACAAGCGAAGGCTCGCCCGGCCTGTCCGTACGACGGCCTGCCGGCAGTTTTTCCAGAAGCCGGTTGATATGCTCGCAGGCGAGCTTCAAGCCATCGGCCTCGGCGGTGATATTGATGGTCAGGTTATTCTTGCTAAAGATGATTTTTTTTAATTGTTCCAGTTTTTCGCACAAGTTCTTTCTGGACTTATCGAAGTCACCCGACTGCTGCTGAACAAATCGCAACTGGGTCCGGCCATGCCATTGTTCATCGCGATAAGCCGGCAGTGTAAGCGCCGCTCCTGCCGCTCGCTTGGCAAAGATATGTCCGGACGGGACAATGGAGGATTGAAGATTATTTTTTCGTTCAGCGATTAAATCCCGCATTCTTGCTTCTTGATCCAAATCTCCTGAACAAATTATATCGCAAACGATATTGATGGCTTCCGGAAAGGTGCGATAGAGCGCTTTAAAGGAAAAGATCATTTTCTGCCAGGTGTCGGTCGCGTCCACGGAAAAACCGGCAGACAGGTCATAACCGAATCCGCCCATGTTGAGCGCAATGCGTTTGGCCATGTCATCATAAGAGAAGCCCGCCGCGCCCATGCCGCTCATGATTTTTCCCAAGAGCGGCAGGTAAAGCTGAAGATCTTCGGGAACGTGGGCAATATCAAAAGCCAGATCAACATAGGCAATACCGTTGGTGAACAGGTCTTGCTCCAAAGCGGCAACCGAAGCAAGGGTCTTGTGCTGTGTCGGAATGGTCTCCACCTGCCGGGGAACGTCTTCCATTTTCAATTTAGGCAGAGTCGCCTCGGCTTCGGATGAATCCGTCTCAGACTGAAAGGCTTTCAGCCGGGCCGCCTGTTCGTCGATTTGCCGTAACTGTTCTTTCGTAAAACCGGCTTTCAAAGCAGCCATTTTCTCTTTGAACTTTGCTTCACTTTTTTCGCTGAAGCCGGGATCAGGCTCCATCACCGCAAGCAGACGGTGTTGATTATCCACCAGCCACGTTTGGGTCATTTTCTGGAACACTTGCGGATCGTCCGTCCAGAGCTTGCGAATCTTTTCAATCGCGCGAGAGAAATCAAGGCCGATGAAGGGATCGCCATCATAGAGCCAGGTTTGAAAAACGCTGCCCATCAGCGTAATGCCATAGGGGTAAGATCCGCGGGAAATTTCCTTGCCGTGAAATTCGACCTGATGGAGAATACCTTCGATTAATTCTTTGTCAAACCCTTCGGCGACAATCTTTTGCAGCGTATCGAGAATGAGCTTTTCAATTTTCTGAACATCGGCGCTCTCCACATTACGCAAGCCGGCGCAAAACATCAGTTGTTTGATATCGGATTCGATACCGCTGACCGGCGACATATCTTCACCCAAGCCTGAATCGATCAGCGCCTGACGCAATGGGCTGGCCGCGCTGCCCACCAGTAGCCCGGAAATAATTTCCAGCATCAGCGCCGTTTCAAAATCTTTATTTTCCGCCAGCATCCAGGCGATGTTGACCATCGTTTTGCGTGAAAGCGACTCGTCCTTTTCCACGGGATAGGTGCCGGAAGTTAGCCTTGGTTTGGAAAAAAGCGGTTGGCTTTTTATGGATGAGTCAACGTCGACCCGGTCAAATCCGTCCAGCATTTCGGCCAGGAATTCCAGATGCTCAGCGGTCGGAATATCGCCGTAGATAAAAAAACGCGCGTTGGTCGGCGAATAATATTTCCGGTGAAAGTCCAGAAATTGTTCATAGGTGAGCGTGGGAATGACCTCCGGGTCGCCCCCGGAATCCAGCGCATAAACAGTATCGGGATAAAGCTTTTCCTGGATGTCTTTGTACATCAGGGAGTCAGGCGACGAGTAAGCGCCCTTCATTTCATTATAGACAATACCGGAGATGATCAGGTCGCTTTCGATATCGCCGGGTGTCGAAAATTCCAGATGATGGCCTTCCTGCAAAAATGTTTCTTTGAGCATCCGGGGGTGTAAAACAAGATCTGTGTAAACACGAGCGAGATTAAAAAAATCCGCTTTGATCTGACTGGCCACCGGATAAAGGGTTTTGTCCGGATAGGTAAAGGCATTGATGAACGTCTGCATCGTGGAGCGCATCAGCTCTTTGAAGGTGTCCTTGAGTGGATATTTTTCCGAGCCCGCGAGCACGGAATGTTCCAGAATGTGGGGCAAGCCCGTGGAATCCGCAGGCGGTGTGCGAAAGCCTATCGCGTATAAATTTTCCCGGTCAAAGGCATGAAGGTGCAAAACTTTCGCGCCGGTTTTTTGATGCTCCATTTCGTAGGCGGTGAGGCGCACGGCCGGAATGGTTTCTACTCGCAATACTTTAAAACCGCTGAATATATCACCAGGTTGCATGGTCGGTTGTGGAACATTTACTTGCGGCATTCCAGAATTCTCCTTGTATTTAATCCCGCTGTTGCGGGACGAGCGTTAATTCTCCGCGAGCTTGCTCGCGATATCATGACGTTCATTTCATACCTCGACAGCGAGCTCGCGGGTGGTTGATTATAAAATATTTCTAGCCAGGTTGGCCTGCTGTTTTTTTCGCGCGCAACGCCATGATTTCAGTTCGGGTCAGAACAGACTGGATGTGTTCAACATGCTGAAGAATATTTTCTCTGCCGCCTTCTTCGCGATCAATCAGTGTAATCACGCGGTCAATGATCAGCCCGGCTTTGCGGGCATGTTCAATGGCGGTAATCGTGGAGGCGCCGGTTGTGATCACATCGTCAATAATCACCACTTTTTCTCCGGCCGTGACGTTGCCCTCGATGGCGCTTTTTGTGCCGTGATCCTTCACGTCTTTGCGCACGACAAACGCTTTGACCGGCCGGCCCAGCTGATAGGAAATGACGGCAAGCGCGTTGGCGATAGGATCGGCGCCCAGCGTGAGCCCTCCCGCTGCGGTGACCGGCGCGTCCTTGATCATATCAAAAATAATCTCGCCGATCAGGTTCATCCCTTCCGGATCGAGCGTGGTCGGCTTGCAATTAAAATAAAAATTGCTCTGCCGGCCCGAGGCCAGCGTGAAAGGCGGGTTGTCACTGTATTTGAAGGAACGTTCCAGAATGATTTCACCGAGACGTTCCTTTTTCTTAGAGATGGTCATATTGATATTTCCTCCGGTAGAGATTTTTCATGATTGAGAATTATTGTTGTTTAGCAGAAATTTGATAGGCAATTCCGCCCACGTTTTATAAGGGATTCCCGACTTTTTAGCCGGTTCAAATTTCCAGGCCATGACCGCTTTAATCGCGGTTTGATCCAGAATGGCATAGCCGGATGATTTACTGACGACGGCCTTGCCGACGCGTCCATCCGCCAGAATTTCAGCCGCGACCAGCACAACGCCCTCATAGCCTTGCTGCCGAGCCATTTCCGGATAACCGGGCGGCGGATTTTCCCTGTACAGGGGATAGGCGTTGGAAAAGACAGGCGCCTCGCCTGATGCCACCGTCTGCCGGCCTGCATCGGAAACAGGGTGATGACTGCCTGCCGCGGCATAGGCGACTACTTTAGACCCGGAAAAAGCCATCGTTTTGTCGTATGAACTCTCTTCGGACCTTTGAGCGGTTGTTGTTTCCGATGCCACGTGGAAATTTTGTATTGCCGACAATTCCGGCGTTCGGCCGGTCCGGGTTGCTGTTGGTTGTGTTTTTTGCCGGGTGTCTTTTTCGATAGATAAAAAAGAAGTTTTATCCTTTGCGGAGAGCGATACCCACACAAAATCAAGTTTACCCGGGTCTCGTGGCATCATCGCCGTACCGGACACACTGAAAATCAAAATGGCCGCCGCCACGCCGTGCAGCATAAGCGATGTGCAAATGCCCAATAATTTGTTTTGTTTTTCAGTCGTCATAGGAAAATATCTACTTTTTTATTAATTGATCAATTACTCTGACGGCTGCCACACCGTCTTTTGCAAAGGACGCGCCGATGGATGCAGCATAAGCTTCCGTGACTACCGCGCCGCCGACGAGAAAATCCGTTTTGATTCCTTGAGCCCGCACCAGCCTGATGACCTCTTTCATGTTGACCATTGTCGTGGTCATCAGCGCGGAAAGGCCGATCACATCCGGCTTCTCTTTTTTGGCCGCCTCAATAATAACCTCATCCCGAACATCCTTTCCCAAGTCAATAACACAATATCCGTAATTTCTCAAAAGCAGCGCGACAATATTCTTGCCGATGTCATGAATGTCGCCCCGGACCGTGGCCAGCATTACCTTGCCCTTTTCAGCGGCAGTCGTTTTTTTCAGATACGGGTCCAGGTAGGTCAGCGCTTTTTTCATCGCTTCCGCCGCGGCCATCAATTGCGGCAGAAAATAAATCTTCTTTTCGTACAAATCCCCCACACGCACAATGGCCGGAATCAGGATTTCATCAACCAACACGCCTGCCTGCCTGCCGCCTTTGAGAACCGCTTCGATTAAAGTCGCAATATGATCCCTGTCTCCGTCCAGGATGGCCGCGGTAACTTTTTGGTCGGGCGAAACGTCAACCCCGGCGCTTTTGGGCAAGACGGCCGCGGAAGGCTCGGCAAAATGGTTAATAAAATGCAGGGCGGCCTTATCTTTGGCAATGAGCGTATCGGAGGCTTTCTTCACATTCATCAGTTCCAAACTTGCCGGATTGGCAATGGCCATCGTCAGGCCGCAATATTGCGCCATGGCCAGAAAGGCAGCGTTGAGCCAGGGACGCCCCGGCATACCGAAAGAAACATTGGACAAGCCCAAAATCGTTTTACACTTGAAAGTTTTTTTGCACCAGCCGAGCGTGGCCAGCGTTTCTCTGGCGGCTGTCGCGTCGGAAGCAACCGCCATCGTCAGACCGTCAACGATAAAATCATCTTTGGTCAAACCAAACTTTTGCGCTTTCTGGAAAATACTCTGAATAACCATCTGGCGTTTTTTGGCCGTGTGCGGAATATCGCCGTCCGTTAACGGCAGCAGGATAAACATCGCGCCGTATTTTGCTGCAAGCGGTAAAAGTCTGGCCATCTTTTCTTTTTCGCCGGAAATGGAATTGATCAGCATCCGGCCCGGATAGATCCGTAGCGCGGCTTCAATAGTTTCGACCCTGGATGAATCAATCACCAGCGGCAAACGGGCTGAAGTGGATAAAAGTCCAATCACTTTTTTGATCGTTTGAACTTCATCGATACCCGGCTGGCCAATGTTGATATCCAGAAGAGAAGCTCCCTGCGCTTCCTGCTCCTGCGCCATCTGGCGGATGATGGACATTTTGCCTTCCATCAGTTCCTGTTGCAGGGCTTTTTTCCCTGTGGGATTGATCCTTTCGCCGACCACAAACAGCGGCTGATTCTCATCCAGATGCAAAAAGCTCCGCGCGGAACTGAGCGCCGCAACTGACGTGCGACGGGGTTTGACCGGTTTTCTACCCGTCACCGCTTTGGCCAACGCTTGAATATGATCCGGCGTCGTTCCACAGCAACCGCCCAGCAGATTGGCGCCTGCCGCCACAAGCTTCTTGGCATAAACGGCAAATGTTTTGGCATCCATGTCGAAAACGGTCTTCAAACCTTCAAGTCTGGGCATGCCGGCATTGGGTTTGGCCAGAAGCGGCACGGTCGCGTAAGGCTTCATCGCGGCGATAAATTCCACCATTTGTTCGGGACCGGCGGAACAATTGCAGCCCACGGCGTCCGCGCCCAGACTCTGCAAGGTGATGAGCGCACTTTCCGGAGGTGTTCCGCCCAGCGTATGTCCGTCTTTTTCATACGTCATGGAAACCATGGTGAAGATATCCGAAAGTTCTTTCACCGCCAGTAAGGCCGCGCGCGCTTCCTGAATATCGATCATGGTTTCGATCACAATCAAATCACAGCCGCCGTCGATCAGACCGCGCGCTTGTTCCCTGAAAGCGTCCACCGCTTCTTCAAAGGAAAGCGGGCCAAAGGGCTCGATAAATAAGCCGGTAGGACCGATGTCTCCGGCGATCAGCGCTTTTTTCCCGCACGCTTGTTTGGCCAGGCGCGCCAGTTCCAGATTCACCGAATAAACATCTTTTTTTACATTGTATTGTTTGAGTTTGAAACGATTCGCGCCGAAGGTGCAGGTATAGACGACCTGGGCGCCGGCCTTTTGATAGGACGCATGGACGTCCTGAATGACGGTTGGATTTTCCAGGCACCAGATTTCCGGGCAGACACCCTCCGGCAGCCCTTTTTCCTGCAGATCGGTGCCAGTGGCTCCGTCCAGAATAATGACCTGTTTATCGAGAAGATTTTTTATTTTAAAGCTTTTAGTCACAAAACGCTCCTTAAAATATTGCCGACTTTTCCAAAGTGCGTTCTTATACCATCTTTGGAATTAGAAGTGGAATATTTTTTTAACCGGGATGACAATGAATTTCTCTTGAACATCAAGGGATTATCTTTAAATAATGCAATAGGGAACAATGGTTGAAAATAAAGCTCAATCTAAAAATTGCCTTGCTCCCTCAGGTGGCCTGGGGTGTTTTAAGGGAGGATGTCTTTTTGACACGGGGCCGTTTGAAGGCAACTTTTTTTCTTTCCGTTTCTTGCAATTCCGTTATTTTGCCAAAAACGGGGTGACGGCGGGCGGCCAGGCGAACGAACAGACTTCCCATCTCCCCGTAACTGATGCCGGCAACTTCCGCTGCGCCGGCCATACTGGCTTCCTGACTTATGTCCGCGTTGGGATTGACGTCCAGAACATAGAAAATGTTATCCCGCAGACGGATGTCCAGGCGGGCATAATCCCTGCACCCCAAAATCCGGTAAGCGTCACAGCATACCTTTTCCAGCGCCATCGTCTCTTCAGGGGTCAGCGGCGCGGGCAGCAGTGTTTCTATTTTTTCATAATGATCGGAGCCGGGAATAAATTTGGAATCATACGTGCAAAGCCGGTCTTTGATGTCGCTGAAAAAAGTAAAGTCCATTTCCGCAACAGGTAGTACGGTGAGCTTTTCGTTTCCCCAGACAGACACATGAAATTCGCGCCCGTCGATAAAGTCTTCGACCATGGCCGGTTGATTGTAGGTATCCAGAATAAAGGGGATTCTATTTTCCAGTTCCACTGGATTGAGCACAACAGCGTCACGGGTGATCCCTGCGGAACAATGTTCATTCATCGGTTTAACAATAGCCGGAAAACTGTTCCATTCGCACGGCTCGGCCTGATGAAATATCCGCCAGGCGGGCGTCGGGATGCCGGCCTGATCCAGGAGAACTTTGACCCGATACTTATCCTGAGCCAGGGCCAAAGCCTCTGAATCGGCGCCGGTAAAGGTAAAGCCCAGCATCTCGAGCCGTTTGGCCACCAGCCACTCGCTGTGCATAAGCCCCGGCAGGCTTTCGCACCAGTTAAAAATAATATATTCTGAAGGATCAAAAGAATGAAGATGGTTGGCGATGTTATCATCGGCAATGGGAACGAAGACGATGGGATAACCCACCTCGATCAAGGCGTGGCCAAGTTGCGTCGAGAGGTTGATGACCTCCTCTTTTTCAGCCTGTGTCCAATGAGGATCAACATTATACAATAAGACGACCGGAATTTTTTCAGGCGCTACATCTACCGGCACTATGGACCTCCGTGTTTTAAATATTCAGTCTTCCCGCTCCTGTTCATCGGGGAATGACTTCAATCATCCGTCCTTCCCGATTTTGCCGAATTTTATTAATATCCGCCCTGATCGGAACCTTTTTTTAATATACATATTTTTTCAATAATTCCAAGCATTGATTCACCATCTTCCGTCAAAATGTGCAGCCGGATACCAACGTCTCTCATCTTCCCTCTTCGTTAGCATCTCACTTCAAGATGCTTTTTCAAGACGCTCTGCTACCCAAACTTTAATAATAGATTGTCTGGGCACACCTAATCTCCTTGCTTCTTTATCCAGTAATTGAATCATCCAAACGGGAAAATCTACATTTACTCTTTTCTGCTCCTGTTCCGGTCGTCTTGCCTTTGATGTGTCAAGATGTTGGGAAATATCCCCGCCTTTATCAAATTCTTTGTCAAACTCACGAGCTTTCATATATATTAATCTCCTCTTTTCTGGATCGCCGCACCGAAATAATTCTTATCTTTTCAAACCGATAAGTAATAACGCCTGACCAACACTTCCCTGAAATATTGCCGACTACTAGAAATCTTGGTTCATCGGTGGTTTGAACCGGGATCTCAATTAAATCAGGATCATTCCACATGCCTTGGGCTTCGTAAAAGTCAATCCCATGTTTTTCCTTATTACTGTTACTTTTCATCGGATCAAATTCAAATATCATAGTATAATTATTATACCTTCAGTATACATAAAGTCAATAAACTTTTTGGTGATAGCGCCGAGATCCGGAGAATACCGCTACCCCGTTGTTCGATAAAGTCAATCTCTCTGAAAGCACTTGCTATAAAGCGGTTCCGCAGTTTGGAAACACCCTGACGGATATCATCAAACGTCAACCCGGGTAGCAGAATTCCGGGGTTTTCAATTTCAATCCGGTCGTCAAAAAAAGAAACCCTGATGGGAGCGCCTTTCTGGGAGTAGTCGGCATGAACAACTGCGTTTACTACCGCTTCACGCAGGATCGACAAGGGAATGCTCCAGACATGACATCCCGTCGATGCAATTGAGAGAGGTTGGCGCCTCGCATGGCATGTTTTTTCAGAAAATCCATGGCCCGCTCTACTGCAACCGGAAAGTGATCGTAAATTTCCGCATGTTGACTGGTTTGGTAATGCCTCACCTGGCATCATAATAAAACTGATCCGCTTGTTTTGGATCTCTCTTAAAAACCCGGTAAACAACCATTGGGTTCCTAACAAAATACCAATCGCCAAATTGATCAAATTTTCTGCACGATGTTACAATATGAGCCTTTCGAATTGTGCAATATCGCTTTCCTTGAATTATTCCATACTTCTGCAACCGCTGGCCAAAGTCGATATCTTCAACGCAAACAAGCTTTTCATCGAATCCCCCAATTGCCTCATAGTCTTTTCTTAAGCACCAGAACATCCCGGCGCTCACGCCATGCCATAAAACAAAGGGAGCCACAACCAACAGGCTGCAAAGTATCCCAAACGATATTCTTTCCGGCAAAATCTTAACACCACCACCGATATATTTACCCGAATCCAGTTTTTGTAATACCTCCCTCAGCATATTCGATGTCATTTCGCTATCAGCGTCTATCGTAATGAGGATATCACCTTTGGATACTTCAGCCCCCTTGTTTCGAATACGGCTCAAATTTCGGGAGTCGTCAGTTATAACCCTTGCACCCCATTCACCAGCAATTTCTCCAGTCCTGTCCGTGCAACAGTTCAGCACCACAACATGCTCAACTTCTTCGGACACTTCTTTTGCTGCCGCTTTAACGGAGCATAGGCATTTCTTTATAAATAGTTCTTCATTGTGAGCCGGAGTAATTACTGAAATCATTTTATCTTCACCGAACAAAAAAATTAGCCGGAGCGCAGTGATCGCTGGATTGCCTTGTTGGCATTTTTTTATTAAAGAATACCAAGTTGAATTTTGACAGCTTCCTCAACTTTACGCATGTCCTCTTCAGAAAGAACACCGGCTCGATTCAGCAGCCTTAATTTGCTTACAGTGGCCAATTGATCTGCCATAGCCTTGCTTTCTTTTCCATCAAAAGCCACCCGTGCCTCACTGGGATAGAGACGATCTGTATTACTTGTGAGAGGAACAACCTGAACTCTATTAAGAAATTTATTTGACGCATTATTGCTGATGATTACGGCAGGTCGTTTCCTTTTTATTTCCCCGCCAACAGAAGGATCAAAATTTACCCACCAAATTTCACATCGCTTCATGATCCATATCCTTGATAGTAGTTTCAGCCCACACGAGGGCTTCATTCTCCCTTTTTTTGTCTTTTGCCATCTCGGCGTAAGCCGATTCATAATCAGGACGCACAACATAAGGACGCACTATTTCCTGAACAAATCTGCTAATTTTTCGTGGACCAATTACTTTATGGAGTCCCGTATAAACTTCTTCATCTACTGTTATGGTTAATTTTTTCTGCATAGCGTACCTCCTTTACACGTGCATTATACGTATTGCCAATAAATAGTCAAAGGATAAATTCATGATGATACTACTAACGAAGAAATGAGCCGGAGGGTAGCGATCGGCGGCATTGATTTTGTTCGGCTTTTATTGCAAAATTATTCTTCACCAAGAGATTCAAGGTCTGCTAGATCTTTTTTCCGGCCAATAGCCCGTTTATTGGCTATGTATTGTTCTCTGCCAAGGAAGTAAACAGGAATATCTCCATATACCCCTTCCAGCTTCCCTTTATCAGCCTCTAGCCATGTAACACCAGTTATTGAAGTAATGATGTCAATGCGAACTGGGGGAACACCGAGCTGAACTACGGAGTCAGGATTCTGAAAATCTTCAATTGTCAGGTTCAGAGAGCCAAAACCAAAATCAGACAAAGCAGATAAGATTCTCTGTGCGTTATTGAGCGAAGGTTTAACAAAAATATCAATATCGCCGGTAAAACGCGGCGCTCCATGGTATGCGAGAGCATAAGCCCCAACAATCATGTATTCAACTTTATGCCCGTTGAATAACTCTAGCAACTCTTTGAAGTCTTTCTGTGCTTCCATAATATTGCTTTCTCAGATAATCGACGGTTGCAACGCGTTCTTCCGCAGGTCGGCTTAACCAGTACAAGAGATCGGTCTTGGCAGATTGGAGATTATAAAGACTACCTTTGCGAACAACTTTTTTAATCATAATTGATAGTTATCATAAAATCATGCATATTTCTATAACCTTTCACCGAACGAAAAATTCAGCCGGAGCGGCCCAGCGGGCCGCGATAGGCAGTAGCGAAGGGTTCGGCAATTCCTGTCGTGATCTATACTTGGTATATAGATTGCAGAAATCATGCAATTGTGCTTCACCAAGTTTGCGTGGCAGAGTCGATTGTAACGGCCAAGGTGGCACGTAGCCAACTGAACTTCTCTTTCATGAAATCAAAATCAGGGCCGGATGTCACGAACCTCGCCTTTCCCTTGATCAAGAAACCGGCACCCGCTCCATGCAGACCCTCAACCTTACTGCTTCCCAATGTAATCAAAACGTCCGGATTGTGAGCAATGTTGGCCTCCGTCTTGTGCATGTAACCTGCGGGGATAAACAGCCGTTCATCTTGCGATATTCTGAGGTAGCTATTCCAAGTATTGACCATGTGGGGCCCATCAGGTCCCAGGGTGGCGATTGCAACAACTCCGTCCTTCTTCATGATTTCCTGTAGTTTCTCCGGGATCATCGTCTGTTCCTCCTAATTGTTTGGTTTGTTATTGTGCCGAACGAAAGGCTCTAGCGACTGGTTACCCATTAATTTGCTGGTTCATCAGGCAACTGAGCACCATGCCATACCGCAACTACCCATACATCGTTATCCTTAACCTTATAGAAAAAACGATAGGGCTTTACAATGACTTCACGAAAAAGAAGTTCTGGAAACTCTGGCAGCGGCCTTCCCGACTCAGGAAACTTCTTGAGCCGAGATAGAGATTTCTCCGCTTTTTGGCAAAAAGATAATGCAGCAGAAGGCTTGTCTCTGTGTATATACGCAATGGCTTCAAGAAATTGGCGGCGGCCTGTAGGCGTAAATAATATTCTCAAGGTTTTGCAGCCCCAAGATAAAGGTCTGCCTCTCTTAGCACATCGTTAAGTTCATAACCAGTTCCCGCCGCTATTTCTTTCTCGCCTCTGGCTAGTAAATGTAAAATATCCATTTCATGCTGTGTGTTTTTATAGACTTCCATGCTTACCAGTACAGCAGCCGCTCTTCCACGCTGTGTAATAAAAACCGGTTCCCTTGAAGATGAAACACTCTTCACTACATCGCTGGCATTTTGCCTAAGGTCGGAAATGGGTATGATTTTTGGTGCATTTGGCATTGGTTGTACCTCCTATTGTATTGTTACCCGTACCACCAATAGATGCTTTTGTCAAAATTAATGGAAATATTATTCCTATCTTTTACGGGTAACGAAAAGCTCACCGGGAGGCGCGCGTGCGCGCCGATCCGGTGTAGCGTCTTGTTATAAAAAATGTTTTTGCTGTGTGCAAAATATTCTATTTTACGTCAAATACGAAATACCAGTCTTCGATGCCACTTTGATATTTTACTAGTGTCCTGTCAACGATACTCTGTCATTTCGAAGGAGTCATAACGACTGAGAAATCTTAGATTTCTCCCTGCGGTCTTGCCCCCAGAATGGGGGTCGAAATGACATTTCTTGATTGACGAGACACTAGGATGCAATATCTACCAAGAGGAACCTGACCTGAAAGCGTAGCGATCGGGTGCCCGGGTCGGGTGGATTGCTTTTGTTATGGTGTCCCTTTTATTTGCCTATTTTTAGTATCCGTATTGCACCTCGGATAACTATTATAAAAACAATTGTTCCTATGATCAAATCGGGTTTATTAGAGTTTAATAAGTTAACCAGGAAACCTGCTGCAATAACTCCCAAATTGATAATCACATCATTTGAAGTAAAAATCAAACTTGCTTTGATGTGTGCTTCTTCTTTGCCTTTTGTCTTTTGAAGCAAATACAAACAAATACCGTTTGCAATCAGGGCTAAAATAGAAACAAAAACCATCGTTGAAAAATCCGGTAATTTCTCTGTTCCGAAAAATCGTCTCAAGACTTCAGCAATGCCGACAACTGCAAGCGTAATTTGAAAGTAACCCGCAACTTTTGCTATTTTGTTTTTTAAAATGATTGTTCCGCCAACTGCAAATAAGCTTATCCCGTAAACGAATGAGTCCGCAAGCATATCCAGACTATCCGCAACAAGTCCCATTGATTTTGAAATCAATCCTGTCGCCATTTCAATCAGAAAAAACGCGAAGTTTATGGCAAGCACAGCCCATAGCAACTTCTTTTGAATCGTATCTTTTTGAAGGTCTATTGGGCTAGAGTGTTCGGAGGATATCTTTTTCCCTCCTAATTTTAGTTCAAGCACGCTATTTTCAATTTCTTCAATATGACCGCTGTGATGGACCGTAAGTAGTCGATGGGGAATGTCAAAATCAAGCTTTTCAATGCCGAGGATTCCGTCTAATTTCAATCGAATTAAGTTTTCTTCTGAAGGACAATCCATTTGTTTAATTTTAAATATCGTTTTTTCCATCATTATCTTTCTTTATGTTTCTGATGTATTGATAATTTTACGCCGTAACGGCGAGTTGAGCGAAATCACGGCGGGCTGGTATGCTTGCATACCAAGGCCGACGGGATTTGCGCTCGAACGATTTGTTCGAACGCGCGAGTCAGCGCGCGGTCGGACTAATCGGGCGAGTCAGCGCGCGCAACTCGCCGTTCGGGCGCGCGCAGCGCGGCCGAACGAAAAAATCAGCCGGAGCGTAGCGATCGGCTGGATTGCTTTTGTTGGGCTGTTGATTTTGTTGAGCGGGTGGCCTCTGCATGAAGCGTTATCCCCAGAGCGCTAATTACTTTAAGAATAGTATCGAATCCCGGACTCCTTTCACCGGATAGAGCTTTATATAAGCTTTCACGTGACAACCCGGCATCTCGTGCAACTTGCGACATACCTTTAGCTTTTGCAATGTCTCCCAATGCCTTTGCAATAAACGCTGCATCACCGTTTGATTCCTCAATGCACATTTCCAAATAAGCCGCCATTTCTTGAGGTGTACGAAGGTGCTCGGATACATCATATTTTGTGGTAACTGTTCTTGCCATAATTAACTCCTATAAATTTCTTGCTAAGCGAAGTGCAGTTTTAATGTCTTTTGCCTGTGTACTTTTGTCTCCACCAGCCAGCAGGATTATCATTGTGCGCTCACGCTGAATATAATAAACCCGATAGCCGGGACCATGATCAATGCGCATTTCCGAAACTCCTTCACCTACAGGCTTAACATCTCCAGAATTGCCCATAGCCAGTCTCTCGATTCTTGCCTGAATACGCGCACGCCCACGAATATCTTGCAGACCATCAATCCACATGGCGAATATTTCGGTTTTTCGAATTTCAATCATAGGATGATCGTAGCCCATTGGCTACACTTTGTCAATAGATTCTTAGATGAACTGTGATGCCCAACGACGAAATCACCCGGAGCGTAGCGATCGGCTGTATTACCTTTGTTATATATCGATTATTTTCAAACCTAAATATTTGACCATAGGATCAAAATCACGGTCACAATGTAAGAGTGTTAGCTGGTTGCGTATGCAGAAAGTTCCAATAATAACGTCTATAGTTTTCCTTACGGTAACTCCTTTTCTCCTCAGAAGCCTATAATTCATAGCACTTTCCAGCGCCAATGTCTGTTCCCCCATTGACATGAACGGAATTCTAAAAAGAAGATCCTTTGCTATCTTAAAATCTTTGTCATTCTGGAATCCTTGGAGAACTTCCGTTAGAATAAGATTACCAATTACGATTGGTGTATTTCCAAGTGAAGAATCGAGCCAGTCCGCTTGAGATGTTTGATTACCGTTGAAGTAGTCGATCCAGACGGACGAATCAACGAGAATCATTTATCTGTCCTCATCTCATTAAGATTGCCGGACCATTTCAGCTTTCCTCGAAACTGCTTGATTTCTTTATGGCTATTCATTTGGACCAACAGTTTCAAACCCTCTTCTATGGCATCCTTTTTCGTTCTGAAACCGGAAACCTTTAAGGCTGATGCCATCAGATTATCATTTATGACTACGTTTGTTCTCATTTTTTGCCTCCTATGTGTATGCTACGTTATATTATACACATCATTATCTAAAATTGAAAGATATTATTTTGGTGCATATAACGGCGAGTTGAGCGAAATCACGGCGGGCTGGTATGCTTGCATACCAAGGCCGACGGGATTTGCGCTCGAACGATTAGTTCGAACGCGCGAGTCAGCGCGCGGTCGGACTAATCGGGCGAGTGCGACCGCGCAACTCGCCGTTCGGGCGCGCGCAGCGCGGCCGAACGACAAGCTCACCGGGAGCAGCGCCAGGCGCTGCGATCCGGTGGAGCGACGGGTTATGCGCTTTTTTGATAATGGGTAGCGTACCAATCTATTACTTCTCTTATCATTCTCTGATATGAAGTCTTTTGCGTTTTTGCTTGTTCTTTGAAGAAGGATATGCTGGATTTCTTCAAGGAAATAGTTACCTTCACGTTATCTTCTTTTAGCACTAACTTGTCTGGGGGCGGGAGAAAGTCTTTAACGACTCTCAAATGCCCCATAGGTTCTTCAGTATATTTTGTTTTGCTCTTCATAGATTTTCCTTCCTTTCCTCCAATAGCCCGCACCATAGATGCGTATTACGTTACCACGATACGTAAACCTGACCGTTACGATACCTTCACCGACACACCCCATGCAATAATGCCGATCTTCTTCGTTGCTATGGGTAATGTCTTCCGCAATAACACGACGAGGATCAAGAAAAGCCTGCTGCGCGATTGAAAAAGAAACGCCATGCTTCGATTGATTTTCTTTATTCTTTGCCTCATCCCATTCAAAGGTTACTTTTATCATGAGTTTACTATGCCAGATTTATGTATATAATGCAATATAATAGTATGGGCTTATATATGGTCATATTTATGCATAACGAAAAAATCATCCGGAGCGCAGCGATCGGCTGGATTGATTTTGTTGGAATTAAGATTCAAATTCACTTTTTGAAACACCAGATTGGCGAATGATGGATTGTAGTGTCCCTATTCGGAGTTCAGAATGATTAGGAACTGGTATGGTGATCGTTGTGTCAGGAAGATGTTTTTGCATGACAATGTGGCTGCCCCGTTGGCGCACTTCTACAAATCCATGCAGGGAAAGGATGCTGCATACTTGCTTTCCAGAAAGAACGCGAAGCTTACCCAACGGCAACCTCCACCTGTGTTACATATACTTCCGCATGTAATCTTGTTTGAATTTCCGCCGGTGAGGCTGCTTCAAAAAAAAGTTCTAGAGCTTCCTTAAGGTTTACACGGGCTTCCTCGATAGTATTGCCTTGACTGGCAATATCGAGTTCCGGACAAAGTGAAACATAACCGTTACCTTCGCGCTCAATAATTGCAGTGAGTTGTTTTTGCATAGTATTTCCCCAATATTTAGATTTTATTCGTCTGTTTCAAACACGATGGCCTGCGCTGCTCGTGTAAACCATGTGTCTTTTGTTGAACCAGCGGTTTTAGGACCTAGTACAGAAGACACTGAAATTCCCCCGACCGTTCTCCACCCTTCATTTAAATAAACATTTACCATATTTTCAAGTTTCTCAAAAGCATTGTTATTTTGGCTATTTTCTTCACCAATAAAGGTAATGATTTTGTAATTCAACTTAGATTTCTCCATTTCTACCTATCGTTTGCGAGTTAGATGTCGATGCCAGTACTTTATCTACCTGAGCCAACATCAATTCTTCTTCCCTCATAATTATCGGGTTAGGCGTTCCATGCCCATGTTTAACAATTTTTGATGTCATGCGTTGCCTCTATTTTTCTTACGCAGCTTTCACGTAATGCAGCCCAACGAAAAGCTCACCCGGAGCAGCCCAGCGGGCTGCGATCGGGTGGAGCGACTGGTTGTACCTTCACTATAATTTAAAACTAGAAAAAGCCCTTTTCTCCTAAACACTTTTTTCCATGAATACAAAAGTAACTTCATCGTTAAGTTTTTCAGTTTTATAAGATTTGTAGCCCAGTTGATCATAAAAATGTAGGTTTCTGGAATCACGAGAACCGGTAAAGAGTTCATATCGCCTAATGATGTTTGTATGCCTAGTTTCAATTTCATTCATTAGTGCTTTGCCGATGCCCCGGTTTTGATATTCTGGAAGAACCACTAGCCTCTCGATATGGCAGGTATCGTTATTTTTATATGCTCGCACTGAGCCCACGATGGTATTTCCGATAGCCACTTTCAGAATCATGCCTTTGGAAAAATCAATGGTTAGACTTTCCAGCGACTGCTCCAGCGCTGGAAGAGATTTCAAATTAAACTTTTTAACCACCTCCAGGAATGCTTTCTTCTGGACATCGAGGATGGTGGGGAGGTCATCTTCGTTTGCTTTTAAAATGGTAAATTCTTTCATATAGAGACCTTGGTATTGGTACAACGAAGAAATCAGCCGGAGCGTAGCGGTCGGCCGTATTGCTCTTGTTAGCCTGCACCGTTTAACGGCTGTATCCTATCTGTGCCGCTGCTCTTGCATGTACTGTTGACGCCTCGCCTTCAACCGCTCCCAAATATCCCTTGGAACCAGCGCCTGCACAGCTGCATACATTACCTTTGCCGAGACCTGTTGCTCAGAGACAACGTAATCCTCCACCTTAATTCGTTTCCCCTGCGCCGTGACAACCAGCGTTTGATTGCTGCCTCCGACCGGCGCCGCATCCAGTTGTAGTTGTGATAACCGAAAATTGATCAGTATTGGGAGGTAGTGATAACCGAACATTGACCACCCTGAGCCGGACAAATCCTGCTAAAGAAGTTGGTAATTTACCGACCATGAAAAATGCAGGAGGAGAAGGAGTGCTCAAA
>JAUYFM010000019.1 GCA_030690945.1 Smithellaceae bacterium | reverse complement strand
GCCGATCGCATCAAAGACAATCCTGTTTTCCTGGGAACCTGGACATCCACCGATCCCGACTTTTTCAAGATGGGTAAAGGCCTGATTCGCGACCGTCTGGCCATGCAGTTCCCCGGCGGGTTACCGTCGGATAAATCCAAGGGAATGGACATTATGAAGGAATTATGGAAGCGTTACAAAACAGTGGAAAGTTTTGATGCCGCATACTGGGAAGGTGTCGTGGTCGGCATAATTATGGAGAGAGCCTTCATCCGCGCTAATGAAAAGTCGAAAGCCATCAATCCGGCAACCATCAATGCCGCATTGGAATCTATGAACAATGAGGACTTTGGCGGTCTGGTGCCGGCGGTAACATTTACCAAAGACAATCATGAGGCGTCATTTACCGCACGCATGGTTAAGGTAAAAGAAGACGGTTCTTACATCCCTTTGACGAATTTCTACGTGCCGGGGAAAGATAAGATTAAACTGATCCAATAATAATTCTAAAACGGGGCTACCGGATAAAATATCCGGTAGCCCCGTCAGAAAAAAGCGTACAGAGGTTTTGTAAACTCAGGGATATTCATGAAAGCATTTCGCAGCCGGCCTTCGATTATGATCAACCGGCCCCCAGAAGATAAAAAAGCCGAATTGGAAATCAGGAATTTACGTCTGAGTTTCGGCGGTGTGGTGGCGGTCAAAGATGTTGACCTGACCGTGCATACCGGCGAATTAATGGCGGTGATCGGACCCAACGGCGCGGGCAAAACCAGTTTACTCAACTGCATCACCGGTTTTTATCATCCCCAGCAGGGACAGATCATCTTCAACGATCAGGATATCACGCATCTGCAGACCCACCAGCTGGTCGGTATCGGTATCGGCAGAACCTTTCAGAACATCGAGTTGTTTCCCGGCATGACCGTACTGGCCAACATGACGTTGGCGCGTCATATCCATTGCCATTACAGCTTCTGGCGGTCCTGTCTTTTTTCACCGAAAGTTCGGAAAGAAGAAATAAGACACCGTCAAATTCTCGAAGAAATTATCGACTTTCTGGAAATGCAATCTATCCGCAAACAGACTGTCGGCTCTCTGCCTTACGGTATGATGAAAAGGGTGGAACTGGGCCGGGCGCTGGCCCTCGAGCCAAGGCTCCTGATTCTGGACGAACCTTTTGCGGGGATGAACCTTGAAGAAAAAGAAGATATGGTGCGGTTTCTACTGGAACTCAACGGGCGATGGGGACTCACGATGATTCTGGTCGAACATGACATGTCCATCGTCATGAGTATTGCCCAGCGCATCATGGTGTTGAATTTCGGCGAAAAACTGGGGGAGGGCAGCCCCAAAGAAATCAGCGCCAACCCCGAAGTGATTAAAGCGTACCTGGGCGACGCACAAGCAATAGAATGAAAAAGGCTTGAACATTTGGACAAGGCAACCGTACATAAAACGAGAAAACATAATGTGACTCTGCCGCAACTGCTGGCGCAAAACGCAGAGACGTTTGGCGACACGAAGACTGCGATCCGTGAAAAAGCATACGGAATCTGGCAAAAATATACCTGGAATGATTATTTCAATTATGTCAAGAAAACCGCCGCGGGCTTTGCCGCCCTGAATATGAAACGGGGCGACAATCTTTGCATGGTTGTCCATAATTCTCCCGAATGGCTCTTTTCTGAATTGGCCACGCATGCACTGGGCGCGACCACACTTAATTTATTCACATCCTCCATCGCCGACGAACTGGCTTTTTCCATCGGACGCATTTCTTCTCCCATTGTAGTAGTGCAGGATCAGGAACAGGTCGATAAGCTCATCGAGATCAAATACAAACTGCCGCACACGCAAAAAGTGGTTTATATTGATCCCACCGGTATGACCTCTTACGAAAATGATTCCTGGCTGATCAGTTATGCCGGGCTTCTGGAGATTGGTGAAAAATATATGGCCGATCATCCGGATTATGTTGAAGAAGAAATCAGCAAAGGACGACCGCAGGATATCGCCGTGATGATTCAGACATCCGGTACCACCGGCGTGCCGAAAATGGCCATGCTGTCACACCGCAATCTGACAACAATGGCGACACAGTGGATCGAAGCCACGCACATTCAAACGGAAGAAAACTGGATATCCATGTCTCCGCCGGCGTGGATCGTCGATCAGATGTGGGGTATGGGCGTGGCCCTGGGCAGTGCGATGACCATGAATTTTCCGGAGACGGCTGAAACGGTGCTGGAAGATTTCAGAGACATTGGCCCTTCCATGCTCATTACGTCCTCGCGGTTCTGGGAGGATATGGCATCGCGGATCCGCGTGAAAATATCCGATGCGAGCTGGGTGAAAAGAAAACTATTCCACTGGGGGGAAAGCGTCGGGAGAACAGTTGTAGAGAAACGATTGCACAAGCAAACCATTTCCTGGCCGTTAAAAGTATTGTATCAATTTATGACACTGGTTGTTTACAATCCTTTGCTGGACCGTCTCGGCTGTTCGCATTTTCACAGTGCTTTCACCGGTGGCCATCCGATTAGTCCTGATGTGATTGGATTCTTCCGGGCCATTGGTCTGAATTTAAAACAGTGCTATGGTCTCACGGAATCCGGCGGTATTTTCCAGATTCAGCCCGACGATGAGGTCAAGCTGGAAACCGTGGGTAGGCCCCTGCCACTCACGGAAGTGAAGCTGGCCTCCGATCAGGAAGTATTGGTGAAGTCGGATGCTAATTTTTCCGGGTATTATAACGATTACAAATCCACCGAGGCGGCGTTTGAAAACGGCTGGCTTAAAACAGGTGATGCCGGTTATATTGATGAGGACGGCCACCTGCTGATTATCGGTCGCAAGGAAGACATCATCCGCAACAAAAGCGGCGAGGCTTTCTCTCCCGATTTCATTGAAACCCGACTGAAGTTCAGCCCCTACATCAAGGAGGCGGTCACCTTCGGGGAAGCACGACCTTACATTGCCGCCATGATCAATATTGATCTCGGCAACGTCGGCAACTGGGCGGAAGAAAGAATGATTCCCTATACCACGTATATGGATTTATCCCAGCAAAAGGCCGTGGAAGAAATGATTCTGAAGGAAGTCCGCCAGGTGAATGAACAGCTGCCCGACGTCATGAAGATCAAAAAGTTCGTTCTGCTTTACAAACTTCTGGATGCGGACGATGATGAATTGACGCGTACCGGAAAGGTGCGACGGCGCTTTGTTTACGGTTTGTACATTAAAATTATCGAAGCCATGTACGGCAGACAGAAGAAGGTTCAGGTGACGGGAAAAATCCGCTACCGGGACGGACGCGTGGGCGAAATTGAAACCAGTATCAACATAATCAACGTGGATTAAGGAATTAGACTATGGATTTTTTTCTGCAATTATTGGTCAATGGCGTTTGTGTCGGACTGCTCTATGGTATATCCGCCATGGGTTTTGTCATGATCTTCAAGGCATCGAGCGTTCTTAACTTTGCCCACGGCGAGCTTTTGGCGTTGGGCGCTTTCTTTTTTCTTTCGCTGGTAACCTGGGGAAAGCTTCCGATTGCGGTTTCATTCCTGATGACGTTGGCCGGCTGCTTTATTCTGGGATTTCTGATTGAAAAATTCTTCTTGAGGCCGCTCATCGGTGAAAAGCTGATTTTTGTCATCATGCTCACCGTCGGACTGGCCGCCATGTTCAAGGGGCTTATCCTTCTGATTTGGGGCGGCAATCTGCACACCTATCCCGATTTTTTGCCTCCTTCACTGGAAATTCAGTTAGGTTCAATATACATCGCACCGGTTTATTCAGCCACACTGGTCATCAGCGTCATTTTTCTGGTGCTCTTCGGATTATTTTTCAAAAAATCATCCCAGGGAATTTTCATGCGTTCGGTGGCCGATAATCAAAAGGCCGCTTTATCGCTGGGCGTTCATGTCCGGCGCGTCTTTGCCCTGTCCTGGGCGATTGCCGCGATGGTGGCCTGCATGAGCGGAATCGTACTGGGCATCATCAACGGCGTGAATGTCCATGATTTGAGCGCCATCGGCCTGAAAGTATTTCCGGTGGTTATTCTGGGCGGACTGGACAGCATTGGTGGCGCGATCATCGGCGGCATTATTATCGGCCTTCTGGAAACCTTTACCGGCGGTTATTTATCACCATCGCTGCGCGACGTCGTCCCTTATATTGTGCTGGTCTTTATTCTGATGGTCAAACCCTACGGCCTGTTCGGCCTGGTGGAGATTGAAAGAGTTTAGAGGGGCAAGCTTCATGAAGAAATTATCTTTTCATCCCTGCGGTAATTATCGTGAAAATTACGCCCAGGAATTATCCATTTTTGAAACCTGGTTCGGCAGGGTTTGTCTGGGCGTGTTTTTGCTTATCCTCTTTGGTGTTGCGCCGTTTTTTTTGAGCCCCTACTTGCTTTATATATTAAATACCATTGGGATTCTTGCTATCGCCGCCATCGGCCTTAATATCCTCATTGGCTATACCGGTCAGATCTCGCTGGGACACGGGGCATTCTTCGGTGTGGGCGCTTATGCGGCGGCGATTCTGGCCACCCGCCTGGATGTGCCGTTTTATCTGTCCATTCCCGCCGCAGGTTTCATTACGGCCTTGGTCGGCATGATCTTCGGCATTCCGTCCGGCAGGCTAAAAGGGCTTTATCTGACAATTGCAACGCTGGCCGGACAGTTCATCATTGAATATGTATTGATTCAGTGGGAAAGCCTGACCAAGGGAACGATGGGCATTACATTGCCTGGACCCAGTATTCTGGGTTGGATTATTGCAGGGGATAAAGCATTTTTCTTTTTGATCTTCATTTGCCTGGTTTTAATGACTTGGTTTGCCGTCAATATCATGCGCAGCAAATACGGTCGGGCGTTTATTGCCATCCGGGACAACGACCGCGCAGCGGAAGGCATGGGCATTCCCATCTTTAAATATAAACTGCTGTCGTTCGCCATCAGCTCCTTTTATGCCGGTTTTGCCGGCGCCCTCTGGGCTTACTATATGGTCAGTATCACGACCGAACCATTCAATCTGGGGCTGTCGGTGGAATTCATCGCCATGGTTATTATCGGCGGTATGGGTAATATTCCCGGCGCTATTTTCGGCGCAACTTTTATTACAATCCTCAATGAAGTTTTAAGATACGCGACAGGCGCTCTGATGAATGTCAGTTTGATCACCAGCATGGGCTTGAATATGGCGCCGCTGCGCGAGTTTGTTTTCGGCCTGGCCATCGTCTTGTTTATTCTGCTGGAACCGAAAGGTCTTGCCGAATTGTGGCGGATTCTGCGCTCTAATTTTCGGCTCTGGCCATTTTCATATTAGAAAATTAGCATTTGCTATTTTTATAAGCAAATGCGTAAATTTTCTTATCCCGCATAGCGGGGTTAGTCAGTTAAAAATTATCCCGTTTATCGGGGCTAGGATAGCTTATGGGAGACATTCTTTTACAGCTTAATAATATTTCCGTTGTTTACTCCAATGTCATTCAGGTGCTCAAAGGCGTATCGCTGACGGTGGAACGAGGGAATATCGTGTCGCTTTTGGGCAGTAACGGCGCGGGAAAGACGACCACACTCAAGGCGATTTCGGGTCTGCTTAAACCTGAAAACGGCGAAGTGACGGACGGCGATATCATTTGCAATGGGGTGAATATTCAAAACCAGTCGCCGGAATTTATTACCCGTCAGGGCATTATCCAGGTTTTGGAAGGCCGACAACCTTTTAAATATCTGACCATCGAAGAAAATCTGCGCGTCGGCACAGCCACGCGGCCCGGCAAGCCCTACAAACAGGATCTGGAACTGGTTTATCACTATTTCCCGGCGCTGGTGCAAAGAAGAAAAGCGCTGGCCGGTTATTGCAGTGGCGGAGAGTTGCAAATGCTGGTTATTGGCCGGGCTTTAATGGCGCATCCGCAACTGCTGATGCTGGACGAACCGTCGCTGGGACTGGCGCCATTGGTGGTTCAGGAAATTTTCCGCATCATCAAAAAAATCAATGAAGAGCATGCCACGACCATTGTGCTGGTTGAGCAAAATGCCAACATGGCGTTGCAAGTGGCACACTATGGCTATGTCATGGAAAACGGCAAGATCGTCATGGAAGGCACGTCCAAAGAATTATCCGACAATCCGGACGTCAAGGAGTTTTACTTAGGGATGGCGGCGTCGGGCATCGCCAAATCCTACAAAGATGTCAAATCCTACCGTCGCCGCAAACGCTGGCTGTAATCCGTTTCGTCATTCCAGCGAAGACCGGCATCAAGTGATTTTAATAACTAGAAAAACCCTAGAACCTGGCTTGCGTGTAAGTTCAGGAATAATCGTTTGATTATCATAATAAATTACTGTAAATAAACAATTACTGACAGTTATACACAAGTCTTAGTGGATCAAAATGGACCTTTTAGAAGAACTTAAAAAACTATCTCTAAAATTAGATCAGGCAGGAATCGACTATGCTTTGTGCGGAGGTTTGGCTATCGCCATTTATGCAAAGCCCCGAGCAACGCTTGATATTGATATCATGATCGATCCGGATTTTCTTTTGGAAACCAAGAAAACGGCACAAAAACTGGGCTTTACAATGAGTTCCGCGCCGATGAAATTTAATGACGGCGCCGTCATCATTCATAGATTGAGCAAGGTCGATAAGAATTCAGGAGAATGTTTTGTTTTGGATTTGCTTATAGTAACCCCGGAAACGAAAAAAGCGTGGGATGGTCGTCTCACTATCGAATGGGAAGGAAGCCCATTGAAAGTCGTTTCTCCACAAGGTCTGATTTTGCTGAAATCATTACGAAACAGTGGTCAGGATCAGGATGATATTGAATATCTCAGGAGTTTAGAAAATGAAGATTGATATGAGTCCGGAGGTTATTGCAAAGCGATTGAAGGTTGTAAATGAGCTGAGACGAACATGCCTTTCTCTTGCCAATTCCAGTGCAGGGAAGGACATCCTAAAGAAAAATTCAGCCAACAAGTCTGTAAAACGGACACTTCGCGCGCTTGGCCGGCGGAATAGATTTTCTTCATGAGCGGCATAGATATTACTTAAGTGGCCAAAAGAACCATCGAATGGCATCTATTGCTTGCAAATAATACCAACTAAAGGCATATTATTGAATATGAAGCGTAAAATCACAGAAAAACTTATTGCATGGAAAAATTCTGCTCAACGAAAGCCGCTGATTTTACGTGGTGCGCGGCAGGTTGGTAAGACGTTTTCGCTCAAAGAATTCGGGCAAAAGGAATTCAGGCATTGTCATTATTTTAATTTTGAAGAAGATGAGCGGATTTCGCAGATATTCGAAAAAGACCTTAAGCCGCAGCGCATCATCGATGAACTGCGGTTTTATCGAAACAGCAATATCGATCCCAAACAGGACATCGTCATTTTCGACGAAATCCAACGCTGTGGCCGCGCCTTGACCAGCTTAAAATATTTTTACGAAGAAATGCCCCATGATGCAATATGCGCCGCAGGGTCGCTTCTTGGAGTCGTATTGAATGCCGAGCCGTTTCCTGTTGGCAAAATTGAATTCCTCGATCTGCATCCGCTGGATTTCGAGGAATTTCTGGAAGGGACCGAAGAAGAGGAGCTTTGCGGGCTCCTCCAGAATCGGAATCTCCATGAGCCCTATCCGGCGCTTGCGCATGACCGATTGTGGGAACAGTGGAAGCGGTATCTTGTCACAGGAGGATTGCCGTCTGTTGTGATGGCCTATGCCAATGATCGAACCAACCTGTTTGAGACAATGACCCGCGTCCGGAAAATCCAACGCGATCTTTTCAGCGCATACCTTGCGGATATTGCAAAGCACAGCGGAAAAACCAATGCGATCCACATCGAAAGGTTGTGGCGCAATGTCCCGGCGCAGCTTGCCCGGAACATTGATGGTTCGGCCCCGAAGTTCAGGTTTAAAGATGCGGTCCCGGGTATGCGCGGTTTTGAAAGGCTGAGCGGCCCGATCGACTGGCTGACAAATGCCGGACTTGTTCTTAAAACCTTTACAATAGATACGGCGGCAATACCGCTTTCCGCATATGCTTCCGAAAACAAATTCAAACTCTATATGTTTGATGTTGGAATGCTGGGTGCAATCAGCGACATTCAACCGGCGACGATATTGCAGTACGGTTTTGGAAGTTATCAGGGATATGTTGCCGAAAACTTTGTGGCCCAGGAATTGACAGCGTCAGGGGCGGCAAATCTGTATTGCTGGACGGGAAAAACAGCTGAAGTTGAATTTCTGCTTTCAACCGATCTTGGTATCGTTCCCCTGGAAGTCAAATCGGGAAGAATGACGCGCTCGAAAAGCATTGGTGTTTTTGAAGCACGGTATCATCCGGAGCGATCGTACGTATTGTCTGCGCGTAATAGCGAATGTAAAGGAAAACGCTGTTTGGCGCCGATTTACGCGGTGGGAACGGTTGAACGGGACTTGGCAAACCGAGCCCGAAATTATGAAATCCTCACGTATACAGGCTTTGCGGCAAAGCGGGAGTTTGTTGGGATAGGCTATGATCATGAGTGATACGCTTGCGGAAATTCAAACGCTCGTCCGGAATGGGGAGATAAGAATTTCGCAGAAGATGATAAGAAAGAGAATCCATTCAAAACTGATTCACGAGGGGCAATAGGTGGCCGAGGTGGATGTTATTCGCGATCGACTCAAGCAACACAAGACAAAGGAGTTCTGGGTTTCTGCCATCGTCTTTGTGCCCTGGCACGGTCACGGAAAGTGGGGTAGGGCAAGTGCGAATAACGCTTGACATTGCTAACGCAGTTCGTTAGTATTTGCCCATGATCTCGACATTCAAGTGCTCCGACACTGAAGCCCTGTTTAACGGCAAGCGGGTTACCCGTTTCGTGAATATTCAAATCGTAGCTTTGCGCAAGCTGGCAATGCTCAACCGGGCTGAAAAGCCGGAAGACCTGCATATTCCGCCCAATAACAGGCTGGAGCAATTGAAGCGCAACCGAGTCGGGCAATGGAGCATCCGCATCAACGATCAATGGCGCGTATGCTTCCGCTTTGAAGGCGGCCATGCCTACGACGTTGAGATCGTTGATTACCATTGAAGGAGAGTGACCATGCCGCGTGAAATACCTTACCCTGCCCCCGGCGAGATCCTGCTGGAGGAATTTTTGAAGCCGATGGGGATTACCCAGTACCGGCTCGCCAAGGAAATCGGAGTGTCGCAACGGCGCATCGGAGAGATCGTCGCGGGCAAGCGGGCCGTGACCGTCGATACCGGCTTACGCCTGTCTCGCTTTTTCGGTACCAGCGACGGTTTCTGGGTCGGCTTGCAGACCGATTACGATACAGCGCATGCCAAAGACGCCCTCTCTGACGTGTTGTCGCGCATTCATCGTTTCGAGCCTGTTCATGTTTAGCCCCGGGGCATAACCTGGAGGTGATAAACTATGAAAAAGACCTCGCCCGCATCAAATAAACTAAGCCTTGCCCCGCTGAAGCCGGCCGGGCAAATGAGGCGAACACAGACCGCTGAGCCGGAACCGTCGCCCCAGAAAGCAGGAGGATTCACAAAATGACTAGAGAGTTTAGCGTTGTTATAGAAAAAGATGAAGACGGGTATTTTGTGGCATCAGTACCAACATTGAAGGGCTGCCATACGCAGGCCAAATCCCTCGATGTGCTCATGAAAAGAGTAAAGGAAGCCATTGAACTCTGTCTGGAAGTAGAAGACCCTGTAGTAACCGAATTCATCGGCGTTCAACGTGTGGCAATCAGCGGATGAGTAACCTTCCTGCGGTAACTGGACAGCGCCTTATTAAGTCCCTTCATAAAATCGGTTTTGAAGTGATACGCAGGAAAGGTAGCCACAATTTCCTTCAGCACGCTGATGGCAGATGTACGGTAGTGCCTGTGCATAGCGGCGAGACAATCGGTCGCGGGCTTATGGCGCAAATAATGCGTGACTGTGAGATTTCTGCGGAAGAACTGAAAAATATTCTATGAGCGAGTAAGTCAATCCAGCCGAATCGTTACACTCATCGACTGATCTCTATTTTCGGCATTCATTATCCTCAAGACAAGGATTAGAGGCAGATTGAATTCTGCTGTACTTAATGCAAATGAATAACAAATAGATCGTAAGGATTAACCCGTGATTCGTTTCCTTCATACCAGCGATTGGCAATTGGGTATGACCCGCAGCTTCCTTTCGGAAGAAGCCCAGGCACGCTACACCCAGGCGCGGTTTGATGCCATACGAACAATGGGCCGTATTGCCAAAGAAAAACAATGTCAGTTTATTTTGGTGTGCGGCGATTCCTTCGAGTCAAACCAGGTTGGAAACGTCAACCGAAAATTGATCACTTGTGATTACCTAATTTTGACCACCCCTGAGCCATGTTTATAGTTCG
The DNA here is from genome assembly GCA_030690945.1 of Smithellaceae bacterium. Classification (GTDB taxonomy): domain Bacteria; phylum Desulfobacterota; class Syntrophia; order Syntrophales; family Smithellaceae; genus UBA8904. Next base: position 51 of record JAUYFM010000019.1, on the reverse strand, counting down.
AGATGATGGGTGGTGATCATCTCACATCATCCGCGTTGGGAATGGCGACCG
>JAUYFM010000018.1 GCA_030690945.1 Smithellaceae bacterium | reverse complement strand
TGGCCAAGCCACTGCAAAAGCACGCATATAAAGCAGATTAGTTCTGGAAAATCCCTGCATCTGTGGGAAGGACACTTTCAGGTCACGAGAAAGCCGTTCAATGACTTTTGCACCCCAACCCTCGGACTGCTGTTTCTGAAGGATGTCACGACCAATAGTCCAATAGAGCTGGGTATGCTCATTATTGACAACCAGCATTGCCCGCAGTTGAGCAGAACGAACCCGTTCTTTGATGCTCAGCAGAAAATCTTCGTACCCTATGGGTAGGAGTTCAGATGCCATACAGTATCCTCTTCTTCAATTTATTACCGCTTAAAACAATTTCCTACTTTACCGCAAACGCTTGAATCCTCGAAGTGAAGACCTTCCCAATATAACACCTGCTACAGCGCAACAACAGCAGCCTCCCCAATAAAAGCATATCTTTCTGGAACACAGGTAAAGATAACAATCTGACATTCCTTGGCGGCTACCGCCAATACATAAACATTCTTATCCGATATTCTGTGTGATATCTTTGTAATCTCCGTGCCAGACATCAAATTCTTCGCCTATCTTCCAAGTCTTTACGTCCGGTCTTTCATCCAGCCATGCCGTAATTTTATTTAGTCTTTTGTCCGGATCTTCGGAGCGACGGCCAAGTTCCACCACAACGCTCATCTTGTCTTCCTTCCCGCCTCCGCCACAGTAGCATGCGTTTGCTTCAATAGCTTCCTCAATGAAAGCATAAAAGAATTCATCGAAACCATCCTTCCGATTCCGCGTGACGACGAGTTGTCGTCCACTTTCAGCGAACTCGCCATAATATTTTTTCTTGCGTAGTCGTTTCTTCATGTTTTCATCTTCTCGTATCGATTAGTTATGTAAAAATAAAATCGTTGTTCCCTTTTCTATCAAGTGGATTATCTTGTTATTATTTATTTAATCCTTTTTCTTATCCACGCCGGATTCCGACGACAATCAAGAATCGCATATACAAGCACTGTATTATTTTCTACGCGATAATAAATGGCAAAAGGAAATCGTTTAGATAATGATCGGTTGTATTTATTGAAATATATGGGATGAATCCCACCATAGATTGCTAAAGAATCAATATCTGAATAAAGTGTGTCTAAAAAATATGAACCAAGACCTTCAGATTGCTTTTCATAAAACCGGTAACCATCAATCAAATCCTGGCTTGCAGATGTAAGGATTTTAATTTTCATGCCAGGGAGTTTTCTATATTTTTCTTAGCAGTATGCAAATCAACAAATACATCCTCTCCATTACTGATCGCACTTTCTCTATCATTCAAAACTTTCTCGTGCCAAGGTGGCGAGGAAATACTATCTGCTTTTTTACATAAGTCATCCCAAATAGTTTCCATAGTTTCAAATTTCTCTTCAATCGACATTTTTTCAACAGATAAAGCAATTCCCATTTCTTCTTCTCCTTTCTGTTGTTTTTCCAACAGTGCCACTGATTTAATGCTGAATTATTAAAGCAAATTTTTAATGAAAATCAAACAATTATTACTGAACTCATACGTAAAATGACTGATGAGAGTGACGCTGTCACTCCAGGTGATCCGGTCGTTCTTCCATGATCTTGCCATCCTGAAGCACAATGACACCAACGCCTGCCTGCTGGGCACGCTGTCGGGCCTTCTGGGCCGCGCGCTTTAATGCAATTTCCGCATTGATAAAATCAGGATCGCGTTTTTTCCCACCTATAGTGGAATCCAGTTTTTTCGGACTCATTATATCCCCTCCTCTTCGACCAGTATCGGCGTTTTCGATGAATTATCATAAAGCGCCCATTCATCGACAATCGGTTTGTATATTTCTTCAAAATTACGGAGACCTGCTGCGAACCTGCGACGAATCGTCTCTTCGGGAACATTATGGCCGCCCGTCTTCACCCTTTGACGCACCCGGGCGATGGCCAATTCAGGCGAGGCAAGACGCAGAAAAAAAAGTTTTACAATGAATCCTTGCTCCCGCCACACGGATATGTGTCTCGCATAAATCCGACCACTCAAGGTGGTTTCAAACGCAAAACTGTCTCGATGTCGAATATGTTCAAAGATTTCCAATAACATCAACCGCCCGGCCTTAATCGCGACTCGATCCGGGTCAAAAGGAGCAAGTCCGGCGGCAATTAAATCAGCGTTGACAAAAATGGGACAGTCGGCCTCATTGGGTAGAAACTCCTCGGCAAAGGTCGTTTTGCCGGCACCGTTTGGCCCGGCAATGATGATGATTCTACGTCCTACCTTCTTGTTCATCTCACCCTTCACTCGTCACAATTCCCTGCATCTTATCTGTTGTCTTTGCACTCGCGTGCTCTTTGTATTTCCTCCCCGACGGGCGGCTGCACCATGATGGCCTGCGTAATATGATTATCGGATTTAATGATAATCATGGATAAAAAGCAAGTCCCATTCTACGCCGATCGACAAACACTGATCAGATTGATAAGCACCTGGCGAGCGTTTGAGTAAGATAACGCCTGCTACAATGGAACAACCGCCGCCTCCCCAATAAAAGCATATCTTTCTGGAACACAGGTAAAAATGACAATTTGACATTCCTTGGCGGCTACCGCCAATACGGCGCCCATCAATTTTAGACGCTCCTGGTCGGTATAACCCAGCGCATCATCTAAAATAACCGGTGTCCCGCCATCCTTTGCAACTATCATTGAACACGACAACCGGTACATCAAAGAAAGTTGTTCTCTTGTACCCCCGCTAAGGGAATCGAAAGGGACCGTGACACCAGAGACCGTTCTGCTCGTAATTTTCAAATCATCGTCGATAGTCACCTGAAATGAAGGGTCAAAGACCAAACGTCCGAGTCTTTCCATTTTTTCTTTAAGCGGGGCCACATAAGCCCGGCTCGCCTTGTCCCGCTCTTCGCTTATGGTATCAAAAAGGCATTTGGCCGCAGTGGCTCTAAGGGCGGTCGCCCGGTTTTTGAACTCCAATTGTTCAAGTTGATTCTTTGCCGCGTTTAATTTTTCGTGAAGGCCTTCTTCGCCCTTAATTTTAAGACGGGTTTGGATCTCAAGCAGACCCCTGTCTTTTGAATCATGACTGATTTTTATCGTTTTCAAGGACCCTCTGGTAGAATCTGCCAGTGCTCTTATTTGTTCAGGGTTGAAAGCTTTTAAAGAGTCTGCGGCTGCACGGTATGCAGTGTCTTCTGAGAGCACAGCCCGATCAGCAGAGGTCAAGTTTCCCTCGAGTGTTTCATCAGATTCTTTTTTACGGGCCTTATCGAGGTTTTCTTGAGTCTGTTGGAGATCTTTGGCCAACTGCTCAAGTTTTGCCCCGGCTTCCCTGTGTTTGATATTTATACCGTCATAGAAGGAGCGGGCAGACTCGAAAATCTTACGCATATTTTCCAACTCGCTACTCGCAGTCTGAAGATTTACTTCGGCTTTTATCCGTTCCTTTTTAGCCGTGTCGAAATCCAGGCAAATCGCTGGTTCTTTAACTCGTTTGACAAGGTAGTTCGGCACGCTCTGCTGGAGACTGTGCAGCCTTTGCTCAAGGCTTTCGTAAGTAATATCCCTAAGGTTATCCTTCTCGACTTGAACTTTGTTTTCAACAACCCGTAATGCCTCCTGGCGTTCGTCATAAGCTTTTCTGGCTTCATCCGGCCCAGCCACAGTAGCGGCGGCACAGGCAGCATGGAGGGCCTGACGAGCGTCTTCGGCCTTTCGGGCAAGCCCTTCTATGCTGGAGCCTGCGGTTATTTCGATATCAAGTGTTCCAGGAATGGACACCGTTGTCTTATCTGAGACGGATATTTTACGAACTTCATCAATGTCGAGTACCGCATCTGCACCGTCAATGGAGAGGCGACATTTAGATATGGAATGAAGGAGAACGCTTGGCGAACCTATTTCCATCTTGGCACAGGCGTTATTGTATGCAAGTTCAGCATCTTTTATTCTTTTTAAGGTTACGGCATCCACCTTGTTCTTCGCCAACACCGTCTCAGCCTGGGCGGCGTCTTTCCGTGTCTGGTCAATCCTTTGTTTGCGTTCGAGTAACTGATCCAGATCGAGCTTGTCATGATAATAGTCGAAATCCGACCTCTTCAATGTGGCGAGAGATTCCGTTTCCTTTCTCTTTTGTTTCGGCTTCGTCGGCCGCAACCTTGGCTTTATTACGGGCTTCCTCGGCCTGAGACAATGCCGGCATGGCCATAGAACTGCTTTCTTGAAGCTCCTTATGGGCATTGGCAGCACTTTCTGCGGCACGAATCATCTCCCGGCGGATTTCTTTAGCGTGCTGAACTGCCTGAAGGGTTTTTTGAGCAGATTCCAGTTTTAAAGCAGCCGCAGAAAGAGTGTTTTCGAGTGAGCTGATTTGCTCAAGCTTGGTTGTGATGTCTATCATCTGTTGAGATAGCGCTTCTTCCTGCGTTTTGAGCTGGACTAAATCCCTTTGCAATACAGGGACACGCTCGATATCGGTTTCGAGCGCACGGATGTCTTGCTCAATCGACCTGATCTCCGCCTCTTTTTCGGTTACGTTATTACGCAGCTCCTGGAGTTCCTTCTTCTCGGTACCCCGACCAATCGTATAATAGAGTTCATATTCCTGCGAAATCCTTTTGAACAAACCGAGCTCTTGCGAAGCGGACGGTTGAAACCCTGCGGCCTTGTCGAGTGCCGCAGACAACGCTTGTTTGTTTTTAAGTTCCGGTTGGTCAATCGCCTCACCTTGCATGATAGACAAGGCTTTCCACAAATCGACGTCCAGTGTTTCCTTGAGAATTTCATTGACGCGGTCATGCGCCGGACGGCCTGTGAGGTTTTCGGGGTTCGGTTTTGTAATAGTAAGTCTGGTCTCGGGCTTTCTTAAGAATCGTTTGAAATAGGTAAACACATATTTGCCAGTTTCCATTTCCAGTTCAATTTCAGGGCCCACATCCTGATGAACAGGCTGGATGGCTTGAATGTCTTTGCCTTTGCTATTGTCCTGATAGTCCAAAATCGTGTTTATGGCCTCGCCGAGACTGGACTTCCCCGACTCGTTCGGACCTTCTATGCGGGTAATACCCAGGGGACTGAACTTTATCTCGCGTGAATTGATGCCTCGGTAATTGGCAACCTTAAGACGAAGGAGTTTCATGCAACTCCCTTAGCAAGGCGGAGGAGGAGCATGAATGCATCGCGAGCAACCGCACCTTCGGTCCCACCCCGGTCTATTTTTTCCCGGAGCCTTTTTACCGTTGCATCGGCAAATCCGGAAAAACCAAGGTCGGTGAAGTCTGTATCCTTTGGAATTACGAGGAGGTCGTCTTCGTTGATCACGGAACCTGCCAAAACATCCTTGGCTGCAAGAATGTGGTTTTGAAGAACCCCGTGCAAAGAAAGTGTGAGCGTACCTTTAAGAACCAGTTTTACAACTGACCGTTCCCTGTTCGGAATGTCTTCCAGCTTTTTCCGGAGAGATTCCACATCGTCGGCAGTATTCATGTCCATTAGCTCTTCTATAAAATTCCATTGTCCAATTTTCACTTCTTCGGTCGTGACATCGGCGCCATCCATATTGACAATTTGGCAGAATCCTGAATGGTCTTCGCGGAAATCGGTGGATTCGGGGGTACCGGAATACCAGATTCTATCGCCGGAACCCACTTTCGTGAGGGAATGGCGGTCGCCAAGAGCTATAAAATGAACCTTTCCTTCCGATATTCCGGCTTCAAGTTTGGAAACCGCAATCACATTCTCTGCTTCTTTATCGGGAGTAAAGATGTCAATAATACCATGCCCCACACAGATACGCTTTATACTCCCTGACGGAGGAAGCGCATTGAGCAAGTCAACAATTGGATTGCCGTTCGGTCGTTTAGACAGCCAAGGGGCGCCTACCAGTTCGAAACCATCACCAACTTGAATAGGCACCGTGTTCTCGATGATATAGACATGAGCCGGTTTCTTTTCTATGAAAGTGCTGGAGCAGTAAGCGGAAGCCGCATTCAAAGGGTCATGATTACCGGGAAGGAGATAAACAGGGACTGTCACATCTTTGAGTGCTTCGATTGCCCGTGCAACGGTTTTACGGTCCACCTGGTAGTTGTGATAACCGAAAATTGATCAGTATTGGGAGGTAGTGATAACCGAACATTGACCACCCTGAGCCGGACAAATCCTGCTAAAGAAGTTGGTAATTTACCGACCATGAAAAATGCAGGAGGAGAAGGAGTGCTCAAA
>JAUYFM010000010.1 GCA_030690945.1 Smithellaceae bacterium | reverse complement strand
GAAGTCCGGCATACGCAAGGCCGTGAAGAAAAAAAACGGGAATGTCACTCATTAGGGTTCCTTTCTTTTTACAGATGTTGACTTGAAACAAAGGCTTCGCTCCCCCCGTATGGGAAGTTTCTGCATTTTTATCAATTTTATTGACTGCGGGGACTGAAAATGACCATGAAACACTTAACTACTTTATCTCCTGCAGACTCCCCGAAATGGGGAATTCCGGAATCAAAGTAAATGCAGTCACCCTCTTCAACTATTAACTCTTCTGTGCCATGGAGAAATTTCATTGTTCCCTCCAAAACAAAGAGTATCTCCTGGCCTTCATGTTGATAAGGCGTTCGTTTCTTTGGATGAACCGGAAGCGTCAGAATAAAAGGCTCCATCATCTTGTTGGCAAATTTATGAGCCATAGATTCATAGGAATACTCAAAATTTGTGTCGTCCCTTGTGATCGAGACCCGTTCCCCTTTTTTGACAAGACAGATGGAGGTGGCCGGGCTTTCTTCTCCCAGGAGGCTGGAAATAGTGGCGCCGAGGGCGCGGGCGATTTTCCCGAGCGTGGAAACAGGGGGCGCTTTTTGGGATTTTTCCACTTTAGATAAATACCCTTTGGTGAAACCTGTCATCAAGGCAAGACTCTCCAGAGTGATGCGTTTATTGCTTCGAGCTGACTTGATCCTTTTTCCGATTTCCGATTCAACAAAGGCTGGTTTTTGTTTCATGATAGGATACCAATGATACTCAATTTTGTTAATAAATTTCAACAAACATAATAATTATATGTACTTAATTAAACGATCATATATTCCTTCTTGGAAACTATTTTTCATAACTGGGGAATGTTTGTCAAGTAATATTTTTAAATTTCAGAGGTCATAACCGCTGCTAACCCATCTTATCGACCGGCTGTCCGCTGCAACTGAAAGACATTGTTTTGTGTTGTTTTGACCTGTTCCAAAAGCCACTGTTCATCCTGCATATGACAAGTGCGGGCAGTCAGGGCACCGCGCTAGTCTGCGATAACATTTTTAAGCGCCGCTTCAATGTCCGGATAGCGAAAATTGAAGCCGGCATCAAGCAGGTGGCGGGGAATCACCCGCTGGCCTTTGAGGAGGACGGAACCAAACTCTCCAAGAATCAGTTCGATCATAAAACCTGGTGCGGGCAGAAAAGAGGGACGGTGTAAAACTTTGCCGATAGCCTTTCCCAGATCTTTATTCCGGACAGGATTGGGCGAGCAGAGATTGACAGCGCCGGAAATTTCTTTGTGTGCCAGAAGAAAGATAAACGCCTGGGCCAGATCGGCCATATGTACCCAGGAAAACCACTGTTGTCCGCTGCCCAGAGGGCCGCCTAAGAAATATTTGAAAAGTGGTAACATCTGGCCCAACGCACCGCCGTTTCTGCCCAGTACGATGCCGAAGCGGGTCAGAATTACGCGAGCGCCTTTGGTTTGCGCGCGCAGTGCTTCGACTTCCCAGTCGCGCGCCAGGTGCGCCAGAAAATCATCGCCGGGAGGCGATGATTCAATGAGTTCTTCGTCTTCATGGAATCCGTAATAGCCGACAGCCGACGTGCTGAAAAAAGTGATGTGTTTTGAATTGTCCGGCAGAGTTTCGACCAGATGCCGTGTCGTGTCTATCCGACTGGAGAGCAGAATTTTTTTCTGTGCTTCCGTCCAGCGGCTGAAGATGGAAGCGCCGGCCAGATTGATGATAACATCATGATCCCGGACGGCTTCCTGCCAGGGGCCTTTGATGGTCGGATTGCCCGTGAGATAGGTCAACCCATCCATTTTTAATTCCGAACCGGCAAGAGGCGGTGTCAGTATCGTGATCTTGTGCCCTTCCCTGATGAACTGCCCGACCAGATAGGTTCCCACGAAACCCGTGCCGCCTGTCATGAAGATTTTCATGATTCATATCTCCTTCGGAAATTTGCCGGATCACGACGTAGGGGCACGATACATAACCTAGAGGTCACACGTCGTGCCTCTACGATGCCTATCATTATTCTCCGCTACCGATCAGCGGCAGGACTTTATCCAGGTGAAAATAGATCAGAAACTTGGAGCCGCTTTTGTATTTACCTTCCACTTCGGGATATTTTTTGCGGCGGATTTCTTTAATCAGCGGGCTGTCTTTTTCCTCTCGCAACTTGGTGATATAGAGCCTGCGCCCTTCATAATGTCCTGCTTCCTTGAAGATATAGACGGCGTGAGGGTTAACTTGCAGATTGGCATGGGTCAGTTTATCGGCGGCAATGAAGGCAACTGTTTCTTCATCCATAAAGTGGGGTCTTCCGTAGATGGCCGCATCAACCTTTCCGTTTTGATCCGCCGTGGCAAGAACGCCAAATCCATCCGCTTTATCAAAATAGTTGCTTAACTTCATATTTCCCCCTTTGATTCTAATACGTTTTCAATTACAATAAGGCATAGGCGATCAATTGTAAAGCGTAAGGACATGCTAAAATGAAAAAATCCATCATTATTCTTGTTTTGTTGGTTGTCAGTTGCGGCGGAATACCGGATGGCGTGAAACCGGTCGATCATTTCCAGATGGAGAGGTATTTGGGGAAGTGGTATGAAATTGCCCGGTTGGATCATTCTTTTGAACGGGGTCTAACCCGTGTCACGGCCGAGTATAGCGTACGTGAAGACGGAGGCGTCCGTGTCCTTAACCGTGGTTACTTGGCCAAAGGAAGCAAATGGAAGGAAGCCGAAGGCAAAGCATATTTTGCCGGGCGCCCCGATCAGGGCTTTCTGAAAGTTTCTTTCTTCGGACCTTTTTACGGATCGTACGTGATCTTTGAACTGGATAGGGAACAGTATTCCTACGCGCTGGTCTGCGGTCCTGATAAATCCTATCTCTGGCTTCTGGCGCGCAGTCCGCGAATGGATGAAGATGTTAAAAAACGCCTGATAGCCAAAGCAGCCGCAGCGGGTTTTGATACAAACAAACTGATCTATGTTGAACACAATTGAAATAAAGGGAATGCAATATGACACACAGGATTCTGGGTATTTCCGGCAGCCCGGTAAAAAAAGGCAATGTTGAAACGTTGCTCAATCGCGCGATTGAAAGCCTGCCTGTAAAAAATGTCGAGTGTGATATTGTCCATCTTTCATGCTTGAAAATCCGGGATTGCCTTCATTGCAATTTCTGCCTGACGAAACAGACAAAGGGCGGATACTGTTCCATCAAGGACGACGCCCAGGCTGTTTTTGAAAAGGCTGAGGCGGCAGACATTCTCGTGCTGGCGAGCCCCGTATATTTCATGCGCACGTCCGCGCGGATGGCGGCGCTTATCGACCGGTTTCGCGTGTTTGTCTTCGGCAATCTGACGGCTGGCCACATGAAAAATAAAATCGGTGTGAGCATGGCCGCTGCCTGGCTTCGGCATGGTGGCGTCGAAACAACGCACCTGACTCATATCCTGACGTTTCTGGGTCTGGAGATGATTCCGGCCAGCGTCCATCAAGGCGTAAGCCCCCTGGGCGCATCGGTCTTGACCAGCATTAACGGCTCGGGAAACTTTGATCCGGCCGTGTCTTTAGGCATTGAAAATGACGAACCGGGCATGAAATCCGCGCGCCTGATTCTCAGGCGGGCACTGGAGCTGGCAAAGCTGATACGTAAATGATCTGGGATCAATATGATGAAATCTATTGCCCCTGAACGGAGCTTTCTTGAGGATAAATGTAAAGAGAACGACCAATCATAGCTTCCTATACTCGCTAATTGACGAGTTCTGAAAATTATGCAATCTTAAAAGTGTTAATAGTTGAAATGCTATAGCACAGCTAGGAAACCAACTAATAAAAAGAGAAAACAAATCCAAACATATATATCGAGAGAAACTAGCCTACTTGCTCAAAATAAATGAAAAACGAGAACACTTATGATGCGACGAGACTTTATGAAAATGGCTATAGGGGCATCGGCAACGGCATTATGCCCGTTTACAGGCAGCGTAGAGGTGTCCCAGGCTCTTGTCAAGGCCAGTCAACTTACGCTGGGTTCTCAGACTAAAGTATTTCTGGCAGGGGTGAGCAAGGGGGCTCCCGAACAAGATATAAAACTGGCGGTCCGTAATGCTGCCAACGCGGCAACAGATTTTTCATGGCTTTCCAAAGGTGATGCGGTGTTCATCAAGCCAGTCAACAATTCAGGCAACCCCTATCCGGCCACCACCAACCCAACGGCTATTGCCGCCATTGTCGAGATTCTTAAGGAAAAAGGGGCGAAAAGGGTAATCGTGGGGGACATGTCTGGCGTTCAGGATCTGCGTTTTTCACCGACTTTACTTTCCGGAAGCACTCGCTCATTAATGGCTTCTTCAGGCATGTCCAAGGCTGTTCAGGCTTCGGGGGCTGAAATACATTGCTTCGAAGAAAGCGGTTGGAACGCCTTCTATGAAGATATGCCTGCGAACGGATCAAACTGGAAACACGGCCTCATGATGCCGAATATCCTCAAAGAGGTTCAACACATCGTCCTTATGCCCCGTTGCTCCCGGCATATATTGGCAGGCAGTTCGTTGGGCCTAAAGGCTGTGGTGGGCTATTGGCGCCATGATACACGCCTCGAGTATCACCGGGATGCTGCCACTCTGCAGGAGAAGACAGCCGAGGGCAATACTGTTCCTACTCTAAAAACAAAGCAGCGCCTCGTAATTTCGGCGGCAAATAAGCTACTCACCACCGTTGGACCGGACAAGGGGTATGTTTTCGAGCCTGAAAACGGCCTGATCATTGCCTCTGATTCAGTGGTGGCCCACGATATGGTTTCGCTGGCCTGGCTCTTGGAAAACCGGCGTATTATTCCTGCTTCGGAAAAGGATGGTTTTATAGATACAAGCAAGATAGTTTCTAGGGTTGCCAATCATATGGTAACCAGTTGGTTGGGCGGATGGGGATCGGCCTTTGCATCTGAAACAATAACCAAAAACAGCCTCAACACCATCTGGGATGATAGGGTTCTCACCCATAGCTATGACATTTTTGGAGGAGTTCCTGCTGTCCGGCTGGAGGCTGCCAACAGTGCAATTTCAGAAGCCCTGAAGAAACGCCTTGACAAGATGACGGCATTCCCGACTTGAACCAAAGAATATAACAAATTGTCATGTTGTTTTTCGTATCTATTTTCCGGTCAGGAATGTTGGGGACGTGTCTATCAATGAATGACGGCGATATGAGATCACAATCAAAGATGTTAAGTTAGTGTAGAGGGAAAAGATATGACTGAAAAAATGTCCAGACGTGATGTGATTAAAAAATCGGTTAAAGCAGGTCTTGTCATCGGTGGCGTTGCCGCTGTCGGCACGGCAGGCTACAAAATGTTCAGCAGTAAATCGATTGATGACGTATACGGGCCATATCCAGAAGATTCCAAACTTAAACAACTGAAGATCACCAATCCTTCCGCTGCGAAACCGAATGTCATCGTCATCTACTGCGACGATTTGGGCTATGGCGACCTCGGCTGTTACGGCAACAAGGCAATCCGCACACCCAACATCGACCGCCTCGCCCATGACGGAATGATGCTTACCGACTATTATGCCTGCAATGCAGTCTGTGCGCCGTCTCGCGCAGGCCTGCTGACCGGACGCCATCCGTTCAGGACGGGCATCATTGGCAATCCGTATCCTGCGGATTCACCACTTTTGCGCAGGATCGAAAGAAAAATTGCCTACATATTTACGCCCCTGGGAGCTGTTGATCTGCATGAGGATTGCGTTGCCGCGGGGATTTCCGGCAAAGAAATAACCATAGCCAAAGCTCTGAAGATTGCCGGTTACAAAACCGCAATGGTGGGAAAATGGCACTTAGGAGACTACAGCCGGCAGCCGGAGTTCAATCCGTTAAGGCATGGTTTTGACCAGTACTTAGGCGTCCCTCACAGCAATGATATGCAGCCCTGCCCGCTTTTTAGAAACGAAACACAGTTGGAAGCGGATATCGGAGACAACCAGGCACGGCTAACCGGCATGTACACAAAGGAAGCGCTGGAATTTATTGAAAAGTCAAAAGACAGCCCGTTCTTTCTCTATTTTGCTCATTCGTTTCCGCACCAGCCGCTATATGCCTCGGAGAAGTTTGCCGGAAAATCAAAAGCCGGGAAATTCGGCGATGCCGTTGAAGAAATAGACTGGAGCGTAGGAGAAATAATCAAGACGCTACAAAAACAAAACATCGAGCAAAATACACTTATCTTCTTTACCAGTGATAACGGTCCCTGGTATGAAGGAAGTCCGGGAAACTTCCGGGGCCGCAAAGGGCAGAGTTACGAAGGTGGATTTCGAGTGCCCTTTGTTGCAAAATGGCCGGGGCATATCCGTCCCGGCACAGTTTCAAGCGAGACGGCCATCAATCTGGATATTTTCCCCACGCTGCTTTCACTTGCTGGAATTGAACAACCATCAGACAGGATCATTGACGGGAAAAACATCGAAGGCCTTCTTTCCGGGCGCAATCCCAAGTCGCCGCATGATGCCGTCTATTTCTATCATTATGACCAGCTTGAAGGTATCCGCTACGGGAAGTGGAAGTATTTTCGAAAATTAAACCGGTACGTCTGGCCGATACCTCTAGATGCGGAAGCGTTACCCGATGCGATGGGGAAAAAACAATTGGGAACCAGGGCTCCTCTGCTTTATGATCTTTCTATCGACCCGGGCGAAAACTACAACGCCATCAACACCCATCCCGAGATCGCCGAAAAACTGCACGGGATGCTGGTTGAATGGGAAAAGCAGGCAAAAAAGAATCCGCGGGGATTCCTTGGTTAGGGGTAGTCAGAAAAACAGGCATCGTCAGGAAAGGGAAGAACAAAACGCTTTGCAGTCAATATCAATGCTTGTAAAACCGGCCTCCGGTCTGTGCAACCTTTCCTGCTCGTATTGCTTTTACCGGCGTGCTCAGGATCTTTATCCAGAAACGCCGACGAAAATGAGCCTTCCTGTGGCAGAAACCTTGATCCGCAAGACTCTTTTGTCAAACGCGCAGCTTAACAGTTTCTGCTGGCAGGGAGGAGAGCCGACACTGATGGGACTGGATTTTTTCCGGGAAGCTGTCGCGTTTCAAAAAAAATACTCACGCCCCGGGCAGGTCATTGAAAACGCCATGCAGACCAACGGCCTACTCCTGGACGATCACTGGTGCGAGTTTCTGCGTCAAGAGAATTTTCTTGTCGGCATTAGTCTGGATGGCCCTGCCCCGATCCATGATTTTTACCGAAAAGATCGTGCCTCAAAAGGCACATTTAAAGAAGTGATGAAGAGTATCGGGCTGATGAAAAAGCATGATGTTCAATTCAATATCCTGTGCCTGCTGACCGACCGGAATATAAAATCACCGGCGGAGATTTATAATTTTTTCCGCTCTCATGATTTCAAGTTCCTTCAATTCATTAACTGCTTTGAACATGATTACACATCCGGCTCTCTGAAAGCATTCTCTGTTAGTGGAAAGGAAACCGGGGAATTTTATATTAAGCTATTTGATGAGTGGTTTAAAAATGACTTCTTTGATGTATCGATCAGGTTTTTTGAGGACATCCTTCTGTATCTTGTTGACAGCGTCAAGGCGTCATGCTGCTATAATAAGGAATGCAACAGCTACCTGGTTGTCGAGCATAACGGAGACTGTTACCCCTGCGATTTTTTTGTCTTCGAAGAATGGAGACTAGGGAACCTGATGGAGAGTGGCATCCAGACAATTATGACTAGCCAGCTGCGGGCCGAGTTTGCTTCCCTCAAAGCTGATCTTCCGGAGACATGCCAAGAATGCCGGATTGCCTCATTTTGCATGGGCGACTGTACCCGTTTCAGGCATCTTCAGGAAAACGGGTGTAGCAATATCAGTGAGTACTGCACGGCGATCAAGATGGTTTATTCTCATATTGAACCGCACCTACCGGAAATCAGACAACGGGTAGAAGCTTATCGAAGCAGGCAAACTAGGGAGAGGTAAACTGTCCCTTATTTACAGATTTAACAAAAAGGAATTCGAGTAGATGAAGGAATAAACAGCACGAAGAAGCAATCCAAAAGAAATTGATTACTTCTGAAAGGAAATAACTAGACATATGCGATACATTGGGTGCATTTACTCCCAAGGGGATAATCTTCGGAAAAAATTCCGATCGTGATCCGAATGTTCTTCACGCAGCATGAGTTTTTTTGAAGAGTTGAAGTGGTAATCATCACGTCAATTGAAAATCGAAAACCCTTGACTTGTAGGTGCTATACGTAACAAAATGATGATTGCAACTTAGGCAACACAGGTTCATCATCTATCGGTATTTCCTATTGATTTACAGGAAAGGAGATAGTGATGGACCAAATAGCCGCAGAAAAGCACATTATCAAA
>JAUYFM010000003.1 GCA_030690945.1 Smithellaceae bacterium | reverse complement strand
TTGTACAGAACTGGCAAAAAAAATAAACTTGACGAATTTAGAAATTACGGATATTGAAAAGACCATGTAACGTAACAATATAAATAGGGAATTATGATTATGTTACGTATAGGTAGGTGTTATGAGTGTCAAGGCAAAACTTAATTGGGCACTGTCTGTTAAGTCAAGTACAGGTCGGGACACCTAAAAGCTACAAGCGGGAATTGATTAGTTTCACTTATCCCGCAAAGGGGGATTCATACCCGTGATTCTTTTCAGAAAAAAACGCGCGCATCGACCAGCGACACACCTTGTCCTTTGGGGTGAACAATAACCGGATTAAGGTCAATCTCGCTGATTGCCGGGCAGGCGGCAAGCAGAGCGGACACCCGGCAAACGACATCCACAAGCGATTTAACGTCCGCCGGTTTTCTGCCTCTGGCGCCGGTGAGCAGCGGATACGCCCTCAACTCTTTGAGCATGCCTTCGGCTTCTTTTTTTGTTACAGGCGCGAGCCTCAGCGCCGTGTCCTTGAATATTTCAATAAATACGCCTCCCAGGCCGACCATGATCATCGGGCCAAAGGCCGGGTCGCGCCGTCCGCCGACAAAGCATTCGACGCCTTCGGGCGACATTTCCTGAAGCAGGAAACCGTCGATGGCGGGACGCGATTTTGCCTGACGCACCGCCTTTTGAATGTCGGAGATGGCGGACAACAATTCCTTTTTCGAACCGATATTCAAGAGCACGCCGCCCACGTCGGATTTATGCGACGCGTCGCGCGAAATCAGTTTCACGGCCAAGGGGTAATGCAGGGGCATTTTTTTCAACTCTTTTTCGTTGCGGATGACCAGATGGGGGATCGGTGTCAAACCGGCTGCGGCGCAGATGGTGAGAGCCTCATCCGTTAAAGGGATTCTTTTTTCACGTGCGCAACGTTCCCGGATGGTTTCCACGGTGCGCAGATCCATTTTATGGTTTGGCGTTTTGCCCCGGTTGTCCCGCGCCGCTTTTTGTTCATAATAGGTCAGAGAGACATTCAACGCGGCGGCAGCCTCCAGCGGGGAAGTGAAAATGGGAAAGGGTTGACTCTGCTGCACTTTTAGAATTTCTTCCCGGTCAGAAATCATGGTGAGGCAGACCGGTTTGGCATATTTGGCAACCAGCTTTTCCACGCCCGCCAGAAATGTTCGCGACATCGCTCCTTCAAAATCCGATGAATACAGATGATTGAAGAGTACGCCGTCGTAGGTGTCCAGTTTCAGCGCTTCTTCCAGAATCTTGATAAATATCGTGTAATCGAAGATTTCACCCAGATCCAGGGGGTTCTGGTGCGCGATGACCCGCGTGTGGTAAATCGTTTTGAGCTGTTCGATATAAGACGGGGGAAAGGGAACCATCTCAAAGCCAAATTTCGCGCAGGCGTCGGCGGACAGCACCGCATGGCCTCCCGAGCGCGAAAGGACTGCAACACGCCGCCCTTTCATGAGCGGCAGGCGAACGATCTTGATGGCGTTGATGAACGCCAGTTCGTCATCCACACGAATGGCCGCAGCCTGCTTGAGCGCGCCATCGACCACGGTATCGTCGCTGGACAGCGCCGTCGTATGGGACTGCGCGATTTTCGCACTGATCGGCGAGCGGTTTGACTTTTGGATGACAATCGGCTTTTGCGATTTGCGGGCCAGGTCGAAAAAGGCCCTGCCCCTTTTAAAACCTTCCAGATACAGAGCAATGATATCGGTTTTGCCGTCCTGCATGAAGTAATCCAGAAAGTCCACTTCATCGAGCTGGAGTTTATTGCCTGTGGCCACGAATTTTCCGGGTTTGATTCCGTAACCTGACACCGCGCGCAGATAGGAACCACCCACGCCGCCACTTTGCGAAATGAGTCCCAGCCTGCCGCCGATGGGAATATCCTTGAAGAAGGCAAACGGCATCATCATTTTTAAATCAAAATTGACGGTGCCCACGCAATTCGGGCCGATGACTTTCATGCCGTATTTATCAGCAACGGCCAGCACGTCTTCTTCCAGCGTATGGTCGCCGTGCGAATATTCGCTGAAACCACCCGATTCAATCACAATATGTGTGATGCCTTTTTTGCCGCATTCCTCCATCAGACCGGGCACGGTTTTGGCGGGTGTCAGAAAAATGGCCACATCCGGTGTTTCGGGCAGATCGGCAACGCTTGTATAGATATGAACGCCGCCCACGTCTCCTTCCTGAGAGCCGACGCCGTAGAGGTTTCCCTCATAACCGACTTGTTTGTTGTTGAGCAGAACGATTTGTCCCAGATTCATTTTGGTGGCGGAAGCGCCGAAGACGACAATACTGCGGGGGTTGAAGAATTTTTCCATCATCAGATTACTCCTTTCGCCCGGAGACTTTGTCGCAATTCATTTTCATGTCATTTCGAAGCAAAGCGAGAAATCTTGTTTTTAATAAATTCAAGGTATTAAGATTCCTCACATACGTTCGGAATGACAATTGTTATAATTACGACACAGTCTCCCGGCAGTACTGATTTGATATCCCGTGTCATAAGCCTGCATGGGCGAAATATTGCCGCCTTTCTCCTTGCCGTATGGTATCATCCTGAATGCGCAACGCCAGAAAGAATCGCAGGAAAACGAGCTTTGTTTCCGGTTACCGGACGATGGGTTTTATAAGGTAACGGGGCAGGCGTGTCAAGATGTAATCGTTGAATAAAATATCGCCAGATATTTCAAGCCTTTTAATAATGATGTGATGAATAGATGAAGAACAATATTATTGCAAAATGCAGATCAAGGCCTTATAAGTCTCTATCCTTGAATTTCAGACGGGAGGAACTGTTGGCTTCCGAAAACTACGTTTCACGGAAATCAAAGCTTTTGAAGAACTTTGACAAATCGGTTGCCCGCGTTGGTCCAATGCTTATGGCACGCATCGGTGAAGAGCAAACCAAGGCACTGATCATGGCGTCGCGCCGGGAATATGAAGCCTTGATTCCTCAGATTCCCTATATCGGCGGCAACAATCCTTTCCTGATTTTTCTCTTTCCTGCGAGTCGATATCTGGCGATATACCGGGCCATGCAAGCAAATGGCCGGACTCTTGAAGATACCGGGCAACTGATCCATGCGATCAATGGCGCGGAGTTGAAAGCGATCCCGTGGTTTGTGCGCCGTATGATTGGTTATCTTATGTTTTCCCGATGGTTCTCGGGACGTCTGAAAAAGCGGGCGGCAGAATTTCAGGAACGCAAGTATCCCGGCGGGTATATCATTACCTATGTAGAAGGCAATGGCCGGGACTTCGACTTTGGCATCGATTACACCGAATGCGCGAGTTGCAAATTCCTTCGCGCGCAAAACGCTTTGGAGTTGGCACCGTATCTGTGCACCATGGACAAGGCCGTAAGTGACATGATGGGCTGGGGGCTCAGCCGGACCATGACCCTCGCCGAAGGTCGCGAAAAATGCGATTTCCGTTTCAAGAAGGGCGGGAAGACAAACGTGGCGCTACCTCAATCACTGATGCAAGTCGATAAGTGAAGCACCCGTTGATCCCTAAACAATATTTTTTGTAATACTATTTGAAAAGGAGAGTAAAATGAAGATGATACAAAAAACTGCATGTCGGCAAGCTGCGCTTTTAATTTGTTGCTTTTGTGCAATGGTTCTATTTTGCTACCCTGTGTCAGCACAGAATATCATTGAAGAATGGAACACTGTGAAAGTTCCTTCTGCACCGGAATTAAAATCTGTGATGGTAGATCCGAAGGTGACAGCGCTCCTGCTGCTCGATTTTAACAAGCAGACCTGTAATGCAGAAAAACGCCCCCGCTGTATTGCTTCTATTCCGAAGGTTCAAAAGCTTCTTACGGAGGCACGCTCGAAAGGTGTCTTCGTGGTGTACAGCCTCTCCCCCGGTGCAACGGTTGCCGATATTGCAAAGGAGCTGGCGCCTCTCGGGCGGGAGCCTGTAGTGACATCGGGGCCCGATAAATTCCTCGGGACAGATCTGGAGAATATCCTTAAGGAAAGAGGTATAAAAACCGTTATTGTAACGGGAACGGCGGCACACGGGGCAGTTCTGTATACCGCCAGCGAGGCGGCATTTCGGGGAATGCAGGTTATCGTGCCCGTGGACGGCATGTCTGCTGAAAGTACCTACGCTGAGCAGTATGTTGCATGGAATATGGTGAATGCCCCGCGTGTCTCGAATCAGTCGGTGCTGACAAAGATTGACATGATTAAATTTTAGCAACCGCGTCTGATTTGGAACCGTGAACCGTGAACCGTGAACCTTCAGCCTTCAGTCTTCGGTCTTTGGTCTTTAGCCTGTTCCCAAAGAAGTGTTTGACTTCTGTAGCAAAGCCAATATAATTATTTTCCATAGGCATTATTTTAAACAGTTTCTTCATCGCGGTGTCACCGGGATCTAAAACCATTAGATTCATGTTAGCTCTCAACTTCAGGTAAAGGGGCGGAATCATGACGGACAGACCAGACAGCGACGACTATCCTATCCAGGAAATTCAGACACTACGACGTCAACTCAAAGAGCTCCGGCAATCGGAAATCAAAAGAAAACGCGCGGAAGAGGAGCTGAAAGAAAGCGAGCAGCGTCTGAAGAGCGTCATTGGCGGTTCACCTATTCCCGCGTTTGTAATCGGCAAAGATCACCGCATCCTATACTGGAATAAAGCCCTCGAGGAACTCACCAAAATCAAGGCCGAAGACGTCATCGGTACGTCCCAGCAATGGCGGGCATTTTACAGCAAGAAGCGCCCCTGCATGGCGGATCTCCTGGTGAGCCGTGAACAGGATCATATCTCCAGATGGTATGCCGGCAAATATACCAAGTCCAAACTGCTGGATGAAGCCTATGAAGCCATAGATTTTTTTCCGGAGTTGGGCAATCAGGGCAAATGGCTGCGATTTACGGCAGCCATTGTTCGCAACGCGGCTGGTGAACTGATCGGCGCGATCGAAACGCTGGAAGATATTACCCGACGTAAGAAAGCGAAGGAAGCGTTACTGAAGGCGCAGGAAGAGCTGGAAGAACATGTTCAGGCCAGAACGGCGGAACTGGCCCAGGCCAACGAGGCGCTGCTCAATGAACTGATGGAGCGTCACCGGACACAAAAAGCCCTCAAACAGACCACGGATCATCTTTCCCTTCTTCTGGAATCCCTGCCGATTGTGTCCTATACCCGCAAGGCCGATGGGAATTGCGCGCTGACTTTTGTCAGTAACACGATTGAGGAGATTACCGGCTATCCCGCGCCGTGTTTTGTCGATGACGAGAGCTTCTGGAGAGAGCATATTCATCCGGACGATCAGGAACGCATCCTTGCCGATTTGCAAAACGAACGCGCCAAGGGGTTTCACCGTTATAGTTACCGTTTCCGGGTAATGGATGATTCCTACCG
The DNA here is from genome assembly GCA_030690945.1 of Smithellaceae bacterium. Classification (GTDB taxonomy): domain Bacteria; phylum Desulfobacterota; class Syntrophia; order Syntrophales; family Smithellaceae; genus UBA8904. The sequence continues at coordinate 51,509 of JAUYFM010000003.1, read as the reverse complement.
CTGGTTTTCCGATTACTGGCGGATTGTTCAGCATCCGGCCGGTTCCACCAGTTACATTGTCGGCGCCTGGCAGGATGTGACGGAGGACAAGAGAATCCGTCAGGAAGGAGAGCTGCGGCTCCAGCAGATGATTCAAACGCACAAGCTGACCGCACTGGGCGAGGTGGTGGCCGGCGTTGCGCACGAAATCAATAACCCCGTCAGCTTTATTGCCTATAATGTTCCGATTCTGGAAGAAATCTGGAACACGGTGGAAACCATTCTCTCCCGCTCGAGCGCCCATCATCCCGATTGGGAAAAACGCGGCTTGTCCTATGAAGAAGTCTGCCATAACATGCAGGAGATTATCCAGGCGTTTAAAATCGGAGCTAACCGGATCAGCCGGGTCATCACCAGCTTGAAGGAATTTTCGCGCTCCGATGAGACTGCGCAGAAGAAACTGGTGGCCGTGCCGGAGGTGATCGCGGGCGCCCTGATGATTGTGGGTGCGCAGGTCAGAAGAACCGTATCCAAAATCGATCAGGAAATTTCCGAAAACATTCCTCCCATCTCCGGGCATTTTCAGAAGATCGAGCAGGTCATTGCCAATCTGCTGATTAACGCCCATCAGGCGATTCCGGCGGGGCAAAAAGGTCTGATTCGGATTCGCTGCCGTCATATCGAACGTTTAAAAGCCGTTGTGGTAGATATTGAAGACAACGGGAAGGGGATTGAACGCAAAATTATGAAGCAGATTTTCGACCCCTTTTTTACAACCAGACGGGAGCGTGAAGGCACGGGGCTGGGGCTTTCCATTTCCTATGGTCTGATCAAGGAACACCATGGGCTGATCAGCGTTTTATCGCGTCCGGGCAAGGGCAGCCGTTTTTCCATTTATCTCCCTGTGGACGGCGAGACCGATATCAGCTTTTATCCGGCTATTTTATGCGTGGACCACAATGTTAAATATCTCAAAGAGCTGAAAGCCAATTTCGTGGATGCCGTGATCTGGCGTTCGGAAGCCGAGGACAAACCAGAAGACATTCTCAATTTCCTGGCGGAGAATCCGGAGGTGGATATCGTCGTATCGGAAATACGCCTCAAGGGGTTTGACGGCTGGTATCTGCTGGAAAAAATCCGCGCGAAATTTCCGCTCCTTCCTGTCATACTGTACACTACCGACCGCAAGGCGCTCAAGCCGCCTGCTCAGATCAAGATGGTGCCTGACCACACGCTGCACAAACCGTTTAACATCGATCAGCTTCAAAAGATCATCCATGACTTGGGGAGACAACAGCTATGAAAATATTGATTGTCGATGATGAAGAGGTGTCTCTTTCCTCGGTAAAGAGAATTCTCAAGTGGCGCGGCATTAAGAACGCCGAGGCCTGCGATAACGGCAGGGAAGCGATTAAGAGGATTCGACAGGAAAACTTTGACATTGTTCTTCTGGATCTGCTGATGCCTGATATTGACGGGATGCAGGTGCTCGAATCCACCAAGCCTTTTTGTCCGGGGACGGAATTTATCATTCTGACCGCCGTTGATGATATTCAGACCACCGTGCGGGCCATGCGCCAGGGTGCTTATGATTATCTGGTCAAACCCGTAGACAATGAATTGCTTTTCTTATCCATCGAAAGAGCCTATGAAAGAAAAGGGCTGCTGGCCGGTCTTTCCATCAACGCCAGTTGTGAGGCGGTTGACATTCCGACGGCGTTTGCCGACACGATTACGCATGATAAACAGGTGAAGGCCCTGATATCCTACGCTCAGGTGATGGCGCGCAGCGGCAATCCGATTCTGATCACCGGCGAGTCGGGAACAGGAAAGGAACTGATGGCGCGGGGCATTCACCGGGCGGGACCGGCGCCGGCCTGCCCTTTTGTGGCCGTCAATGTATCCGCCATACCTGCAACGATGTTTGAAAGCCAGTTTTTCGGGCACGCCAGAGGGGCGTTCACCGGTGCCGAGAGCGCTCACGCGGGATTTTTTGAACAGGCGGACAGTGGCACACTTTTTCTGGATGAAATCGGCGAACTGCCGATTGGATTACAATCCAAGCTCCTGCGCGTTCTGGAAGACAAGACCTTCACGCCACTCGGCGCGAAAAGTCCCGTACGTGTGGATATCCGGCTTATTTCAGCGACCAATACCAATCTGGAAGCGGCCTGTCAGGAAGGAAAATTTCGTATCGATCTGATGTACCGGCTCAAGTCCGCTCATGTCTGCCTGCCGCCGCTCAGAGAGAGAAGAGGGGATATCGCGCTTCTGGCCGCCCACTTTTTGCAAAAGGCTTGTCTGCGTCATAAAAAAAGTATTGATGGAATCAGCCCCGAAGCCATGAATCTGCTTACGCATAAAGATTATCCCGGAAACATCCGTGAATTGTCACAGATGGTCGAAAATGCCGTTTTGCTGGCCTGCGGGTCGGTGATCCTGCCTGTGCATTTGGGTGGGAATGGAGCGCCCGAGGCTCCGCCTTCCTTATCGAGCCGCAGTCTTTGCACACTCAAAGAAAATGATACGGCCCACATGATGTTTGTTTTAAATTCCACCGGCGGCAACCGCCGCGAGACCGCCCGGATTCTTGGCATTACACTTCGCCAGTTGCAACGAAAATTGGCCGGGATGAAATAAATCTTCTACAATGAAGCAGGAAAACTTGAAGTTATTCAGCAGCCGGGTAACGGCATATGCAGTATTGCCTGAGATCCGAACGATTGTGAAATTGAGATTGCTTTTTGAAAGTTAATGTATTAATTTTTGTTCGCGGGGTGCCGTTCAATCCGTGGAATGGACGGCTGAGATTATACCCTTTGAACCTGACCCGGGTAATGCCGGCGTAGGGAGTGGCGATCATTCTAAACCAATCTAAGCCATATCCTTCTTCAGGTGCAAGGGTATGGCTTATTTGTTAGTGAAACGAATCAATCCCGCAAAGCGGAGGGCAGAATGCCCGTGGCTTGGGGTTTATTATGCATCAAAACATTATCATTGTCAGTGGCGGTCGCCTGGGGAATCCGGATTTTTTCCGGAAGAGAATGGCTCAAACGGGCAACCGCGCGTTGATCGGCTGTGACGGCGGCACGCGCCACCTGGCAGCAGCCTCGCTGACGCCGGATGTGCTGGTGGGTGACATGGACTCCATTGAGCCGTCGCAACTGGCGCATTACGAACGTTCGGGAGTAAAGATCATTAAGCATCCGGCCAGGAAGGATTTTACCGATACGGCTCTGGCTCTGGATTACGCGCTATTGCAGCATCCGGAAACCATTGAGATCTGGGGCGCGCAAGGCGGAAGAATGGATCACGCGCTGGCCAATCTATTTTTGCTGATTAAAGGCAGGGAAGCGGGAATTAAAACCTGCCTGGTGGATGAATACTGCGAAGCTTTTGTGCCGGACGGCGAAGTCCTATTTACAGACGCCGCCGGTTGTCTGGTCTCTCTTATCGCGCTTTGTCCCAGAGTTGAGGGCGTTACCCTTCGGGGATTTCTCTATCCCCTCAGCGACGAGGCATTGATGATGTCTGAATCGCGGGGTGTCAGTAATATTATTTCCGGTAATCCAGCCGTCATCCGTATCCAGTCGGGAAATCTGCTGGTGATCCGGTACTGGCAAAAAGATGTTTTTCCGGAGGCGGGCTGAATGAACAAGCTGTTCAAAGTCTTATGTGTTGGTGGTTCCGACTCCGGTGGCGGGGCAGGCATTCAGGCGGATCTGAAGGCCGTTCACGCCTGCGGCTGCTATGGCCTGACGGTGATTGCAGCGCTCACGGCTCAGAATACCCGCGGGGTTCAGGATATTTTTCCCGTGCCGCCAAAATTTATCGCTGCGCAACTGGATGCCGTCTTGAGCGATATTGGCGCGGATGCTTTAAAAACCGGCATGATGCTGACGGCGGGTGCGGTCAATACAGTGGTCAGGAAGATTGAGCAATACAGAATAAAAAATGTCGTTGTCGATCCGGTGATGGTTGCCAAGGGAGGCCGGACGATGATGCAGGAAGCGGCGCGGCAGGCGCTGGTCAAAAAGCTGCTGCCGCTGACCAGAGTTCTCACACCGAATATTCCGGAAGCGGAATCTCTGACGCAGATGAAAATCCGGTCGGTTGCGGCGATGAAGAAAGCTGCTGCTGCCATTGTCGATCTGGGAGTAGAAAATGTTGTTATTAAGGGAGGGCATTTGCCCGGGAAAAGGAATTACGGCAGCATTGATATCCTCTATGACGGGAATCAGTATTACGAGTTTTCAGAAGATTGGATCAAAACAAAAGACACACATGGCACCGGCTGCACATTTGCCTCGGTGCTGGCAGCAAATCTTGCGCAAGGGAAAAGTATGCATCCGGCTGTCGAACAGGCGAAAAGGATGGTAACTGAAGCAATTAAAAATTCATTGTCCCTGGGAAAAGGTCATGGGCCGGTGAACATTTTGGGTAAATGATATTAAAAAAGTTTGGAGGCAATAATGACACAATTAGAAAAAGCCCGCAAAGGGATCATTTCGGAAGAGATGAAAATCTGCGCGGTACAGGAAGGTGTTGAGGCGGAATTTATCAAGCAGGGCATGGTCGATGGAACTATCGTGATTTGCCGTAATGTGAACCATCAGACAATCAAGCCGCTCGCCATAGGCCTTGGATTGCGTACGAAAGTCAACGCCAACATTGGCACATCCAGAGACAATAATAATTTGGCTTTGGAATTGGAAAAATTAAAAATCGCCACAGACGCGGGCGCCGATGCGGTGATGGATCTTTCCACCGGCGGCGATCTGGCTCAAATCCGCAAGGCGGTGATGGAACAATCCACCGTGGCTATCGGGACAGTGCCGATTTATCAGGCGGCGGTAAAAATTCTGGACGAGAAAAAAGCGATCTCGGAAATGACCCCGGATGATATGTTTGCCGTGATTGAAGAAAACGGCCGCGATGGCGTCGATTTCATCACGGTGCACTGCGGCGTCAATCGCCTGAGTGTGGCTGCTGTGGAGTCGCAGGGAAGAGTTTTGGGCATTGTCAGCCGGGGTGGCTCTATGACGGCCAACTGGATGTACTGCAACAATCGGGAAAATCCCCTTTATGAAGAATACGACAGACTCTTGGAAATCGCGCATCGCTACGACATGGTATTGAGTTTAGGTGACGGTTTGCGTCCCGGCGCTATCAATGATGCGACCGACCAGGGGCAATTGCAGGAGTTAATTATTTTAGGGCAGCTGAACACCCGCGCCCGTGCCGCAGGCGTGCAGGTGATGATTGAAGGGCCCGGCCATGTACCGATTACCGAAGTGGAAGCCAATATCAAACTACAGAAAAAAATATGCCAGGGTGCTCCATTTTATGTTTTAGGGCCGCTGCCGACGGACATAGCGCCCGGTTACGACCATATTACCTCCGCGATTGGCGGCGCGATTGCCGGAGCCGCCGGGGCTGATTTCCTTTGTTATGTCACCCCGGCTGAACATTTGCGTCTGCCGACGTTGGCCGATGTACGCGACGGCGTCATTGCCGCGCGGATTGCCGCTCACATTGCGGACATCGCCAAAGGTGTTCACGGAGCCAGGGAGCGAAACCGGAAAATGTCGCAATGTCGGAAAAACTTTGACTGGCAGGGGCAGGTGGATTTATCCATTGACCCGGAAAGAACCGTCGCGCTCCTGGAGAAAAGCAAGAGCGCCCAGGATGAAGGCTGCACGATGTGCGGTGAATTCTGCGCGATCAAATTGGGAAAGCGGTAAAAGAAGTGACACGAGGAGTAGGTATTGACCCCATCGGGAGCAAAAAACAGCGAGACCAGACGAAGCACCGCTATGTCTATAGTACGCCGTCTCAAGCAAGCAGGGTTTGAAGCCTATTTTGTCGGCGGCTGTGTGCGTGATTTTGTGCGCGGCGTTACGCCCGGCGATTATGATATCGCAACATCCGCTCTACCTGATCAGGTCACGGCACTATTTGAGAGGACGCTGGCTGTCGGTGCGAAATTCGGCGTGATCATGGTGATGGCGGATGGTCATCCCTATGAGGTCGCAACTTTTCGCAGTGACGACGTCTATGAAGACGGCAGAAGGCCTACGAGTGTTCACTTTTCATCGGCCAGGGAAGATGTCTTCAGGCGCGATTTTACCATCAACGGTTTGTTGATGGATCCCGAAACCCATCAAATCATCGATTATGTGGACGGCCTTGCGGATATTGACCGGAAAGTTCTCCGGACCATCGGTGATCCTGCCGTTCGTTTCAATGAAGACTATTTAAGGATGCTGCGCGCGATCCGCTTTGCCGCCAATCTGGATTATGCAATGGATCCGGCAACGCAAAGCGCCATTCAAGCCAATGCTGCAAATATCAAGGGAATCAGCGCCGAACGAATTGCCGAAGAGCTTCAAAAGATTCTGACACACGGCGGCGCGCGCCGGGGTTTCGAATTAATGGCTGACACAGGAATCTTGCAGCAGATACTACCGGAAGTGGACAGGATGCGCGGTGTGTCGCAGCCGCCTCGTTTTCATCCCGAAGGCGATGTCTGGCAGCATACGATGATTATGCTGGAGATGTTATCTGGCGAAACCAGCCCGCTAATAGCCCCGGCGCTGGCCTGGGGAGCGCTTTTACACGATGTCGGCAAGCCCGTGTCGCGCACGGAGGATGATGACGGCGTCCATTTTCACGGACATGTGAAATTGGGGGAGGCTATAGCCGAAGGCGTTCTCCAGCGGTTGAGATTCTCACGCGCGCAAAAGGATACAGTGCTGAGCCTGATCCATCATCACATGGCCTTTATGAACGTACAGAAAATGCGGCCCGCCCGGTTAAAGCGATTTTTGCGGATGCCGGATTTTCATCTGCATCTGCAATTGCATCGCCTGGATTGCCTGGCCAGTCACGGGATGCTGGACCATTACGATTTTTGCCGCCATCAGCTGCAGAATCTGGAACATGAAGCGCTGCATCCGCCGCGTCTTTTGAACGGCCATGACTTAATGGCGATGGGATTTACACCCGGGAAGCTTATCGGGGAAGTCTTGCGGACGCTGGAAGAAGAGCAACTGGAAAACAGAATACATAATAGTGAAGAAGCGGCGGCCTTTGTGCAAACCCGCTGGAAATTATGATATGGCTTTATGCAGGATAAAAACAGCGTGGAAAAAATAAAAAAAATTAGCCTGAGTATTGCGTTGTTTCTGATTCTTGTAATGTTGCTGCAGGCCTGCGCGAGCCGTGGAGAGAAAGTTAACGCTGTGTCACCCCGGCCGCAAAAGAGACCGCTGGCGATCATGGGAACCACGATTCAGGCGGGAGCATTCGCGCAGGCGGAAAACGCGGTGCGTCTGACGGAAAAGCTCAAAAGCCAGGGCCTGGACGCTACTTATTTCAAAGCAGCCGATGGTTTTTTTAAAGTTCGTTTCGGCAACTTCTCATCCAAAGATCAGGCTAAGTTGCGAGCTCAATCACTGCAAAGCGCGGGCGTGATCGAAGAGTTCTATGTCGTGCTGCCGGAAGATTCCGCGGCGGCAAAGCGAAAGCAATATGGTACGGATTATTTAAGAGAGTCGCTGGTGAAAAGCGCCCGGGACTTTATCGGGGTACCTTATCTGTGGGGCGGATCGTCCGCCGAGACGGGATTTGATTGCAGCGGTCTCACGATGACGGTTTATCAGTTAAATGGTCTGGATCTGCCGCGGCATTCAAGGACACAGTATGACGCAGGCGATGCGATTGACCAAAACGATTTACAAAAAGGCGATCTGGTCTTTTTTTTGATGAAAGGTCGCGGGAAAGTGTCGCATGTGGGCATCTATATCGGCGATGGTCGGTTTATTCATGCGCCGTCTCGCGGCAAAAGGATCCGTATCAACTCTTTATCCGATGAATACTTCGCCAAACATTATGTCGGAGCAAAAAATTATCTGTGATCGTCATGCTCGCGGCACTGACGCACGGTGGATGCGATATCAATCCTTCCGGCACTGTTTGAGATTGTCTTTAGGCTATCCGTTCGAAGAAATTATATTTGCAGGATGATGGTGAAAGCCGGAAACACTTGCCGGCACTGGATTTCATGAGGATCGTAAAATGATTTACACGCAAATCATTGACTGCGAATTTTCGGTTTGTGTTTCATTGATAAAAATTATTTTTTCTTGTCGGAATTAAAAATAAAAAAATATAATAATTTTTGGTAGTTTTTGTTGACCGGAGGGAAAAAATAAAGTAAAATTAACCAACATATGAAAGGTTACTAATTCTGTAACCAGGAAGTAAACTCAATAAAAGGAGGCTAGACCCAATGACAGCAACAGCAAAGAAAGTAGCAAAGAAGGCTGCAAAGCCCGCCGCAAAAAAAGTGGTAGCCAAGAAAGTTGTGAAGAAAGTTGTCGCCAAGAAAGTTGTCAAGAAGGCAGTAGCGAAGAAGGTTGTGAAGAAAGTTGTTGCCAAAAAAGTTGTCAAGAAGGCAGCAGCTAAAAAGTAACATCCATGAACAATGATCATTTAAAGAGCAGGCAACTTGCGTTGTCCTGCTCTTTAAGTTTCAACGACATTCCTTTCGCTCTTGTCCGGCAATTTCTTACCTATCCATTGTATTCACTAATGTGAAAAATAAACCATGTTTTAAAAAAAAGAATTCAGTGCTATGAATATCCAACTTTTATTCACTTCGGAATGATGACGTTTTCTTATGACGAGTGAATCTTGCATCTGCGTTTCGCATTATAGAGGTGATTCATGACCAGAGACTTAATTCTCAGTATCGACAACGGCACACAGTCCGTCAGGGCTCTTATTTTTGATTTAAAGGGCAACCTGATTTATAAAAAACGAGTTCCGATGCAGCCGTATGTCTCACGCGAACCGGGTTGGGCGGAACAGGATGTCGACTATTACTGGAAATCGCTTTGTCAGGTCTGCCAAATGCTTTGGCGTGAAACGACTGTGCCGAAGGATGCGATTGCGGGCGTCACGCTGACCACTCAGCGCGCCACGATGATTAATGTCGATCGAAACGGTAAACCGTTGCGTCCGGCCATGGTCTGGCTGGATCAGAGACGCACCAGCGGTTTGAAACCGATAGGTGGATTGTGGGGGATGGCCTTTAAATTGTCAGGCATGAGTGAAACCGTGGCATATATTCAGTCGGAAGCGGAGAGCAACTGGATTAAACGTTATCAGCCGGACATCTGGAAGAAGACGCATAAGTTTTTATTTCTTTCCGGCTATCTGACCTATTGTTTGACCGGCCGGTTTGTTGATTCCGTCGGATGTCAGGTCGGCTATGTACCCTTCGATTATAAAAAGAAGGCCTGGGCATCTTCGTGGAACTGGAAATGGGAGGTTACGCAGGTTGAGCCTCACATGCTGCCGGATTTGATCGAGCCTTCGGGCGTGCTGGGACAGATTACAAGGCAGGCTTCCGAGGATACCGGCATCCCGGAAGGATTGCCGGTGATCGCCGCCGCCGCGGATAAGGCCTGTGAAGTGATCGGCGCCGGATGTCTTGAACCGCATATCGGCTGCCTGAGTTACGGCACAACCGCCACCATCAATACGACGCACTATAAATATATTGAGGCCATTCCGCTGATTCCTCCTTATCCCTCGGCAGTGCCGGATGCCTACAGTCTGGAAATAATGATTTACCGGGGCTACTGGATGGTCAGCTGGTTTACGGAGCAGTTTGCGCAGTTGGAGCAGCAGATTGCCGAGGAACGGGGTGTTGAAGTCGAAACGCTTATTGAAGATCTCTTACATCAAGTGCCGCCGGGTTCCATGGGGCTGATTCTCCAGCCCTACTGGTCGCCGGGCATTAAAGTGCCGGGGCCGGAGGCCAAGGGCGCCGTGATCGGCTTTGGCGATGTGCATAACAGGGCGCACCTTTACCGTGCCATGCTGGAAGGTCTGGCCTATGCCCTGCGGGAAGGCAAGGAGCGTCAGGAAAAGCGCAGTGGCGTGGATATTACTGAGCTGCGAGTTTCCGGAGGCGGATCGCAAAGTGACGCAGCCATGCAACTCACCGCGGATATTTTCGGCATGCCGACAGCACGCTCACATATTTATGAAACATCGGGACTGGGTGCGGCCATCGACGCGGCGGTCGGCTTGAAGCTGCACCGGAACTTCAAGAAAGCGGTTGCGGAAATGACGCACATCGGGCGATACTTTGAACCGGACCTCAATACACACAGGATATACAATCAGCTCTATAAACGTGTTTACAAACAAATGTATAAGAGGTTAAAGCCCCTCTATGAGGAAATCCGCGACATCACCGGCTATCCCAAAAGGGCAGGAGAGGACTGAAAATAGAAGGTTTAAGTAATTAAGTTTCGAGGGTACATTTTTAGAGATTAGTGTGAAATCAGAAGTTTTTTACTTAACCCTTAAAACCGTATAGGTAAGTCGCAACGCCTTGATCACCGCGCACCTTACAGCGACTCCTTGGCAAAGTACGCGGCCGCTTTTTTAAGATGTCGCGTTCCATCTTCGTCAATGCCAGCTCCCGCTTGACGTTTGCTAATTCCCTCTCCAATTCCGTTAGTGGACGCTGGCCTCTGCCGATTTTACCAAGATTCCCCGTTTTTGAAACCCTTACCCAGCTCTCTAGTGTTGACTTTGGCAATGATAATCGCTTGGATATCTCCACAACTGACAAGCCTCCGTCAGCTACCATCTTTACTGCTTCCTCGCGAAACTCTTTCGTGTATCGCCCGTTCGGTATCCTTGCCATTCTCACACCTCCGTCTTAGTTTTTACCTAAACATTGGTGTCCACTTTTTTCAACCTATCTCATAACTTGGTAAGTAAATCAGAATTGTCAGAAGAAGAGAGAGATTGTTATCCTGATATGAAACAAAAATCATTACAGAGTCTTTAGCTATTGGGAACCGGCAATTCAATTTTCTTGCGTGAATGTTACAGATCTGTTAAAAACGTCATGCAGATAAGGTGGCAATGGATTGCTGCGGACAACGGTTTTTAACAGTCATCCGCAATGGATGCCTCAATTCTTCTCTAGGGACGGATCATGCAAAACAAATTATTAGTTAATAAATACAATGCAGTAAGCGATTATCTCATGGAAAGCGAAGAGGAGGCCATTCGCCTCGATATTAAAACGGACGCTGATGCATTACGCAGGCAGGCCGCCTGGTGCGGCGTCAAGCCGGGCATGAGGATTTTAGATTGCTGCTGTGGACCGGGAAGAACCACATCGCTGCTCTATGACATGATTCAACCTCAAGGCAGTATTGTGGGTATTGATTTTTCCGAACAGCGAATATCATACGCTCAGGGACATTACGGTGGTAAAAAAGGAATTACATTTAGCCTTCAGAACTTGTGTGAGCCGATGGATACGCTGGGTGAATTCGATCTGATCTGGGTTCGGTTTGTTCTGGAGTATTTCCGGAAGGAAGCATTGGATATTGTAAGAAATCTCAAAAATTGTCTGAAGCCCGGCGGCACTCTGTGTCTGATCGACCTGGACTACAATTGTCTTACGCACTATGACATGCCAGCGTCCCTTTCGGTGGTGCTTGACAAGATCATGAAAACGCTTGATGAACAGTATAACTTTGATACGTTTGTCGGGCGTAAGCTTTATTCCTTCCTGTATGACAGCGGGTTTCAAAATATTGACGTGGAACTGATGGCACACAACTTAATTTTTGGCGAAATCAGAGAAAAAGATAAGTATAACTGGACTAAAAAACTGGAAATCGCGGCAAAAAAATCAGGAGACTGGATTGAGGAATATCCAGGTGGTCATCAGCAGTTTTATGTCGACCTTGAGAAATACCTCGTGGATCCCAGGCGTTTTACCTACACGCCATTATTGTTATGCAAGGGAATCCGACCGTCATCAGAATGATTTTGCGTATCAATAATTTCCCGAATCGTGAACAGTAAATCTTCGGGTCGGTATGGCTTATGAATAAACCCGGCTGCGCCGGCGAGTTTTAAATCTGCTATTTGCTGGTTACTGGAATAGCCACTGGTCATCAGTACTTTAACGTTGTGATTGATTTCCAGCAAATCGTGCAAACATTTTTTGCCGCCGCCGCCCGGCATGATCAGGTCAAGAATCACCAGATCGATTTCATCTTTCTTGTGGCGATAAATCTCCAGCGCCTCCTCGCCGTTTTCCGCCGTTACAACCTGGTAGCCAAATAACTTTAAAGTGTCTTTAACCGTTTCCAGGATGCTTTTTTCATCATCAGCCAAAAGTATTTTTTCCGTGCCGTAAGCGTTTTGCTTTGGCTTTTCTTGAACCTTTTGCGGTTCCCTTCCCGCCGCTGAAGCGGGAAGAATAACGGAAAAGATTGTGCCTTTATCCGGTTCGCTTTCACAGTAAATAAAACCGTCGTGGTTTTTTACAATGCCGTAAACGACCGCCAGTCCCAGGCCGGTGCCTTTGCCCGGTTTCTTGGTGGTGAAAAAAGGTTCAAAGATGCGTTTCGTCATTTCCGGATCCATCCCGCAGCCCGTGTCCGCAATAGACAATTGAACATAAGTGCCGGGATCGATGCGAAAGCCGTCAATCATGTTTTTTTCATGTAAAACCAGATTTGCGGTCCTGATCATAATGATACCGCTGTCACCCATTGCATCGCGGGCATTGATGACCAGATTCATGATGATCTGTCCGATCTGATTTGCATCTGCGTTAATCAGGGAAATGTCTTCGCTAAGATCGGTTTTAATCTCGATCATTTTGGAAATCGATTTATCGAGCAGGCTGTGGATGCTTTTGATCTCTTCATTGATGTTGATCACTTTAGCGATGGGTTCGACCTTTCTGCTGAAAAGAAGCAGTTGCCGGACAAGTTCGCTGGACCGCGTGAGGAGTTCTCCGATGCTGGTGAGGTAAGGCATATCCGTTTCGTTGCCGAGCCTGCCGGAAATCATTAATTGATTGTAACCCATAATCGCCTGAATGATGTTGTTAAAATCATGAGCGATGCCGCTGGTTAAAGTACCTACGGCTTCCATCTTGGAGGCCTGCAGAAGCTGTGCTTCCATACTGCGTAATTTAGAGATGTCTTTAATCGTTCCGACGATTCCGATGACATTGCCTTCTGCATCATAATCAGGCGCGCCGGTCAGGGTGATGTAATGTGGCAAGCCTTTTGAATTGAAAATGGTAAAATATTTATCTCTGACTCTCAATTTATCGGTAAGAATGCTTTGCAATGTTTCGGTAAGCGCTTGATGGTCTTCCTGGCGTATAAAATCGGAAATATGTTTGCCCTCGAGGTCATTTTTATCCTGCCCCAGGATCTCTTCCCAGGCGGGATTTATATATTTAATCCGTCCTTCATGATCCAGTTGATAGATGATATCAGGAGAACTGTCGCTCAGATTGCGGAAACGTTCTTCACTTTCCTTAAGTTTTTTATGAGATATTGCATTATTCAGGCTGATGCCGATCTGCTGTGCAATGCCGATAAGCAGGCTGACGTTACTTTGCGTGGGATTGGAACCGGCATCACCAATATCGACAGCAAGAATACCTTCAGTTTTTCCCTTGAAGACAATCGGTACACAGATGAATGATTTAATGCCCAGATCTCTGACCAGTTTGTAACTTTTTCCTGAAAGGGTTGCTTCAGATTTATCCGTACTGTCTACAAGGAATGGTTTTTGATTCACAAAGGCCTGATAGAAGTAGCCTTCGGAACGAGGATTCGTGAGACTAAAGCTCATATTTTGCAATAAGGCTGCTTCCTGCGGTGTATAACCGTGACCGGCGCTGTAAACGAGTTTTGTTTTTTCCGGGTTAGCCAGCATCACCATGCTGCGGTTGAAGTGCAACCTTTTATGAAGAGAATCCGTGATGAAATTTAACAGCTCCTGGGGATCCAGAATACTGGATGCCGCTTCGCTGATTTCTCGAATCAAGAGGGATTCATTGTATCGGAGATTAATCTGTGCAACAACTTCATCAGTCGTTTGCCCCTGTTGTTTGAGGTTTGTGGCCATTTCCCGGTTGCGCAAGTTTGAACCGAACAGTAAAATAATTGTTGATACTAATAACGTGGCTAATGTTGCCATTAGCCATTGGCTTGCGGGTAATAAGAAGAACATCAGGAAAGAGGCCAGCGCCGAAATGGCCAGAACAGAGTAGCCGATTCTTTTCCAGATCATGGATCGCGTTAACTGCCATGAAATGATGTATCGGCATTGCTGATCGCCACGGTGCAGGCATTCGGGATGTTCAATAGATGCATATTTGCCAGTGAATATTTCAGCGATCGCTTCAAACATGCCCAGGCGGTTCTGGCACTGGTAGGGTTCTTCTTTTACACCAGGATTGGGGGTGACAGCAAGTTCAATTATATTATCTGCCAGTTTCTTGCTTTTAATGGAAATATGACGGCTCAGATTCGAACCTATCTTTTCAGCGGCCCAGTAGGCCATGGCCGGTGAAAGGAATCTGGCCACGGATTGGCGCATAATACTTGAGATGTAAGACTTGGGTGAGGCCATGTATCTGCCCGCCTGCTTGGCAACATCAGGATTAGCGGTGGCGTGAAGGACATATTCCTGAAAACGACTGACCTGTGCCTGGGTCAGCCAGTGCCCCCGGTCTGCAATTTCATAATTGGCGATTCCTGCATATTTCAGCAATTCCTTGAAATTCAGATCCGGATAGTCGTTTTTTAAGTATTCCAGATAGGTCTTAATAATAATACTGCTGTATAATGGCACATCGTTCATATTTTGGTTACACTCGAGTATTTCATTCTGAATTTACGTACCATATAATCCGTGTATTGTTCGGAATAGGGATCGTTTTTCACTATCCAGAGCTGGTAATGCTTGTCGATGTCAATTCCTTGCCCGTTTAGATAGTGGGCGGGATAGACCAGCAGAGGAATATGCTCGGTCTCGTAGAAATGATCCAGCATCTTAATCGCTGACGAAAGAGTATCCCATTTTAATTCTTTTTCATCCATAATAAGTATCGTAATGCTGTTTAACAAGTCGGAAAGATTCAAACCGATATCGGATTGATTGACGATAAAAAAAGCCAGATGTCGATCGTTATGGCACAAACAGTATGTCTGGCAGCTTCTTTTAAAACCGGCATGGTGAAATGTGTCTTCCAATGGTTCCATCGGAAGATCAAGTCTGAACGAATCGAAAAGTAGCCCTCCTGAAGATTTTTCATAGAAGGCTTTCAATATTTCAAAATCGCCGGGTAAGCACTGGCGTAACATGAATCCGGCGGGAAGTATCCGATGGGAGGATGACTTGTCAAAATGAAGATAAGAAAACAAATCAAGGGAACTGCCCTTGGGGTTGTTTAATTCACGGGCAAAACCGCCGAAGACTTTATCCACAACTCGGTTGTCCGGCCGGTAATAAGTCATGACATATTCTATTCCAAATGAACGGAAGCGATAACAACCATTCAAAAAATGAATAATTTGCCTCAGAATCAGAAAGCCGGGGACCCTGCTTTCGAGAGGCTTTGCGGAATAATGATGAATCACCCATGCGGGTTCATAGGCGTGAACCATGGCAATATGGCCATAGAGCTTGCCGTTTTTTTCATAGGTGAAGTGCCGGGCAATATCGGGATTATCCTGGTATAGTTTCCGGTAGGTTTCCTTAAAAGCATTCCGGTGTGGGTAGAGATGCTGATATTTTTCACCGTAAATGAATCCTGTGTCAAAAAAGAATTCCCAGAGGGTTTCCATATCCACCGTCGTGGAGATATGGGCATTGGCGTCTAAATGTGTCCCGACGAGGTGGTTGAGCCGACTGTAGGAGCGGATATCCATATCCGTGATGGCCAAGCCGTTTTGCACAACATGACTCTCCCTGTTTTCACTGCGATAAACCACCTGTGCCGAACATTTCATTTCCGCGACCCCCGCATAGATAATGGTCAGTTCAGGAATGATCATGCCCGTCATCAAGGTTTGTTCGTCAGAATTGACCTTGATCGAGAATCCCGAAGTGGAAACATCGAAAATGTCTCTTTCGATGTGTTCTTGATAAAAAGGATGATGAAACTTCACACTGAAAGATGCAGCATTGTGTTCACGCGGATTCCTGATTTTCCTTTTGGGGAAAAGTTGTTTTTCTTCATCGGCTGGCGCGTAAACCACGATGTCGTTCGGCATAGACATGCTGTTACGGACCAATCGGCAGGAGCCGGAAAAACATTTAGTATTGTTTTGTAATAGGGTAATGATAGCTGTCTCAGGATGGGCAAATGCCTTTCCATCCTCACGCTCCGTCAATCGTATGCAGAAGGCATTGGGGGTGAAATCGACTAATGTGCCGCCTTGCTTGATGTCATCCTGAATAATTTCACAGATAATATCGCGGCAATAGTGGCGCTTGGTTGCCCGATTGGTTTTTATCAGGCCTTCCTCGGGAAGTTTCACCGTCAGCATTTGCTCGTGCAGACTCAACAACTGAACGGGCGCAACCATGGTGGACAGTCCGTCGTCGATCATCAGAAAGTGAGGTAGATAGTCCGAGAGGTCCGGTACAGTGTCGTCAAGAGCCAGACGGCAGGTTAATTGGTTTTTCATGCAGGGTTGCGGGTAGGCTTTGATTAAAATGTCCTGCTGGTTTTGCTTGTGGCGAAAAATAATCGAGATGGCACCGTCGGTGAAATTCAGATGATTGAGCTTGTTGATGAGCTTGTTGAGGGGAAATGCTTTTTCAGTGCCGGTCGTTGTTAGAAGTTCTTTATTCTGCAAGGGCCGAGGCGATCGAGACGCTGAGTGATTATGGGATAAGTCATTTGCCAATGTTTTACAGTCTTTCTTCAAACCGCTCCTTTTCTTTATCATAATCCGTTAATGATAATGAAACTCAACTGGGCATAGATCGATGCCGTGTTTTATAACTGAATCCGGAAACAATTGTCAATGGCAAAATGATAATATTATTAATTACGCTGCAATCATTGCGCTTGTGGTTTCACAATAAATTTGTCATGATAAAAGCAATTCCACGATGATTTGAGAGGGGAAAATATGATTTTCCAGAAAAAGGACTGTTTTGTAAGCTTCTTTTTTTGCTTTTTACTCTTTACGGGTTGCGCAAGCTATGAAAGGCAAGTTGTGCCTTTTAAAACGCCTCAGAGCAGCCCCAATGCGGTCTATATTGACGGCGCAGTCATTGCCGCCAGAAGTTTTATCAATGCCGAGGAAGCCAAAGCAGCCTTTGGTTTTGATATCCGGCAGGCGGGCATTCTTCCGGTGCAGGTGGCTTTTGATAACAAAAGTAATCATCCGTTGATGATTATTGCGGAGCAAACATTTTTGATCGATGCGGAGGGTAATGTCTGGCCGATACTGGAGCAAAATCTTGCCTATGATCGCCTGGCGAGAGAGACTGAACTGGGAAGGGTAGTTCCCGAAGCTGCAAAGAGAGGATTGCTTTTTGGCGCCGCGGGAGCAGTGATCGGAGCGGCGATCGGCATCGTCACCGGAACCAATGTGGGTGCTGCAGCCGGAAAAGGCGCAGCCATCGGCGCCGCGGCGGGAGTGGTTTCCGGCGGCGGCCAGGCCGCTATCGACCAGACCGATGTGCAGTCTAAAATTAAGCAGGATTTGCAGACCAGATCTTTGCAATACCGCGCGGTCAAACCGGGAGAACTGGCCCATGGTTTTATTTTTTATCCCGGAGAGGCGAAGACGGCAAAAGTCCTGCGTTTGCAAATCAAGGAACTGGATACGGGCAGAATATCCACCTTTAATATGAAATTGCAATAAGACCAAGAAAAGGAGATGACCATGTCGAAAACAGAAGATGCTTTAAAAGAAGCCTTTGCCGGTGAGTCACAGGCCAACCGTAAATATTTGGCGTTTGCCGCCAAGGCGGACGCGGAGGGATTTTCCCAGGCCGCCAGGCTTTTTCGCGCGGCGGCGGAAGCGGAGACGGTTCATGCCCACGCCCACTTGCGGGCAATGAAAGGCATTCGTTCCACTCAAGAGAACTTGCGGGAAGCGGTCGCCGGTGAAACACACGAGTTCAAGAGCATGTATCCGGCGATGATTGAGAGCGCCAAAGCCGAAGGGCATAAAGAAGCCGAGCGTTCATTCAATTTTGCCAATGAAGTGGAAAAAATTCATGCCAGGCTTTATCAGCAAATGCTCGATTCCCCGGATGCCGCGAAAGACGCCTGCAACTACTATGTTTGTCCTGTCTGCGGTTTTACCGCGGAAAGAGAAGCGCCGGAAACATGCCCTGTCTGCGGCGCCAAAGGCAAGATGTTCAAAAAAGTTGATTGATACTGAAATTGATTTGCTAAATAAATGAAAGAAGCTTTGATCGCCGCAAGCGGCATCATATTTTTTCTGGTCGGCATGATTCGCCTTTCTGCCGCCGTCCGTTGTATGATGGACGCCAGAATAAAAGAATTGATCAAGTATGCCGTGGAGAAACCACTCTATGGGTTGGTTACCGGTATCGTCTCCGCGATCGTCTTTCAGAGCTCTTCGGCGTCAACCGCGCTCACGATTGGTTTGGTCAGCGCCGGTCTGATCAGCTTTTACAGTTCCCTGGCCATCATTCTGGGTGCGGACATCGGTACAACCCTGACCGTGCAGTTTGTCATCTGGCGTTTTACGGAATTTTCTCCTTTTTTCATTTCCATCGGCGGACTTTTGTGGCTTTCACGCCGGGGTGGCTGGAAAACCGCCGGTGAAATGATTTTTTATTTCGGCCTGATCTTCTTTGGTCTGGAGATCATCAGTCAGACGGCGGCGCCCCTCAAGCAATCACCCGTTTTTATTAATTATTTTACTCAGATCAAAAATCCGCTATTCGGAATTGGGGTGGGGATGGTGGTTACATCCGTTGTCCGCGCCTCCGCGATACCGATCAGTATTCTGGCTGTCCTGGCGCAACAGGATCTGATCGAGTTGGAAAATGCCGTGCCTGTTATTCTGGGCGCCAATATCGGTACGACGGTGACGGCTCTGTTGGCCGGAAGCGTTGCTAATGTCAGCGGTAAAAGAACCGCCGTGTCACATCTGATCTTCAAATGCGTAGGTGTGTTGATTTGTCTCATCGGCTTCCCGTTTTTCCTCGACATTCTGAAAAGTATGTCCAGCAGTGTCGCCCAACAGATCGTTTGGGCCCATTTTTTACTGAACCTGTTGATTGTCGTCGTTTTTATTTTTTTCCTGCGACCCTATGCAGCGCTGATAAACAAAGTCCTGCCCGGTGAAGACGACGCTCTGCCCATCTGGCCGGAATATCTTGACCGTAAAGATTTAACCAATCCGGTCAAATCATTGGACCATGTGCACAAGGAGCTGCAACGGCAGACAAAACTTGTACAAATCATGTTTCTCAGAACCGTCAAGCTAATGTCCCACTATGAAGAGGGGAGGCGTAATGATATTTCCTATGCGGAGATGGTGGTTAACAATTTGCGTAGGCAGATTGTTAAGTTTCTCTTGAAGGTATCGGGCCGCCAATTGTCCGCGCAGCTTTCCAGGAGAGTCTTTGCTTACACGTCTATGGCCGGAGATATTAAAAGCATCGGCAACCATATCCAGTCGATCAGCGCTCTGGCCGGAGAGCGGGCTTCGCGCAAGATAAAGTTCAGCGATTGCGGTGAAAGAGAGTTTCAGGACATTCTTTCACTGGTGGAGTGCAATCTTCGTGATGCCTCGATTTTGACGGAAATTTTCAACGCTGAAACAGTGAAGGACGTCATCCGCCGTGAGGAGGATATCGATATCAGGGTTAAGGAATCGCTGGATAATCATCTGAAAAGATTCCATCAGCGCGAATGCAGCCCGGAAGCCGGTCCCATCTTTGTTGAAATGCTGGGTCATCTGGAACGCATATCCGATCTTTGCAACAATATAGCAGAATATGTGCGGGATATTCAGTAGCGGCATGTCGTTTGAAAAACGTATTGCCCGAAT
Organism: Smithellaceae bacterium; assembly: GCA_030690945.1. Classification (GTDB taxonomy): domain Bacteria; phylum Desulfobacterota; class Syntrophia; order Syntrophales; family Smithellaceae; genus UBA8904. The sequence continues at coordinate 31,617 of JAUYFM010000003.1, read as the reverse complement.
TGATAATATCTTCTATAATGCCGCACAAATATGATCATCCGCCAAAGGGGGTACTATTCATGGATAGAAGAATGAACGCATTGGCTTTTGCTCTGGAAAATGAAGAAAAAGAGCGCGAGTTTTACCTGGGCCAGGCCCGGAAAACAAAGAATATGGCGGGCAAAAACATGTTCAAGCAGATTGCCGATGAGGAAAAAGAACATCACGAAATGCTGAAAAAACTCCATGATAAATGGGACGAGCAGAAGAAATGGCCAGCCACCGTTCCCCTGAAAGTGAAGAAATCACTAGCAGGGACCATCTTAAAATCCATGTCCGGTAAAAAGTCTGCCCGTATTACCGGCACGGAGGATGAACTCAAAGCCATCCGCACGGCCATTGATTTTGAAGCGCGCGGCGTCGCGCTATATACCAAACTGGGAAAACAATGCACGGACCCGAAAGAGATAGCGTTTTTCAATATGCTAGCCGCAGTCGAGCGCGAGCATCTGCTGTCGCTTAAGGATACGGGAGAATTTCTGGCCGATCCGGCCACCTGGTATCAGCATGTGGAAAAATCGGGATTGGACGGGGCGTAAATAATCAGGAAGTTGGCCGGTCAGGCGGCGCCTGCCGGGTCGGTCTCTTCCAGCTTGCAGGTGAGTTCCGTCCAGATATGGTAGGCGTTTTCCAGATCGTTTTCAACGGTTTTGAAATCGATCTGGAGTTCCTTGATTTTAACCGAGTTCCTGTGTGTCTCAGGATCGCACAGGGATTTTTCATGGGCGGCTTTTCGGGCTTCCAGGGTTGCGATTTTTCCCTCCACGGCGACCAGTTCTTTTTTCAACGTGCTTCTGATCTTCGAGAGTCGATTGCGTTCTTCTGCTTCAATCCTTTTTTTATCTTTCAACGTTAATGTTTTGTCGAGAGCGGTCTCGCCGCGATTATTTTTTGCTGTCGTGTCAGCCGCATTTTGTGAGCGCTTTTCAATGAAGTAGGAATAATTGCCCGGATAATCAAAAATCTTGCCATCTTTAAGCTCAAACACTTTGTTAACCAGATGATCCAGAAAGTAACGGTCATGGGAGACAATGGCTACCGTACCGGAATAATTGATCAGCGCGTTTTGAAAAATATCTTTGGTCTTGATGTCCAGATGGTTGGTGGGTTCATCCAAAACCAGGAAGTTGGTGTCCAGGAGCATGATTTTTAAAAGAGCCAGACGCGATTTTTCGCCGCCTGACAAAATGCCGACGGATTTGAAAATGTCATCGCCGGAGAAGAGAAACGCGCCCAGCAGATTGCGCTTGGTCTGGTCGCAGGCTGTCGTCGGCACAGAATTGATTTCTTCCCAGATCGTGTTTGCGTAGTTGAGGTTTTGCGAGCTTTCCTGCGAAAAGAACGCCATGTTGACCCCGTCGCCGTATTTTACGACGCCTGCGGCGGGCTGTTCCGAGAGGCTCAAAAGCCGCGACAGTGTTGATTTGCCCGATCCGTTCACACCCACGAAGGCGACCTTGTCGCCGCGGAAAAGCGAAAAATTCAGTCCGGAGAAGACCGTTAGATCGCCATAGGAGTGCCCAAGATCAACAACCTTGACGACTTCCTTCACGCTTTTTTTACCTTCCGGGAATCTCATAACGACGCTGCGGGCATTGCCCTCCAGTTTAATGTCCTTAAATTTCTCCAGCATCTTGACCCGGCTTTGCACCTGGGCGGCTTTGCTTGCCTTGTAGCGGAAACGTTCCACGAATTCCTCAATTTTTTTAATTTGTGCTTTTTGCAGCTCCATTTCCTTCTTGAGCGCCTCCATCCGCCGGTCTTTTTCGGACAGGTAATAGGTATAGTTACCTTTGTAGATGTGGATGCGGCAGGTGGCCAGTTCCGCGATTTGCGTGGCGATTTTATCGAGAAAAAAATGATCGTGGGACACCACCAGGATGGTTCCGGGATAATCCTTAAGGTAGCTTTCCAGCCACTCCATACTTTCCGTGTCCAGGTGGTTGGTCGGTTCGTCCAAGAGCATGATGTCCGGTTGTTCAAGCAGGATGGCGGTCAAGAGAATCCGCATTTTCCATCCACCGGAGAACAAATCGCAGGTTTTGGCAAAATCACTTTCGCGGAAGCCGAACCCCTTGAGGATTTGCTTGGCCCGCGCTTCAAAAGCATAACCGTCGCGGGCCGAAAATTCAGCCGTTGCGTCGGCATAGTGGCGGGTGAGTTCGCTGTATTCATGGGTGTTGGGTTTAACGTGCGAAATTTTTTGTTCCAGTTCCCTGATGGATTCCTCCAGGTCGGTAATGCCGCTTTTCTTCCGGAGATACTCGATCAGGCCTGTCGCTTCGAGTTCGACCAGATCCTGCGGCAGGTAGCCGATTTTTTTTTGTTTCCGGTCGGGTATGTCTATAAAACCCGCATCGAGATGCGCCTGATCGAGGATGGCCCGAAAGAGCGTGGTTTTGCCGGTGCCGTTATCACCGACCAGGCCGATGCGGCCTTTCGGATAAATCGTCCAGTTGATTTTATCAAATAACTGTTTATCTAAAAAAGACAAACTGACATTGCGGAAATAGATCACGGACTGCTCCTGTTTCAAATCAGCGGGACAATAGGAAAATTAAATATCGATGTCAATGACTTGTCTTGAAAGCGTCGGGGTTTTCTTTTGTCAACCAGGGTTTAATGTTGATGTTTTCTCCCCAAATCACTTTGGAATCGGGAGGCGACGCGCCCCACCAGTTATGACGAGCGTCGATGTAGATTGATGAAACGCTCTGAATAGCCCAGACATTGCCGATAAAATTATTCTGAAATATTTTAGGATTGGCTCTTCCGAAGCACACAATCGCGCCTTCACCCGCATTTGTTGCGAAGGTGTTAAAGGAAATGACAGGCGTCGCTTCTTTGCGGCAGTATATGGCGCTTTGAGAAGAATGCGCGATGTAGCTGTGCGAAATTTCCGGCGACCCCGCGTAAATATCAAACGCGGTTGCGGCATATTTCACGATGCAATACGAAAAGGAGCTGTTGACCCGTGTTGGTTCGACAAATTGCACGACACTGGCATAAAAACCGGGTGCGGGCGACGCAGAAGCGGCTGTGAATATAATGGGTCTTTCTTTGGTTCCCCGCGCGATGATGCCTCCGTTTTGCGTTACAAACGTCGATTTCTGCTCAAATTCCAGAACAACACCCGGCTCGATGTAAAGCGTTGCCCCGCCGTCAATCACCACATCCTTCGTAATCCGGTATGGACTGTTGGATAGAATCAAATAGGAATCCGTCTTGATCATGCCGCCGAGATGTTTGTCCAGGACAGGCACGGCCAGGGGCTTTCCCTGCGGCCAGGGCGCATCAAGCACAAAACGAATATCGACACGTCCGGAAAGGCCCGCAAGGATATCCGAAGCTTTCGCGCTGCCCCACCAGTTGTCTTGTGCTTTGACGGAGGTGCCGTTCATCGCGCTGGTCATATTATACGGAGAATTATCGGACAGATTGTTTTGGCGAATAATAGCCTGCGCGCCCCGAACTTCAATTCCGCTATTTCTGTTTCGCGTGATGGTATTTTGGACAATCTCCGGTGTGGCGGATTGCGCGGTCAGACCGGCGCCGCTATTATCGTAGATGGAATTTCCCACGATTCTGGGCGATGCCCCGTCGCTTACGGATATGGCAATGCCCTTGTTTTTATAAATGGCATTCTTGCTGATGAGCGGTTTGGAAAACGCGCCCGAAATTTTCAGCGCGTCGGCATTGCCCGCAAACTCGGAATTTTCAATGAGCGGCGAGGACGCCTGGCAGTTGACGGCTGTCCGTGCACCCTTCACCCGGACAAACATCATTTTGTTTTCCCGGTCTTTGACGCCCGAAAATGTAATTCCCGACCACAATTTGTCGTCTTCCAGCGCATCAAAGCTGATAATGTGATCATTGTCTCCCTGCGCCGCAATGCGTCCTTCAATGATCAAACCGCCATTCTTGGATTTGATTTCCGTTCCCGGTTCGATGGTCAAAAGCGCCTTGTCTTTCACAATCACGTCAGCAGTAATGATGTATGGGCTGGCGCCGGAATACCAGACGGTATCTGTTTCGATGACGCCGGAGACAGGCGTTGGTCCCGGGGCAATCGGCATGCCTTGCGCTTGTGCCATCTGGCTTTCATTCCCGGCAAAATCCATGGCCGTCACGCGGTAATAATACATCTTGGCGTTAACCAGATTTTTATCCGTGTCGCTAAATTCGTTAAATTCCGTTTTACCGATCCGGATGTGGCCGGAGAGCGGTGAGTCGGAACGGTAAATGATATAACCGGACAGATCCGTCGCAACGGATTTATCCCAGCGAAGCCCGACGATCTGATTGCGACCGATGCAGGTGATGTGCTCCGGTTTTTCCGGTGCGGTGGTATCGAGCGTGACGGACCCTATCGCATCCACCCATTGGGTGGTATTTCCGGAATCGTCCGTCAGGTAACCGGTCACGATGGCTTTTTCAACATTGTCCCCCGGCACAACTTTATAGACGCCATAATAACCGCCCGGTTCGACCTCCTGCATTTCAATTCGCTTCCGGTATTGACCAATGTCAAACGAGGCCTGCATATTTGGCGCTCCCTGAATAACAACCTTGATTTCATCGCCTGCTTTTTTGGGCTGCCCTTTGGTATCCTGGGTTAAAAGCGCAATGGTCGGCGGGCGTTTGGCCTGGGCCAGCGTTGGCGCTGGAATGGTTTTGACCATATCGCGAAACAGGTCATCGTTGGCGCGCAGCAGTTGAATGTCGCGGACATTTAACGCCGTCGCAATCACCGTGGCGATAAGGCCAACCGGATTGGTGGAGATACCGCCTTCGTGTTTGCGCACTTTGTGCTTGCCGCTCCAGAGAAAATTGCCGGTTTTTGTATCGTACATTTTGACCTCTGCGCCCACGGCAACCTGTGAATAGAGAACTAAAAAATATTTATCGAAGTCGGATACCTCTCCCAAAATAACCGCGTCAACACCCAGAATGCCGCCCAATTTTTGCGGCGATGTTTTACGAATCATGTCCGGATCGGTGAGCCCCGCTTTGGTCAGTAAATCATCCACCTTATAGAGTTCCATGTCTTTGAAGGGAACGGAGCTGAAATGGTTATAGAATCCCAGCCGCATGGCGGTTGCCCCTTCTTTGCTTCCGGATAAATCAACAAAAGGCAAAACGGCAACCGAGAGGGGAATATGCTTTTTCATGTAGGGATCGACTTTATATTCCCCTCCATACAAGGATTGGATTTCGGGTGTGATGAGGGTGGATGGCGTGGAGACCAGGCAGCTCTGCAGAGAAATAACGGCCGGAATGATCAAGAAAGACAACAGTTGCTTCATTTTTTTGCTCATGATTGGTCCTCCATATTTATGCGGAGAAATTAATTAACACAAACGACATCCTGCCTGAATACGTTTTTTTCACTTCTTTTCACTCGCGTATATAAATCTCAAGCACTGCAGCACGTCCGGCTGGTCAGATGCTGATAATAGTCCTGAAAAGCCAACTGCCAGGGCTGCATGGTCTTCCCTGTTACGGTAATGAACTTTTGCATGCCGAGAACGCTGTAGGCCGGTCTCAGGGCTGCCCTTTGCGCCTCGGCGGTTTTGATGGGAGAGATTTCGACATGGTCCATGTGCGCCTCTTTTAATATTTTTTTTGCGAATTCATACCAGGTGCAATTCCCGCGGTTGGTAAGATGAAAGACGCCCCGGGCATTTTTATCGAGCAGTAACTCCGTCGCGGCGGCCAGATCCCGCGTGCAAGTGGGCGAACCCGTCTGATCATCCACCACGGTTAGCTTGCCCGTCGCCTTCGCCCGATCCAGAATGGCCTGCACAAAGTTTTTCCCCTTCGCGCCATAAAGCCAGGCCGTGCGGATCAGAATATAGTTGTCGGTAATCGTCCGCAGATGATTCTCACCGGCCAGTTTGGATGCCCCATATACATTGATCGGATTGCAGACATCCTCTTCCACATAGGGGTGGTTGCCGGTTCCGTCAAACACATAGTCCGTGCTGAAATGAACGATGGTAATATTCTGGCCGCGGCAGGCGTGGGCGATATTCTTTACCGCCTCGGCATTTACAGCAAAGCATTCTTCTTTGGCCGTTTCGCAGCCGTCCACGTTGGTATAGCCGGCGGCGTTCAGCACGATCTGTGGTTTGGTTTCCCGAATCGCTTTTTGGCATTCATCCTCGCGGGTGATGTCGATGTCGCCCATATCCATGCCGACCACGTCATGCCGATAACGAAACTGTGCAGCCAAATCGTTGCCCAGCATGCCTTTATGTCCCAATAATAATATTTTCATCAATCAGTATTTGACCTCTTTCAAAAAGAGACCGCAGGCGGGTGCGGTTGCCCCGGCGATGTTGCGGTTGCGCGAATCAATAATTTCCTTCATTTCTTCCGGTCGTCTTTTGCCGCGGGCGACTTCCGTAAGCGTCCCGACGATATTACGCACCATATACTTCAAAAATCCCCTTGCTTCCACTGTAATTTCAATCAAACCATCGGGGCCGGTTTCAATGGCAACAGCGGTGAGCGTCCGCACGCGGTCCTTAACATCCGTGCCGGTGGCGCAAAAACAGGAAAAATCATGGGTGCCCGTCAGGTATTGCGCTGCTTTCCGCATCTTTTCCAGATCCAGCGGATAGCGGATGAACCAGAAGTATTCGCGCCCCAAAACCTGTCTTAAATTCTGATTGCAGATCCGGTAAACATACACCTTGCTTTTGACGTCGTGTTGGGCGTGAAAATCGATAGGAACCTCTTCGAGCTTCTTCACCACGATATCCTGAGGTAAAATACTGTTGACGCCCCGGAATAGTCTTTCAACCGGTAGCATCGTGGGACTCCTGAAATTGGCAACCTGATTGATGGCATGCACACCGGCATCTGTCCGGCCTGAGCCGACCAAAGTGACCTTGCCGGCGGTGATCACGCCAAAGGCTTCTTCCAGTAGCTGCTGAATCGAAACGCCGTTTTTCTGTCTCTGCCAGCCGACGTACGCCGCACCGTCATATTCTATAATAATTTTAAAGTTACGCATATCTTAATTAATCGTACTTGCCAGTTTTTTCCAAAAAGGTTAAGCATAAAATCAATGGACTTCAATCCATGGCCTTCTCAAGGCAATGTTTTATCACTCGTGATAGTAACTGACGCCCAAAACCGGGTCAAGACAAAAAACTCAACATCAAGGAGACCATTTATGAGTGACGATTTACAAAAAGCGACCACCCAGGGGAAAATCAAAATATTTGAAGAAAAAGTTGGGGCCCTGATGCAGATGGGCGGCGAAAAGCAGATAAAAAAACAACATGACGGCGGGAAGCTGACGGCCCGTGAACGTCTGGATCATTTATTCGATCAGGGAACCTTTCAGGAAGTTCAGCTTTTTGTGCAGCACCATTCGACCCTGTTTGGCATGGATAAAAAGAACATTCCGGCCGACGGCGTCATCACGGGTTTTGGCAAAGTTAACGGACGCACCGTTTTTGCCGCCTCCCAGGACTTTACCAGTGCGGGCGGCACGCTGGGCGAAATGCACGCCAAGAAAATCTGGAAAGTGATGGACATGGCCATTGCCGCGCAAAAGCCGTTTATCGCCATCAATGACTCCGGCGGCGCACGGATTCAGGAAGGCGTTCCCTCCTTGGAAGGCTATGGCGGCATCTTTTACCGCAATACCATCGCTTCCGGTTACATTCCTCAAATTACGGCTATTATGGGACCGACGGCGGGCGGTGCGGTTTATTCGCCCGCGCTTACTGATTGGATATTCATGGTGAAAAATACATCCTACATGTACATCACCGGCCCGGAAGTGATCAAGGCGGTGATTGGCGAAGAAGTAACGCAGGAACAGTTGGGCGGCGCAGTCGCGCATGCGTCCAAAAGCGGCGTTTGCCATGTTGTGACGGAAAACGATAAAGACTGCATCGACCAGATAAAAATTCTGCTTTCATATTTACCCGACAGTTGCAATTTGCCACTGCCTGCGGCTCTGTCAACCGACAAACCCGACCGGGAATGTCCGGAACTGGATAAAGCCATTCCGGATAAGGCAACCCGCGCCTACAATATGAAAAATGTTATTAAAGCCGTTGCCGATCATAACGAAATGTTTGAACTGCACGAGCAATGGGCGCAAAACATCATCGTCGCGCTGATTCGCGTCATGGGCAAGCCGGTCGGTGTCATTGCCAACAATCCCATGTTTTACGCGGGCGTGCTCAATGTCAATGCCTCGGATAAAGCGGCGCGCTTCATCCGTTTCTGTGACGCCTTCAATATTCCGCTTTTGACCTTTGCCGACGTTCCCGGTTACATGCCCGGCACGGATCAGGAATGGGCGGGCATCATCCGCCACGGCGCGAAACTGCTGCACGCTTATTCCGAGGCCACCGTCCCGAAAATTACCGTTGTGACCCGTAAAGATTACGGTGGATCTTATATCGGCATGTGCTGCAAGCAGTTAGGGGCGGATTATGTCATGGCCTGGCCGACGGCGGAAATCGCCGTGATGGGCGCGGAAGGCGCCTGCAACATCATTTACCGCAGTGAAATCGCCGACGCAGCCGATCCGGCGGCCAAACGCACGGAACTGATCGCGGGCTATGAAGCAAAATTTAATAACCCGTATTTCGCGGCCTCGCTGGGTGCTATTGAAGAAATCATCCTTCCTCGGGAAACGCGCAAACGTATTATCGCAGTGCTCGACGCAATGAAAGATAAGAAAGAAGCGCGCCTGGAAAAGAAGCATAATAATATACCGCTTTAGGGAAGTTTTAAGATTTAAGATTTAAGTTTTAAGGGCTAAAATTTAAAAAGAAGAGAACGGTCACGACCACCTATGCGGGTGGCAAGGCCGTTCTCTTTTTTTTCATCTTGTTCGGTGCCATGCGCTTGGTCTGACGGAGATGGGTATGCTCGGTTTTAGTTACTAATAAACATCACTTAAATGCCGTTATTATTTCTTATTATTGCTAAATATTACAAAAAATCATAATATTTCATTTACAAAAACTTCCGAAAATGCTATTTATGCCGCCGGTCAAATCTAATGTAGGGTATTGCGTTAAAGGCATTATGGAGGATATCCATATATGCGGAACGATTTTATTAATATTTTAATCATTCCGTCATCATTTTGTCATCGATGACCTGTATATTGTGCCTGCAATTGAAAAATGATCATGATCAATAAAAAACCAAATGTTCGGGTCATATTAAACATGATTTAGGAGGATAAGATGAAGAGATTTTGGGTTATTTTGTTAGCGCTGGGGCTGATCGCGGCCTTCAGCACAACGGTTTTTGCTCTGGATGTCAAGTTCAGCGGCGAATTCTATGCGGCAGGCATGTATCTGGACCGCACCACGGTCAAGAAAGATACCGCCAGCGACGGTCCTTCGACCGCATTTTATTATCAGAGATTAAGAGTTAGAACAGACTTCACCGTGGCGCCGGGGCTGACTTTGATTACCCGTTTTGATGCGATGGAGCGAGCCTGGGGTGCAACCAGAAGCGCACCCGGCACAACCCTGGCTCTCGACTCTGCCGGAACGGTCGCGGAAAATGAAAACATCGCCTTTGATTGGGCATACATCAATTATAAATCACCCATCGGTGTTTTTGATGTCGGTTACATGAATGACGGCGCCACGGGAACCATCTTTGGCAACAGTTATGCTCCTGCCGGACGGATCAAGTATTCATACACCTTTGCTCCGGTAACGATCAACTTGGCCTATACCAAAGTCAAAGAGGCCGGCAACACAGCTATTTATGCCGGCAATACCGCCGCTGCCGACAACGATAAATACGGTGCCGAAGCGGTTTTCAAATGGAAAGGCGGCAGCGCAGGTTTTCAAGTCAACTATTACGATTATGCCAATACGCGTACTCCGGCCACCAACTATAAAAGAACCTATTTTCTGCTGACGCCTTACGCGACGGCCAAAATTGGCCCGGTGGCCCTGCAGGCGGAAATCAACTACCTCACAGGCGATCAGAAGTATGAAGCGCCTTCAACCACTGCCGATAAGAAGCTCGAGAATATTTCGGGCTGGGTCGATGCAACGGCTGATTTCGGAATGTTCTATGCGGGCGGCAGCATCGCATATGTTTCGGGTGATGATCCCGGTACAACCGATAAGACGGAAGGCGGACTGATCAACGGTGGCCGTGACTGGAGCCCTTGCCTGATTATGTGGAACTACGAACGAACCAACTGGGCAGGAAGCCTGATCGGTCACGACGCTCTTGCTAACCAGGATACCGCCATGGCCAATGGCTGGTTCTTCCAGATCAGAGGCGGTGTGAAACCGATTGCTGCGCTGGACATCAGGGCGTCTGTTTCCTATGCCAACGCCGATAAGAAGCCAGCGAACTTTTGGTATAACGCATATGGTTATGAAGTGGACTTGACTGCAACGTATAAAATCACTAATAACCTGTCCTATATGCTGGGTGCGGGTTACCTCTTCACGGGTGACTACTATAAAGGCACCGCTGACCCCAATAAGCTGAGCAACGATTTCTTGGTTATCAACAAGTTGACGCTGACGTTCTAGCGGGTTTTCAGATCGCAGTTCATTCAAATCCCCGCGGGATTTTCGCCTGCGGGGATTTTTTTATTGTGCGCCCGGCCGGGCGCACTTGCCTGGTAGCAAATCCGTGGAAGGATGTGGTCCGGTGATCTGTTGGATAACTTCCATTAAATCAACTTGCTTTTTGATGGTTAAACGTTTTATGAAACAGCATCAGTCTATACGCCGGGAGGTTATAAGATGAATTTAAAGATATTCCTGCTCATCATTCTTGCCTGTCTTGCTGTCGTATTCATTATACAAAATGCGTCCGTCGTGACGGTCAGTATTTTTTTCTGGGAAATATCCTTGTCCCTCGCTCTGCTGATTTTTTTTGTACTGGCGATAGGTTTTGTCCTCGGCTGGTTTTTGCACAGCTTTCTGGCGTATCAAAAAATAAAAAAAGAAGTGGCCGGCATTCAGGCCGATATGCGCTTAAAGAGATGATGAGTCAGGTTTGATGTGGATTTCTTTACGATCTGCATTCACGCTGGTTTGATCTGGACGGGTATGATTTAAACTGGTTTTTCTACATCGGTATGGCGACATTAAAAATCAGCGCGTTTGTCTTTTTCCTCTTCCCTTATATCGCGATCCGCCTGGTGCTGCGGAAAAGTAAAACGAAATAAATGGCCTGCAATATCTTGACGATGAACCGTCTCGCGCCCCTTGGAAAGGGGGTCAGCCTCCGGTCTTCAGCCTACAGCCTAATCCCCTAATTTTCCATCCATTCTTTTCCTCCCAGCACACGGGCAACCATCATACTGGAAACATTATCGCCAACGGCGTTCACCATCGTAGCGGGTGCGTCCACCAGCGTGCCGATCATAGTGATGAGCGGAAACGCTTCGGGAGGAAATCCATACAGTGACAAAATCAGAAGCTCGCCGATGGTGCCGCCGCCGGGAATGCCGCTGACGACCACGCCGGTAAGAAGGGCGATACCCAGTGCGGTTAGAATCGTATCGATGCCGGTGAAGGGTATCTGGAAAATGCCGAACAGAAAAGCGATTTTCAATACGGCGGCCAGGCACGACCCTTCCATGTGGATGGTTGCGCCGATGGGTATGACGACTTCGCTGATGTCTTTAGGCACGCCGATTTTATCCGCTGCCTGTAAATTGGCGGGAATCGTCGCCATCGAGCTGCCGGTGGCCAGTGCTGTGAGGGATGCCGGGATAATATTGCTCCAGAATTTTCTCACGCCGCAAGAAGGGTTGGCAAGAAAGGCATAGAAGGTAAAGGCGACAAAGAAATATAAAATGGCCATCGGATAATACAGCGCCATCGCACGCGCGTAACCGCCCAGCAGTTCCGGCCCGAAAACGCCGACCAGGTAGGCAAAGTAGGCACAAAGACCAATCGGCGCGTAATACATGATGAAAGAAATCAGCTTCATCATGACGGTGTTGGCCGAAACGAGAAAAGAGGCAAACGCTTTTCCTTTTTCTCCTGTGGCGGAGGTGGCAAGCCCCGTCAGAATCGAAAAGATAATCAATGCCAGCATGTTGTTTTTGGATAAAATCAGGGGAAAATCAGAAACGGTGAAGGCACGAACGATTTGATCGGACGTTCGCAGGCGTTCCAGGTCAGCCACGGTAGGCATGGGGATGTGCACTCCGGCGGCGGGAGGATAGAAAATGACGGCGGCAATCATGACGGCTGACGCGATAATGCCTGTGATCACAAAGATGAGAATCATCACGGAGAGAATTTTTCCCAGACGCTTAAGGTTGGTCATGGAGGCCACGGTGGAAGAGATGGAAAAGAAAACCAGCGGGACAATCACGGTAAAAAGCAGGTTTAAAAAGATGTCGCCCAACGGTTTGAACATGGCGGCGTCTTTTTTTAAGATGATGCCGATACTGGCGCCGATCAGGATGGAAATAATCAGAAGGATCGAAAATCCGTAGGACTTCAGAAATGGCGGCATATCGCTTTTCATATTGATCATTTCACCGGGAAATTAAAATAAGTGTCGGGATGTGGTTCATTGTTCAAAGTGAAGTGCCACCACTCTTTATCATAGTTTCGGAAACCGTGTTTTGCCATCAGTGTTTTTAAAAGCAGACGGTAGCTTCTTTGCTGTGGTCCGATGTTTTTGTTTTCCGGGTGCGACAGTTCATGGAAACAGTCAAAGCCCGTGCCCATATCCAGAGAATTGTCCGCGAAGCGAACACCTGCGGGCAGATAACATTCCGAAAGCGGTTCGCCTGCAACATAGGAAGGTTGAATAGGCGCCGGCAGCGGTACGATGGTCAGATCCACCGTGCTGCCCCGGCTGTGGCCGGAGCGGCTGTCGATATAGCCGTCGCGGAAAAGATTTCGTTTGTCCACTGTGGGATAAAACTCTTTTTTTGTTTTGGTGTCGTCAATATCTTTGGCCCAGCGTACAAAGTGATCAACAGCCTGTTGCGGACGGTAGCAGTCGTAAATTTTCAGACTCAGGGAAAATGGCGCCAGGTCTTTTTGTACTTTGGCCAATGCCTGAGCCGCAGGCTGGGTCAGGATGCACTTCGGCGCCAGATAGCTATCCACCCTAACGCCTAAAAAATTATGCTCGCCGAAATAACGGATATCCATAAGGGCATCAGGAATAACAGTTTCAATATCGACAAAAGTATCCGGCAGGGCATCGGCCGAATGCGATGCGGGAGGCAGAGTCGCAAAGAGCAGTGTCGCCGTCAGCAGCGCGGCAAGGGACAGTTTAAATTTCACGGAATAATCCTCCTTATTTTATAGGGGGTCAGGGTTGATGAGAATGACGGGATTGGCCGCCGGATTCAGCCAGGCAAGAATATTCAGGATGTCTTCTTCGGACACGGCTACGCATCCTGCCGTCGTTGACTTTGTGCTTGCCCAGATATGAAAAAAAATCGCGCTGCCGTACCCTTTGATGACCGGATCGGTATTATATTCGATGACGATTCCGTATTTATAAAGATCATCATCCCGCTTCATTTTTTCGTAGGAGAGAGCTCCTGTTTGGCCTTGTTTGACCCAGCGGTTGTAATCCGGGGCGTTCGGGTCGTCAATCCACAGGTCATCTGCCAGAGCCTGACGGTAGGGCATTTTCGTGACGGCTGATTCGGCATATCCAAAAGCCGTTCCCAGCCGATAGAGCCCGGAGGGCGTTCGTCCGTCTCCTTCCCGTTTCTCGCCGACCTTCGCGAAGCCGTTTCGGCCAATGGCGGCATCCATGGGCGCCATGGCCTGCCGCCAGGTGACATCTGACTTTTCCAGGGCGTAAACCTTTCTGGAATTGAAAAAAAGAAAACGGTCATCCATCACCAGGAGAACCTGGCTTATATCAGACGCGACGTTTTTATCGGCCGACAGGAGGGTGGCGGTTTTTACTTTAGAGGCAGAGGGATTTGAAGCGCAGGCCATCAGAGAAAGAACGGCGAGCGTTATGACTGCAAAACGGATCGTTATCCCAATAACATTTCTTTTATTCATGGATGCCCCTTTATGTTTGTTTATCTGTAATTTAAAGCAGAACGTTTTTCAATATAATTATCTATCTCAAGCCGAAAAATAACACCGGCAATATCTAATAAATATTTAATATTCGTAATGGATTTCTATTTAAAATATGTTTAAAGCAAGTTCGTGCTTATCTGAAAGATACAAAATTGAACCGTAAAAATTGAAAAAATACAAATTTGTGTTTGACAAAAAAGTGGTTTGTCGGTAGAAATACGGCAATCGATTGCCGATTGCAGATGGAAGATGCATGAAGCGGCTTTTTCAAGCTGGAAGACATCGAATAAAACATGAAAGTAAAAATTATTTTAAGGGAGGACAAATTATGTCAGTTATTAAAGATGTTATCGCCAAAGTAAAGCAAACCGACCCGGATCAGCCGGAATTTCATCAGGCCGTTGAAGAAGTCATGGAGACGCTGGAACCCACGACTAAAAAGCACCCGGAATTCGTAAAGGCCAATATCTATGAGCGGATTGTCGAGCCGGAAAGAGCGATTATATTCCGGGTTCCGTGGGTGGACGATAAGGGCAATGTAAAAGTCAATCGCGGATTCCGCGTACAGTTCAATAACGCCATCGGTCCTTTCAAGGGCGGCCTGCGTTTGCATCCTTCGGTCAATCTGGGCATTGTCAAATTCCTGGGCTTTGAACAGATTTTAAAAAACGCCTTGACCACGTTGCCGATGGGCGGCGCCAAGGGTGGTTCCGACTTCGATCCCAAAGGCAAATCCGATGGAGAAGTCATGAGATTCTGCCAGGCTTTTATGCGTGAACTGTTCCGCCATATCGGCGGCGAAACGGACGTTCCCGCAGGCGATATCGGCGTGGGCGGACGTGAAATCGGATATCTTTATGGTTATTACAAGAAAATCCGCAATGAACACACCGGCGTTCTGACCGGCAAGGCCCTGGAATATGGCGGAAGTTTGATTCGTCCGGAAGCGACCGGCTACGGCACAACCTACTTTGCGGCGGAAATGCTGGCCACACGCGGTCTGGATTTCAAAGGCAAAACCGTTGCGATCAGCGGTGCGGGCAACGTGGCGCAGTATGCGGTCGAAAAAGTAACCCAATTGGGTGGAAAAGTCATTTCTCTTTGTGATTCATCCGCGACCATCATCGATGAAGAAGGTATTGATAACGACAAATGCAACTACGTTCTGGATCTGAAAAACGTGAAACGCGGACGCATTACGGAGTACGCCGACAAATACAAATCAACAACCTGCTATGAAGGCAAGAATGTCTGGGACGTTATCCGTGAACAGGGCATTAAAGTGGATGTCGCCCTGCCTTGCGCAACACAAAACGAAATCAACGGCAAGAACGCCGCGGCGCTCGTGAAAAACGGCTGTTACTGCGTGGCCGAAGGCGCGAACATGCCTTCCACACCGGAAGCGATCAAGATTTATCAGGAAAATAAGATCCTCTACGGTCCCGGCAAAGCAGCGAACGCTGGCGGCGTAGCCACCTCCGGCCTGGAAATGAGCCAGAACAGCTTAAGGCTTTCCTGGACGCGCGAAGAAGTGGACAGCCGCCTGCTTCTGATCATGAAGAGCATTCACAAAAACTGCTTCGATACGGCGGAAGCCTACGGCAAGAAAGGTGATTACGTGACAGGCGCAAATATAGCCGGCTTCACCAAAGTTGCCAAAGCCATGCTGGCTTATGGTGTGGTGTAGGAAATAGGCTGAAGGCTGAAGGCTGAAGGTTATAAGGATAAAAAGAGCCGCGATCCTTTTTCGGATCGCGGCTCTTTTTACTTAAATCTTAAATCTTAAATCTTAAAACTTAAAACTTAAAACGAGCTCTACTTTCCAAAGAAGCAGATCATCTTCTGCGTCACGATATCCGAGAGGAGCCGTAAATCCTTAGCCCGCACATCATACACATGCACCACATCCAAGAAGCGTTCATCGTCCGGCATCAGATCCGTCAAAATGTTCGGCTGTTTTTTCATCCAGGCGGTATTGAAAATGACGCCGTCTTTTTCGGGGTAGATGGCCACGTAAAAAATATCCATTTCCACCATGTCCTGGAAAAAATGCGTTCCAAAAGATAAATCAGGAATCAGCGAGCCATCCTGATAAGCTATTTCGCCAATAGCCGTAATATTGTTGATTTCCGAAAACCGGACAGGCACGCCCATGGCCGGAGTTGTTGTTCCCCAGCGTCCCGGTCCCAATAGAATGGTCGGCATTTTATCGCGTTTGCCGATCTGCTTATTTAACCTGCCCGTAAGTCTGGCAACTTCATACTTTTCAGAAAGACTTAATCCGGCATAGCCCTGAGGATCAATATGGATGATACGGGATATGGCTTGATAGATACTGCCGCCCATAAAATTGGCTTCCTGTTGCAGTAGAATTTTTGATTTGCTGATTTTTTCCGGCAATTCCACCCGGCTGTAATGGCCCTTGGTCTGGAAGGGGCGGCATTGCAGTAGATTAATCTGTGTTTTGCCCTGGGTGTTAAAGTTAACGGTAAATTCAATATCAACCGGATAGCGATAAACCTGCTCCAGCTTTTTCAGCATTTTCGACATCGTCCCGGCAAATGGCGTGCTGGCGAGCAACTCGTCGAAGGTCAGGATCCACGCGTCTTTGGCGTTTTTGCCCTGTGATTGCAAATATGCGGATGCGGCCATGTCGCGCGTGGCGATCAGGTCCAGATGCGTTTCGATGGAATCCGTAAGCAAATCCGCCGCCGGAAGCGTTTGAAAGTCATTGTCTTGCAAATTCAGGATATCCACTTCATGTTGTGAAAATCGCTGCACATCTTCCAGCTTGGCGTAGGGCTTGGTGAGCGGCGCGTCGAGCGCGACGATGCGCGGATAATCATTTTCCACGCGATTGACCGCTCGGGTCCCCAGACCAAAGACAATGCGCAGCATACCGGCTTTGGGGTCCATGCCTTTTTGCCAGACAAAGGTATTATAGGATAAACCAACACCCGCCAGGTCGGGGAAGAAATAGGTGTTACGGTGGGAGCCGGAGACGCGTTGAACCAAAAGCGCCATTTGCTCGTCTTCCTGGGCCATGCCGCGCTGCTGGCGGTAGGTCAGAGCGTCTTCGCTCATGGTAGAGGCAAATATTTTGCGGACGGCTTCTTCAAAATGCCGGTACCGGACTTCCGGTGATCCCTGGTTGGGACAGAAGTAGCTTTCATATTTTCCGGCAAAGGCATTGCCGAAAGCGTCTTCCAAAAGAGAACTGGAGCGCACAATGATGGGCGATTGCCCGAAGTATTCCAGCATGAGCAGGAACTGTTCCTTGACTTCGTCGGGGAAGACGCCATGCAGCATTTTGCTTTTCAACTCTTTGGCGACTTCAAAATAGCCCTCGTCTGTTTTTTGCGCCATCAACAGTTTCCACCAGCCGTTTTGCACCATGTAGGAATAGAAAATATCCGAGCCGATGTAAAAAGAATCGTGTATTTCCAGTTCGGCGTTCCAGTCAAAGGTCGCATCTTTGCGCAGGATGTTGCGCGCCAGTAGCATGCCCACGGATTTGCCGCCGATAAACCCCGTGCCGATCAGGCGTTTCTTGATCTCCACCAGATCTTCCAGAGAGAAGTATTCCTTCACCAGCGACAGCATCCTTTTCTCGCGTCCGATCAGCACGCGTGAGAGAGATTCCACCATGTCCTGCTGTTCTTTCACGGCATCCGGGTCTTCCAGAATGGTAGTCGCTTTGAGGAAGATACGGTCCCAATAATCGAGATTGCGCACGCCGCCGGTGGCATTCTTGTCCGTCAGGTAAGACAGAATACTTGCGGCATCCGCGCTGTTTAAGATCGGGACAAATTTATCACCTTCCATGACGTGCGGCAGATACATTGTCGGTGTGTAGCGTTTCCAGGCCTTGAGCGGATGGACGCATATTTTGCCGTTGTTGTTGTATACATCCAGCAGCACCTGTGTGGTTTCGCGAATACGCGCTACGGTCTTGAATGAGTGGCGGCTGCGCAGAATCGCAAAGTAGGCCACCGTGTTTAATTCAAACAGGTAGGGGCAGGTGATGACAAAGAAATTGCCGATCATCAGATCCGTCGCCCAGGCCATGAGCAGATCGGACAGACAGTCAAAAACATAAAACACATCCCGTCCTTCATCCCGGACGATGTTATGCACCTGGGTGGAAAATGATTCAAAGCCCTTATTCGCATTGAGTTTATAAACTTTAATTTTTTTGTCTGGTTCCAGAAGGGGAGGGTGGTTGGCAAAGCGCATATAGACAAGACGCTGATTACGAGCCAGGGCGGTTTCCACATAAGGAGCGACAAACTTTTTGTAGTCTTCAATATCGTCAACCTGATAAACGACATTGTCGCCCATTTGCAGATAATTGAGTATTTCATCCAAGCCGATCATTCCTGTGCTGACGCGGGTGTAGGGTGTCATAATATTTTTATCCTTATCCATCGTTTTTATGGAACAAATTTGTACGCCGTAAATCGGTTTATTTTAAGACTTGCATCGGGTAGAAAATTCTTCCTACTTAACAAAAAGCAAGTTAATTTAATTGGTTGCGGTAAAACTACTTTCTTATGGCTTTAGGCGCCTTTGCTTAATTCATTCTTTTACTGCAAACGATTCATAATTGCTTCAATAATTGTGCCAATGGTAATAATTTGTTCCAGGTATTTTCTGATCGGAATCTGGCTTAAATTATGATATAAAGCCTTCAATATCAACGCAATAAATTTTGTATTCTTAAAATGGAGGAGGCCTGTTATGAAGTCGCTGTATAAAGTGGGAATCTCAATCGTTGTCAGTATCATTCTTCTGTGTGCCGGCGTCGGCTTTGCAGAGGAGAACAAAGACGGCAAGGTCGGTATGACGGATTGGGCGAAGATTATCGAATCAAAGGTAACGAATCAGGTAGGCGACAAGGGACTGGTGAACTATCAGGATGGATATATAGAAGCCGTTGGAACAGGCGCGCCACCGGAGCAATATTACGGGAAACCTCAGGCGCGCCCCATGGCGCTTCGGGCCGCCCAGGTTGATGCCTACAGAAACATGCTGGAAACCGTGCAGGGTGTCCAGATCGATTCTAAAACAACTGTCAAAGACTTTGTTGTGGAGAGCGATGTGATCAACACCGCCATAAACGGCATGGTCAAGGGAGCGGCTATTGTAAAAAAGGAATATCTGTCGGATGGAACAGTGGAAGTGACCGTGCGCATGCCCCTGTCCGGTGTGGCCAAAGCGGTTATTCCTCAGGTCATTGCCGATGATAAAAAGGAAGACATGAAGGAGCATAAACCCGTGCCTTTTTCCAAAAAGCCTGCGCCGAAGGATGAAGTTTATACCGGGCTGGTTATCGATGGCCGAGGCCTTCAGGGCCGTCCGGCCATGTCTCCCAAAATCTTTGACGAAAACGGCGCTGAAGTTTACGGAACCCTGATTGTGAAAAAAGACTATGCCGTCCAGCAGGGCATTTGCGGTTATGCCCGTGATCTGACTGCCGCACAAAGTAACGCCAGAGTCACCAGCAATCCCTTGACCGTCAAGGCTGTCCGCGCACAGGGCGGGGGCATGTCGGAATTCATTATCAGCACTGATGACGCCAACAAGATTCGCTCCGCGAAGGAAAACCTGACCTTCCTCCAGAAATGCCGGGTCATGGTTGTTCTGGACTGATCCAATCATCAGTTGCGCTATCGACGCGCGGACATTCTCCGTAGCGAGCTCGCGAGGTGGTTGAATTAAACTAATTTATTTCCGGTTATCGGGCGCTCCCGGTCAGCTGAAAGGACGCCCAGTAATAAGGATGCGGATATTTTTTGCGCGTCTCCAGTTGAGCGTTCCGCAAGGCGTTCAGCTTATCCGTTTGCTGCATGCCCTGATAGAACCGGATCATCAGGTGGGCCGTGGCCAGATCGTCCACTTTCCAGAGACTGGCTACAATGGAGCTTGCCCCGGCATAGAGAAATCCCCGCGTCAGTCCCACCAGATCATCTCCGTTGGCCACTTTGCTCAAGCCTGTTTCACAGGCGCTCAGGGTTACCAGATTGGCGCCAAGCTGCATGGAATAAAGCTTGTCCACGGTCAAAAGACCGTTGGAACGGACGTCGGGCGATAAAAGAAGAGCGGACTGCAACGGGCTGTCTGGTGAAAACCGGCCGTGTGTGGCGAAGTGAATGATGTTAAAGTCCGACCCGTGATTGCGCAGGGCATCTTCCGTGGCTTCTTTGCGCACATAGACTTTTGAGCGCGGCCATATTTTTGCAACGTCCACAGCCTCTTTCTGGGCAAAGGCAAGATCATGACCGGGATCACCGAGATCGGGATTGCCGAAGGCCAGGATGCCGCCTCGTTTTCCTCCTTTTTTCTCTCCGAGATATTTCATGGCGCTGGCGCTGGGCATTAACCGGATTTTATACCGGTCGATCAGATACTGTTTCCCATCATGCAGGGCATTCATGGGAATGTAGTGCAGCAGACCGTGCGGGACGATAATAACGTCGCGGCCATAGAGCGCACCTTCCAGAGGTTTGAATAAACGGGAATAAAGCCTGCCTGACGGCGTCAACGTGGTCTGCGAACGGGGATTTTCCAGGGCCTTCCGAAAGGCGGCCACGTCTTCGGCAAGCCCGGCTGCCTGAAGCTTGACGCTTTGCAAACCACGCTCGGAAAGGACAAAAGCAAACATATCATCGCCGTTATAGTAGTATTCAACCAGAGCCTCGCCCCGCGGAATATAAGACTGGATGTCGGATACGGGCGCGGAGGCAACCGTCACCAGCGAGGCCAACTCCGGAGCCTCGCGTTGCAAATCCCGACGCGCCTTGACGACAATGCTCCGGCTTCGGGACTTGTCCATTTTGCTATCCAGGGCTAGAATATCTTCTTCCGATTTGTCTGCGGCAACCAGGACATCGCGCACCTGTTCCACATTTCCCGTCGTCTTTACGGCAAAGTTTTTCTTGCCGGCCAGGAGATCCACCAGCGCGCGGGATTTGGAACGCTCCACATATTCGAACGCTTTCCCGTATTGTTTGTCGGCATAGAGCGACGTGATCAGGCGGTGATAAACGGCCTGCTTATTCCCGACAAATCCGATTTTGCTCGCCTCGACATTGATGGTGGACCGTTGCTGTTCGACGACCTCAGCCGCTTTTTCGTAAAACCCGATCGCTTCTTTGCGGTTGCCTTCTTTTTCGGCGATCCGTCCCCGGTCAAAGAGAATGATCCAGTGCATTTCCCCGCGATCCTGCATGTAGGGATACGCGAGAAGAGCGTCGTAGCCCTGTTTGGCCTCGGACGTGCGTCCCACTTCCATAAGGCTCTTGTTCTTCATAAACTCAAAAGAAAGCTTATTGTTGACGAAGACGTCCCACCCGCTGATGGTTTTCAGAAAGGCATTCGAGTCATCAAACTTGTAGGAAACGATATTGATGGCGTCGGAGTATTTCCTGAGGATGATGTAAATTCTGGCCAGCGCAATGTTGCGATCATCCGTGACCAGCATGTAGGGATAACCCAGATATAATCCCTTGAGCTGGTCGGCTGTGGCATTGGCTTTATCCGTTTTACCGGCCAGGGCGTAGGCAATGCCCAGGACTTCCAGAATCTTGATTTCTTCAAATCGCGTCAATTGTTTATCGACAACTATTTTGTTGGCGATTTCGGCGGCCCGGACCGCCTCATCGTACTGTCCCAGTTCAATCAGGGCAATGGCCTTTAATCTCGACGGGGTTGCCGAATGGTTCCACGCGTCGGCTGTAAAATCGCCTGTGTTTACCTTGGCCTGCGCCGCTTCCAGACAGGGAAAGAGTTTCCGGTAATTTTTCAATTCGCCGTAGGCCGAGCAAAGGTAGATCAAGTCCTGAAAAGGCAGACCGGTGTATTTTTCCTGCTGCGGTTCAAATTCTTTGACGATTTGTGTGTAATTCGCCTCGGCGGCCAGGTTCAATCCCCGGCTGTTAAACGACGCGGCGCAACCGGTTAATAACAGCGCCGCCAGGATTGCAGCAGACAAGAAACATATCTTCTTTCCCAATGCCATAAGCAATGCCTTTCCCTGTTATTTGACAGGACCTTCTTTTTCGTGGAAGGAAGTATAGGAACATCGGACTTGCAAGTCAAGCGTATCTTGACCGGCCTGACTATCGCATGATAGGTGGGATGCCGCAGTTTTCTGCATAATACCGCTGGAAAGGCAAGCTTCTTGACATTAAAATCCATATAAATTAAGATAATGGTAGATTTTAAATAGAAACTTCAATAAAAAAACTCATATCAAATCTATTAAGAGTGAAGAGAGTCGATGCCGCTAAGCTGGAACGAAATTAAAACACGCTCACTCGCCTTTTCCAAAGAATGGCAAGAGGAAAGCGCCGAGGATGCCGAAGCAAAATCCTTTTGGGATAGTTTTTTCAACGTATTTGGCATTTCCCGCAAACGCGTCGCCAGTTTTGAAGAACCGGTCAAAAAGCTGGGCGACAAGCAGGGCTTTATCGACCTGTTCTGGAAGGGCATCCTGATTGTCGAACACAAGTCGCGCGGTAAAAGTCTCGACAAGGCTTATACGCAGGCGCTGGATTATTTTGACGGTATCCGCGAACGCGACTTGCCCAAATATGTGCTGGTATCGGACTTTGCCCGTTTTCGTCTTTATGATCTGGAAGAAAACGAACAACACGAGTTTGAACTGAAAGAATTGCACAAGAACGTGCGCCTGTTTGGTTTTATTGCCGGTTATCAAACGCACAAAATTCAGGCGCAGGACCCGGTCAACATCAAGGCTGCCTTGCAGATGGGCAAACTGCATGACCAGATGAAGGATGTCGGTTATAGCGGGCATCCGCTGGAACTGTATCTGGTGCGTTTGTTGTTCTGCCTGTTTGCCGAAGACACCGGCATTTTTGAGCGCCAGCAGTTTCAGGAGTACATTGAACAGCGTACCGGTGAAGACGGCTCCGATCTTGCCCATCATATCAGCACTTTATTTCAGGTTTTAAACACACCGCGCGAAAAACGTCTGACAAATCTCGATGAACAACTTGCCGCATTTCCTTATGTCAACGGCAAGCTGTTTGAAGAGATGCTGCCGACGGCAAGCTTTGACACCGCCATGCGGCAGGCGCTCCTGGATTGCTGCGGGCTGGACTGGAGCAGGATATCGCCCGCAATTTTCGGTTCGCTTTTCCAGTCCATCATGGATAAAGCCGCGCGGCGCAATCTCGGTGCACATTATACCAGTGAACAAAACATTCTTAAGCTGATCAAGCCGCTCTTTCTGGATGCGCTGTGGGAAGAGTTTGAGAAAATCAAACACAACAAGAACAAATTGTTTGAATTTCATAAAAAGTTGCGGCGGCTGAACTTTCTTGACCCCGCCTGTGGTTGCGGCAACTTTCTCGTCATCGCTTACCGTGAATTACGCTTACTGGAGCTGGCGGTATTGCGGGCATCTCGCGCCGATGCGCAGAGTGAGTTGGATGTGCATTCATTGCTTCATTTGAACGTCGATCAGTTTTTCGGCATCGAGATTGAAGAGTTCCCCGCGCAGATTGCGCAGGTGACCCTGTGGCTGATGGATCACCAAATGAATTTGCTGGTATCGGAAGAGTTTGGCCTTTACTTTGTCCGCATTCCCTTACAGACAAGCAGCACGATTGTCTGCGGCAACGCGCTGCAAATTGACTGGAAAACCGTCGTGCCCCCCTGGCAGGTTAGTTATATTATGGGCAATCCACCGTTTGTGGGAAAAAACTTTCAGAGCAGTGAACAAAAAACTGACATGGAACACGTCTTCGCCGGAATGAAGAGTGCAAGCAGCCTTGATTATGTCACAGCCTGGTATCGTAAGGCCGCTGATTATATGAAGACCGAACCATCTATTGGCGCGGCATTTGTTTCCACCAATTCTATTACACAAGGCGAACAAGTCTATATGCTATGGCCTGGTCTTGTGAGTAGGGGACTTCATATCAATTTCGCTCATCGCACTTTTCAATGGAATAACGAAGCCAAAGGTAAGGCGGCAGTACATTGCGTGATTATTGGATTTGCCCTGCACGACACTCAAACTAAATGGCTGTTTGATTATGAACATATCAAGGGCGAGGCTCATGCCAGTCAGGCAAAGCAAATTAATCCTTATTTGGTGGATGCAGCGAACATCATTTTAGAGAATAGAAGGCATCCGATTTGTAATGTTCCTGAAGTTTTATTCGGCAGCAAACCGACAGATGGTGGCAATCTTATTTTATCTGAAGACGAAATGAATGATCTAATAAACAGAGAGCCAGTAGCGCAGGATTATATAAAAACATACCTCAGCGCCGAAGATTTTATTCATAACGCACCTCGCCATTGTCTCTGGCTCAAGGATTGTTCGCCGGAAAAACTAAAACTTATGCCTTCTGTGATTGCAAGAATAAACGAAGTCAGAAAATTTCGGTTATCCAGCACAAAGGAAGCTACAAGGAAAGATGCGGGGACGCCCGCATTATTTGCTGAAGACAGACAGCCAACAGAGAATTATCTGGCAATTCCCAAGACTTCATCCGAAAAAAGGTATTACATCCCTATCGGTTTTTTAAGCAGCGACATTGTCGTGGCCAGTGAATTGTTTACCATTTGCGGTGCAGGGCTCTATCATTTCGGCATTTTAACCTCCACTATGCACAATGCCTGGATGCGCACTGTATGTGGGCGTTTGAAGAACGATTACAGATATTCAGCAGGCATTGTTTACAACAATTTTCCCTGGCCGGAAAATCCTAGTGAAAAGCAAAAGCAAGCCATTGAATCCGCCGCACAGGCCGTGCTGGATGCACGCACGCAATTTCCCGGATCATCTTTGGCCGATCTTTACGATCCCCTCACCATGCCGCCCGTCTTGCACAAGGCCCATAAGCATCTAGACAAAACGGTGGATACCGCTTACGGCAAAACCAATTTTCAAACCGAAGCCCAGCGCGTGGCATTTTTATTTGAATTGTATCAGAAATACACCAGCCTGTTTCCGCCTGAAAAACAAAAACGCCGGAAGAGCGGCTGCTGAAACATCTGGAGAAACTGTGGTTAAATTTTTTCTTGACAATTGCAGTCGACGAATCACGCGATCCCTCACCAGTCGCAGTTTTCATTCTTTTTGTAAATACTGGATTCCGGGTCGCGTTTCACTTGCCCGGAATGACAAGGGGAGCGTTCCGGGTTTCCGCGTTAACATAATTTTGGATTCCTTGATGTATGGAGAATGATATGGCTGATTTTTTTAAAAGAATGAAGATCAGGGGAATACTGATCGGAATCGTTGCTTGTATTCTGCTGGTACTGTATAGTTATTTCGTTGCAGACACAATTGTGACGAGGATAACCGATGCACAGATGACGAAGGTAGATGGAAGGTTCATGCTCGCGACGGAGTACCGACCTTTTGTGAACTACGATGCCAAATATCGGTTAAAGTTCAATTCCGGCACGGTTCAGAACGACGCCATCAAACTCAGGAACAAGATGGTAAGGATTAAAAAATACGGATGGAGAATCCCGATATTTTCTATGTACGAAAACGTAGTTAAGATTGAAGAAGAAAAATAGTCTTACTGTCAGACTGAAACCGGGATCAAATCTTTAGTGAGGAGGAAACGATGAAGACTTTAAAGCTGCTGGATTATAATCAATTTTTGAGGCACAAATATCTGGAAACCATAAGCAAACTCCCCTGGGAGGAAGTTGTCAAGGATCGAGGCGCCAGTTTCCCGTCCCTGAGAGACATCTACCTGCATATGGTCTTTGTGGTGGATGCCTATATTAATTATATACTGCAAGGCAATCCCAATTATCCGAGCGTCAATTATAACGAATACGACAGCATCGAGAAAGTCACGAAATATCTGGAACAGGTAGAATCCAAAGCCAACGCCTACTTAAGCAAAGTCACGCCGGAAGAACTGGCAAAAAATATTGAGAGAAAGCAAAAGGACGGCTCGACATTCCTTGTGCCCGTTGAGGATCTATTACTCGACCTTTTCCAGGAAGAAACGCATCACCGGGGAGAACTTATAGCGCTGTTATGGCAAATGGATGTTGCGCCTCCCCACATGGGCTTTATTCAGTATGTGCGGTCGCAAATGCGCAAATGAAGGCAGCAAGCCGGATTACGTTTCACTTGCCCGGAGTGACGAAGATGAATTACACCCTCCCGCGGTCCCTCCCCTCCAGGGAGGGAAGAAAGAAATACTGGACTCCGGTCTTCACCGGAATGAGTGCGCCTGGGAGCAGGCGCGATTTAGGAGGTGAAAATCCTCCTCCGAGATTATGCCCGATTTCGGTAACCGAAGGTAACTGCGTCGCTGTGAGGCGGGGTGGGGAGCAACCGGAGGTGAACACGCAGTCCGTAGGATAACGAACACGATTCGGCCTTGAGGTGCGGCGAGCCTCCTCATTCAAGGTGAAGCCTGACCTGTGGACAGAGTAAAATGTACATGGGCGTTTGACGCGCTGGAGGGGCAGCAAGAAAGCGACGTCAGAGCATACTGGGTGGTTGGTGACGGAATGCATGGAAAGTCGTGCGGTGTTAACCAGGGAGACCTGACCGGAGCAAGACGGGAGTTCATTGCCCCTGATAAGGGTACGAAGAGCCCGCCGGTCAGGAGTCAGAGCGTCCATATTAGCGGAGAAGCGGCGTAATGGCCGTGGAGCGAAGGGACGTAGGGAGATGGATGAGCGATGTTGATACAGAGCGAAACAGTACCCGTGGCAGTGTCCCGCACCAGCGGGACTAAACAAGCGGGAGAAGCCCGGCATTATGACTGGGTGGAACGTTCCATATGGACGGAGCGCATGCTGGAGGCCCTCGAAAAGGGGGTGAAAGGAGAAGTTTGGTTCAGCCTGATTGATAAGGTGTACCGGCCAACGACCCTTCACGCCGCCTGGAAGGCGGTCAGAAGGAACAGCGGGAGTGCCGGGACGGATCATGAAAGCGTGGAGAGGTTTGAGCAGAAGCTTGAGGAAAACATCGCCAAACTGGAAGAAGAACTCCGCACAGGAACATACCGACCGCGACCGATCAAGCGGGTCTATATAGACAAGCTTGGCAGTAGAGAGAAGCGGCCCCTGGGTATCCCTGCCGTGCGGGATCGGGTAGTCCAGGCGGCGATAAGGCTGGCAATAGAGCCTATCTTCGAGAGGAAGTTCAACACTCATAGCTACGGTTTCAGGCCAAACAGAGGAAGCAAGGATGCCTTGCGGGAAGTGGATCGGTTCCTGAAGGCCGGCTATACCTGTGTAGTGGATGCCGATCTGAAGGCGTACTTTGACAGCATTCCCCATGATAAACTGATGCAGGAAGTTCGCCGGTATATTGCCGATGGCCGCCTGCTTGAGCTGATCGAACGATTTCTCGGTCAGGACATCATGGAGGGGCTTTCCCGGTGGACGCCCGAAGCAGGAACACCCCAAGGCGCCGTTATCAGTCCCCTGTTGGCCAACCTCTACCTTCATCCCGTTGATGAGGCGATGGATGCGGCAGGTTTTCAAATGATCCGATATGCCGATGATTTTGTCATTATGTGTCGTGACGAATCGGAAGCAAGCAATGCCCTGCACCAGGTGCAACAACTGATTGCGGAAAGGGGGCTGGTCTTGCATCCTGAGAAGACCCGCGTGATAGACGCCACCCTTCCGGGTCAGGGATTTGACTTCCTTGGATACCACTTCGAGCGAGGCACACGGTGGCCCCGCAAGAAGAGTCTGCGGAAGCTCAAAGACGCCATTCGAGCCCATACCGGGCGCAGCAACGGCACAAGTCTGTCCGCCATTGCGGTGAACGTGAATCGCACGCTTAAGGGATGGTTTGAGTATTTCAAACACAGCCATAAGTGGACGTTTCCGGCACTTGATGGATGGATCAGGCGTCGCCTGCGCAGCATCCTGCGGAAACGCAGCAAGGGTTCCAAAGGTATCAGTGGCAATATGGATCATTTACGCTGGCCGAATAAATTCTTTCGAGAACATGGGCTTTTCAGTCTTGTGGACGCCCATATGAAATTACTCCAGTCCTCAACGAGGTAAAACCACCGACTGGAGAGCCGGATGCGGGAAATCCGCCAGTCCGGTTCGGAGGGAGGGGCGATGCAAACCAATGTATCGTTCCTACCCCTATCAAATCATCCTGTTAATCCTGTTAATCCAGTCAGATAAGTTTTTGTTGTAGCGCCGAGTTTGTCGAATTGCATCCAAGGGCACCTGGAGGCGCTCAAACGAAATAACGAGGAACCACTTATTATATCTTGAACACACAATCTGAATATTATATGAATTGCAAAATGACTTATTGCAAAGCTGTCAAACTTGATTGAGGTTCCATTATGAAAAGAGCAACCATATATGTATTTGTTGTCATGTTCTGGGTTTGCCCGTGCCTTGCAGACGATAACATATACACATGGACCGATAAAAATGGTGTAAAGCGTTTCAGCGACCGGCAGCCTGATGATGTGAAACATTATGATACAATCAGAATTTCCCCTGACCAGTCTGAATTCGGGGCGCCTGCAGGAGACAGCCGTCCGGAATACGATCAAATGATCGAAAACATCAGGCAGGAAAAACAGCTAACCGAGCAGGAGCGCATACAAGCCGGAGCAGACCGTGTCTCTGAAGAAAAACGCGGTGAGGACGCCCGTAAGAAGGAGCGCATCGAGGCTGAGCGAAAGCAGCTCCAGGAAAAGATCGATGATTTAAAAAAACGGCCGACTAGCCGCGCGTACAGCCAGAACCTTAAAAATGCCCGGATAGGAGAAATTGAAAAACAGCTTGATAAGCTCAAAAATTCACCGGACGAATACTTTAAAAACCGGTAACGATAATAAGGGTTCAAGGAGTCAAGGATTTTCCGCCGCGGCGGACCTTCGGCAGGGGTTCAAGTGAACTGCTGACTGGGAGAAGAACTTTTAAATTTAAGTTCAAGGGAGGTATGCAGATTTCATTATGCCGAATTCGATTATAACCGGAACGGGTAGTTATATACCGACAGCAAAGATACCGAACAGGCATTTTCTCGGGCATGAATTTTACAGATCCGACGGGATAAAAATCAAAAAAGCAAATATCGATATCATTAACAAGCTTGAAGAGATAACATGTATAAATGAGAGGCGATATGTAACAGATAATCTGAATACCTCCGATATCGCATTCATGGCCGCCGACAGAGCGCTGGAAAATACGGACAGGGAAAACCTTGATTACATAATTGTCGCTCAGAATTTTGGTGATGTTAGAGCGGATATCAACAGATCCGATATGATGCCCACTATAGCTGCCAGGGTGAAACACAAGCTGAAAATTAAAAACCCCTATACCGTTGCCTTTGATATCCCCTTCGGCTGCCCTGGCTGGCTGCACGGGATGATTCTGGCCGATTATTATATAAAGTCAGGTGATGCAAAGAAAATCCTTGTTATCGGGGCTGAGGTACTGTCGAGGGCTACGGACCCTCATGATGTTGACTGCATGATATTTGCCGACGGCGCCGGAGCGACCCTGGTGGAAGCAACAAACCGGAATGCCGGCATATTGTCACACGTAACAAGATCCGATACAATTGATAATGCATATCTGTTGAAGACAGGCAGGTCATACAACCCCGATTATACAGGCGATGAACTGTTTATTAAAATGAATGGTCACGAAATATATAAATATGCGGTCAGGACCGTTCCCTTAGTAGTTAAACAGAGTCTTGATAAGGCTGGATTTACGTTGGCCGATGTAAAGAAAGTTCTGGTGCATCAGGCAAATCAGAAAATGGATCAAGCGATATTGGAAAGATTGCTGAAATCATATCATATAAAAAATATTCCCCGCGACATAATGCCGATGACGATTTCATGGCTTGGCAACAGTTCGGTTGCGACTCTGCCGACGATGTTTGACCTTTTGCAGAGAGGAAAACTGGATAACCATAAACTCCATTCAGGAGACATAGTCGTATTTGCTTCCGTAGGAGCAGGCATGAACATTAACTCAATGGTTTACAGGATGCCGTGAGACCTTTGCATAACATCCCCTTCTGCCCGATTACTATAATGATTTGGTCTCTGATCTCTGGTTTGTTGTTTCTGGTTTTTCTCTTTTAACCGGGAACCAGGAACTATAAACCAAAAACCTAAGTCTTTATTATCGCCTTCCTCGAACTTGAGCAAAAGTGAATGTTCTGCAAAGGTCTCATTGCAGGAATGAGATAAATAATTAGTGTCCTCTCTTTTGGACCGTGGACTCATTTCCAAACCTCCTTTTGAAGTCGGTGTTTGGTAACACCGAATTATGAGTCAACGATACCTTTTTAATCACTCTTTGGGTAACATTTTATTAGAGGCAATTCGCTCTCCAATTTACAACTTGCGTTTGCTGAAATTGCCTTGTAAAATACAAAACAGGGAGGTGAATTATGCAAACAGCAGTAACAAAAAGAGGACAAACTGTCATTCCAGCGGCCATTCGGAAGCGTTACCAGATAGCAAATGGCGCTCACCTGGTTTGGCTGGATGATGGAGAAACAATAAGAGTCGTTCCTGTAACGGATGACCCGCTGCAATCATTACGGGGCCGGGGAAGAGGAAAAAAACTGACTGAACGGTTATTATTGGAACGTCGAAAGGATCGCAATCGTGAAACACGTCCCTGAAACCGGGAAACCGCCTTCATTGGACAAGACGGTCTCAATCGTCTATCTTCTTGATACATCAGCATTGCTTTCTTTCATTGAGGACGAAGAGGGCGCGGATCGTGTCGAGCAGGCTTTGAAACAAAAAGAAACAATCGTGCCTTGGCCGATATTGCTGGAGATGTATTACATCACACTTCAGGAAGAAGGGCAGTCAGAAGCGGACAGGCGCTTTGCCTTGATAAAACAGCTGAAGGTGAACATTCTGTATGACATGGATGAAGCGACCGTGTTAACCGCAGCAAGGTTGAAAGCTCGGCATCATGTTTCATTTGCCGACGCAATCATTGCTGCGTTTGCAATCCGTAAGGACGCAATTCTTATCCACAAAGACCCGGAGTTTGAAGCCTTGACAGGTTTGCTGAAAATGGAGGCGCTGCCTTACAAATCTCCTGTTGAGAACCGGTAATTAAGCTTTTCGACAATTATAAACCGGATCTTTTATTATCGGTTTATGATTGCCCTGCCGGAAATGGCTGCGGTATGATTTGCAGAAACTGTGGGATGACATTTCTTCCTAATCAGCAAGACCTTTATTGCATAACACCCCCTTCTGCCCGATTACTATAATGATTTGGTCTCTGGTTTGTTGTTTCTGGTTTTTCTCTTTTAACCGGGAACCAGGAATTGAGACCTTTGCATAACATCTGATTAAAGGGTTTGGCAGGGGTAATGGGCTTTGGCCTTTCGCAAGAAATTTTTAAGGAAACATATCAACGCCCCCTGATTGTAGACAAAGAGACACAGGCAGAGTCGAAATCATGGCTTCGTGGGCGAATATCCACTGGGGCTGTCCGGATTTCATGGGAGCGAATATGCTGCCGTTGGCGGAGT
>JAUYFM010000042.1 GCA_030690945.1 Smithellaceae bacterium | reverse complement strand
AACCGCATTAAGATTTTCCAAGATCGCCCAGCTTGCAGGAATCGCTGTCTACACACAGAAGTCCTCAGATCAGCCATGGGATTTTGGACTGAAGATTACCGGCAATAATGGACTTTTACGTTGTTGCAGAAACAACCATTCGTGATTGAGATATGGCAATTAGTATTAAATCCAAGGAAGTCGTCGAAGGTCTGGATTGCAATGACGGCGCCAAGACTTTGCTCTTATTTGTGGAAGCCATTTTCTATCAGGTGATTTACCCTGCAACATAATTGCACCAACTGATGAAACCTGACTTGCATTTACCCCTGCAAGTCCGGCTGGAGCCCACGCATCTGCACGAACAGACTTGGCTCCTGATCCTTGAAGGTTTCCCTTATCGAGAGGATTTCTTTTTCAACGGCGAAAAAGGCCTCCACGACCTCCGGGTCGAAATGGTTGCCTCTGCCTTCCCGGATGATCGCGAAAGATTTATCAAGTGAAAATGCTTCTTTGTAAGGTCGCTTGGAGGTCAGGGCATCAAACACGTCGGCAATGGCCGCGATACGTCCCGCCAGAGGAATGGCTGTCCCCCGGAGACCATTGGGATAGCCGCTGCCATCCCATTTTTCATGGTGGGTAAGAGCGATAACTTCTGCCAATTTGATAAATCCCGAATCGGAGCCACTCAAGATTTTCCCCCCAATGACGGCGTGTTGTTTCATGATTTCCCATTCATCAGGGTCGAGTTTCCCCGGTTTCAGGAGAATCTTGTCGGGAATGCCGATTTTCCCTACATCGTGCATGGGGGATGCGTAGAGTATTCTTTCCACGGTATCTTTGCTTAGTCCCATTTGACGGGAAACGGCGGCCGAATAGTTGCTCATCCTCTTGATATGGGCGCCCGTGTCTTCGTCTTTATACTCTGAGGCGCGGGACAGGCGATAGATGGTATCCAGAGATGCTATTTTGATTGTTTCGAAGGCTTGCCGTAATTCTTCCGTCCTTTTCGCAACTTCCGCTTCCAGTTCTTTCTGATAATCCTGCATGTGGTCGTTATACGCCTTCACCTGCACCAGAGAATGAACCCTTGCCTGCAATTCGGTCTTGTCCACGGGCTTGCTCAAAAAATCGTCAGCCCCGGCCTCAAGAGCCCTGATCCGGGTTTCAACATCTTGCAGCGCCGTAACCATGACAATCGGTATGATCCTGGTTCCCTCATTTTCTTTCAGCTTTCTGGCGACGTCAAAGCCGCTTATTCCAGGCATCATGACATCAAGGAGGATGACATCCGGGGGCGTTTCATGAACTTTCCGGAACGCCTCTTCACCATTGATGGCAAGAACAACATCATAACCTAAAGGAACCAGCAATGCTTCCATCAACCGGCGATTCCGTTCTTCATCGTCGACTACAAGAATTTTAGGGTTCATGGTTACTCCAATTCAAAGATGGTTATTGGCAGACTTAGCGCTTTCAATTCCTGTTGTGTCTCGCTATTCAACGAGAGGTATAACGAACACAAACCTGCTGCCTTTTCCTTCCCCCTCGCTCTCCACCCAGATGCGGCCGCCGTGCAACTCTACGAAACCCTTTGTAATGGGCAATCCCAACCCAGTGCCGGGCGTTTTATCCTGCATGCCACCTTTAACCTGGTGGAAGGCCTCAAAGATACTTTCCTGCTCTTTGCGGGGAATGCCGATACCTGTATCTCCTACGCTGATTTCGATTGCGGATTGATTTAAGCCTTCTGTTTGGGTCCTTTCTAATTCCGAAACCCGAAATCCGAAATCATCAATTTTCCGCGCCTGCACGGTAATGCTCCCCCCGTCCGGCGTGAACTTCGCCGCATTCGCCAGGAGGTTAAAAATAATCTGTTTGAGTTTCTGCTCGTCTGCCGTAATCACGAGTTTCTCGATTTCCTTTGATACATCAACGGTTAGCCTTATATTATGCACCAGCACCTTCTCTTTGATCATGATAAGGCTGCCTTCAAGAAGGTCCTTTATCTGAACTTTTGACGGCTGGAGCTCCATCTTGCCGGCTTCAACCTTGGAGAGATCAAGAATGTCATTGATCAGGTTAAGGAGATACCTTCCACTGTCAAGAATGTCCGATACATAACTTTCCTGTTTTTTATTCAGTTCGCCGAAGTATCTGTCTTGGAGGACTTGAGAAAAGCCTATGATCGCGTTGAGTGGGGTTCTGAGCTCATGAGACATGCTTGCCAGGAAGTCCGACTTGGTCTGATTGGCTTTTTCGGCGGCCGCCTTGGCAACTTCCAAGGCTCTCCGGTTCTCGGTCAGTTGTCGGAAGATCGTCTCGTAGGGGTTTTTAATCACTGTAACTACCAGGGCACGGTAAATAAGATAGTAAGAGGCAATTTTAGCGAAATGCCCCACCAGGTTGGATAAGCCATAATTGCTGACATAGAAGGTGAAAAATGTTTCTGCAATAATCTTCAAGATGACGGACCAAAAGAGCAGGGGAAAAAGGATATTGTCTATCTGCTCCCGCTGCCGCGAGATGAATATCAAAGTAAGGATAAAAAGCAGCGAAATGATGTATTCACTGAAGATTTTAAACGTCGTCTGGCCCTCCCCGGCGATGAAGCAGACCGGGAAAACCTTCCAGAAAAATATGGAAATCAGCAGAAGGACAGTCACGAGGAAATAAGCTAAGAAGATCCAAAGAGATCTGACTTTTTCCTTTTTATGAAAGAAGAGACTGAAGGCGAGAAGAAAAGTAAGACTCTCGACGTAACGGGCGGCGATCCACAACTGGTTCGCGTAGAAATCATAGTCTTTGAAGACGCCCATGCCCTGATAACCCAGTGTATGGAAGATATCCAGGACGCCGATGAACAGATAGCCAATGCCGATAAGCAACAGGTATTCGCTTTTGATGTATTTTCTGGCATTCCAAGTGAGTGCAAAGATCGTGAAGGCGATAGCAACACTGGATAATTCAACAAAACCGTGGAACAGGAGGTAGTTGTAGAAACTGGAAACAAGCAGGAAGATAAAAACCCCAAGTCCCACGGCGGCGATTAAGACTTTTCCTATCATATCTTTCTTTTCCATCTTATCCCCCCAGTATTTTCTTCACTTTTTCCAACAGTTCACTTATGTTATAGGGTTTCGATATATAGTCGTCGCAGCCGGCCTGAATGAATCTTTCCCGGTCGCCGCCCATGGCAAAGGCGGTCAGCGCAAAGATCGGTATGTGCTGCGTCGCAGGATCTGCCCTGATGAGTTTCGTCGCTTCCAGACCATCCAGGATCGGCAACTGAATGTCCATCAGAATCAGATCCGGTCTTTCCTGCCTTGCCAGCTCGACGGCCTTCCTCCCGTCGTCGGCCTCGATGGTGACGTACCCCGATACTTGAAGAATATCACGCAACAACTTCATGTTTTTTTCGTCGTCCTCAACAATGAGGATATGTTTTTTCTCATCAGCTTTCCCAACGGTGATCCAGTCGTACAACTCTTCTTCCGTTACCTGGGCGTCGATGCCGCAGGGCAGCCTTTTCAGAAAATCAACGCACTGCGGGATCATTTCCTTCGGTATAATGGACCCATGTTGAGGAAGGATTAGTTCCATATCCAGTTTTGCTATCATTCCCATAACTTTAGACAGATGGCGGGTGCTGGCCATGTAGCCTGCATGAAAGGTCCGCATCTGCTCCTTGTATCCCTCTTTGGCGAAAAGAGACCAACCGGGACTGATGGCGCCAAA
>JAUYFM010000013.1 GCA_030690945.1 Smithellaceae bacterium | reverse complement strand
CGGATCTCTCTACGATCCAGGATCTTTTGGGGCATAACTCTATCAGGACGACGCAACGGTATTGTCGGGTATCCAACATCAAAGTGCAGAGGGATTACTACAAAGCTATGGAGGTGATCATGCAAAGAACGGCTTGCAACCTAAACAGCGGATCGGGTTGAGCGGAGTTACCCACAGCCGCCCCCCGCCTTGCTCCACTGAAAAGCCGCGGGTTGCAGCTATGGATAACTCCTTGTACAGAACTGGCAAAAAAAATAAACTTGACGAATTTAGAAATTACGGATATTGAAAAGACCATGTAACGTAACAATATAAATAGGGAATTATGATTATGTTACGTATAGGTAGGTGAAGGAAACGATTTGTTGAGGATGTCGTCTAAATGCAAATATCAAAAATAAGTAACAGCCTGTCTTTTAAAATATTGGCAGTTTTTGCGCTCATAATCATTGTAATTTCTAGCATTCTTTATTTTGTCAGCAAAAAATATTTCAGTGATTCATATTTTCGGGAAACTTTTAAACAAACTGAGACCAGTGTCCAGTTACTTAGAAATCCGTTAACGCTATCGTCAACTGATTTGTCAACAATTCAATCACGAATTCAGGAAATAGGCAAAAAGGTAAATCTTAGGATAACGATTGTTAATCGTGATGGAAAAGTAATGGCAGATTCGGAAGAAGATCCTTCGGTAATGGAAAATCATAACAGCCGCACGGAAATAATTGACGCCCGTTCCAGCGGCATTGGCAAAAGTATTCGCTATAGCCTAACTCTCAAACGCGACATGCTATATGTAGCAATGCCGCTTGACGATGTAAAGCCGTTGAATACTATCATCCGGGTGGCTATTCCGATGAACGGGCTTAATTCTATTTTATATGAGAATTACCAGATTGTTGGAATTGCTTTTGTTGTTATATCTTTACTCGCAATTTTAGTAGGGATTTGGATAATCAGACGCATAGTTAAACCAATTAACGAAATGGCGGCCATAGCTCAGTCCATCGCAGAAGGGGATTTTAGCCGGGAAATAGCTATAAGATCAAATGATGAAGTTGGTAAACTGGCTGCTGCCATTAACCAAATGAATCACGAATTAAAGGGGCGTTTTACTGAACTTCATATTTTACGCAGGATGAGCGAATTGCTCCAGGCTTCTTTCACTGACGAGGAAGCACATAAGGTTATTACCTTGTTTCTTTCCCAGTTATTTCCCAAAGATTCCGGAGCCATATATATCATGACACCATCGCGGAATTTGCTGGAAATACAAACAGAATGGGGCGCAAAGCCGCCGCAGGAAAAGTTTTTTGAGCCGCACGATTGCTGGGCGCTTCGGCGCGGACAACCATATTTGGCTGCTGATGATCCTTTGGTTATGAAATGCCAGCATAATAATGATTTACAGGGGATTTCATTATGTATACCCATGATGGCGCAAAATGAAGAATTGGGTATGATTCAAATGATATTCGGTTCGGCTGATGATAATCATAGTAGATTAGAGGACAAGAAACAACTGGCGATAACTATAGCTGCGCAAATAGGACTGGCGCTTGCCAATCTGAAATTGCGAAAAACGCTGCAACAGCTTTCAATACGCGATCCTTTGACAAGTTTATTTAATCGTCGCTATATGGAGGAGACTCTTGAACGAGAAATACTCCGCGCCGTCCGCAACAAATCAGCTTTAGGTATTATTATGATTGATATTGACCATTTCAAACGTTACAATGATACATATGGGCATGAGATGGGCGACAAGATACTTTGCAACCTGGCATCATTTCTTCAGCAAAATGTTCGCAGCAGTGACGTGGTTTGTCGTTTTGGCGGTGAAGAATTTACAGTTATCCTGCCGGATGCAGATTTAGAAGCCACCCGCAATCGCGCCGAATTTGTGAAGAAAATGTTTAGAGAATCGCAACAGCAGCAGAGCCGACAGCCTATGGGTATTGTCGAGATTTCATTGGGTGTGGCAGTTTATCCGACTCATGGTTCAACGATTAAAGAGATTTTAAAGGCAGCTGACACGGCTCTTTATCGCGCTAAAGAAACGGGTCGTAATCGGATCTGTACTTATGGAGAAGAGGAACAAAAAGACGATAAATAGAAGAGAATTCATATTAAAACCTTATCTTCTGGAACGGCTCGGCATAACAGTGAGGAAGGAGCTGGACCGGGGATAGTTAGCAACAGACTCACTATTGCAGACAGTATTCATTGTTTTTTTTATAGTTGCATTTTTAAGCAGTTGTAGGTGGAGACAGTTTTCATTGCTGATTCAATCATGATGATTGAATCAGTGTTTTACGCAGGAAAATGAAACATTCTGGTTCAAACAGCAAGTTTGAACCAGCGAAAGAATTTTTCCTTCGGAAACATGTTCCAGTAGCTTGCTAAGTGCAGATTTGGTTGAATCAAATGTTGTCATGATAATTCCTCTCTATGACTTAAGTGTTGAACCGATAAAAGCTCAAAAGGGTGTGCGCCTGCTTTGAGAAGAGCGGCGTTATCTTCCACATCGAATGTAAACACCGGCTGGTTCCTTTTCAGCGCGGCATGGACGGTTGTCCAGCTCTTGCCATTGGGGGCGGCGTAAGGCACCAGAAGCGCATCGGCAAGGGCGGCAACCAGATTGTTCCGTCTGACTGCCTGCGCGGCTGTTGTATGCCGGACATCGTCGGCAAATGTGGAAAGAACCAGTAAACGTCCTTCATCAACCGCCTGCCTTACCTTTTCGCCGAGGCGCAGGCCTTCCAGCCCTCTTGCCGGGCAGAGAATGATCGGCTGCTTGCCGCGCAACAAAATATCCAGGCAATCCTGCTCCATTGGCGAGAGAAAACCGCCCACTGCCGCCACGCCCGCATCTCGCAAGGCGCGGATGGTGTCGAATGTTTTGAGCACAATACTGCCGGGACACTGAATCGAGCAAATCAGGCCCAGCAGACGCCGACGTAAAATAGCAGTTTCACCCAACGCATACAGCCGGGCGGGCGCATTCGCGCCAAGACGGTTTTGCAAAACCGCCGGGTAATCGCTGTCTGCCTGCCTGATGGTTTGTACGCTCAATCTCTTATCTTTCTTTCCTATATTCATTGTCACCATTGACATTCGTATTTACGATAAATCGCCTGGATCACCAAATCGACAACCCAACGACAACCAAATCGACAACCGGTTAGCGCATCACATAATAGCTGGCTCTGGCCTGGCCTTCCCGTTTGACAATTTCCAGCAAAACCAGCTTGCCGATTTCCTTGAGCGCCGCCTGCCTGCTTGTTTTAAACATTGTTGCCACGTCGCCGATATTCATTTTGCCGTGCTTATTGATGTATTCCACAATCCGCATTTGTCTTTCCGTGAGGGCGATCTGGCCTTTCTTTTTCGTCCTGATGCGCTCCGTGCTCAAACGAACAACGCGTTCACGAACAGCGTCAATGCTTACAGCCACGCCTTCCACAAAATATTCAAGCCAGTGAGTCATGTCGCGCTTCTGGGGATTGACGGTTCTTAAGGCCTTGTAATACTCGCTTCGATCCACATCGTAATAGTCATCAAGGCAGAAAAACTGCTTGGTATCAAAGCCGCGAGTTCGCAAAATCAACGCAGCGATGACGCGCGCAGTCCTGCCGTTGCCGTCAACAAATAGATGGATGCGGACAAATTCATAATGGGCAACTCCTGCCATGACAATAGGATCAAGCTTACGGGCTTTGTCTGAATAGAACCATCCTTAATTATTTTGAGATTAATCATTGTCTGATCCATATTCTGATTTCAGCGTCTCGTGTAACGTGCGGATGCTGTCGATCTCTGGCCGATCCGCGATGTCGGCAAGATCGTAAGCGAGGCAGACTTCGATGTCTTTTTGAGATAGATAATTTTTGTGAACCAGCAACTCGCGAAGCTGGTCGGCGGCGTCAGGATATTCACGCTCCTCGGGGTCATGGCTTTGAAACAGAAACTCACGGTATGCTTGTTCTATCACAGGTTTCGAGTGCGTCTGAATTTCGTCCACCACGCGCATGATCTCATTGATTTTGGCATCGAGTGCGTCTTGCGTGCTGAAGAAGATGTTGCCATTAGGGTGGGCGGTGTCGTTGCGGTCGTCCACGAGTTTTGCATAGGTGCCAATTTTGCCGTTATCACAGCCGATTAGTTTGAGGAAGCGAAGGATGCTGCGCTCTTTCACGGCACTGAAGACAAAGGGTGAAGTTGCTTCCAACAGGTTCTTCTCAATGTCCTTGCCGAAGCCGATGAGGCCTTTCCCAAAGTCTTCCGGCCATACCTGTCTAATTTGCCAGATGTTGAAGTAGACGAAACTCATCGTGAGCATGTGATAAGCGAGGAAGGCGAACTGGTACTTACCGTAGGTGTAGTTAGTGTCGAAGGCGTCCCACAGGAAAGCGATGTAGTCCTGCTCGCTGCGGGTTTTGTAGGAGAGCGGCAGGTAGTTGCCCAGCTCGGCGGCTTCTTCCATATGTCCCTTTTCCTCAGACCTTATTAACAAGATTAAGTGCTTCGCGGATCAAAGGGATAAGTTCATCCCTCCTGAGCTTTTTTGGAGTTGCATCAACGATTTCACCGTGATGTGAACCATTTGCCACGGAGCAAAGGTCAAACAATTGCGGTTTCAATGCTTCATCAAGCAGCCCTGCGTTAAAAAGGGTAGTCAAGAGGGTTCCGAAGCCACGATTGGACTTGATGTCCACAGCAAGGGTTCGGTAATACTTTGTTTTGAGAACGGTTTCAAAGAGCTTTCGGAGATTGCCCTGCATGACGTCGGCGGTTGGTCCGAAATCTTCGTTAATATAGCGCTCCATTTCCTCAATCATACGGGCATGATCGCTCTTACGTTCTTCCTCCACATTGAATACCTCAAGTCGGCTGCCGTTCTTCGTATCCGAGCGGATATGTAAGACTTTGTTCTCTGGCATCTTGTCGCAAAGCATGTACAGAAAATCTCGCTTGTGGGTAAACACATTGAGTTGATTTACGGTAGGTGACAAGGCCAATAGCAAGCGGGCCGTTGCCTCGCGCCGGGTTTCGTCGAGACTGGAAAGCGGGTCGTCGAAAAGAACGATTTGCTTGTCGAGTTCCGGGGTCTTCTCCAGCGCTGCGATAAAAAATGCAAAGGCGAGAGTGCTCTTGTCGCCTTCGCTGAGCGTGTTTCTGAAACAAGGCACATCATCCTGACGCGCCGACAGTGGGACAGGATGTTCCAGAATGAGGAAACCGAAATCACTGTAACTTTCATTTGCCCGTTCATCTGTCTTCCCGGTCAAACCTGTAATGGTAAAGTCGGTTCCTAATGTCTCCAGTAATTTATTGATCCGCATCTGGTAAGTATCGAAAATGGTCTTGCTGTAAGTCTCAAGTTCCTTCTGTTTCGCATTCTTCTGGTTGAGTAGATCGTTGGCTCCCTTCTTGGCTACCGGGTAATCTGCTGCCCA
This sequence comes from Smithellaceae bacterium, assembly GCA_030690945.1. Lineage (GTDB taxonomy): Bacteria > Desulfobacterota > Syntrophia > Syntrophales > Smithellaceae > UBA8904. The sequence goes on along the minus strand of JAUYFM010000013.1, from coordinate 28,275 downwards.
CTTCTTCCATTCCGGTGCGAACCGGGTCTTGATATTTTGTTCCTTCGCCAACGCTTCCCGGATAGAAGCAACGTCCGATTTGGGCAAATTGGCGACGTAGTGCTTCGCTTTATCGGTAAAGACGGTAACTGCCGTGTTGTATGCTTCAATCGCAGTCTTCATCTCCGCAAGTCTGGCGGTAAAAGCATCGAATTGTGAGAGGTCGGCATCTGCATTAGGGTCTTTCTGTTTCTTTTCGAGTTCGGACTGAACCCTTCCCTTCAACTCGACAAGTCTGACTCGGTACTTTTCAACTACAGCAGCGGCATCCGGCAAAACGACTGCACTAAGATAGGGTTCCCACTTGTTCAACGTTGCAAGATTCGCATTGTGGTGCGAAACCAGCACTGTCAAATCGTTGTCGAGATTCCATTTTGCGAAGGCTTCAACTTGTGCGGCGATACCTTGCTGGTGGATTTGGAATGCTTCGTCGAATAACTCGCGGTATGCATTCAACAGAGCAGTGGCGTTCTTAAGGTCTTGGCCGCATAACGGGCAATCCGCCTGCAGGACGTCAATACCCTGCCGGATGAACTGCATAGCCTGTGTCTTGTCTTTAAAATTGCGGTCAATGTGTGCACGCACCTGTTTCTCAGCAGCCTCGTGGACGGAGGTGAGCTTCTTAGATGCAACTATTCTCGCAGCGGACAAATCAAATATTGGTGTGGTCATCTGCCGAAGATAGCCGAGACCTTGAACAACCGTCTCGGAACCTTTGGACTTGATGTCCTGTTCCAGTTTCTGAATCCTTGAATCAACAACGGCTTCATCTGACGGAGGAATGGCTAGAAATGCATCCAGAAGCAACTTGAACCCACCCCGCTTAAATTGTTCAACAAACCCCGTAACCTCCTGATTCTTTGCCTTCTCACTGGTCTTTAGCGCTGTCAGTTCCTCGGCCAGTTTGACCCCTTCCACGCCGATGATAATCTTATGGATATTCTTCTTGTGCTCATGGCCGATTTCGTGAGTAACGATGTTTGTATGAATGAAAGGCACATCGAAAATCTGGATCGCTGGATATTGCCGTTCCCACCTTGTTCCAGTGAAAACATGGTTGGTGCTGTCAATCACGATGATCGCTTCAGGTTCGGCGGCAGCGCCTAAAGTCTTTCGGGCACGGATCAATTTTGGATCATTATCGCGTAGCGAGCGGAGAACATTTACAAGTGTTGTTTTGCCATAGGCGTTCGGGGCAAAAACAAAAGTATTCTTATGCCAGTCGAGGGCGTTTGCCTTTTCCGAGAAGTCATAAAATTTCCCGATGCTTTTTAATCGTCTGACTTTTGTGATCATGGCTCCCCCCAGATGCGGGCGAGGGTGGCCTGGATCTTCTTTTCAAAGCGGGTGATCAATTCGCGGTTTGCGGCGACTAGCGCTTGCTCGGCTTCGATCTCGGCGACGATAGCTTGCTGTGTGGCGAGGGGCGGGAGAGGGATTTTATAACTCTCCACGACCGCTCGCGGAACACGTTGCAATCCGCCAGTTCCCGTCATCTGCGGTGTTGCCCACGATCGGAATGCTGGCGTTGCTGCGCACATGAATACCCAAGCGGGGAGCACAGTGTCCCTCGATCTAAGAACATAGAACTCACTTGAGCCGAAACCGATACCATTATGAAGACCACGAGCAATTCCAGCTTTTCCATTCTCAAAACAAGGTGTCACCTTTGCCAGAAGAACATCACCATTTTTAAAGTAGGTGTAGCTCGTGGTCACCTCGTCCAGTCGCTTCGTTTCTTTCGGTTCAAAGAACATCTCATGTTCGCCAATATCGGACATTGGGACGAATGACACGACTGTTGCACCCTCAAGATCAGTCACCTCGGACTTACGAGGATTCACAATGCAGGCTTCGCCCAAGTCCACCATCGGCCAGTCAGGATGGATGGGAATGTGGGGGCGGTAGTTGTCGAGGACAGCGCGGGCGCCGTTGATGACTTTCTGGTAGCCCTCGATCTCCGCCACTATCTCCTTCTGCACCTCCAGCGGCGGCAGGGGTATTTTGGTCTTCTTTGCGTTGATTATTGTGAAGGTGCCGACTGTTGCTCCTGCAGTCTGCTCGATCTGGCGCTTAACAAAATCCGTCTGGAATAAGAGCCTCACAAAATCGGTGAGGTTTTCGGTCTTCTTTTTCAACCAGATGATGTTGCCGTCTTTGAAGTAGAAGCGATCTCCGCGCTGGACCACATAACAGATGCCAAGAGTTCCTACACCTGTCACCATCATGTCGCCTTCTTGAGGTGCCCCATACTTTGAGGCGTAATTTTCAAACATCTCGTCGGAGATGAAGAGTTCATTTTCAACAAACCTGTCCTTGGCGAGTTTTACGATTTCTCGAGCGCGATAAAACGGAACCCCCTCCGACTTCCATTCAGATTCGAACACCCTTTTGCTGGATGTGATTTCGAAAATATCCCCCAATGCTACCAGTGGGAAATCGGAGCTTGCCCGACTGCCTTCTCGATACCTCTCCCCACTAAGATTGTAATCTCCATTCGCCGCGATCTTCTCCTTCTCCACGATCAGACCAAGCGTGGGCTGAAAGTCGTCAACCGCTTCCCCTGCCCGCAGGCGGCGCAGGTATTCGCCGATCTCAGCGCTGGTCTGCGGCAGGTCGTTCTTTAAAATCTCGCGGCGCTGAGCGCCGAGGCCGAAGCCGTCATTCTCCACTTTAAAAAAGGCGATGGTTTCACTCTTCTTTGCCAGCGCCTTGTCGAGAATCAGAATCGAGGTCTTAACGCCGGAATAAGGCTGGAATACTCCTGCCGGAAGTGAAACAACAGCGACAAGATACTCTTCCACCAACATCTTACGCAGTTGTTTGTAGGCGGTCTGGCTCTGAAAGATGATACCTTCGGGGACGATAATGCCAGCGCGGCCACCGGCCTTGAGGTGCTCGGCCATGTAATCCACGAACAGCACCTCGCTGCGTTTGGATTGCACCGAGAATCGTTTGTGGGGCATAATGCCCCCTTTGGGCGACATGAAGGGCGGATTGGCGAGGATGACATCGGCGTAGTCGTTCCAGCGATCCTGACTGGCAAGGGTATCGTACTCATAGATGTGCGGGTCGGCAAAGCCGTGCAGATATAGATTGACCAAGCTTAGGCGCACCATATCGGGCGAAATGTCGTAGCCCTTGAAGTTTTGCGCGAGGCGACCCTTTTCGTCGGGGGTTAGAAGGTCGCCGTTGCGTTGCGTTGCCCCCTCACCCTTGCCCTCTCCCGCGAGGGGAGAGGGAGAAGAATTGGCCTTGAGGATGTGCTTATAGGACGAGATCAGAAATCCCGCTGTGCCACAAGCGGGATCAAGCACGGTTTCGGTCTTCTTCGGATCAGTCACCTCGACCATGAAATCAATGATGTGGCGCGGGGTGCGGAACTGTCCGGCATCGCCCTGGGAGCCAAGCACGGAGAGTAAATACTCAAAGGCATCACCGAGGCGCTCAGAGTGATCGTAGTTGAACTCATCAATGACTTTCAGGAACATCTTTAGTGTTTCCGGATCGCGGTAAGGCAGATAGGCGTTCTTGAAGATATCGCGGAAGAGCGGTGGAATGCCGGGGTTCTCCGGCATTTTGGTAATGGCTTCGGCGTAAAGGTTCAGTATCTCGTGTCCGCCCAGACCTGCGCGCATGAGTTTGGCCCAACCGTAGCGGGCAAACTCGTCTGCGAAAAACTTGCGCTTGCCGCCAAGCTCTTCGCTCTCGGCATCCATGTCATCCATAAACTTGTAGATGAGGGCAATGGTGATCTGCTCGACCTGGCTTTTGGGATCGGGCACTTTACCCACGAGGATATCGCGGGCGGTGTCGATGCGACGTTTGGTGTCAGTGTCTAACATTTTGCTCCTTTATGCAGCGAACTGGTTCAAGGAAACATAGTCCTTAACGTATTCAGGAATTAGCGTGCGGTATTTCTGAGGCACTGCTTTGAAGTCACGGGTGGAAAAGACCGGGTTAGTTGCCAGATCGGTGAACTGCTTACTCTCGATAATGTTACGCACCTGGCCATTGGTAACGTAGGCTTTGAAGTATGTTTTGATGGCAGGGATCGCCTTGGCCTCTTCGGGTTTGGTATCGGCAACGAATTTGGCGAACTCCTCTTCCAGTAGTTCGTCCTTGGACTTGAAGCGCGGGATGAGGCCAAAGATCTTCTCCAGAATTTCTCGCAGGGTCAGACGGCGATCCACGGCAGCGGCCTTGCGCAATTTATCAAGGGTGTAATATTCTTCAGGCTTGTCGAAGACTTCGCGGTTCACATAATCGATAACGCGATCCCACTGCCCGGCCTCGATGGCTTTCGCGATGGTTTCGTTGTCGCGCACGGTGTCCTCAAATTTTTCGAAGAACATGCGGTCGATCTTCATCCCCTCTAAGCCGATGGTCTCTTCCCTGATCGTGGCGAGGATATCTGCGCCTATGTGCTCATAAGTGCCACCGACTTCTACTGGCCCACCATTGCCACCACCTCCGCCTTTCCGTTTGGGCGGCGGGAGTTTTAGCACTTCGTCGTAGTTGAAGTCCTCCTCGAAGTATTCGCAGTTGGCAAAGAAGTCGAAGAGCTTGAAGGCGTTTTTCTGCGGCTGTGTTACGCCTTCCTTGATACTGTCGTCAAAAAGTTGTTCGAGAAAGTTGTGCTTGCGGGTGCCGCGCCCTTTGATCTGGATGAAATCAGTCGGCGAGAATATCGGACGAAACAGACCGAGATTGAGGATGTCCGTGCAATCGTAGCCTGTGGTCATCATGCCAACGGTGACGCAGATACGCGCCTTGCTGGTTTTGTAAGCAGGCAGGAAGTTTGCCGAACCGAGCAGGTTATTGTTGCTGAAGTTGATGGTGAACTGCTGGGCGTCGGGGATCTGTGAGGTAACCTGCACGGCAAAGTCAGACTGGTACTTGCCGGGAAACATGCGGTCGGCCATCTGGTTCATGACCTGCGCCAGCTTGGCCGCGTGATTCTGGCTGACAGCGAAGATGATCGATTTGCCGATTTCTCCGCTGACAGGATCGCGCAGGGAGTTTTCCAGAAAGGTCTTGCAGAAAAGCTGGTTGGTGGCGTCGGCAAAGAAGCGCTTCTCGAACTCGCGCTGCTTGAATGCCTCCTGTTGGTCTTCGCCAGCATCATCGGTAAACGAGACGATAAAGCCCTCTTCGGAGAGCAATTCGGTGGTGATCTCGGTGCGGGCATCCACCACTGTGGGGCTGATTAGGAAGCCTTCCTTTACGCCGTCGAGCAGCGAGTAACGATATGTAGGCTGGCTGTTCTCGCAACCGAAGGTGCGGTAGGTATCTAGAAGCAAGCGGCGTTCGGCTTCGCGTGGATCGCGTGTGGAAGGATTGGTTTTGTTAAACCGCCTCAAATAGTCACGCGGCGTGGCGGTGAGGCCGAGTTTGTAGCCAATGAAGTAATCGAAGACAGCGCGGGCGTTACCGCCGATGGAGCGATGGGCTTCGTCGGAAATGACCAGATCAAAATCGGTTGGCGAGAAAAGCCGCTGGTATTTGTTGTTGAAGAGTAGCGACTGCACTGTGGTGACAACGATTTCCGCCCGCCGCCAATCGTCACGGTTTTCCTTGTAGATCACCGTCTGAAAGTCGGCAGAAAGTAACGCCTTGAAGGCTTTACGGGCCTGATCCTCCAGTTCCAGGCGATCCACCAGAAACAGCACGCGCCGGGCATTGCCGGAACGCAGGAAAAGCTTGATGACAGCGGCGGCAGTGAGTGTCTTGCCGGTGCCGGTGGCCATCTCGAACAGGAAGCGGTCTTTTCCCACCTTGACATCCCGTTGCAAGGCGTGAATGGCCTTCAACTGATAGGGCCGCAAGAAACGTAGTTTATTGATCTGGATGTAGCCGGGGCGCTCATTTTCATTCTTCCATGCAGCTACAGATTCGTAGTTCGGGCGCTGGGTCAGTACGATATAGTTATCGCCGACTTGGTCCTCGATGAGGCGCTGCGGGTTGGGCTTAACCTGCTGGTAGCCGATCACCGAATCCGGCGTAGGAAAGGACGTAATAAGGTAGGGGTTGCCGCGCTCCAAATCCCAAAAGTAGTGCAGGTTGCCATTAGAGAGAATCACGAAGCGGCAGTTCTGGGACTTGGCATATTTACGGGCCTGCTCCTTGCCGACGAGAGGGTTTTTATCCTCTGATTTAGCCTCAAGAACGATGAGCGGAAAGCTTTTAGCGTCCAGCAGTAAAAAGTCAATAAAGCCCTTGCTCGTCTTCTCGAAGTTATCACCGAGGGCATCAATGTCCTGCTTCTTCAGCGTGACACTGGGTTCGAGCTGGATATTGGCGGGTGCGCTTCCTTCCGCAAAGAAACGCCAGCCTGCCGCTTCGAGCAGCTTGTTTATCTTGATCCTGGCTGTAGCTTCTTTATTTGCCATTCATTTTCCTGATTCCAGTAGACACGATTAGACTTTTTAAATTACTCGTCATCTTACAACTTTGAAAACACATTGCAAGGGAAAATGCCTGAGGCTGAAGTCCGAAGGCAGTCTGAAGACTGATTGTCATTCCACCTTATTTAGATTCGCCAGCCGCATGCCTTCGCTCCGCTTTCTCTTCCTGATGCTTCGCAAGCTTGTTGAAAAGATCTTCCTTCCATTCTCTGTTATGAACGATTGATCTCATCTTCAAACAGTCGCACAGTCTTTATGATTTCATCAAAAGTCGGCGGTTCTTCAAAGAACATTTCCTTGCGCATAGCATCATAATCTCTTCGCCATTCGTTTAACTGTTGCGGTCGGGGTGCTATGCGTAAACTACCTTTTTGAAGTGTTTTGTAATCAACCCAGCTTTGCTTGAAAAATATCTGCCGATGACGGGCTACTCGTTCAAACAATTCCGTATCGTCTATTGCCTGTTGTGCAACTCCCGCCCGAATCAGACACCAAAGGTCATAATAATGGCGGGAAAGTCTTACACGGCGCGGTTTGTCCGCGGGACGAAATGTTTCTTCATGAAGCAACATTGCTTTCTCCCAGAATGTTCGGCGCGCGGCAACCGTACGAATGGAGAAACGGCTGTTTTTAAAAAGATCGGGAAACGCCTCGGCAAGGTAGGGTTGAATGACGGGCATTTCTACAGGTTCTGTTTCCGAACGCGCACCCAATTCAATTTTTACAAGAGGCCTGACATAGGTAAGGTCATTAGAAAATACAGATGGATATTCAAATAGAATGGTTTGCTGATCGGGGTCTTCGTCCAGTGGTGCCGGTGTCAGCTTCCAGGCAGCATCAGGAGGTAAAGACTCTTTCATGTGTTTTTCCAATGCCGGCGCCAGTTCCTTCTGGATACGCCTACTGCACTCCTTGAGCAATTTTTTCCGTCTTTTATTCGTGAGCCCTTCATCGCCAAAACCCAGAAAATCACGTTGAATAACGATATCAATATCTTCCGAAAAACGGGAAATCAATCGCCACCCTTTTGAAAGGGATGTGCCGCCTTTGAAAGTTAATTGTTTGCCCCATACAGGAAGGTGAAAAAGCTCCCGTAGTGACCAGCACACCCAAAAGTCTTTTTCAATGCTGGCAGCAGAAAGATTTAATTTTACAAATCCCTGTTCGCATATCTCGCGACGCTGGTCTGCCGGAAGCTTAACAAATGTGTCCATTAAATCCTCTTTATTGAGCGATGCGTCTCATTGTATCGGCAATCCAGGCAGGCGCGTGACGTATGTCATCCAGTATTTGCTTTTTGGACGCTTGATCAAATTTCTTTTTTAAGACATTCACCGTGCTATTATTGACGTTTTTAGGACCCAGCCAGCGCAGGGCCTGAATAACCAGGCCGCTCACCCGGTCTGATGTGGCCATGTTGCGTGGCGTTGTTCTCTTGAAATTAATTGTTGTATTGCCCATTTTGATCGTGCGCGCGGGACCATCTGTTAAATAAAAGATTTTCGATGGCACCTGCTCGGACAAACCCAGAAGATTGGCGGCATAAGCTCCCGTGGGCTGTACGCGAACCGAATCCCGATTTCTTACCGCTGTGACGATGGCTTCCTGTGACGGCCATAGTAAACCTAGCTTGGCATGCCGACGCGGGACGTCATAGATACCGCGCCCAAGCTGGCGGACTTTCCCGCAAGCCTTATAACGTTTTAGGGCGGTTGCAACAGCTGTCCGGCTACCCAAATCTGCGAAGTCGGAGGGTGTAAACACCCAGCCCATACCATGTGCCTCAATGCGAGCAAGAACCTGTGTATCAATGGATTGCTTATGCTTTCCCATAATGATTATCCCTTTATTTGCCACAAATACTACCACTTATTTGTGGCAAAAACAAGGTTTTTGCCTTGGAGTTTATTTTCCATTCAAGGAGCGGGTAGTGTCTGACGGCTTCGGTTCCTCCCATGTTCTTCCATAAACCTCTTCGGGAACGATAAGGTTCCATGCGGCAACAAATCGGCCCGCCTTCCGCCGGCTGCGCTCCAGATAATGCGGTCGGCGCGGCCGCCGATCGCGAAACGTTTTCAAGTGCGTTTCATCGACCATCAGGGATTCCCGGTGTTGTTCGAGAAAGAAGCCGACTTTCGCGGCCGTGGTGGCGTTGCCGAGGAAATCAACGTATGAGGCAACCTTTTCAAGATCGAAATACTCAACGGATTCCAGAGAGCGCCATATCTCTTCCCAACTTCCCGTCAGATCGGGCCGGTTAAGAACATCCACAAAAGTTCTCTCCAGACCGGTCACAGATATTGCCATCCCCGACCGATCCGTTTTTATTACGTTGAAGGATGCCGCATTTTTTAGGATAAGGGCTTTGGGTAAACTGACTCCTTTGAACTGATGAGCGCGAAAGTTGACGAGGGACATGGGTTTGCTGCTGAGATACGTGAAGCGCTCATACACAGAATAGGCCTTGCCGTGAAACTCCAGGGCCGTATGGTAGGCCAGTACGGCGTCCTTTGCCATTTTGGAGGCAAGAAGATATGGATCGACCGGATAGGTTTCCGCGGACGCCCCCGGGGGCAACGATGCATAGAGACCGCGGCGGACCCGGACGATATTTCCTGCTTTCACGTGGTAGGCAAGAAGAGATTCCTGTGTTCTCAGATTATGCGTTCCATCGGAAGACAGAAAACCGGCAAAGTCTTCGACGGTAAAAACAGGATGGTTGCGGAAAAAAGCCCCCAGTTTCATCACAGCTCGCTTATGACATTTATTTATTTAACACGCAATTATATTACGTGTAATAAAATATATTGTCAAATCGATTTTATGTCCGGGTATAAACTTGACTTCATGACCTCGTCCCCTTCCTTCACTTCAGCATACCTGAAACAGCCAACAATGTGATCATTAACCATCCCGACTGACTGCATAAAGGCATAGCATATAGTCGAGCCGACGAATTTGAATCCGTGTTTCTTTAAGTCTTTGCTCATCAAGTCCGACTGCTCAGTTCGTGCCGGCAGTTCGCTCATTTTGCTCCATGAGTTCTGTCGGGGAATGTTTTCCACGTAACGCCAGAGGAACGAACTGAACGATCCTACTTCCTGCATGATTTCCAATGCCTTTTTGGCATTATTAATAGCCGATTCTATTTTGAGGCGATTACGCACAATGCCTGCGTCCAATAGTAACCGCTGAATGTCGTCATTTGAATAAGAGGCAATCCTGTGTGGATCAAAACCGTGAAACGCCCGTCGGTAGTTCTCCCGCTTTCTGAGAATCGTCAACCAGCTTAGACCTGCCTGTGCGCCCTCAAGAACCAGCATCTCGAATAGGTGGCGATCATCGTGAACAGGAACGCCCCATTCGTTATCGTGGTAAGCGACATAAAGCGGATCGCTGCTGCACCATTCGCATCGGCACTTCATCTGATTCTCCAGTTCAACTTGCTTTTCTTAGTCGATATGTCTGCAGGCGACACACCATTCTTCAAACCGTTCGTCTCGCATTTCCTGTGACCATTCAGGTTCAAAGGTCCGACTTGTTTGGCGAAGATTTCCCGTACTCCATTTTGGCCATACACCACAGGCCTCTCCGGCAAGCAGTGCCGCGCCGAACCCGGTTGCCTCAAGAGGCATCATGCGTTCCACCGTACAGCCCAGGATGTTGGCCTGGATTTGCATCAAGACGTCATTGAACGCTGCACCGCCGTCAACCCGCAGATGAGTCGGTCGGGGAAGAGACGAATCTTTATAGACCCGGTCAATCATTTCACGAACCCGGAAGGCCACCCCTTCCATGGCCGCGCGGACAATATGAGCTTCTGTAACGCCCAACGTCAGCCCGGAGATCACGCCGAAGCTTTTTGCCTGACCGTGCGGTGAGCCGAGACCTTGGAGAGCCGGCAGAAAAAATACGCCGTGGCTGTCTGGCACACTAGCGCCGATGTCAGCGGCATCAGCCATGTTCTTGATGAGTTTCAGTCCCCGCTGCAGCCAACCAAACACGGCGCCCGCCGTGATGACCATTCCCTCCAGACAGAATGTAGTTTCTCCGTTTCTGCGCCATAGGACGAGAGGAAATATTCCTGCATCAAGGCTGTTCAGAAGGATATCACTTCCCGTATTGACATTGCAGGTAGCGGAGGTGCCGTATGTCACCTTGCCTTCGCCCGGCTTTAAACAGCCCTGGGCATAGGCGGCACTCTGCTGATCGCCAATGATGGCGCCGATGGGAATTTCAACACCAAGGACTTTACGGTCGGTAAGACCGATTATGTCGGACGTGTCTCTGATTTCCGGAAAAAGCGATAGATTAAGCCCCTGGAATTCGAGCAGTCTCATGTCCCATTGCCCTGCAAAAGTGTCGTAATATCCTGTCGTGCAAGCATGAGAGCAGTCGGTCGCATGAACATTGCCACCGCTCAGCTTCCAAGCGAGAAAACTGTCTACGTTGCCCCAGGCGAGTTCACCGCGCATCATCCGGCCACGACCATCCGGAATGGCATCAATGACCGACTCAAGCTTGGTGGAGGCGCATATAGCACTGACAAAAAATCCCTGGGCAAGAAGTTCGACTGCCCGCTCGCTGCCCCGCATATCCTGCCAGCTAAGACCAGGTCCGATCGCCCGGCCGGTTTTACGGTCCCAGACAATGGTCGTCGTTCTCTGACCGGTAATGCCCACGGCCACCAAATCTTGAACCGAAAGGCCTGCTTGACCGAGTGCCTGTTTAATCGTCTGCTGAGTAGCAATCCACAATTCCTCCGGGTCCATCTCCGCGAGGCCGGAAGCCGGATAGTGGAGCGTCTGCGAGATCATGGCCTGTCCCTTAACCGTGCCGTCAATTCCAATAATCAAAGAGCGAACATTGGTTGTTCCTGCGTCGATAGACAATATCGCACTACCCATAAATAAGTACCTCTGGATTCATAAAGTTTGTTGGATCTAAAACTTTCTTGATAGACTTGAGCATCGTCATCCCCGTTTCGCCGATTTCGGCGGGCAACCAGTCACGGCGAACCCGTCCAATACCATGATGGTGAGAAATGCCTCCTCCTCCGGCCACCGTTTCCTTCATGGTCCGATGCCAGCATTCCTTGTAGATGTCGGCCATCGTCTCCGGGTTCTCCGGAATAGCGGCAAAGGTAAAATAGAGGTTGATACCCGACCGGTAACAGTGTGAACTGTGGGCGGAAGCCACGACAATGCCTTTGACCTCTCGCAGCGATCGCACCACGTTTTTATAAATTGGCCCGATACGATCCCATGTCGCGGCAATTTCAATTGTATCGGCGACAATGCCTTTCTTGATCAAATCTTCGAAACTGGGAACATGGTTTCGCTCGCGATACCAGTGTTCGACCACTGCCGCCGGGGCAGCAGTGCCTCCCTGATTGGACGCCAGAGTGGAACACGCCGCCACCTCGGCATCGACCCGCGCGACTGGTCCCTCATGAATGAGCAAAAGCAACACATCGTCTCCCTGCTTGTAGTCGGAAAAGTTCCGTCCAACTTCACTGGCGTCATACAGCCGCATCACCGGCGGTGTCCATCCCGACTGGATGATGAAGCGCTGCAATTCAAGTCCCTCTTCCATCCTAGGTGCATAATAGGCGCTCATGGCCCTTTTCTCAGGCTTCCAGCGTAGGGTAAGGGTAACGGCGGTGATGACGCCCATTGTCCCTTCACTGCCCAGGAAGATCTGTTTCAGATCGGGGCCGGCCGATGCCCGTGGAGTCATCCGGGTGTTGAAGACGTCACCACTGGGCAAAACCACCTCCAAACCCAGGACCATGTCCTCGATACAGCCGTATGCGGTGGAAAACTGGCCGGCCGCGCGTGTGGCAACCCAACCTCCGACGGTACTGAGCTCAATGGATTGGGGATGATGGCCGATGGTGAGGCCGTTCTTTGCAACGATTGCTTCCGCATCAATGCCGCGAACGCCAGCCTCGAAGGTGACAAGCAGGTTGTCTATATCCAGAAGGCGTGTTCGGGTCATGGCGCTCATATCCAGAAGAACTGTCTGCGGGGTGACCTTGACACCACCACAAACACCCGACCCTAATCCAAAAGGCACGAGCGGCGAGCCATTTTCTCGGCACAGGTTGACAACAGCAACAACATCCTCTGTCTCCGCCGGTCTAACGACGCACAAGGGATTGGGCAGACGGCGTCCCTGCATGTCGTCTAGCTGGCTCAGCATCCAGTAATCCCTCCGGCGGTCTTTGAGAGTAAATTCATCGGTAAAAATCTTTCCCTGTCCCAACGCCTCTTGCAGCTTTTCAGCAATTGATCTGACCAAGAGCTTTCTCCTTAATATTTATTTTGTCTGTACATGGCGCATTTCATCCGCGCGGATCTCCCGGCATGTCCGAACCTGACGCATCTTCTCTGCATCCGTCCACCCGAGAAGCGCTCCCATGAGATCTGCCATAGGCTCCAGGTCAGCCAATCCGCCCTGCTCATCGAACCGGGCGCGGGCACTCCGCCTGACCCAATAATCCTCGAGGGTCAATGCACCTTCCGCCAGAACGGCATGTCGCACTTCCGCGGCAAGTCCTTTTTCCTGGGCAAAAATGGTCAGCGCTTCACCGCCATAAAGGAAGGCGGCACGCTCAGCATCTTGAGGCGTAAGCCCACAAAGCTCAATACGGGACCGCAGGGCTTCAAACGTATCAGAAAAGTCGCCACCCGGCAGCGGTTCCTCGGCCGTAAGCGAATGAACGGGTACGCGGTTCAGCAGTTTTTCACATCGATCAACAATCTGTTCGGCCATGGCCCGGTAACTGGTAAGCTTGCCGCCAGCCACGGACAGGAGGCCGCCAGGTCCTTCCATAAGCTCATCTCGCCGGGATATTTCGGAAGGCTTCTTTCCCTCTTCCCCTAGAAGAGGCCGCAAGCCTGACCAAAGGGCAATGATGTCGCCATCAGTAAAGGGGGCAACATCCAGATAGGTCATGGCCGTATTGAGTAGGTAATCAATATCTTCGTGTGTAATCTCCGGCCAGTATTCCGTTTTTGGATAGAAGGTATCCGTCGTTCCGAAATAGACATAGTTGCCCCGGGGCACAACGAACAGAGCCCGGCCGTCAGGCGCATACATAATGATTGTCCGGGTAATGGGAACACGATCACGGGACATAACAACATGTATACCTTTGGTGAGTTGCAGCCTCTTCCCCGCGCTTTTGTCTTCCATCAGGCGAATGGAATCCACCCAGGGCCCGGCAGCATTGATCACAATACGGGCACGCACCCTCGCCATGCGCTCATCACCCGGCAGGGTGCTTTCAATGATAGCTCCCGCGACACGGGACCCTTCTTGAATGATCCCCCGCGCGGCGGCATAAGTAACAACCACTGCGCCGGCACCGAAAGCGCTTCGGGCATTGCCCAGGGTGAGGCGGGCGTCGTCGGTCAGGTATTCCGGAAAAACCACCGCACCGGCAAAGCCCGTCGCCCGCACCAGAGGTTCTTCCTGATGTAAACGTTTCCTCGTCCATACGTCGTGACGCTCCGCTTTTTCCACATTGCCCAATTTTTCATAAGACCATATGAACGCTTTAATAGCCTGCCGCTGGACCTTGGATTTGGATGGTATCACCATGAAGTTGGTCAATGAAAGATGTGGTGCAATCCGTCGCAGGACCTTCCTTTCGTTTGCGGCCTGGCGGACGACCACCAGATCGCCCTGCGCCATATACCGGCTCCCGCCATGAATCAGCTTTGATGAACGGCTTGAGGTTCCCGCTCCGATATCACCCGTGTCGATCATGGCGACGCGCAGCCCTCGCAAAGCCGCATCTCTGGCAACGCCGGTTCCGGTTATGCCCGCTCCGATGATCAGCAGGTCAAACACTTCACCCTCAAGTGACGAAAAAAGGGCCTGACGATTTCGAAGATCCAAATTTATGTTGTTCATGTAATTTTGTGATTACCTCCCTATTTCTTTTAGAGCTCAACGTCTTCCTGAGCCCAAAGAACATTGCTGTGTACCTCCAGACATTTCCTTTTGATTGACAGCGCTAATGCGCTTCACAAATATTTAATCACTCTCACATACGGATTAGAAAAATCGCACCAGCTGATTTCTACTTCCTTGCAATGATTACTTGTGTTTTTGGTAAGTATTTATCGAAGGACTCTAAAAGTTTTTCAGAGCCATTCAATTCCATCAATCCCGCCCAGGTATTTGACCAACTCTGCAAAACAGGGTGATAGGGGGGCTTGATAGAATCCAATATGGAACTGTTAAAATTCTCCTGCTGATGAACTATCCAAAACAATGACATAAAGACAGTCCAGTAGAAACCCCATGTATCATATCTTTCTACTTTTAATCCTGAATTTTCCACTAAGCGGACAAAGCTTTCCTGATCAAAAATCTGAATGTGGTTCGGCTCCAAAAAGTAGACAGGGTTCGCAAGAGGCTTTTGTAGCATTTCCGATCGAGAATCAGGCACTGTAATTAAATACTGAGCGCCAGGTTTACCCACTCTGACGAGTTCCGCCAAAATTTTTTCAGGGTTTAATGTGTGCTCCAACATTTCCATCGACAAGATTTTAGTCGCGTATTCACATGGCAGTGGCAACGGCGTTGTATCACTAACGAAACTTTCGACTTTTCTTGCCTTAGTCTCATGGGCTTTTTCTGTCAGTACCTTAATTTTTATAGCATCAACATCCGAAAAGACAATGTGAGCGCCCTGTTTTGCACAAAACAGTATAGCGTTCCCTTCGCCACATCCCACATCCAAAACAATATCGTCCTTCGTTACCTTAAAACCGATAAATAGTTCCCCTTTTTCTAGCTGATACCATCCGCGCCTTACTGCATCAATTAATCCACAGATGCGAGGATCAACATCTTTATGCGATGTTGCCATAGGACCGTTTATTTTTTGTAGGTTTAACTTGCTCGCCAATCTCGGTGATGGTGGTTTGAGTTTTCCTGGCATATTCGTAATTCCGTTCCCGCACTTTGAAGGGTTTGGTCTTAACCTTCCCGATAAGCTTTTCTGCTACCTATACATTCTCGCTTACCGTAAATCAATTCGAATCATATCACAAGACATTGACCTGACCCCCGAAAAGTGGTCCGTTTTTTAAGTTAGGATTGGGTATAATACAGGATCATATTGAAGGAGGTCAGGACATTCATATGGGCTTAATCGCTTACTGATTATTCTTAATTACATATTACGGGGTAAGGTCAAGGGGTCTCGATTGGCGTGCATATAACATAGGAATCAAGAACTTTCTTGTGGCATGTCTGTCACGCCACCGCGCCATGCGCCGTTCCTGCTTCCCGTCAGCCCCCGGGGCTCCCTCTTGCCTTCGGGCCATGCCTGACGCCTGCTGCGCAGACGAAAGGCACGACTCCCGGCGGTGGCCCAGTGAAAATATGATTTGCTCAGGAGGGCGTCCTATTCAACTTAAGTCCCTCTTATTCTTCCTCGGGCGTACTCCGGTGGCCGCACAATACCCAGCTTTCTCATTCGTAAGGCTAAAGTAGAGTAATTCATGTCCAGGACTTCAGCCGCGCCTCCGGGACCTCGCACCTTCCATCCGGTCTTTTCCAGGGTGTGTAAAATATGGGAACGTTCCATCTCTTGCAAGGTAGCAATAGCACCAGCCTGCAGGGATTCTTTTTGCTCCGCACCCAGTTCCGGAACCTGAAAGTACGGCCCGCTACTCATAATAACGCCCCGCTCGATGATGCCTTCCAATTCCCGGATATTTCCCGGCCAGCTATGCTGCGTCAGCTTATTCATTTCTTTCTGGGAAATTCCTTCAAAAGACTTGCCCATTCGTGCAGAAAAGATTTTGAAAAAATGATAGGCAAGCAAGGGAATATCTTCCTTCCTCTCACGAAGGGCTGGAACATAGATAGGGAATACGTTCAACCGATAATATAAATCAGAGCGGAATTTTTTATTCCTAACTGCCTCCTCAATGTTTCGATTTGTTGCCGTGATCAAGCGAAAATCGGAGCGTATGGTTTGTGATCCACCTACCCGTTCAAATTCTTTGCTCTGTAGGACATGTAATAAACCAGTTTGAACGTCTTGTGGCAGGTCTCCGATTTCATCCAGAAAGAGTGTTCCACGATCAGCCAGTTCGAAACGACCAATCCGTCGTTGCGCTGACCCCGTAAACGCACCTTTTTCATGCCCGAAAAGTTCGCTTGCGATCAGCGTTTCAGGTAGCGCATTGCAGAGGACTTTGATGAAAGGCTGGTTACGTCGGCAGCTTTGGTTATGAAGCGCCCGGGCCACCAACTCCTTGCCCACTCCTGTTTCGCCCAGGATCAATACCGTGGTTCCTGTGTCAGCAACCTGCTTTATTTTAGCGAATATCTTCAGTATGCCTTGACTTTTGCCAATAATATCTTTGAAATCAACATTCTCGAAGGATTGCTCTTTATAGTACTGTTTTTCCTGATTCAGGCGGTGATTCAGTCGTTGGATATTTGTGTATGCGACGGCGTTATCCAGGGCAATGGCCGCCTGGGCTGCGAAATAGCCGAGAAGTTTCATATCCACCTCTTTGAACGAATTCAGGAAAATACTGTTGTCATGATATAAAACGCCGACCACTTTGTTCCTGATAACCATGGGCACGCAGATCTGAGAAAGAATTTGTCCACTTCCCATCGGTGCGTTGTTCGAAGAAATTCTCGCGATCTGGCCTTTACCGGTTTCAGCTACTTCTTCGATCATTTTTTTCGTCCCGGAGAAATCCTGATCATCCACCTGAACGGACGTGATATTTTTTGAGGCCATAAGCCTGATCTGGAATTTATGTCCATCTTTTTTAATACTGAATATCGCTCCGCGTTCCGCCCCGGTAATCCGATTCGAGGTGGAGAGGATCAACTGCATCAGTTTCTTCTCATCACGGATGGTCGACATCTCTTGGCTCAGGCTTAAAATCTCTTCGACAAGAGATTCCGAATTACGGATATTTGCCTTGACAAATCCCTTCAGATCGTTGGGAACATAATCCAGGCTGAAAGATCCCAGGATCGTCATTATCTTATTTTTTGTTTCTTTAATGGCCCCGCGATTGCCTTTTAGAGTATGTTGTTGGAGAAGAGCTTTCAAGGTACGGCATTGTTCGAGAATGGCGCCGGATTCTTCCAGTAATTGATATGATAATGTGAGGGTTTCAATTATTTTTTGTGGAGATTGTCCTTCACGCTCCTGAAGAAGTGCCTGGTACCGGTATGCGATCCCCTTCAAAAGAATATTTTCCTCTCCAATATAAAACTTAATTTCATCTTCCAACCGAATGCCTTCGAATTGAGGAAATTCATCCTCTTCCATGGCTTTGCAAATCTCAAACCATAAGTCGGTTGTCACGATGGGTAAACGGGATGCCCAGCGTCGTTCCAGCCAGTACTTCAAATGATGAAATGCCTTTTCCTTTTGTCCTTTCAGGTAATAGGCATAGGCCAGCATTGCCTTGGCGCGTATCGCATCCCAGCCACCTTCATCATCGCTTATTATGATATTATTCAGGAAGGGAATGGCTTTATCAGGATGATGAAGCTGGATCATAAGAGAAGCCATATGCACATTGACCTGATTTGCAATGAATTGGTTATCATTTTCCAGGCAATGTTTGCGGATGGCATCCAGTAAGCCTAATCCTTGTGAGAACTGCCCATTCTGTGCATAAGAAAGACCGATTGTGCACAGGACTAGGTGATCGTACTTTTCAAGGGAAAATTTTTCTATAACCGGTGCGGACTCCTCATAGCTCCGGATAAGCTCCTTTAAACGTCCTTGATGGAAAAAGGACATGGTGCGAATAGGTGTAAGCAATCTCAGCAAATCAGGCGCTTCAATACTCTTTGCTACTTCCCAGCCTTTTTCACAATGTTCCACCGCACGGCCATACCTTGATTGAAAAAAATCATTATATGATGCTTGAACCTCAATCAAGGAAATCTCTTTATAAAGGCCCAATTTTTCAGCCTTGGTAATGGCCTCTAGTAAAATGGCGCACATCTTTTCGGAATCAACTCGTCCCCAGGAAATTTCGCTGTATTTGAGAGCAGTCTCCACGAATAGTGTATCGGCTTCTGTACCGTGGATTTTGGAAAGATCCTCCATGATTTTGTTATAATAGCATAGGGCTTTTGTAAGAGAATCTGTATGGCTTAGCACGTCTGCTGCGCTCAAAAGTAACCGGCATCCATTAGTATCATTCTGAACATGAAGAAGATGTCCGGCCGCAGCCGTTACATTCCGCGCATCATTGGGAAGCTCTTTCAGGAGAAACTCGGCAATTTGACGGTGCCAGTATTCTTTTTCTTCCAATGTGAAATGTTCCTTCATCTTCTTTTGCATCTCAGGATCCTTGAACGCAAAAAACCATTCCGGTTGTTGAACCAGCATATCTTGCTCGGTTTTTTCATCAAGAACGGCAAGAATAAGGCCAGCCTTGTAATGTGTAATTTCAATGAGCCAGTCTAGAGAAAAGCTGCCATCGAACAGGGCTGCCAGCGATAGAAGCCTGTCTCTGTCAAGACTTTGAGATGATTGAATATTTAACATGAAATTTCTCTTTCATTGTAGGAATGTATCGCGACGTTACTTTTAATGTTTGGTCTCTATTTTCTTTACACGCTAATTATGATCAAGTTTAAATGATGCGTATTATAATCATCTGTGTGTGTCCTATAATGCTCTAATCCTAAAGTCTATGAAAATTAATATTGGACTGCCCAGCTTTATCTTTTTTTATCAAACGCAAACCATTATAGAGGGTAATGAGTAGCATTGTGATTATTTAATGCGTATTATGATACTCTAATCATGAATTTCGAAAAATCTATTTTGCGTAACAAACTATTATTATTGCTAATTATCTACGGTATCGTTTTGGCACGAGAATTGTTTATATGAAAGAAAGCATTTTATGAAGGAGTAAGAAACGCATGGGCAGCAATAAAAATAATTCTGAAGTTTTCAAACCGGGGCGAATAGGTTCAATTGTCACCAAAAACCGCTTGGTCCGCGCAGCGACCTGCGAACATGCGACAGATGGGGAAGCTAATGATACTTTAATTCAGATTCACAGAAAACTCGCCCAGGGTGGTGCTGGCCTGATTATCACGGGCATAACCTGGGTTGACCCTGCCGTGAAGCCCGCCCATATGACCAGAATAGATAACGATTCATTCATTCCTGGCTTGCACAAACTTACCCGGGCTGTTCACCAGGAGGATCCGGATTGTCAAATTATGCTGCAACTGCATCACCCGGGAAGGCAGGTTATTTTACCGGGTGATATGCCTACGATATTGAGTGCGACTCCTCCTGCTCTGGTGACGTATATAGAAAAGCATCCGGAACTTTTGACTGAACATGGTGATGAAGCACCTATTATTCCCGAGCCGATTGCTCCTTCCGCTGTTTATGATTCCTTCTTCCGCCGTTACCCTCGTCCCCTGTCCGCCGAGGAAGTGGAACACATGATCGATGCTTTCGCGGAAGGTATCTGCCGTGCCCAGGAAGCCGGTTTTGACGGCGTTGAGATTCATGCCGCTCATGGATGGCTCATTTCATCTTTCTTGTCTCCCCATACCAACAAACGTGAAGACATTTATGGAGGGAGTGTCGAAAATCGAACCCGCATCCTTCGTGACATATACGTGAAAGCCAGAAAGAAAGTCGGTCCCTCCTTTCCTATCCTAGTCAAATTCAATGCCACTGATTTTCTAACCGACGGAGTAGATATTGAAGAGTGCGTCAAGATTGCCCAGATCCTCTCCGATACAGGCTTTGACGCTTTGGAAATCAGCGGCGGCATGTGGGAGGCTGTAATTCGTGGCCAAGAGGATCTGGGTTTCCCGCCTCTACTTATTCCGGAATCCAGGGTGGGAATCGCAAAGCCGGACCAGGAAGGCTATTTTATGTCCGCAGCCAAGGCGGTAAAAGAGAAAACCGGCGCCACAGTCATTTCGGTTGGCGGCTACAGATCTTTCAGTGTTATCGAAAAAGCGCTGGAATCAGAATCAGCCGATTTTGTTTCGCTATCCAGGCCTCTTATACGTCAACCCGATCTTCCACACCTCTGGCTTTCTGGAAAGGGCGCGGATCGGGCTGCATGCATTTCCTGCAGTGCATGTCTGACGTTAGGCAACGAAAGTCTCAATTGCAGAGCCATAAAAAAATGAATTTTGCCTTGTCGGAATATAAAGCTCGGAATATTGACCGAGAGATGTATCGTTCGTTACGAACGATCTGGAACAGTTGAGTTCCGCGATTTCATCTGATGATGTTTTGTCGCTGATGGAGAAGATCTGGGCAACCGCCTAGGAAAAAACAACTGAGAAATCTAACGCGAAGAAGGAGGGTGTAATGAAAAGAATGAGTAGGGGTATTTTAATGGTCGCCTGTATTTTGTCTTTTGTGCTGGCGTCGGTTTTGAGTCCGTCGGTGACGGTGGCGGCCAAAGCGGAGAAAAAGGCCAAAGGAGTGAAGGCCGATTCGGAAAACGCTTGGGCAGGAAAAATTAACGATACTTTTGACATCAAGAAAATGTCGGACATGTCGGGCTTTGATCCCGCCACTTGGGTCAGCCCCAAAGGTGATACCATCAAGATCGCCTTCATCAACAGCTTTTCCGGTCCAGCTGCTAGCGTAGGCGAGCTCACTTTCATGCCGGTCATGTTTGCCGTCCATGATATTAACAAACGCGGCGGTATCTGGGTAGATGGCAAAAAGAAGCTGATCGAGTTGATTAAGTACGACCACCAGTCGAAGATGGATGTCTGTAAGAAGGTCGCTGAGCGTGCGGTTCTCCAGGATAAAGTCCATGTCTTAATGGGAACCTCCGGAGCCCACCTGATGAAGGTTATCAGTGAAGTGGGTAATAAGTACAAGGTCATTGTTGCGAATACAGCGTCCCCTGGAGATGAAATGATGTCTGCAGAAAATTTCGGGCGTTATTCGTTTATGACATTGGCTTCTACCGAACAAATCGGTCGTGGTATGGCTTATTACTATGGTCAGATTCGAAAAAAAGAGAAGAAGTTTTTTATTCTTTGCCAAGACTATTCCTTTGGACGCGACATTGCGAGTGGTTTCAAAAAAGGACTCAAGGAATTCTATCCTGAGGCACAGCTCGTTGGTGAGGACTATCACAAACTGTTCCTGACGGATTTTGCTCCTTACCTTGAAAAGATTAAGGCATCCGGAGCTGAAGTAGTATGGACAGGAGATTGGTTACCTGATTCGGGGAATCTTCTTAAACAGGCGCGGCAGATGAACATGAACATTCCGTTTGCCAACCTTTACATGAATGGAGCCAATGAATTGAACGACGTTGGCGTGGAAGGAACCAAAGGCCTTGTTCATATCTGTTATTATGATGTCGCCCCGTTTTTTAAACACCCCGGATCCGACAAGTTCTACAAGTCATGGAATGATCAATGGAAAAAATGGAAAACCCCGCCCTTCAACAGTGCAACATACGAACACTTAAACGAGTTTCTTGGTGGCTTCGCCCTCGGGCCTTATTGGCTGTTCAGCGTAATCGAGCGTGCTCGGAGTACCGATCCGGAAAAGATCATCAAAATCTGGGAAGGAGACACCTACCGGTTCGCAAATGGAAGGGTACTCAAGATGCGCGCTTGCGACCACAAGGCCATCCAGAATTTGACCGTCAAGGAGTTTGTGGCGCCGGATGAGCAAAAGGTTTCATTCTCTATCCCGCCGTATCACTGGTCTACGCAGCGCTCCGCTGCAGGCCCTGCATACAACATTCCAGCACCTCATATACTTCCGCTTATGGATAAGAATCTGGATCGCTGCAAGGGAAAGAGCGATTGGGGTGAATAGAAGGGGATCCTGTCCGGTCATTGGTGGGTCAAAGTAGAGAAGGCGAAGACCTTTGACGAGCCGTAAGATGGCTATTCTGTTCCCCTCTCATCGGAGGTGGGGAACAGAATAGCAAAACAACTGGATTCCCTCTTCTTTATAAATAGCTGATTGGCGCAACGTTAGAAAGGATACTGAGAATACTGGACATGACGGAAAATACAAAATTAGCACTTAGCGGTTTACGGGTATTGGATTTTACGTGGGTTTACGCAGGTCCATTTGCGACAAGACAGCTAGCGGACCTTGGGGCCGAAGTTATTAAAATTGAGCCCCGTGTGACTGGTGCCCTAGAGAGACGTTTTTATAGAGTTACCAACCGCAACGGCGTTTTGCAAAGTAGCTACGCGATGTCCCTCAATAGAGGAAAAAAGAGCGTTTCAATAGATCTGAGAAATAAAAAAGGGTTTTCCATCATCAGTGACCTCATCAAAAAATCAGACATTATAATATCCAATATGGCCCCTGGCGCCATGAAATCATTGGGGTTTGGTTATGATGATGTGAAAGAAATCAATCCGAAAATAATCTATTGTTCAATTTCGTGTTTCGGCCAGACAGGGTCATACGCTAATGAACCTGGGTTCGATATCATTGCTCAGGCGGCAAGTTCATGGTGCGGTCAGGTTGACCCACCCGCAGTCGCGCCTGTGGCAATTGGTGATGCAAATGCAGGCATTCATGCCGTGGCGGCAATTTTAGCCGCATTATATTATAGAGAGAAAACAAACAAGGGCCAGGAAATCGATCTCTCTATGACGGATTGCCTTTTTCATCTAAATGAAAATACCGGGCCGGCATATCTCTTTTCCGACCGTGAGATTGAATGTACACCGGGTGCCAGTCATGGCGGACGATGGGCGACGGCTTATTCTCCTTATGCTCTCATCAAAGGGCGGGACGGGCTTATTGCGATTGCGGCTCTTAGCGACTTGCTCTGGGGTAAGCTTGTTGCAACCATGGGAAAAGGTTACGAATGGCTGCTTACCGATCCGAGAACGAAGGAATTGGTGACAAGAATGATGAGTGAAAGCGCAACCTTTGTTCATGAGACGCTAGAAGAATGGGTTTCAAAGTTTGAATCGGTGCGTGATGTTGAGAAACTGCTGAGAGATGCCGGTGTGCCTTCCATGCGGGTGAAGAAATTCGATGAGGCAGTTGATGCCCCCTATATCCGTGAGAGAGAGATGATCGTGAAAATCAAACAACCATTTATCGGTGAGGTCGAAACATACGGTAGTCCTTTTAAGATGTCGGAAACGCCGGGTCGCGCCACGGGGCATGCGCCTCTTATTGGAGAAAATACTGTCGATGTTTTGTCAAATCTATTAGGTATCAGCCAGGAAGAGATCGACAAACTCCTTGAAGAAAACGTTTTATACATGGAGGAGGCAGTGACTAGACTTGATGAAGAGAAGAAACGTTTGAGGATCAAGTGAATTCAAAAGATGATCGACCACGGATGGAGTGTTTACGTCCTCTCGGGTGATCTTATTTATCTCATGCTCAACATGAATCCCGAAATATCCGGACGGATGTTCACCTTCAGATTCATAAACATCCTCCATCATGTCGTCATGAACCATGAAGAGCAGATCTTCCTGAGGGAAGCGAATCCATGCAATGACTTTAATCAGCGCCAAATTCTTGATGAACGTTCAAAAATTTTAATTGCTTCTTATTTGTATGTCAAGTTTTTTAACATCGGTTATTGTAATTTAGTACAAATTACCTTTTCAGATTCTCAATAATCGTCACAACACCCTGACCTCCGCCGCAGCATGCGCCGAAGGTTCCGAAGCGGCCGCCCCGGCGGATCAGTTCGTTCATGCAGAGCATGGCGATACGGGCGCCCGATGCGCCGTTTGCGTGGCCAAAGGCAATGGCGCCTCCATTGGGATTCCAATTATCCATGTTGACCTTTTGCCCGGTCTGGTTTTCCAGTTCCCGGATCACCGCCAGATTCTGGGCGGCAAAAGCCTCATTGCATTCAACCACATCGAAATCCGCCAGTTTTTCAATACCGGCTCTCTTCATGGCAACAGGCAACGCGTATGCGGGCGCGACGCCCATGATGCCCGGATCAACGCCCCACTCGGCGCTACTCACCCATCTGGCTTGCGGTTCATAACCCAGCTCTGATGCTTTCTCCCGGGTCATCATCAGCACAAAAGCGCTGCCGTCGTTTAAACCGGAAGAGTTGCCGGCTGTCACGGAGCCGCCTTTTTTGAATGCGGGAGGAAGAGCGGCCATCCCTTCCATGGACGTCAAACGCGGGAACTCATCCGCCTTAAATTCCAGCGGGGGTTTTTTCTTTCCCTGGGATATGGAAACGGGGATGATTTCATCGATAAAATAACCTGCTTCAATGGCTTTCCTGGCCAGTGATTGGCTACGGAAAGCAAATTTATCCTGCTCTTCGCGGGAAATGTTATACAGGTCCGCAAGGTTTTCCGCCGTCAAACCCATTTCAAAAGGAAGGTACGTTGTCTTTTCCCTGGAAGGGGGCTGAAGCTGAAAATCCAGAAGTTTGATCGTATTGAGCCGGTATGGTTCCACGCTGGTAGAGTATTTGCGGGGCAACTGGCTGAAGGATTCCATGCCTCCGGCAATGACGATGTCTGCCATGCCCGCGAGAATTTTCCATGCCGCGTGGTTGATGGAGTCGATGGCGGAGCCGCACTGCAACTCCACAGCGGAAGCCGAAGTCGATTCGGGCAGACCCGCATGCAAAAGCGCCCATCTGGAAGGATTGATTGCATTGGCGGGATGGAAGGCCATGCCCATGTAAACATTATCCACATGCGCGCGCTCACAGATCCTTGTTTTTTCGATGAGCCCTTTCAATCCGATGCCGGCAAGTTCCTCGGCCGTGTAATCTTTTAAACTGCCGCCAATTTTACCAAAGGCGGTGCGCACGCCGTCTACAAAAACCACTTCTCTGCTTTTCATGTTTATCCTCTCCATCATTTTTCTTTTGGTCATTTGCCTGTTCGGCAGTAAGAATCCGTTAACTATTTGCCGTTAGTGTAGAAGCCTTTGCCCGTTTTTCTGTTCAGCTGCTTATCATCGATCATTTTTTTGAACAGCGGGGAGGGCTTATAGCGTTCTTCGCTGGTCATCTCGTACATGACATGCATGGCATTCCCGAACCATTGATGTTACTGGTATTAGAAGGTGCTCATCAAAGCCAGATTATATGGGCATTCCAATGATAGCGTTAAACGCAAATCTCCTTTATGGGTAGAAAAAGTTAATTTTTCGATTTCCTCCATTCCTTTATTTGTAAGTATTTGCTTGATACATGTTCGTTTGCGGCGCTTTTGGTGCAAGATTCAGGTCATAACATTGCTTCTAATAAAAAACCCGCAGCACATGGCCACGGGCTAAATTATCCGGTTCTCTGGCAACTCGGCTGTCATCTGGGGATCCGTGGCTTTCCGTCCCACGATTGCTCGTGGTTTGGCTTTTTCAATCAAATCGACACTCATATTCTGATATCAAACCGTAAAAAATTTCAAGGTATTTTTATAGCAGAACACAAGGTCGTTATTTACTGCTTACGGTTTGTACTCATGTATTTTCTTCGATGACAATGGAAGTGTCTCATTTTCATTGACAAGTTCCGAGATTTATCGCACAAAGAATTCCTAAGCATGGCAATGAATTCTTGATCTAAACATTGTCAGCGATTGAAGGAGGTCTGCAAATGGTTGGAGATGTAGAAGTTAAGACTGAAAAAGGTGTTCTGATCTTAACAATCAATCGAGTTAGTAAAAAAAATGCCCTTAATCGAGATATGTATAGTGTTTTCGCTGATGCCTTTGCGCAACTGGATAGAGATGAAACCCTCCGCTGTATGCTTATTAAAGCCAATGGTGATACTTTTTGTGCGGGAAATGACATCACCTTTTTTCTGAACAACTATAGTATGGCGCCGAATGAGCCGGTTGGCCGTTTTTTGAACGGACTAATAACGCTGACTAAGCCTCTGATTGCTGCCGTTCAAGGGGCGGCAATAGGAATCGGCTTTACTCTCTTGCCTCACTGCGATATTGTTTTTGCTACGGAAGACATCCGTTTGTCGACGCCGTTTGGCCGCTTCGGATTGGTGCCTGAGCTCGGGTCGAGTCAGCTGCTGACTGCATTGATCGGTCATCGCAGGGCAATGGAGGTATTTCTGCTCGGTAAGGTTTTTGATGCAAAAGAAGCTTTGGTATGTGGCCTTGTCAACGAAATAGTTCCTATCGAACAGCTCCATGAAACCGCGTTAAATGCTGCCCAAAAACTGGCAGCTCTTCCTGCCGAGTGCGTATATGAAACGAAAAGACTTACTCGAAAGGTTCCAGAAACATTAAGCAAACATCTTGAAGACGAATGCAGGGCTTTTATGAAACGCGTTGAAAGTGAAGAAACGCAGACACTTTGCAAACGTTTCTTAATGCGGCTTTAGGAGATGTAATTAATATGGTGAATCTTTGACCCGTTGTCCCTATCCCTAAGTTTCAGTCAAAGTGTTTGTACTAAATTATAATAACCATACTACTAAAAAATACCCTCAAAAACAGGCAAATTAAATATAATATTGAAACGCGATGTCAAAAATACTTGACACGCAAAAAAGAATCAAGTAACAATTTCTGAACGTTCATTAAGAATTGGTGCTGATTAAAGTCATTATATGGATTCGTTTCCCTCAGGAAGGAACATTTAAAATGCCAGAAATCAAGACCAGAGTCACAAATCAAAAACTCATCAGAGAAAATCGTAGGAAGCTTATTAATGCAGTTACTAAGCTGTTTGTAGAGAAGGGGTACGATCGGACCTCCATGCGAGAGATATCTCAAAAGTCTGGCCTGACGATAGGAAATATTTATAATTATATTGGAAAGAAAGAAGATCTGCTCTTCATGGTTCATGACGACATGATGGAGGGTGTTTATGAATTTGATAATATACATACGGAATGGCGCAATTTAAATGAATTGAGATATTATTTAAAAGGCGCATTTGTCCATACACTAGAATATAAAAAAGAAATCCTCTTGATGTACAGACAAACTTGGTTATTGGGAGAAGAAGCATTAGAAAGTCTTCTTGCAAAAGAAAAGGTCCATATCCTTAAACTGAAGGGGTTCCTTGACGAAGCGAATAAAAAGGGTATTGCGAAAATCCAAGACACTGAAATTACGGCTAATTTTATCGTGTATATGATATCTATGCTAGCACTCCGTGGTTGGAGTTTGAAAGGCCATAAGAAAAGTCAAGGAAAACTAATTGACTCACTGGTAAGTATCATAATGAAAAATTTAGTCTAATGATTCTATCTTTAGACAGAATCGTTTTTTATGGACGGTGTCCGTTTTTTCTAGACTGGAGTTTTTCATAGAATCTTAACATTTGAGAGAATATTCGGTTAATGTATAAATTTTGATACGACCAATAACCGCATTGTGCAGTGTTGAGAAAGTCTGTGATCATATAGGTGAAATAAATAAAGTAATTCAAGATAGTAAAAAATAATTAATGAGATCTCTTCCCAGACGAACCTATTAGCCCTCAATGCAGCAGTAGAAGCGGGGGCCGGATTTGCAGTAGTTTCTGATGAAGTAATGATGCGCGATGCGAAGATAACCCAGATTTATGAGGGTACCAATCAGGTGCAGCAAATGATTATTGCGGGACAGCTATTGAAATAAGAGGAATTCGATGCCCTCATCATTGCAAACAGCGTTTGAATTGTTTTTCTTATAGTGGGGTCATTCGAAATACGTAGGTTAACAGTGTAGTCAATAAAATTAACAAAAATGCAGAAACTTCCCATGCAGGGGGAGCGAAGCCTTTGTTTCAAGTCAACATCTGTAAAAAGAAAGGAACCCTAATGAGTGACATTCCCGTTTTTTTTCTTCACGGCCTTGCGTATGCCGGACTTCT
>JAUYFM010000007.1 GCA_030690945.1 Smithellaceae bacterium | reverse complement strand
AAGAGCTACCGGCTCAGGGAGGCTTCTAAAAGACTTGCGTTAGAAAAGAAAAACAACTAAATAAAACTCCGTTCTGCCGACACTGGGGTGGGGGATTTTGACCCGGCCACGGATGGGGGATTTTCAAGTGGCCATCCGGGCCAATCATTCTTACAATTTTTGTATGGCCTGAAACTTCAGGAACTTCTTCCGGTGCCCAAACAGCAAACTGGTTTGCCTGGATAAAAGTTTACTCAGCATTAATTGGTTGCTGGATCGGTTTGTTCTTACGTTTCACAAAAAAAGGTGCATCAAATAAATATTTTTTACTTTTAGCTCCCAGTATTCTTGTTATCAATATTATTGAAGCCGTTGTTCGCGAAATAGAAGTTTCGGGAATGCAGGGTTTTACTCAAGGAATGTTCTACATGGGGGGAACGTGGAACTTAGTAAACGCTCTTGCCGGGATCTTTAATTTACTTGCCGTTTGTGGTTGGTTTGGAATTGTTATAAGTAAAGACAGACATCATGATTTAGTATGGCCAGACATGACCTGGTTCTGGATCATCGGTTATGATTTATGGAACTTTGCTTATGTTTACAATTGTTTAACAGATCGTTCTTTCTACAGTATGGCATTGCTTATTTCTTGTACAATTCCTGCTTTCTTAGGAAAAAAAGGAGCTTGGGCTCAACACCGTGTTCATACATTAGGTCTTTATATGATGCTTATGATGACTGTTCCAAACTTCTTTGTTCAAGGAAAATTTGCAGTAGCTTCTA
The DNA here is from genome assembly GCA_030690945.1 of Smithellaceae bacterium. Taxonomy (GTDB): domain Bacteria; phylum Desulfobacterota; class Syntrophia; order Syntrophales; family Smithellaceae; genus UBA8904. The sequence continues at coordinate 123,878 of JAUYFM010000007.1, read as the reverse complement.
CACACAGTCCTGCTGCTTATTATACAGTAAGTATCATTGCTTTGGTATTTAATGCTGGTATCATTGCCTACCAACTTTATACAATTATCAAACGTAAGAAAAACCCTCTTATTGATGAACTTTACGATCATTTAAGTGAATCTAAAAAGATTAAAGCTGAAAACTATTAATTCTAAAACAATTTGAACAATTTAAAAGGCTCCGATTTTTTCGGAGTCTTTTGATATATAGTAATCCGCGCTGCCACCTGCCGGCACATGAGCAAATAAAAGGTGAAAGGAACAAGCCTGACTCTTGCATTCAGAAAACTTGTACCTCGTCTTTGGACTTGAGAAACGGCATCAGCGATAGCCATCACCATTCATATTTTTCTTAAGCTTGTTTGCACATTACAGATGAAAAGATGAACTGAATCAAACCGGCCAGTCGGGGATTTCCTTCTTCGTTCCGAACCACTTCATCGTTGTGTAGAGCATATTCAAATGGCGCAGGCCGGTTTTCAGGCGGACGAATTTGCTTCTGGATGTGACACCGCGCAGCAGATCATCGAATTGATCAAAACTTAACGTCCGCATTTTTCGAATAGTGACTTTCTCCAGCGCGTTTTTTTCCTTCATGTATTGTTTCAGATTTTCTTCATATCCGGCCATGCCGATTTGTCCTTCGCTTACGGCCGAGACAGCCAGAACACCGCTTAAACAGGCCATGTCAATACCACCACCGTGAAGAGCCGACGTCAATCCGGCCGCGTCACCCACCAGGATAATATTGTCATGGACAAGACGAGGCAACATCCGGCTGGTCGCAACACCGCTGCCCTTTTCCATCACGGTGGCATCGGCCAGGCCTTCCGCACGCAAGACATCCGCCATCAGTTTTTTCAAGTCCGGTCTTTCCTTGCTCAAGGCGCCGCGCACGGTGCAGATCATGCCGACATTGGCCCGCCCGGCATCCTTGGGAAAAATCCAATAATAGGCGGGTTGAAACACAGAAGGTAAATCCGAAAAAAAAGCAACCTTGATGCGCGGCATCAGAGCGCTGAAATCGCCCGCCAGCACCAGTTGATGCGCCAGAAGATACTCTCGAAAATAATCACCCGAAAATTGATAGAGTCTGGATGTTATCGACGGAGCGCCGCCGGCGTCCAGAATCCAGTCATATTCCTTTTGCATCTGCCGCAGGCAAGCCTTCGTAATCTTTTTGTTTTCATGGATGACAACACCCCGACTTGCCGCAATGTGGGCCAGTTCCTGCTGCCAGATCCGGCGGTCCAGCATCCATAATTTCCGGTGCCTGCTCAAAGGAAACGTGAAATCCCCGCGGCCCCTCAGAACAATCTCATCAACGGGGCGCAACAATCCCCTGCCCGGTCTGGCCATAATCCCCAGTGAATCAAAAATACATTCGCCGCAAACAATGCCCTCCCCGACTTTTCTTTTTTCAAAGAGGTCAACCTGAATATTTTTTTTTGCCGCCGCGAGCGCTGCGTAGAGGCCGCCAGGGCCCGCTCCGATAATGGCCAGTTTCATATTAACGCACTTTCGGTTTTTTGAGTTTTCTCAACAAATGGCGAATCGCCAAAAAAGGATGGGAGCGCATCATGCGGGGCCCGGCATAACGCATCACTTGCTGAATTTGTCTGCGCCGTTCAGGCTGATAGCAATGCACCGGACATTGCGCGCACGTTGGCTTGTCTTTCGCATAGGGGCATTTGTCCAGCCGCGATTTGGCATAGGTCAAAAGTTCCCTGCACGAAAAACACAACTCAGAAGGGTTGGTCTGATGACGCTCACGGCAGTATAGATGGATCATTGCGGTAATCGTCTTATCTTCGCTTTGTATGGATCCGGTCTGCGGCAAAATCTTCTCCCTCGATAAACTGGTCGGCCCGGCGGGTTTCCTCAACAAGCCGCTTGACTTTTTTCATATCTTTTTTAAAGCGCACAGACTGTCCGTTTTTATCAACCGCGTTGGTTTGGGTACAACTGTCGATTCCGGCAGGTTTCAAGGTTGTCACCGCTTCAAATGCATTGATGTCGGAAATACCGCCCGCCAGAATAACCGGAATCGGACTCCAGTCGATAACGGCCCCGGCAATCTTCCAATCGCAAACCCGGCCGGTGATCCCGACATAACCCGCGACGGGCTGTTCACCACCACCAAGCATTGTATCGATCAAAAAATAATCCGAAAACGGTGCAAAGAGTTCGGCAAAATGCAGAATATTTTTTAGAATATCGTCCGTCTGAACCATTCCCGACTGCGGGATACTGAGTGAGCGCATGATCTCGATCTCGGGGAAGCGGTCTTTCACATCCAACTGCAAAGAAAGCAGCGCGTCATATTCGCGCACAACGGTCGCCCGATCTCCCGGAAAAGGAGACAGCGCTTCGCAAAAATGAACAAAATCCGGCTGATAATAATTAATAGCCTGAAAAATTTTTACCGGGTCTTTAAAAAGTGGAATCAGGCCGCTTTTGGCCCCCGCCTGCCGTATGACCTGGCTCGTTTTACGAATGGTCGCATTTTTCCATTGATCGGAATCAGTGAGCACGCTCCCGATATGGTCCACGCCCAAATCGGCTAAAGCTTCGGCCTCTTTTGGTTTTTGTACTTCATAAATTTGGATGATGGTTCTTCTCATGGGTAAAACATATCATGTCGGACGGCTCTGATCAAGAACCCAGAAATATCTGAAAAATCCGCTTGATTTTATCAGCAATAAACTCAATAATCCGCCGTCATTTTAATTTACAAGGGGAAAGGGGTTGCCGCCATGAGCGTTGTGCAAAAAATTGAAGAACTATATAATGAGAGAGGCAAACGTGCGAAAGAATTGCATGATGCGGGTAAAAAGGTCATCGGTTATTTTTGCTGTTTTGTTCCGGACGAAATTATCACCGCCTTTGATATGGTGCCCTACCGCATTCAGGGCAGTCAGAACGATCCCATCGACGAAGCGGACGCACTCTTGGAACCGATGGCTTGCCCTTTCGCCCGCAGTTGTTTTAACATGGCGCTCAAGGGCGAATACGATTTTCTCGACGGGTTTGTCGCGCCACATAGTTGCGACACCATCGAACGGATGTATCATATCTGGCGCAGCAACAAGCCGTCTCCTTTCAATCACATGATCAATGTTCCGCATATGATGGGACCGTCTTCCGATGTCTTCTACCGCAAGGAGCTGGATTATTTTATCAAACGTCTGGAAGAATTTTCCGGCACAAAACTGGATCAAAACAAACTTCGGGACGCCGTGAAGCTTTACAACCGGCGACGCGCCCTGCTTCGCGAACTCTATGATCTGCGAAAGGAAAATCCACCGCGCGTATCCGGGACGGAAATCACCAAAGTGCTGGTGGCGGGTATGGGCATCCCCGCTTTGGAGCACATTGAACTGGTGCAAGACTATATCGATGAAATCAAAGGCCGTCCCGCTCCGAAAGCGGACGGCCTGCCCCGTATTTTCCTTTGGGGCAACGAAATTGACGATATCGCGTTTATCCGATTAGTGGAGGAGTGCGGCGCGCATGCTGTGATGGATGACCTGTGTACGGGAACGCGCTTTTTCTGGGAGGATGTTTCCGAGACAAATGATCCGCTTGACGGCATCGCTAAACGTTATATCTGCACGCACTGTCCGCGCAGCCTCAAACCGCAGGACGGCAATCGCCAAGAGGATCTGGAAAGCCGTTTCGGTTACATGAAAGAATTTATCAGTCAGTGGCAGGCAAACGGCGTGATCTTTTACATCGTCCGCTACTGCGACACGTGCGAACTGGAAGGCCCGGATCTACGGGAATATTTAAACAGCCTGAAACTGCCCGTGCTGATGATCGAGGACGATTATTCAACATCGACAATCGGGCAGTTGCGAACACGCATACAAGCGTTCTTAGAAATGATTTCGTAGGGAACGGTCACGACCGTTCCCTACATTTGTGCATGTTATGAAAGAGAGAAAAAAACAGCGACTGGCAGAATTTGATTATGCAACGCATGGCGCGTATTTCGTGACGATTTGTGTACAGGATATGCAATACCGGTTTGGAAAAATTATCGATGGTAGCATGGTACTAAATGAAGCGGGGGAAATTGTGAAAAAGCAATGGAACTGGTTATTCGATCAATATCATTATCTTCAGATCGATGAATTTATCGTGATGCCGAATCACCTACATGGAATCATCCACGTCGTAGGGAACGGTCGCGACCGTTCCCTACAGGATTGCAAGGTAAAACCCCTTCCGGAATTGGTAGGCGCTTTCAAGACAACATCGTCAAAAATGATTCACTTGGTGGGGCATTCCGATTTTCGCTGGCAGAAATCCTTTTACGACCGGGTTGTCCGAGATGAAAAAGAATTACATCTCATAAGGGAATACATTACCAATAACCCTTTGAGTTGGGAATTGGATAAAAACAATTCTGATATAAACGGGAATGAACTTTTTTGTAGGGAACAGGCGACCACCCATGCGGGTGGCAAGACCGTTCCCTACGGATTAAATTAAGGAGTACTACCATGGAAGCGAATCAGCAGATCAAAACGACAGCCGTCAAAGGCACGGACACGGCTCGCCTGGTGCGGGCGATGGTCAAAAACATTTATCAGAGCGCGCACGAAGCCAAGGCCAACGGGCAAAAAGTGGCCTACATGATGGTTGCGTCCCAGTATGACGAAATCCTGCGCGCGATGGATATTGTGCCGCTGCCCACGGAAAATTACGCCGGCCTTTGCGCCGCCAAACGCGACATGGACCGCTTTCTTCTGAAGGCGGAAGCGGACGGATATTCTCAGGTCTTGTGCAGCTACGCGCGCATCGGTCTGGGCTTTGACTCTCTGCGCAAGGAACTGGGTCATATCCCGGAGGGCAGCCCCGACGGCGGCATGCCTGTTCCCGACATGATGCTGGGGAGTTCCGCCGTGTGCGACCCCCGTTTTAAATGGTTTCAGGCGACCAGCCGTTTTCTTGCGGCGCCCACCTTTGGCATGGATGTTGTCGCGCCGCCTCCGCAGGCGGATTTAAACGAAGTGCGCGATTATTACATTAAATACCAGCGCGATCAGCTGCTGGGCCTGATCGAATTTTTGGAAAAACAGACCGGAAAGAAAATGGATAAGGAGCGTCTGTGGGAAGCTATTCGCCTGGGCGACAAGGCCTGGCAGATCTGGTATGACATCGACCGTCTGCGTGTGGCCGTTCCGTCTCCCATGCCTTCACAGGACCACTTCAGCATCATGGTGGCCGGCCATTACTACTCGGGCACGCAGATCGCCGTTGATTTTTACCAGAAGCTCTACGATGAAGTGAAATACAAGGTGGACAACAAAATCGGCGTCATCGCTGATGAAAAATACCGGATACTCTATGGCGGCGGCCTGCCGCCCTGGCACACACTCTGGATCTTCAACTACTTTGAAAGTTTCGGCGCAGTGTTTGTCATTGAAAACGTCTATCGCGGTTTTGATCCGGTGGAAGTGCCTTCGCACGTGAAAGACCCGGTCGATTACCTGGCCTGGCGGGCGTTTTTGCGCTTCACGCGCTATCATGAAAAAGCGCGTGCTCACAGCGGCAACCCCATTGTAGAAAAATTACTGGGGCTGATCGACGATTACAAAATCGACGGCGTTGTCTTCCATGCCTGCCGCTCCTGCCGCGCGACCACCATCGGCCAGACCCATATCAAAAGCGAACTGGGAAAATACACCAGCATCCCCATGATGCAGCTGGTCTCCGACATGGTGGATTTGCGGGATTACTCGGAAGCACAGTGGAAGGCACAGATCAGTGCGTTTATTGAAGCACTGGAAGGCAGGGAAAAAGGCTGAAGGTGGAGCGCGAAGCGCGGAATCCGGCGTATGCCGGACTGAAGACTGAAGGCCGTAGGGGCGGGGTCTTCCCGCCCTTTGGTGGTGGCCTTACCACCCTTTGGTGGTGGCCTTGCCGCCCCTGAGTTTTCTCGTTCGATGAAGAAAGTATAAATTTATGCCGTTCGCCGGAATTGATATCGGGTCCACAATGACGAAGGTTGTTGTGGTGGATGACAAAGAAAAAATGCTTGCCTCGCACATCGGACCAACAGGTGTGGAACATCGTCATCTGGCGCTCAAAGTCATGGAAGATACCATCCAAAAGTCGGGGCTCCAGTTCGAGAATCTCAATTTTATCGTCGCCACAGGCTATGGCCGCATTAATGTTCCGTTTGCCGACAAACAAATCACGGAGATTACCTGTCACGCACGCGGCATCCGTTCTCTGTTTCCCTCCGTGCGCATCATCATCGATATCGGCGGTCAGGACTCCAAAGGCATCAAGCTCGATGCCGAAGGCAAGGTAGCCAACTTTGTTATGAATGACAAATGCGCAGCCGGAACCGGCCGTTTTCTGGAAGTGATCGCCGAAACACTGGGCATCAATCTGGTGGATATGGGCGAGATCGCTCTCAAGGCCAACGGCTTTGTCCAGATTTCCAACATGTGCACGGTCTTTGCCGAGCATGAAGTAACCTCGCGTCTGTCCGAAGGCGCGGGTGTGGCGGAAATTGTCGCCGGTCTGCACGAAGCCATCGCGGGTCGCGTCGTCAACATGACGCGCCATCTGGGCATTGAAAAGGATGTGGTTGTCACCGGCGGCGGCGCAAAAAATGTCGGGCTCATCAAAGCCATCGCGGGCAAGGTCGGCTTCCCCGTGCTGACGCCGCCCGAGCCCTTTATCACCGGGGCGCTGGGTGCAGCGCTCGTTGGAAAAGATTTTTATGACCGCGGCGTGAGACCGGCACATGAACGAAAGCGGGAAGAAGTCAAATTCTTCTCGTAGGGAACGGTCTTTTATGAACGACACAAAAAAATATTACGCCGGCCTCGATGTTGGATCCGTCTCCATCAAAGCCGCTTTGACGAGCGAAAAGCGGCTGATCGCTTCGAGCCTTATCGCTTCCGGCGGCAATTATAAAGATGGCGCGAGAAAGGTAATGGATGACGTGTTATCCCAGGCCGGTATCCCCATGGAGCAACTCTCCGGCCTTGTTGTCACGGGACTTGGCGCGGAAAGTACGCCTTTTACAGCACGGCAAATTTCCGACATTTCCTGCCAGGCGAAAGGATGCCACTGTCTTTTCCCCTCGGCGCGGATGATTATCGACATCGGCGGGCAATTCACGAAAGCTGCAAAAATTACGCCGGAGGGAAGGATCGCCGACTTTCTCATGAGTGAAAAATGCGCTACCGGCTCCGGCAGATTTCTACAGGTGATTGCGCGGATTCTGCATATCAGCCTCGACGACATCGGGCCTCTTTCTTTGCAGTCGCAAAAGCCCGTCGAGTTTTCCACCAATTGCGCCGTCTTTGCCGAATCGGAAACCATTTCCCGCATTGCCGAAGGCGCAAAAGCCGAAGATATTCTGGCAGGCGTCCACCGGGCCATGGCCGCCAAAGTGAGCATGCTGGTTAAAAGACTGAAACTGGAGCCGGACGTCGTGCTCACCGGCGGTGGTGGCGAGGACGCAGGACTGGTGCAGGCCGTAGGCTGCGCGCTGAAAGTAAAAATTCTGGTTCCGGAAAAGCCGAGACTTTCCGCGGCTTACGGCGCAGCGTGCCTCGCAGAAGAAACAAAGGCATAAAATCACGAGGGAGGTTTTATGAAGCATAAATCGTCGGATCATGGCGGGCAATACAAGACAGGCGGCGGGCGGGCACACTTTGTCCTGGTTGTCTGCACACTTTTGTACATCATCAATTACATGGACCGGCAGGTTTTTTCAGTCATTCTTCAGCCGATGAAGATTGATCTGGGATTGACGGACGCGCAGTGCGGTCTGGCCTCAACCATATTGATCTTCGGCATGGCGTTTTTTTCCTTTCCCATCGCCTATCTGATTGACCGCTGGAGCCGGCGGAAGGCGATCGGTCTGATGGCCATTTTCTGGAGCATTGCGACATTCACCACGGGACTGGCTAAAAATTTTACGGGGGTTTTGATTCCCCGCTTCTTTGTCGGCCTGGGGGAGGCGGGCTTTGTCCCGGGCGGCACCGCTATGATCAGCGCTTCCTATCCCAAAGAAAAGCGTGGCTGGGCGATGGGCATTTTTCATATCGCCATACCACTGGGCGCGGCGGTCGGCGTGATTCTAGGCGGTATCATTTCCGCAAAATACGGCTGGCGCGCACCGTTTCTGTTTTTTGCGATACCCGGCGTCATCCTGGGCATCCTGGCTTTCTTCATGAAAGATTATAAAACCGCTGAACAGCCGGATACCGCGGGTGGCATCAAAGGCTTTTTTACCGCACTGATTGATGTTTTGAAGCTGCCCACGATGCGCTGGTATTACCTGGGGCTGGGCATTGCGGTTTTCATGACCTCATCGGTTTTAGTCTGGCTGCCCAGTTTGATGATGCGCGTTTTAAATATTTCCGAAGCCAAGGCGGGAATCATCACCGGCGGCATCGGCCTGATGGCGATTCTTGGCGCGCCACTGGGCGGATTTCTGGCGGATTTCTGGCAAAAGAAAAATCCCCGGGGACGGATGTATATTCCGGTTGTGGCTTATATTATCGGCGGCTCGCTTTTGATTGTGGTTGTGCTGACAGGATTCAGTTATCTGGGGATCGCGCTGGCCTGTGTATACGGTATCTGCGCGGCCATGGCGATGCCGGCGATTGCCGCCATCTCGCAGGATGTTGTGCCGGTGGCCCATAAAGGGCTTTCCATGGGGCTGGCGATTTTTGCGCAGTATATGCTGGGCGGCGCATGGGGGCCTTATATCGTCGGCGCGGTTTCGGACTGGCTGGGCGGAGGCGCCGACGGTTTGAGTATGGCGGTTATGTTTTGCGGACTCTTTGGTATTGTGGCGGGTGTTCTCTTTTTTGTCGCATCGCGCACGTATCCCGAAGACTTGCAGAAAGTGAAAGATGAGGCGATTCTGGCGGAATAATAATGTAGGGAACGGTCGCGACCGTTCCCTACGGCTGAAGACCGAAGGCTGAAGGCAAAAAAGATGGATGAGAAAAAATTAATGGAAGATGCGGTGGCGACGATGAGTCGTTATGTGCAGTTCGACACGACCAATCCGCCAGGCAATGAAATGCCGGCGGCGCTGTGGCTTCGCGATCAGCTGGTCAGCCGCAATATTACCTCCGATATCAAAATCCATGAACCCATTCCCGGACGCGGCCTCGTCGTCGCGCGCATCGCCGGAACGGAAGGGTTAAAGCCGCTGCTGATCAATCATCACATTGATGTGGTCGCCGCCGATTCTTCCCAATGGCGCTATCCACCATTTGCCGGCGCGGTGGCCGACGGTTTCGTCTGGGGACGCGGCACGCTCGACACCAAGGGCCTGGGCATCATGTTCTTATTTGCCCTGGAGGCGTTGATCAAAGAAGGCACACGCTTCCGCCGTTCCATTGTTTTTACAGCTGTGCCGGATGAAGAGCCGGGCGGCGACAACGGCATGCGCTGGCTTATGAAAAATCACGAAAAAGATATTGATCCCGAATGGGTGTGGGATGAAGGCAGCGGCGGCCTGAAAGATGTTTTTGGAAAAGGCATCATGTTTGCCGTCGCCGTTGCCGAAAAGCAGATTTACCGGTTCAAACTCATCGCGAAAGGCGAACCGGGACACGGTTCCATGCCGCACCCCGGGAGCGCCAACACATTGCTTATTGCCGCTCTGCAAAGAATCATCGATAAGCCCCGGCCCCTGAAAGTTGGACCAGCCGCGGCTGCCATGTTTGCAGGCCTGGCTTCCACGCAAAAATTTCCTGCTTCATTCATGCTGCAACATCTCGCCAACCCTCTGGTGTTGAAACTGGCAGGAGAAAAACTCGCTGCCGAAAAATTTACCAACGCCGTGCTTCGCGACACCATCAGCGTCAATATCATCCAGGCCGGCTATCAGATCAATGTCATTCCGGAGCGTGCCGAAGCTCAGTTGGACTGCCGTCTGCTTCCAGAAACGGATGCGAAAGAATTTCACCGATGGCTTCTCGGACAAATCGCCGACGAACGCATTCAGATTGAGATGATCCAGACGTCGCCTCCTTCGGGAATCGCGCCGACAGACAATCTCTTTTTTCAGACTGTCACTGAGACTGTCAAAAAGCATTCTCCCGGCGCCGGTGTATTTCCTCTTTTAATGGCCGGAGCGACCGACGGCCGTTACTGGCGCGAGCGCGGCTATCCGGCTTACGGCTTTACGCCAATGATTCTGGAACGCATGGATCTCGGCCGCGTCCATGGCATCGACGAGCGGATTTCCATGGATAATCTGCTTCTGGGCATCAAGATGACGAAAGATATTATACGAACCCTGTGCACGTAATTTCGCGTAGGGAACGGCTTGTTATGTAGCTCGCAGAGCGTCTACGATTTTCAACCGTGAGGCGCGCAGCGCCGGCAGCACGCCGCCGATCAATCCCATCGTCAGCGCAAACATCATCGACTGCATGACAATACCTGACGTCAGCGTAAATTTAAAAGCGAGCTCCGAAAACGTCTGAAAGTTCACCGTCGAGATTGTGATAAACTGCATGAACGAGGCGAAAAACAACCCCAGACTGCCGCCGATGAAGCCCAGCAGCAGTGATTCGGTCAGAAAGGCCAGCAGGATATTGCGCCTGCGGAAACCCAGGGCGCGCAGCGTGCCGATTTCCGCCGTGCGGTTGGCGACGGCGGAATACATGGTGATCATCGCGCCGATGATTGCGCCGATGGAAAAAATGATCGTCAGCGACGTGCCTAAAATTCTTAAAAACTTGGCCATCATTTCCGATTGATCCCGATAATATTTGGTTTCGCGTCTGGCCTCCAGCGTGAGGCGCGGATCATTTTCAATCGCGGTTTTCGCGGCGTCAAAGGCGTCCGGATTCTGCAATCTGAAAATCAGGGAGGAATAGATCGGACGCCGGAAAGCCTGCATAACCTGATCCACATCGCCCCAGACCTCCGAGCTGAACCCCGTATTACCGGCGTCAAAAATGCCGACCACCGTCCAGGTGCGCATTCCCCAGCTCAACGTCTGCTGCAATCCCACGCCCTGAAAACCTTTAGCAATGCTGTTGCCGACAATGACTTCCGATGAGCCCATCCGCAACATGCGGCCCGCTACCAGTTTCACTTGGGGCCGAAGCGGCAGGGATTCGGCCCCGATGCCGCGCACGACCACGTTGGAATGACTGGAGGACTGTTCTTCTCCCTTTTTCTTGAGCGCAATCAGCACGACCGATTCCTTGGCCATCATCGGCTGCCCCTGAGGGCCTGCGGCCACCTGCGGCAGCATTTCCACAATGGAGGCGGATCTACGCTCGATCGAACTCATCACTTCGGAGGTGGAGGCTTTGCGCACCACCACCACGTTATTGGGCGAGCCGGTCTCCACCAATGTTTTTTGCAGGCCGGCGGCCATCATCAACACAGCGGCAAAAACAAAGACCACCAGCGCCATACCGGAAACAGTCAGGATCGTTGTCATACGGCGCTTCCAGAGATTACGGAAACTATAGGAGAAAGGCACGGCCATCAGCCGATCCTCCTTAAGCCGTCGGCAATGCGGATGCGAATCGCGTGACGAGTGGGAATGATCGCCGCGAGAAACGCGATGATCAGCGCGGCAGCGACATCCATATAAATCGTTTGTGCGGAAACCAGAAAAACCGGAAAATACGTCGCGAGCTCCTGGCCGAAGATCCGGGCGGCGGGAAAGGTCAGAATGATGCCGATGAGCCCTCCGGTAAGCGTGATGACCAGTGCTTCGCCGAAAATCAGAATCGTGATGTCTTTCGCGCCAAAACCCAGCGTTTTCATGATCGCGTAATCGCCGGTGCGTTCCCGGGTCGTCATGGCCATGGTATTGGCGACCACCGCCATGATAATGAAGATGACGATGAACGACACCATCTGAATAGCCGTAACGATAGCCTCGCTCATGGCAATGAAGCCCAGATTGAAAGCCTTTTCCGTTTCGGTCAGTGTTTCGGCAAGCGAATTTTTAAAAGTCTTATCAATCATGACAGCCGTGTCCGCGGCGACATCGGGACGGGTCACGCCGATCATATAAAAACCAACCTGCTCGGCGAAAACAGGCGCTCTTTTCTTGACTGCTTCGTTGAGATAGGTCCAGTGGAAGAAAAATTGTGTTTGATCAACTGTATTATCGCGGCCTGTATAAATCGCCCGCAAAATAAAATCCCAGTTACCCGGATAGATGGTTCCTTTGAGCGTGATCGTATCACCGATTTTCCAGCCGAATTTGGCCGCAAGCTTTTGGCCTGCCACAGCGCCCTTGCGGTCGGCCAGAAATGCTTTTTTCTGTCTTTCTTCCAGAATAAATTCAGGATACAGAGCAAAATAGGTGCGAGGCTCTACACAGAAATTCGGGAAAAAGTTTTTTTCATTAATATAAATGCCGCCAAACCAGTTGCCGTAGGAAACCATCTTGACGCCTTCCACCTGCCGGATTTTTTCCGTATAGGAAATGGGCAGCGGGAAAATAATGGAAATGGCGTTGCGCGTGACCAGACGCGAGGCGGAAGCCGCTTCCACACCAGCGTAAAAGGAACTGATCACCGTGCGCAAAAGGCCGAAGGCCAGGATGGCCACGGCAATACCCAGAATAGTGAGCGAGCTCCTGAGCTTGTTATGAAAGGCATTTCTAAAGAGGATTTTGAGCAGCATCATGGTTGAGATACCCCTTATCCAGATGGCGCATCACGGAGGCACGGGAAGCCGCGCGCGGATCATGCGTGACCATGATGATTGTCTTGCCCATATCGCGGTTGAGTCGTTCCATCATGGAGAGGATTTCCTCGGCGGAGACGCGATCCAGATCGCCCGTCGGCTCATCGGCCACCAGAATGGTCGGGTCGGTGACAATAGCCCGGGCGATGGCCACGCGCTGCTGTTCGCCGCCGGACATTTCACCGGGATAGTGATCCATCCGGTGGTCAAGGCCGACCATCGCAAGCGCTATTTCGGCATGTTCACGTCTCTTGCTTTTAGACAGCGTGGTCAGATGCAGCGGCAGCTCGACATTTTCCACAGCTTTAAGCACGGGAATCAGATTATAGAATTGGAAAATGAATCCCACGGAATTGGCGCGCCAGGCCGCCAGTTCCGTCTCCGAAAGCGTGGTGATATCGACATCGCCGACATGGATTGTGCCTTCATCCACTTTGTCGATTCCCGCAATCAGATTCAAAAGTGTGGTCTTACCGGAGCCGGATGGTCCCATCAGCGCCAGAAATTCCCCTTCGGCGATATCAAAGGTGATATCATACAACACCGGCACCACCAGGCTTGCCCGGTGATAGCTCTTGTAAAGATTTTTAATTTCAACAATTGGTTTTTTTTGTTCCGTCATCATTCGTATCTCGTATCTCGTGAAGCGTGAAGCGTTATTCGTGAAGCGTATCTCGTCGTTCGTGTCTCGTTTTTTTCGCTTCACGCTTCACGCTTCACGAATGACGCTTCACGAGATACGAGTCCTTACCTCTCCGCCACCTTGATCTTCGCCCCATCTTTTAACCCTTTGGGTTTGAGCGCCACGCGGTCGCCCGTCTTCAGGCCTGCCGTGACCTCCTGCATATCTCCCAATTTGCCGCCGATCGATACGGTCGTCTCACGCACTTTGTTATCTGAAATCAGATAAACGATGTTTTTTCCTTTGACACTGACCAGCGCCGATTGACTAACGGCAAGCCTGGGTTTGAGTTCTTCACCCGTGAGTTCGCGGGAAAGAAAAGACACCTTGGCACTCATGTCCGGCAGCATCCGCGTGTCTTTGTCGATGAACCGCACTTTCACCAGAACCGTCGCTTTGGCGCGATCAACGGTCGGCACAACGGTGTGCACCACGCCGCGGAATCGTTTGTCGGACAAAGCATCAAGTTGAATATCGCAGGGCTGTCCGACTTTGATCAACGTGATGCTGGTTTCAGACACATCGACTTCGACTTGCAGCGAACCCATGTCGGCTAGTGTGACAACAGCGGCTTTGGACGTGGATGACGCTCCCAGCGGGGTGACGATATCGCCCACATCGGCATTCTTAGTCAGCACTACGCCGTCAAACGGCGCCCGGATTAAGGTATAATCGAGGTTCGCCTCGGCGCCCGAAAGAACGGCGGCGGCTGATTCCACCGCAGCCTGCGCCCCTTTCACAGCTTCCTGCGAGCGCAGGTAGCGGGTATTGATCAGGTCGTATTCCGATTGAGAAACATTACCGCCGGCAATCAGTCTTTTATAACGGTCATGCTCTTGGGCAAGATTATCCCGCTCCACCGCGGTCTGCTTGAGCATCGACCTGGCGTTGGCCAGATTGGCCGTGCCCTGACCTTTCACAGCGGTGACGTCGGCGTTTTCCATTCGTGCGAGAATTTGTCCTTTTTGCACCAGGCTGCCTTCTTCGACCATTAACGCCGTCAAACGGCCAGTCATCTTAGAGGCCACCGCCGCCTTGCGCTGGGCGACAATGTAACCGCTGGCGTTCAACACGGATAAAGACTGCGCGGGATAAATCAGCGAAACGGTTGTCACATCCACCGTGGCAGTCGGGGCGATCACACCGAACCGATACAGGACGGCGCAAACAATCAGCAAAATAACCAGCGCAGCAATAATGAATGGTTTTTTTCTGCGGCCGGCCGTAACGCTTTTTTTGACCGATTTATCGATTTTCAGTTTACTCAAGTCTTCTTGCGGCATGTTTTATCTCGCTTTATGATTTTTGATAAATATGTCTGTGTTTAATAACAGAACTTTAATGAATTTGCTATGATGAAAAAATCATGCTCGAAAAGATCAAGAAAGGGCTGAACCTGTAGCGTGTATATAAAATAAACACCTCTGGGTTCCATCCACTTATTTTTTTAGAGTTTGAAGCTCACGTAAAAAAAGCTGTTTTTAAACCGCTTTTTTATTGATCAATGATGTGTTGCCGCTTCAGATGCTGCGGGATTTCAGCAATCTGCGACGCCGGCCGCGCTCTCAAAAGATGGCCGGGCAGGGGAATCCCGGCCATCTTTTCCGCCAGAAGGACACAATCCAGAAGCTTTTCCAGATCAATGCCCGTTTTAATGCCCATTTCTTCAAATAAATGCACCAGGTCTTCCGTCGGCACATTCCAGTAGCCAATGTCCAGTTCGCTCACGCCGTAAGGCGTCGCACTCATACCGCCCAGCGACGTGTCGAAAATGCGGATGCCCGCCTCATAGGCGGCCACACAGTTGGCAATCGCCGCGCCACGTGTATTATGAAAATGAACAGCCAGATTGATATCGAGTTGCAAATCCATCAAAGTGCGGACCGTCGATTTAACCGCCTTGGGATTGGCCATGCCGGTGGAATCGACCAGCACAATTTCGGATGCTCCCATATAACTGAGCTTCAACAACAACTGCGCAACATCTTCGGCTCTGATTTTGCCCGTGTAAGGGCAGCCGAAGGCGGTCATGAGATAAACCCGGGCGCTGCGGGAATTTCTCACCGCTGTATCCAGGATGGCAGGAAGTATTTTATTGAGGCTTTCTTTGAGGGTTCTACCCAGGTTCAGCTTGTTGAAGGTGTCGCTCGCAGCAAGCAGGATCAGAACTTCGTCTATTTGTGTAATCACCGCCCGGCGACAGCCGATTTCGTTCGGGACAAGTCCTACATAGGTCACACTCGATTTTTTGGAAATGCCTTCTATGAGTTTCTCCGCGTCATAGCCCTGAGGCAAAAGACGGGGATGCGAAAAAGATGCACATTCAATTTTTCGAAGGCCTGTTTCCGACAATTTATTGATATAGATAATTTTATCGGCCGTGGACAAACCGTCGCAAACTTCCGGCAGGCCGTCTCTCGGTGATACTTCCACAATGGTGACCTGCGTGTCTTTTTTCCTCATGGCTTTGACAGCCGACGTCGCGCTGCTTGACATAATTCTACTTTCTCGAAATAAAATTTCTTTTTAGTTAATGCATAAGTTGTTCCAGCCCAAACGGATACGTTCAGCCGGGTCTACGACAAATTTATGGGCGAGAGCTTTGAATAATCGCCAATTCTGTCATTTCGACCGTAGGGAGAAATCTTTAACAGTTCATAATATCTGAGATTTCTCGTCGCTCTCGCTCCTCGAAACGCGTGACCTGAAAGGTTATGACAATTTTCAAAGGTCTCTGGGCGCCATATTCCCTGCAGAGACGTATTCCCCCCTTTGGAAAAGGGGGGTAGGGGGGATTTGTAATAAAAGCATGAGAATATTTCTACTCCCGCAAATCTCCCCCAACCCCTCTTTGCTAAAGAGGGGTGAAAAACTGCTCTCGCCCATAAATTTGTCGCAGACCCCGTTCAGCCCAAACCGTATTCTTTCAATTTCAGATAGAAGGTTCTCCTGCTGATGCCTAACATCTTAATGGCTTCCGATTTATTGGACGCTATGGTTAAAACTTCACCGATTAGTTTCCGTTCCAGATCGCGAACGGATTCCGCGAGATTGTATGCTGCCGACGTTCCGGGGGCAACGGCGCTTTCACGATATTGCGTCGCGTCCAACCCGGAAAAAAGAAAATTCGGTAAAGAACCCGGATCGATGACCGGTGATTGCGTCATGTTCACCGCATAGCTAACCACACCCTTGAGTTCCCGAATGTTGCCCGGCCAGTGATACGCATAAAGGATTTTGAGGGCCGCAGATGAGAATTTGTAGTTCTGCTTCTTTGCGGGACCGTTTTGTTGTAAAAAATAATCGATCAGCAGGGGAATATCCTCACTGCGCTCGCGAAGCGGCGGCAGAGGGATCGTAAAGGTATTCAAACGAAAAAAAAGATCTTCCCGGAATTTTTTGAGTTCGATAAGCCCGGCCAAGTCCTGATTTGTCGAAGAAATGATCCGCACATCGACCTTGACGTTTTTTGTTCCACCGACTCTTTTAAAAACACCGGATTCCAGCACACGCAATAATTTGGACTGCACGGATAAAGAGGAATCGCCGATCTCATCGAGCAGGATCGTCCCTTCATGTGCTTCGTCAAAATAGCCTTTGCGGCCCTCGGTGCGCGCGCCGGTAAAGGCGCCTTTTTCATAGCCGAAAAGCTCGCTTTCAATCAGCGAATCGGGAATGGCGGCGCAATTGACGTCCACCAGCGGCTTATTCTTGCGGCCACTCGTTTGCTGGATAGCGCGCGCCAGAATTTCCTTACCCGTGCCGCTTTCTCCGATAATGAGAACGGAAATATCCGATTTCGCCGCCCGCTGGGCCGTGACCAAAGCCTTGCGAAAAGCGATATTGGCGCCGATCAACTCATCGAAAGCCGCTCCGAGCTTTTCCGTTCGAAAGGCCTCTTCAACGCTTTGCGGATTCCCGGCTTTGGGCTTTACCCCATCTGTTTTCTGATTGTCATTTCCGGTCATGGTTGCTTATTCCATTGTATATTGTTTATAAAATATACGTTTTTGAAACGTATTGTATATAAATAATACACTTCTGTCAAACACAATATTGGAAGGCGCATTCCCGGAGCATCATCGTATTTCCAACGCAACGACATTGATATCATCAAGAACTGCAAACCAATGCCTTCCTGGGTGCAATTATGAATTTTATAATCATAAATAACTTGCTGGTATGGTATTTGCTATAGTGATATAGACTGAAATACATAAATTTGAATTAAGGAGGGATATATGAAAGACAGAAAAGAAAGTCCGCCCCAACCCATCAAAATTCAGGATAATACGTTTCGCGACGGTCATCAGTCCATTTATGCAACCAGAATGAAAACGGAGGACATGATCCCCATTGCCGAGGAGATGGATAACTGCGGTTTCTGGGCTATGGAAGTATGGGGAGGAGCGACGTTTGATACGATGCATCGCTTTCTTGACGAAGATCCCTGGATGCGGCCCAAGATTCTAAAGAAATATGCCAAGAAAACGCCCTTCAGTATGCTTTTGCGCGGACAAAATCTGGTCGGTTACCGTCATTACGCGGACGACGTGGTGCGCGCTTTTGTGGACAAGTCCTGCGAAATCGGGATTGATATTTTCCGCTGTTTTGATGCGCTCAATGATTTCCGCAATATCGAAACCTGCGTGGAAAGAATTAAGGCCAACGGCAAACACTTGGAAGGAACGGTTTGTTATTCGCTGACGGAAAGCCGTCTGGGCGGGGAAATATACACACTCGACTTCTTCGTGGCAAAAGCCAAAGAACTGGAAAGCATGGGTGCGGATAGCATCTGTATCAAAGACATGGCCGGACTGCTTTCTCCCTACGATGCATTCGATCTGTTCACCGCATTAAAAAAGGTAATTAAGGTCCCTCTGCATTTGCACACCCACTATACCAGCGGGATGGGCAGCATGTCCTACTTAAAAGCAATCGAGGCCGGCGTGGATATTATCGATACCTGTCTTGCGCCCTATGCGCTCCGGACATCGATGCCCGCCTGCGAGCCAATCGTTGCGGCCCTCCAGGGAACCCCCAAGGATTCAGGCATTGATTTATACAAGCTTCTGGAATTGAGTGAACACTTAGAAAACATTGCCCCCAAGTATAAACATCTTTTAGCGGATCACAGGCTTTCCATCATTGATAACGGTGTTCTTGCGCATCAGATTCCGGGTGGGATGATTTCCAATTTAACCAGCCAACTCAAAGAAATGAACGCATTGGATAGATTAAGCGAGATTTACACGGAAGTGGTACAGACGCGAAAAGACATGGGCTATCCGCCTCTGGTAACGCCGGCCTCTCAAATCATCGGATCGCAGGCCGTGTTGAATGTACTTTTCGGACGATATGTCAGAATATCCAATCAGCTTAAGGACCTCGTTTTGGGGTTGTATGGTAAAACCCCCGCACCGATTGATAAGGATCTGACCGCAAAAATACTCAAAAATTATAAACGCGGACAGACGCCGATCACCGGCCGACCGGCCGATGAACTGCCGCCGGAAATGGAGGAAGCGAAAAAAACGATCGGCCACCTGGCGCGAACGGACGAAGACCTGCTGGGATGGGTATTATTCCCTCAAACAATGGAAAAATATCTGCAGACAAAATATGGAAACGATGTGCCGCCCAGCGCGTAGGCAAAGAGGTGATGAAAGATTAAAGGAGGTTATGCGTTAATGAATAACGGCTGTACTGGAAAACTTCCGCGTGGTGTTGAGTTGCTGCACGACCCGAGTCTGAATAAGGGAACGGCCTTTACCGCCGCCGAACGCGAAGCGTTGGGCCTGCACGGGCTGCTTCCGCCGCGTATCTCGACTCAGCAGCAACAGGTTCAACACGTCATCAATAACGTTCGCCGCAAGCCCGACAACCTGGAAAGATACCTTTATCTGATCGGTTTACAGGATCGCAATGAGCGGCTGTTCTATAAAGCGCTCGTCGAGAACCTGGAGGAACTCAGTCCCATCGTCTACACACCGACCGTGGGCCTGGCCTGCCAGGAATACAGCCATGTTTACCGCCGTCCCCGCGGGTTGTCCATTACCCGGTACGATCGCGGCCGCATTAAAGAGGTTTTGCAAAACTGGCCCCACAAGAATGTCCGTGTGATCGTTGTGACAGACGGCGAACGCATCCTGGGCCTGGGCGATCTCGGCTCCAATGGCATGGGAATCCCTGTCGGGAAATTGTCGCTTTATACCGCCTGCGCGGGCATTGACCCTGCAGCATGCCTGCCCATTATGATCGATGTCGGAACAAACAATAACGAACTGTGGAGTGATCCGCAATACATCGGTTTGCCGGAACCGCGCCTGGAAGGTGAAGACTATGACTCGCTCATCGATGAGTTTATGGCGGCGGCAAGTGAGATATTCCCCAACGTCATGATTCAACTGGAAGATTTCGGGAACTCGAATGCCTTCCGCCTGCTCGCCAGGTATCGCGATCAATACTGTATGTTCGATGACGACATCCAGGGCACCGCCGGTGTCGCACTGGCCGGACTGTATTCCGCCCTGCGTATGATCAAAGGCAAGATAACCGAACAGCGACTTTTGTTTTTAGGCGCAGGCGAGGCAGCTCTTGGTATCGGGAACCTGGTGGCCTCCGCGATGGTCCAGCAGGGCCTTCCTGAAGAAGAGGCCATCGGCCGCTGCTGGTTTATCGATTCCAAAGGCCTTGTCGTGAAGAGCCGAACGGACCTGGCCCAACACAAACAGCGCTTTGCCCATGATTTTCCCTTCCATCGGAATCTTCTGGAGGTGGTTGAAGCCATCAAACCGACAGCCATCATCGGAGCGTCGGGGCAACCCGCAACCTTTACGCCGGAAATTTTAACGGCGATGGCGCGTCTGAACGAGCGTCCAATTGTTTTTGCGCTTTCCAATCCAACCTCTCAGGCGGAATGCACGGCTGAAGATGCTTATCGCCACACAAAAGGGCGCGCCGTCTTCGCCAGCGGCAGTCCGTTTCCCAAGGTAGAGATGGACGGGCAAACCTTTGTACCGGGGCAGGCCAACAATGTTTACATCTTCCCCGGCGTCGGGTTGGGCGTGATGGCCTCGGAAGCAAACCGCGTGACGGATGAGATGTTCTCCGCGGCAGCCAAATGTCTGGATGAACAGGTATCGAGAGAGGATTTTGAAAAGGGACGGATTTTTCCGTCACTGACGCGCATCCGCGATGTCTCGGCCAATATCGCACTGGCCGTTGCAAAAGTTGTGTTCGCCAGAAAACTTACCGCAATGAGGGAACCGGCCAATTTACCCGGTTACATCAAGTCGAAGATGTACGACCCGGCCTATCAGCCGTATAATGGTTTAACAAATAATTTATAAGAGGTGCTGCTTTATGGAAAATGTCGTTTTTATCAGTTGTGCGAGAACGCCGATCGGCGCTTACGGAGGAGCGCTCAGAGATGTTCCGGTTTACCGCCTGGCCAGTCTGGTCTTGCAGGAAGTGGTCAAAAAGGCCAAAATTGATCCCGCGATGATTGATGATGTCGTCATGGGATCAGCCTACCAGAACGGCGAGTGCGCCAACGGCGCACGCATGGCCGTGCTCGACGCAGGGTGGCCGGACACTGTTCCGGGAATCATGTTGGATCGGCGCTGCTGTTCGGGGCTGGATACCATCTTTTACGGGGCCATGAAAATCCAAACCGGCAACGCCGACCTGATCATCGCCGGCGGTATGGAATCGATGAGCCAGGGCGAACTTTATATCCCCGGCGACATCAAGTGGGGACTGGGCGGCAAAAGCCATGAAAAATACGGCTTCATGCCCCGCGGACACGGCGCGCTGGCCATGTGGGGAATTCCTTTTTATGACAGACTTCAGCGCGGACGAGTCATGTCTCAGCCCATTGCGCGATACGGCGAGCTAAGTTCGATGATGACCTGGGCGGAAACCGCCGCCCAAAAAGAGAAGATCACCCGGGAAGAAGCCGACCGCTGGGCCCTGCGCTCTCATCAGCGGGCGATTGCGGCGCAGGACGCGGGCAAGTTTGTCGATGAAATTGTCCCGATTGCGACCGGCAAAGATAAGAATGGTGAAACCGTTTATTTGAAAACCGATGAAGGACCGCGCCGCGAAACCACGTTGGAACGCCTGGCCAAACTTAAAGCTGTTTATAAAGACGGCGTCTGCACGGCGGGCAATTCGTCGTCGGAAAATGACGGCGCGGCGGTGGTTGTGATGGCGTCTGAAAAGAAAGCCAAGGAGCTGGGCGTCAAGCCGCTGGCCTATTTCCGCTCCTGCGCGGTGGCGGCTACCGACCCGACGCTCACCTACCCCGCAGTTCCGGCATCGGTGGAAAAAGCACTGAAAAAGATTAACGCGACCATTGATCAGATCGATCTGATCGAAGTGCAGGAGGCGTTTGCCGTCCAGTGTCTGGCAGACTCTCGACTTTCCGGCCTTTCCGACGAGCAGATGGACGCCAAAGTCAATGTGAACGGTTCGGGTATTTCGCTCGGGCATCCCATCGGCGCAACCGGTGCGATGCGGCTTACCACGCTGATTAACGAAATGGTGCGGGCCGACAAGCGTTTCGGCCTGGAGACGATCTGCGGCGGCGGCGGCCAGGGGATATGTATGGTCATCGAAAGAAAATGAAGTTATTTGTAGGGAACAGTCGCGACTGTTCCCTACGTTTATTTAATCAATAGCCTCGGAGGATAAAGAATCATGGATTTTGCATTAACGGAAGAACAAACAATGATACAGGATACGGCAAGAAGTTTTGCCGAAAAAGAAATCGCGCCGCATGTAGAGGAAGACGAAAAAAATCATTTCTGGCGCAAGGAAATTTTTCAGAAGATGGCCGACCTTGGATTTTTTGGTTTCTCCATCGATGAAAAATACGGCGGAAACGGCATGGGCTTTCTGGAAGGCGCTTTGGCCATCGAACAGATTGCTAAGGTGCACACGTCCTGGCGCATGGCCTTCAACATGCAATGCTGGGGACCCGCGCTCACCATTCAGAAATTCGGCACGGAAGAACAAAAGCAACACTACATTCCCAAGTTTGTCAGCGGTGAATATATCGGCAGCTTCGCCATGACTGAGACGGACATCGGCTCGGACGTCGCCTCGATGAAATGCAACGCCGTCGATAAGGGCGATTACTATCTGATCAACGGCAACAAAATGTGGATCACCAACGGCACCGTCTGTAATCACGGTCTGCTTTATGTCAAGACGGACAAGGACGCCGGCGCCAACGGCGTGAGTTGCTTCATCATGGATTACAGCCTGCCGGGCATTGAGCGCAAAAAGATTCATGACAAAGTCGGCCTGTGGGCGTCCGATACCGCGGAGCTGACGTTTGAAGACGTGAAAGTGCCCAAGAGCCTCTTGCTGGGCAAACTCAACAAAGGATTCCAGATGTGCATGACGCAACTCAACTCCACGCGTCTGGGCTGTTCGGCCGGCGCCCTGGGTCTTTCCAGCGCAATCCTCGACGCTTCGGCAAAATACGCGACGGAACGCTGTCAGTTTGGAAAGCAAATCGGCAAATATCAGCTCATCCAGCAGCAGGTCGCAGACATGAAGTGCGGGCATGAGACGCTGGCGGCGCTGGTTTATAAGGCGGCGTGGCTCAAAGACAAGGGCCTGCCCAATGTCATGGAAACATCGATGTCCAAACTCTACGGCGCGAAAGTCGTCGTGCATGACGCCAATGAATGCATGAAGCTTTACGGCTCCTTCGGCTATTCCGATGAATATCCCTGCGGCCGCTTCCTGCGAGACTCCAAGCAGTTCGAGACGCTGGAAGGCACCTCCAACATGCACACGATGATCGTCGCCAACGCGGCGATGGGATTTGCCCCGAACCGGGCATAATCGGACTATCCGATCACTAATAGAACAAGGGGATGCATCCACCACTGAAGGGTGGCAAGACCCCTTGTTCTGAGACTGTGTCACAATTATAACAATTGTCATTCCGAACGTATGTGAGGAATCTTAATACCTTGAATTTATTAAAAACAAGATTTCTCGCTTTGCTTCGAAACGCGTGACCTGAAAGGTTATGACATGAAAATGATTTGTGACACAGTCTCTCTCTAGGGGAGAATGTATGAGACAATACTTTGAAAAAATGGATCCGCTGGGCAAACCGCTCTCGGCCAAACAGATCGAAAGCATGCAGGAAAACTGCATGAAACTCGAAGACATCATGAAGCAGATCGACGCGGAAGTCGAACGCATTAAAAACGTCGGCGTGCCACTGCCAACAATGCATGAACGGGGCGAGATGAGTGTCTGGGAACGCATCGACTATCTGGCTGATCCCGGAACCTTCTGCCCGCTGCACAGCATTTTTGATCCGGAAAATGAAGAGTCCGGCAGCACCGGCGTAGTCGATGGCCTGGCCCGCATCCATGGCAAGTGGTGTGCGCTTATCGGGTTCAATAATAAATGGATGGCCGGCGCGTGGATTGCCGGACAGCCGGAAAATAATCTGCGTGTCACGGACATTGCCAAGATTCTCAATATTCCCTTGGTGTGGCTGGTGAACTGCTCCGGTGTGAAGTTGCCTGAGCAGGAAAAAATGTATGCCAACCGCCGCGGTCAGGGAACCTGCTTTTTTCGTCACGCGGAACTCGAGCAGATGGGCATCCCGGTCATTGCCGGTATTTACGGCACTAATCCCGCAGGCGGCGGCTATCAGTCGATCAGCCCGACCATATTGCTGGCGCATAAAAAAGCCAACATGGCCGTGGGCGGCAGCGGCATTGTGAGCGGCATGTCACCCAAAGGGTCATTTGACGAAGCGGGCGCTGAAGAAATCATTAACGCCACCAGACATTTCAAATCCGTTCCGCCCGGCAGTGTGAAAGTTCATTATGACGTCACGGGTTTTTTCCGCGCCGTCTTTGACGAAGAGAAACAGGTGCTCGATGCCATTAAAGATTACATGGATGATCTGCCCGCCTACAACCCGCGCTTTTTCCGCGTGGCCCAGCCTGCCGAGCCCGCATATCCTCCTTCTGAAATCGCCTCGATTGTCCCCGTGAATAAAAAACGTGTCTATGATTTTGAGCAGGTACTGGCGCGTCTGGTGGATCGTTCTGAGCATCTGGAATTCCGTCCCGGATTTGGCCCGGAAATGTATTGCGGTTTGGTAAAAGTGGATGGTTATCTGATGGGCGTGATCGGCAACCGTCAGGGCATCTTGCCCAACTATCCTGAATACACCAAAGAGTATATGGGTGTGGGCGGAAAGCTTTACCGCCAGGGCCTGATCAAGATGAGTGAGTTCGTCACGTTGTGTTCGCGCGACAAAGTGCCGATGATCTGGTTTCAGGATACATCAGGCATTGACGTGGGCGATACGGCGGAAAAGGCGGAACTCCTCGGCTTGGGTCAGTCGCTGATTTACTCCATTGAAAATTCCAAGCTGCCGATGATGCTGGTGGTGCTGCGCAAAGGCACGGCGGCGGCGCATTATGTTTTGGGCGGTCCCACGGCCAACAATAACAACGCCTTTTCACTGGGCACTGCGACCACGGAAATCAACGTCATGCATGGCGAAACCGCAGCGGCGGCCAGTTACGCCCGCAGGCTCGTTAAAGAGAAGGATGCCGGAAAGCCGCTCGGGCCCATCATCGACAAGATGAACGAGATGGTCCAGCACTACGACGATACGTCGGGGCCGATGTTTTGCGCGAAGAAAGGCTTTGTCGATGAGATCGTCCGCTACCACGAATTAAGAAATTATTTGGTAGGCTTCGCCAACTGCGCCTATCAGAATCCCCGCGCCATCTGCCCGCAGCATCAACTGATTCTCCCGCGCATCATCCGCTCGCAGATTGTGAAAGGGCTGGAAAGACCGGCGTAGGCGAAAGACTGAAGGCTGAAGTATTTAGAGGTAAGGGCGGGGTTTTCCCCCGCCCTTTTGTTTAACACAAGGTATTATTTGCAGGCGCAACGTGTGACCTTCAGGTTATTCCCGATTGCGCTGTTTACCATTTTGTTGTTTTCGGACTGCTCGGGGAGCAGTCCCTACAATTCACGATGGTCATTTCATCTGTTTCGTAGGGCGGGCTCCCCGAGCACGCCGTTTTCGGACTCTCTCCAAAGTGTTGTCACGCCGGTTCATCAAACCGGCATTTCAGGGTTAAAATACCATTCTCATACGAGGTGCGGATCTGATACGGCAGGTTTTTAAACAAACCGAGCATGGATAAATTTTCTTCAAGAACCATAGCGTCCAGACCCTTAAGGCCGTTCGCCAGCGCGGCATCCACAATTTTTTGCTGAAGCGTAACGGAGATACCTTTCCCCTGCCAATCCTTGGCTACGGAATAGGCAACCTCGCCGGCGCCGCTTCCTTCCAGAAAATAACCGCCGATGCCGATAATCCGGCCGTACCCCTCTTCACCCAGATAGGCGACGATGGAACAATTCCGGGTGTAATCGACAATGAACATGTCTTTGACTTCATCCCAGTAAAAGTGATGCCGCCTTCCAAAAAAACGCCTGGCGATGTCCTGCTCATTCATTTCGTAAAAATGATCCTGAATGAGCCGGTCGTCAGCAATTTTTACGGGACGGAACATAACCTTCTGGCCCGCGATCGTCACGACTTCTTCCAGCCAGGCCGGATAAATACCAAACTGGGATTCGGATAACTTGCGCTCCTCACCGATTAAACCTTCGCACCGCGCCTGTTCAAACAGTTGCTCGCGAAAATCAGGATGGGCAACGCTGATCATGGCCATGGCGCGTTCCTGGATATTCTTGCCAAACAGGTTGACGGCGCCGTATTCGGTGACCACGTAAGTCACATCAGCTGCCGGAATGGCCACGGTCCCCGCTGCCTGTTCCAGAACGATGTTGCTCGACTGCCCGTCGTCGCTCACCGACTGGGCAACGACAATGGACTTGCCGCCCGGCGCCATCGCCGCCCCCCGGCTGAAGTCCACCAGCCCCGCCACATCGGCAAAATGATTTTGCGCAATGCCGTCGGCCGCCACCTGGCCTTTGAGATCAATCGATGTCACACGATTGATGGCGGTCATCTTGTTGTGGCGGGCAATCATGACGGGATTGCTTACATAATCACATGGCCGGAATTCAATGGCGGGATTCCCGTTCAGATAATGGTAAAGATCATCGGAGCCGATGGCGCCGGATGCCACCATCTTGCCTTCGTTAAATCCCTTTTTCCGGTTTGTGACGATGCCCCGCTGGGCCAGATCCTGCATGACATCCAGAATCATCAGGGAGTGGATGCCAAGATCGCTCTTGTTGCCCAGAGCCGCAAAAATGAGTTCCGGTGTAAAACCGGGACTGATGTGGAGGGTCGAACCGTCTTCAATAAGGCTCGACAGAAGCTTGGCCACCTGCTCGGCGCCTTTGATTTCAGGCGTGGGATAAACCGTCAGGAGATCTTCCTGATGCTCAACAATATAATCCGCCTCATCCACATGAATCATGCCGTAACCCGGGATCACCGGCATGTTCGGATTGACCTGGACGATAACGATATCCGCCGCCCGGGCGGCAGCCAGCGTGATGTCCACGGAAATACCAAGATTGAGCCAACCGAACGCATCGGGGGGCGCAGTCTGAATCAGGGCATAGTGAATGGGGATGTGACGTTTCTGAAATAAAGCGGGCACCGTATAAAGATTCATGGGCGTGAGAAAACGCCGGGATGCCGTGAGTCCCTTGATCATGCCCGATCCCTGATAGATGGAGCGCACATGATAACAGCGCCCTTTCGTCTCTTCCGCGATCAGCCCCATGAGCGATCCTTCCAGATTGAGGAAGCGAACAACTTCCACATCGGAAAAATGGTCTGTGTGGTCAATGAGCGCGTTCACGAGATACTGCGGCTCGCCGCAGTAAGAACCGATAAAGACCCTTTTACCACGTGAGATGAAACTGATCGCCGTCTGTGCGGAAACAACCTTGTCCTTGTATTCCTTTTTCACACTCTACCTCCCGAAAAAGGTATCAGCGCCCCTTTTCTTTATCCATTGTTCCAGTTAATATCAGCAGAATGCCCGAGAGAGCCAGATAGGCCAGGGCAAGCATGTAGTGCGCATCCGACGCCACTCGCCAGGGCAGATAAAGTTCTCCTGTGGGCATGATCGAATGAATGACGCCGAAAAGCGTCAAACCCAGCGCAGATATGAAGAGCGTGGCCATGCCGATCTGCCAGGTAAGTTGTGCATCGCGTGTGATAACATAGGCAGGACCCAGAACGGCGTAGGCGATTCCGATGGTGGACGGCGTATCGAGACCCAGCGGCATCGCCGTAACATCCGCGCGTCCGGTCTTTCGTTTCAACCGGATGGCAAGCCAGGTATAAATCAGATCGCCTATCAAGACGCCGATGGCCGTGCCCGGAATCATACGCGTCAGGATAATATCCACGGGAAAGTTGAAAGTGAAAACAAGGATGGCATTTAAAAATATCAGCACCCCGGCGTTGTCCAGAAACAAGGCAAGAAAAGCGGTCGTTTCCCCCCAGAACCTGCTTTGTTTCGTGCCGCCTTCTACATTTTTCATGACATTGTCCGTTCCTTCAATTGCCCGCTGAAAAAGAAATACCGTGAACCGCTCCTTATGACGAAGCTATAACTGAAACCACCCTGTTTGACAATTCAATTTATTCAGCGCCGTGATTCATCTGTTTAGGGCGTGCGGTTTATGGTCAGCACCGTTCTCAATAAGCAGATTTTAAGTTGATTCCTGCGTCGCTTCATGCTATGCAGATCGGGCTAAAATTGTTATTTTTAATCCCGCTGTTGCGGGACGAGCGTTAATTCTCCGCAGCTTGCTGCGATATAATGACGTTCATTTCATACCTCGACAGCTTGCTGAGAGGTGGTTGATTAATACTTCGATACTTTGAGACCTTTGAAAATTGTCATAACCTTTCAGGTCACGCGTTTCGAGGAGCGATAGCGACGAGAAATCTCAGAGATTATGAACTGTTAAAGATTTCTCCCTGCGGTCGAAATGACAGAATTGGCAATTATTCAAAGCTCTCACTTTATAAAAACAGGCATATTTAAGAAAGGCCGGCATGACTGAAGAAAAAAAACCATCAGAACCCGTTAACGTCGTCGCTGAAAACGAAGATGAAATTGATCTTATGGAACTGGCGAGAACAATCTGGAAGGGCAAAAAGCTCATCATCTGGATAGCCGTCATTGTCACGTTGGCCACAGCCGCTTATTCTCTCACTATAACCAATATTTACACGGCACAAGCGGTTCTCAAACCGGTATCTTCTAAAAGCGGAGGAGGAGGGCTATCCTCTCTGGCATCCCAATACGGCGGCATAGCCAGCCTGGCCGGAATTGCCATGCCCGGCGCTGCGTCATCCGCAGAACTGGTCAGCCTCCTGAAGTCCAATGTCTTAAAGAAAAATATGATCGAAAAATATAATCTCCTGCCAATCCTGTTCCCCAAGCAGTGGGATGAGGAAAAGAAGGCCTGGAAGAAAACAAGCGGCGGCTTCAGCCTTAATCCATTGGCGCTGATCAGTAAAATAAAACCGGCACAGCCGAACACACCCAAAAAGGAACCCGGCGCTCCGGACATGTGGGACGGCATTCGAGCACTGGATGCATATGTTTCCACCAATTATAATCTAAAAGAAGACGTTATCACCATCACCGTGAACTACCATGACCCGGATATGGCTGCCCGGATTGCCAACTATTTTATCGCCTCTTTGAACGATCACATGAGTTCGGAAGCCAAGCGCGCGGCCATTACCAACAGAGAATATCTGGAAAAACAGCTTCGCGAAACAAATGACCTTATTGTCCAGCAAAAAATTTATAATCTTATCGCTGAAAAAATTGAAACCATTATGATGGCGGAAGTCAAGGAAGGCTTTGCCTTTAAAGTCCTGGATCCGCCGATGGCGCCTGATCAAAAAAGCAAACCCAAAAGAGCACAAATGGTTTTTATCGCTTTTATTGTGTCGCTTTTTTTCGCTGTCTTTGTGGTATTCTTTAGAGAATACGTAAAAAAAATTAAAGCCAAATCTGCCGGAGGGCAAAATGCGCAATAAACGTTTTTTAACTTTACTGATCCTGCTCGTCTTTTGTGTGACAGGCCATTTTTATGCAAACATCGGGAACTGCCAAGCGCAGCCCTCTTCTGCGCTGTCAGGCGCACCGAATGCGCAGCAGGCCATTTCAGAATTACAAAAAGCGGGTATCACTTTGACGCCGGCGGAAATCCAAAAGGGCAAGGAGTTGCTCGAAAAGCGGGAAGGTTCTCCGACAGCGGAAGATATCCAAAAGGGCAAAGCGGAACTTGAAAAACGGAAAAAAGCCCAGACGGATAAAACGGAAAAGAAAGAAGACGTTCCGAAAGACACTGAAGTCAAGACAGCAGATAAAACAGTAGCCGAGACACCGGAAGACGAGGATTCGCTTTTCTCCCGGACACGGAAAATACGAAAATATCAGGACATTTCGCTTAATCTAAAACCTTTCGGCTACCAGTTTTTTCAGGATACAGCCGCTGTCTCATCGGAACGTAAGGATATCCCCGTCCCCCTCAGTTACGTCGTCGGATCAGGTGATCAGGTCAATATTCTTTTGTGGGGTCGTCTGAATGCCCAGCATTCGCTCACGGTGGACCGGGACGGAAAAATCACCATTCCACAGATCGGCCCTGTCTATGTGGCCGGTATGACCTACGAGCAAATGTCGAAACATTTGATTTCAAAAGCCGAACAGATTGTGGGAACCAATATCGATATTACCATTGGCTCCACCAGATCCATTCCAATTTTTGTTCTCGGCGATGTCAAAAGGCCGGGTGCATACACAACCGGCGCACTGGCCACCGTCACGGATGCCCTGATGATGGCGCGCGGCCCCTCGGCAATCGGTTCGATGCGGCGGGTTGAGCTGCGCCGTAAGAATAAAATCGTCACCTATTTCGACCTTTACGACCTTTTTCTAAAAGGAGATAAATCGCGGGATGTTACTCTGCAGGCAGGCGACGTGGTCTTTGTGCCGGTCACGGGCCCTCAGGTCGGCATAGCCGGTAATGTGAAGCGTCCGGCCATCTACGAACTCAAAGATAAATTTGATTTACATAATCTGATTGAACTGGCAGGCGGCATCATTCCCAGCGCTTACACGCAGCAGATGCAGGTGGAAAGAATTATCAAAAACGAAAAACAAATCGTTATCGACATCAATGATAAAACGCTCAGTCTGGTAAAAGATTTTGTCATCCAGGACGCGGATATGGTCAAAGTATTTTCCATTGTGGATATGGACGAAAACTCCGTGTATTTGAACGGCAACGTCAAACGTCCGGGCAAGTATGCTTTTAAACCGGGCATGCGGATTAAAGACTTGGTCAAGGATCCCGATGATCTGCAGGATGCAACCTACTTTGAATATGCACTCATTAAGAGACAAACACCTCCCGGCAGATCCATCGTTTTAATCCCTTTTAATTTAGGAAAACTCATTTTGCAAAACGACGCCTCATACAACTATGAGTTAACGCCTAAGGATCAAGTATTTATATTTAACCTCAACTTATTCAAGGATCAATCTTTTGTGATGGTAGAAGGCGAGATTAGAGGCAACTCCACGGCTATTGATTCAGACGGCGCTAAAGCGGATAAGCTGGATAGTGACCGAAGCAAAGACTCTCTGTCGGAACTTCAAAACATTAAAGCGGAACTGAATAAGGACGTCCGGCTTTATCTATTAAGCTCAAAAATTGAGGAAATTGAGGACACAATTATAGCGGAGAAAAGGCCAAATCCAGGTGCCATGAGTTCCCTGCTAATCGAGCTGGAAAAGGTGGGCAAAATGGATCTGGCGGCAAGACTTAAAATCCTGGAAAAAAATATGCAGATGAAACGCCGCATCAATCTGACGGGCAACATGAAGGTCAAAGACGCAATATTAAATGCCGGCGGTTTAACCATTAACGCGTCTCTGGAAAACGGTGAAATTATCCGTCAGTATGCAAACAATGAATATAGAACAACTTATTTTAATGTGGCCCGGGCGATGGCAGATGATCCGAGGGACAATTTGTTGTTACAAGACAGGGACCAGATCATTATACACTCCATATGGGAAAAGAATCCAAAAAGAAGCGTTTTCGTCGCAGGCGATGTGCCCAATCCCGGAACCTATAAATTTACGGAAAATATGACCGTGCGCGACCTGATTTTCAAATCGGGTAACGTTTTGGATTCCGCCTATCTTGAAGAAGCCGAAATCACTTCCACTGAAATCGCCGAAGGGAAAACGGGGAAAATGGCGCATAAAAGCATCAATCTGCGCAAAGCACTGGAAGGCGATTCAGCCCACAATCTGACTCTAGCGCCCAACGACCGATTGCTGGTGAAACGCATTGCCGATTACCAGAATGTGAGATTCGTCAATCTCACAGGGCAGATTACGTTTGCCGGTAGATATCCCATCAGGAAAGGCGAAAAGTTATCTAATCTGATTGAGAGAGCCGGCGGTTATACACAGCACGCCTATCTCCGGGGAGCGTATTTTACTCGAGAGCGCGTGAGAGAGCTTCAACAAAAAGGTCTGGAAGAAATGACGGACAGGATGGAAAGAGACTTGCTTTCCGCGGGAACGGCCAAGCTATCCAGTGCCTCATCACCGGAAGAACTAGCAGCAAAGAAAGGTGAAATGGAACAAAGGAAATTATTCATAGAGAATTTGAAAAAAGTTAAGGCCACTGGCCGAATGACCATTTACCTGACGGATGTAAAAACGATGAAAGGCTCTGAATATGACTTTGAACTGGAGGATGGCGACTCGCTGGACATTCCGGAAAAGAACAACGTGGTCAATGTGATCGGCTCCGTCATGTCACAGGGCAGCCATCTGTATTCCGACAGACTGGGCTACCAGGATTATATCGACGCCACCGGCGGCTACTCTTACTATGCCGATGCAAACAACGTATATGTTATGAAGGTTGACGGCAGCGCGCGAAAAGTTTCCAAGAACTTTTTAGGTTGGAGTTCTTCGCGCAACAGGTGGGAAATGACGGCGCGTGGCGGGGAAGTTCGACAAATCGAACCGGGGGATTCCATCGTCGTGCCGGAGAAAGCAGAGCGTATCGCCTGGCTGAGGGAGATCAAGGATATCACGCAGATCCTGATGAACATCGCCGTCGTGGCCGGCGTCGTTATTAGGTTGTAGGGATGGGAAGTATTAAGTAATTAAGATTTAAGTATTAAGTGTCGCGTGAACCCAGCCGCGGGGTTGATGAGCCGCTCGGGTTGATCGGGAAGGAAACTGGATATCTATCTTATGTTTGTTATGCTTCATTCAGCTCCCGAAAAGTATCCGCAGGTAAAAACGATCACGGATGCCGAACGCATCAACATGGTGAAGGAAATTTTCTCCACCATCACCGGCAAATATGATTTCTTAAATCGCTTCTTGAGTCTGCGGCGCGATGTGGCCTGGCGCAACTTTGCCGCAAAAAAAATGCGCTTTTTTCAGACCAACCGCTATCTCGATGTCGCCTGCGGCACGGGCGATCTGTCGGTTGCGGCAGCCGTTAAACATCCGCAAATTTCCGTGACCGGCCTCGATTTTGTGCCGGAAATGGTCGAGGCGGCAAAAAATAAAGTTCTCAAGAAAAACCTTGCCGACCGTATTCAAATCAGGCAAGGCGACGCGCTGCATCTGCCTTTTGAGGACAGCAGTTTCGATGTCACCGGCATTGCCTTCGGCATCCGCAATATTCCCGATCGACTCCGCGCACTTTCCGAAATGATGCGGGTGACCGCTCCCGGCGGACAGGTAATGGTTTTGGAGATGACGTTTGTGCAGAACCGGTTCTTTAAATTGATTTACTATGTCTATTTGAATTATCTGTTGCCGGCATTTGCAAAAATATTTTCAAAGAATCCCGCCGCATACTATTATCTTGCCGACTCGATCATGAACTTCCCCTCCCCCGATGAACTCGCAAAGATTATGCAGAAAGCAGGCATGGTTAACGTGGAAAAATATCCACTGACCTTCGGAATCACCTGGTTGCACATTGGAAAGAAGGTTAAAAACTAAAGGTTCAGGGGTTCAACGGTTCACGGTTCATTTTACTTTTTTCATACTTATTGAGATAATTGATGAATCCGCGAATTGCTGCACGTGTGCGCCTGGCCTGTTCGTATGCGTCTTGAAATTCAGTCATGGATATATATGCCTCATCTAAAGCAACATAGAGTTCGCTCTGAACTTCAGTGCAAGACCGCTTGGCGTAGCGCAAAAACCGAATGAACTCCGCATTGGTCTCGGCGTCGAAACCTTCGGCAATGTTATGCATGGCTGATCCGGCCGCTTCCTGTATCTGTCTTTTGAGCCCATAGTCATGCGCAAAACCGGACATCTTTGTCAGACGATACACCGTTCTGGTCAATTCGCGAGCTAATTGCCATGCCTCAATATCTTCAAAATGTTCAATCTTCATCGAACCAGCCTTTCAACCACTGAACCGTGAACCGCTGAACTCTGAACCTATTTCGTCGTAATCACCCACACCCCTTGCCAATTTTTCGGCGGATCGGCGATCAGTTCGTCGCATTTGGCGACATAGGCTTTCGCCACGGCATCTTCGCCTGTCATGACGGAAAATAATTCCCGGGCTTGAGCAAAGTCGCCCCGGTAGAACAAAGCCAGCGCTTCAGCAAATTGCGCCATGATCTTTTGTTTCTGCGTATTGATACTTTCCGTCAACATCGGTTCGTAAACAACCACCGGCTCTTTACGGCCCACCACCGCTACCCGTGAAATTTCCCGCACCGGAAAAGCGCCGGCCATCTGTTCCATCGTGGCTTGTGAAAGCAGGGTATAGGTGCCGAACTGTTTGTTGATGCCTTCCAGTCGCGCCGCCAGATTCACCGCATCGCCGATCATCGTATAATCAAACCGGGAATGGGAACCCATGTTGCCGACCACGGCGTAGCCGGTATTGACGCCGATGCGCATTTTCAAATCCCTTCCCAGACTTTCCCGAAGAACAGGACGCATCAGGGCAAGCTTCGCCTGACAGTTTAGTACGGCACGAACACAGCGGACAGCGTGATCCGGCTGGGAAATAGGCGCATTCCAGAAGGCGATGATCGCATCCCCTTCATACTTGTCCACGGTGCCGCCTTCTTCATGGATGATGTCCGTCATGGCCGTTAGGTAAACATTCAGCAAATTGGTGAGCGCTTCCGGATCAAGACCTTCCGATATGCTCGTAAAGCCTTCCAGGTCGGAGAAAAAAATAGAGAGCATCCGCCGCTCACCGCCCAGTTTCAGCCGTTCGGGATTTTGAATAAGCTGTTCAATCACAGCGGGGCTCAGGTATTGCTTGAAAGCGCTTTTGATGTAAGTTTTCTGCCGTCCCTCGGTTGTGTAATAAATAAGCCCCGCGCTGAAAAGCGTCACGGCAACACCCGCCTCCTGAACCACCAGCGGCAGCCAGAAGCCCAACCGGTAAGCGATCAGACAAAGGACAACCGGCGCCGAGATAAAGAACGTATAGACCAGGACGCTTTTAAAAATACCGGAGACCCAAGACGTTGCCATACCGGCAAGAAGAACAATGATCAGGGTGATGACAACAACAAGAACCAGGGGGACAGGCCGGATAAAATCATTGGCCAGCAGGTTGTCGAGCATCGTGGCGGAAATTTCCACGCCGGGATAGACACCGGAAACAGGCGTGGGACGAAGATCATACAGGCCGGGAGCGGAAAACCCGAAAAAGACATAGGCGTCCTTGAACTCTTCCAGATTCTGGATAACAGATGTCTCTCCATTTTGGAGACGCAGTTCACTTTGAATGACCGATGCCGCACTATACGCTTTGTGGGTTCCCGACGGGCCGCGGAAATTAAGAATGGCCCTGCCTGCGGCATCGACAGGAATTGCCCTATCGCCCAACATGAAGCTTCCCGGATAAATTTTCAAAGACATATCCGGTTTTGTGGTCCAATAACTCGCCAGAGCAAGCGACGGTAAAATTTTGCCGTCAAATACCTCAAAAAGCGCCGCCCGTCGATAGACGCTGTCTGCATCCGGATTCAGGTGAACATTGGCCAGAAGACCTGCGGCGGCGGATATTTCCGCCACAGGAAACGAAGCTCGGAAAAAGGCGTCATGTCCGGTGTCGGTAAGCCACAGGTCAAGTCCCTGAACATTCAAAGCCGGCGCGGGAGCAAAAGCAGGCCAGCGTTTTTCACTGCCCGCCGTCTTGCTGAGAAAGACAGCTCCCACAAAAGATTTAAACCCCTTCATTTCGGATGCAAAAGCCTGATCGTCCGCCACGCCGTATTTGGAGGGTTCCGTAAAGAGCACATCAAAGGCCAGAGACTTTGCGCCCGTGCGCTTGCAGAATTGGATGACTGTCGAGTAAACTTCGCGCGGCCAGGGCCAGGACAGGCCGTTTTCGTCTTTGGCCCAGTCCAGACTGTTTTGATCGAGCAGGATCAAACGGATTTTTGGTGTGGCAGGCGACGGTGTTGCCAGAATGTTGACTCGCCAGTCCCAGGTCTTCGCCTCCCAGCGAGAAAGCCAGCCCGGCAAGAAAAAGACCAGGGCAAACACAACGCCGATCATTCCCGCCAGCAGGCCCTGCACTAGCTTTGATTTGCCGAAACGGAATATTTTTTTAAGATCCATGCTCTTATCCTGAATTCGTGCAAACAGTTTTTATCCGGCATGCGATACTGTGTCGCAATCGTTTATATTGCAGTTTTATGTCCTCCGCTGCAGACTGTGTCACAATTCATTTTCATGTCATTTCGAAGCAAAGCGAGAAATCTTGTTTTTAATAAATTCAAAGTATTAAGATTCCTCACATACGTTCGGAATGACAATTGTTATAATTACGACACAGTCTCCTGGCGGAGGTGTCACGCAGTGACGGAGGTGGAAATTGTTGGGTCTGACGCGCGCCCTACGATAAAACATTACGGCAATATCAACAAAAATATCTACCCCTGCCCCCGGAGAATGTGTCGCAATTCACTTTTGTGTCATTTCGAAGCAAAGCGAGAAATCTTGTTTTTAATAAATTCAACACTTTAAGATTCCTCACATACGTTCGGAATGACAATTTTTATAATTACGACACAGCCTGCCGACACGCGTGCCCTTTAGGGTAGCGGGGGACATTATCCTAATGCGCCGGAATTCCTGCCTGGGCGAACATTCCCTACAGTAGATGGCCTACTGCTTTGGTAAATCTCTCTTTGCGGATGGCCGGCGTCTCAGCGACGGCAAGCGACTTTCCGCTTTCCTTCAACTCGGCAATCCGGTTCTGCGGCGAAGGATGCGTCTTGGCAAAATCAGATCCACCCGGTTTTATTTGCCTGGCCATGACGCCCAGCATATCGGTCAGCGCGCCGGAATTGTAACTCATCCGCTGAAGGATGGACACCGCCGCCGCATCGGCCTGATATTCATAAGAACGGGAATAGCCGTTGTTGATCATCGTGTTGGTGATATCGGAAATCACACCCCCGAAAGCCTGAGTTAATTGTGCGACTTCCTGGGAACCGAACGACTTGGCCCCTTCCTGTGCCAGAATCGAAAGCGCCTCCGTCATCCGCGCTTTTTCGATGGCCTTCATGCCGTGCCTTAACTGAACATGACCGATCTCATGCGCTAAAACAGCGGCCAGCGCGTCTTCCGTCCGGCAGCAGCGTATCAGCCCGCGGGTAATAAAGATGTGGCCGCCCGATGTGGCAAAGGCGTTGATATCGTCGGAATCCAAAACGAGAAAATGATACCCGCCAAACAGTTCAGGCATATCCGACGCCTGGGCCAGCGTCTGACCGAGCACATTGAGATAGGCATTGACTTTTGCATCTGCTGAAGCCGAATACTTTCCCAGAACCACCGCACCGACGGTTCGTCCGATATAGTATTCCTGTTCCGGCGTAAAATCTTCCAGGCTCTTCGACACGGCCGCAGTGCTTTTGCGTATGGACTGACCTTGAGACTTGCTGATCGTGCCGGTGGCCTCGCCAACCGTCGTAGCCACAGTCGTCGCCGTTTCCACAGCCGCGCAGCCCGTCAGAGTAATTAAAGTCAGCAGGATAAACCCTGTTTGCCAAAAGTGCTTATTCATGGCCTGCCCCCTTCCCCGCCAGGTGTCAGGCGACCACCGGATATAAAATCTTCCATTTGATCCTGAGACACCTTCATGGCTTCCATCTTATTGATCCATGTGTAGTCAAGCTTTTTGTTGCTCTTGCGATATTGGGCCTCCACCTCTTCGCTGAAGCCCTTGCCCGCGAGCGCGATTTCATCGCGGGTGACGGAAGTCCCCACATTGCTCTGCCCTGCTTTCAGGGCTATT
The DNA here is from genome assembly GCA_030690945.1 of Smithellaceae bacterium. GTDB lineage: Bacteria > Desulfobacterota > Syntrophia > Syntrophales > Smithellaceae > UBA8904. The sequence continues at coordinate 86,090 of JAUYFM010000007.1, read as the reverse complement.
CTTTTACTAGTCAGGGCTGTATTGTGCATCCATCCCTGATTTTTCCCGCTGCCCAGTGACACTCTTTTCCAGGCACCCCGCTCTTCCAATACCGTCACCGGACTGCCGTAAGTTGTCCTGGCCACGACTTTACCCAAATGCGACGGCGTGGCCCGCAATTGGCTTTCTTTAACCTGAACATTCATGGTTTTTTGCGCGACGGCGGTTGAGCCAAACCATAAAGAGCCAAGCAGCATGAGGCAAACGATCATAAATATATAACGAAACATTTGACCCTCCTTTCCACAACAAATTGTCGTATGATTCAAATGATTGAAAACTATCTTTCGTTTGTCAAGAAAAAAGACTGGCGTGTGTAAACATAACAAAGGCAAAGAATTGCATGGCTGATCATCTAAAAATCGCCGCTGATTTTTCTGCTGCGAAGTTCCGCAATCTTTCCTTTGTTCCAGCCGGAAATTTTGCTGTAATATTTGGTGAGCCGGGCGATGCCTTCAACATCGGCCGAGCCGCAGTAGCCGCATCTTTCAGTCAGGCCCGGCGCGGTTTTCCCGCAGGAAAGACACGAGGTGAATTCCGGTGTAAAATCAATCTGACGGTTGACGGACTGGTCAAAGATGTTACGCAAAAAACGAACAAGCGCATCCGGGCCGGGATTGGCATCGCCCAATTGCAGATGCGTAATGACTTCTCCCGCCAGGTATGGATGGAATTTCCCTTCTTCAATGACTCTTTGCAGAGGCGCGATATCCGCCGCGGCATGGAGATGCGTGGAGTTCGTATAGTAGATGGACCCTTCGGCGATATCGCCTTGAACAAAACGTCCGGCGGCAGGCGAGTAATATTTCAGATCAAGCCTCGCAAAGCGATACGCCGTGGTTTCCGCCGGCGACTGCTCCAGGACAAACGTCATCCCCAGCTCCGAACTTAATTGCTCGGCCTCACGCCGCATAAAGGCGACGATCCGCAAGCCGAAATCCATGGCTTCCGGCGATGCATGCAACGGCCCGCCCTGAAAAATCATAGCCAGTTCGTTGAGACCGACAAGACCGATGATGTAGTAGGCGCGGTTCATCCTCAAAAAAGGACAGCCATCGGCGTTCATCGCCAGCACCGCCAGCGGCCCCTGCTCGGCATAAGATAAAAGTTTTTCCAGAAAGTCTTTTTTCTGGATGTGCGCCTGGGCGGCCGTCTTCATTAATTCTTTTAAATAGCCAAAGAGCTTTTCCTCATCGCCTTCGGCCTTATAGCCCAGGCGCGGCAGATTCAACGTCACGCTTTGCACGGCGGCCTGGCGCAAAAGCCAGGGCTTGGTCAATTCCCCCCTGACGGACGCCTCCTCTAGAAAAACGCTGTTGAAACAACCGGCCGTCAGCGCGTCGGGGCCGCGGTCGAATACAAAACAGGTGTTGCCCTGAGACCCCGCCACATCGCAAGCCTGGCGCAGCAGATCATCAGCGGCGGGCTCGCGGAAGAACGCTTCGGTAATATGGAGAAGCGGCCGGGGCAGAATAAAGGGCCTGCCCGTCGCGTCGCCTTTTTGAAAGACTTCGAAAATCGCCCGGGCAAGGCGCTGCGCCTCCGGCGTATAATCACGATAGGTTTTGCCGGTGGGAATTCCTGCAGGCCCGATGGCGGGAAGATCCGCCCAAGTCGCCGGCAGATCATAATAAAGATGAATGTCCGTGTAGAGCGCCTGGCCGCCGCGCGCGGCGGAAAGCTGGGAAAATTCATAGACGAGCATCTGCGCAAACTGGCGGATTTCCTTGTCGCTCTTGCCGCACAAATACGGCGCGAAAGAAATGTTGAGCGCGTCCCAGCTGATCGTGCCGGTAAAGTGCCCCTGGAGAATGGCGCTGAAGCGCACCATGTGTGCCAGCAACACTTCCGCGTGCCTGGCGGGTTTGGCGGAATTGATCGCGTGCGGCAGTTTCAATCCGAAAAGTTTCAGATATTCCAGCGACTGGCAGCAACTGTAGGGGCGGTCAATATACCCCAATCCGTGAATGTGCAGGTCGCCCGCCGTGTGCGCTTCTCCAACGTCGATGGAAAAAACGTCGTAGAGCGAAAATTCTTTTTTAATGCCTTCGGCAAAAAGCAGATTGGTGCCCTCGGGAGAATGAGGCGTGTTGGCGTTTTCCTTGTTCTGGTGCAAAATAAGCTGGCGGACATCGTAGAGGGGAAATCCCAGGCGGCCGTGCAGACGGCGCTCCTTTTCCAATCCCCGCTCAATGAGCTTGGCGTTCACCAGCTCGCGCACCAGCGATGTCGTCAAAAGGCCGATGCCGGAGGCGATAATCTGTTTTTCGACGTCCTTGGAAATTTCCGCCGCCAGCAGATAATCAATGCCCGCTTCGCGCAGCAGAGCGTCCACAATACGCTGGCGGTTCCACGGCGCGATCTCTTCGCCGGACGTACGGATGAATAATGTTAAATCTGTCGTTTCGGAGAAATCAATCATATTACACGTTCGTCAGAATGGATTTTTCGATATTGCCCAGCGCCGCCTCCGCCGCCTTCGACAGCTCTTTATCGTGGTCATGGTTAAGCGCAAAAACTCGGAAATGATGTACACGCGCAGGAATGAAGCGGTAAATCTCAGCCAGCGGTTCGGAAGAAATATGCCCCGTCGCCGGATTGAAGATATTGATGAGTTTGGACGGCACAGCCATCGGATTCAAAGGACGCGGGTCCTGCGTTGCTACATCCACGCGAAACGGAAGCTTTTTGAGTTTTGCGGGGAGAAAGGTTTTGATCTTTGCCTCATAATTTTGTGCGTCCGGAAATACCGTTCCGCGTTGAATCGAATCGATGGATATTTCGGCTGCAAAAGACATTTTCCATTTCAGCTTGCGGGCATGTATCTTCTGCCACTCCAGCGCCAGCTTATGCTTTTGCTTGTCTTTCGTAAATAGCCAGCTCTGTACCTGGCTGAACAGCGACCACTCATCGCAACCGAGATAGGCGTCGAGATTCTTCATGGGACTTACCGGGTAAATGAGTTTTAGCGTGTCCGAGAAAATTTCCTGCAAGTGCAAATCCAGCGCGCGCGTGGTGCGGTGAAAATACACATTACTGTATAGATTCAAGCGGGCGTTGAGAAAACGCCTGAGCGCCGAGATGCCGGACTGATGAAGGGCCAGGCCGTCTTTTGTAAAAAATGTGTAGTAGCGCAGGCGCGGCATATCAACCATGTCCAGAGAAAAACCCGTCATATAGGCGTCGCGCTGGACGTAGTCGAGATTATCAACCGTGTAAATGCCGGAGAACAACTGCCTGAGCCAGTGAAGCCAGCGCGGCTGTTTTTCTTCACGGCGGAGATCGGGCATTTTGATGAGATAGGCGACCTGCTGCGGGTCTAATATTTCTCCTCGGGCAAAAGCGCCCGACGGGCCACGCGAAATTCGCGAAATGACCCCGCCCAATTTTTTGATAATGATCTGCCGGCCTATATCTTCATGGGTCAACCCCCAGGCAGAGAGATAATGTTCATCAAAAAAATGGCCGAACGGGCCGTGTCCCACGTCATGGAGCAATCCCGCAAGACGAAGCAATTCTTCCACATAATTAAAAGACGGCGTGTCCTTGCAGACATCCTTGAGGCTGGGATACAGGTGACGGGCAAATTCTCCCGCGACATGCATCGTTCCCAGCGAGTGCTGAAAACGGGTATGTTCCGCCGCAGGATATACCCAGCGGGCGCTCTGGAGTTGATAAATGCGCCTAAGCCTCTGCATCCAGGGAGAATCAAGAATGTCCTTTTCCGTCTTTTCCGCGGGCCCGTTATCATGCGGCACAGTAAAAAAAGCGTAGGAGTGAATCGGATCGGCAATTAAAGCCATCCCGGCGTAGGCATTCATGGGAAAATCATTCTTTTTCATGGCAACTTGTTTATAATATTATACCTAAAATATCAATTTTAATAATTATTTAATGAAACCGTCCGACAAACGCCTGACAAACGCATTGACAGATTTCTTCAATATGGTAACAAAATAATCGCATTGATTAATCAAACACCTCGCGAGCTCGCTGCGGAGAATTGACGCTCGTCCCGCAACAGCGGGATTAAATATTTTGGAGTAAGCCCTTATGAAAACTTTTTTCTCGCCGTCATCCATTGCCGTCATCGGCGCCAGTCCCCGCGAAGGCAGCCTGGGCAGTCAGATTATCACCAATCTACGCTATGGATACACCGGCCCGATTTATCCCGTTAACCCCAATTATTCAGACATCCAGACCCTGCCTTGTTATCCGACGGTGGAAGAGATTCCCGATCCGGTCGACCTGGCGATCATTATCGTTCCCGCCCGCGCCGTGCCCGAGGCACTCACAGCCTGCGGGCGCAAAGGCATTAAGCGTGTCATCATCGAAAGCGCCGGTTTTGCCGAGACCGGCAGGGAAGGCCGTCTGCTTCAGGAGCGCTGCCTGGCTCTCGCCCGCGCGGCCGATATCCGCATCTGGGGACCCAACTGCATGGGCATGGTGGATATCCCGAAAAGATTCTTTTTCACCTTCATGCACCCCAATATCTACAAAGACGGCTTGATTAACGGCCGCATTTCCATGGTGGTGCAAAGCGGTATGCTTTCCGCCGGATTTTTAGTTGATTTGATGAGCGAACGCGCCGTGGGGATAGCCAAGGCCTGCTCCATCGGTAATAAAATGGACATCGACGAATGCGACGTGCTGGAATACCTGCTCGAAGACGACGAAACAGACGCCGTCGCCCTGTATCTGGAATCGATTGTGCGGGGACGCAAATTTCTGGAACTGGCGGACCGGGCGAAAAAACCGATTGTCCTGCTCAAGGGCGGTAAGAGCACTGCGGGGGCTAAGGCGGCGCTTTCGCACACATCGAGTCTGGCCGGCAACGCCCGGCTGCAGGATTCCCTTTTATCGCTGGCCGGGGTGACGATTGCGCGCGACTTTCAGCAGATGATGGAAGTAACCCGCGCGCTGGCCATGATCAAACAGACGCCTGCAAATTGCCGGACGGCGATTCTGACCTTCAGCGGCGGCGCGGGCATCTTGTCGTGCGATTTGATCGAGCAACAGGGGCTGCGTGTGGCCGAACTTTCCGCTACAACAAAAAAAGACCTGGCTTCCGTATTTCCCGACTGGCTGCCCGCCTCAAATCCCGTTGACATGTTTCCCGCCTTTGCCGCCAAAGGCCCTATTGCCGTCTATGACAGCGCATTTAACGCCGTCGTGAAAGATCCGCAAGTGGACGTCATCTTTCTGCATTTCTTCGTCGGCCTCTATCCCAACTACGACCAGTTGAGGCTCTTCAAGGAAGCGGCGGATCGGGAGGGAAAAGTTTTGATTCTCTGGGTTATCGGCCGACGGGACGCGCTTCGAGCCTTCAAGCGGGAGGCTCAGGAGTGCTCTATCCCTGTTCACGGAGAATTGTTCCGTGCAGTCGAATGCCTGACGTATGCGTCGCGTTACACGCCGCGCAAAAAAATACCTCAACTGATTCATACCGGGAAACACAAACTGCAGATGAAGACTGCGTCCATTCTTTCAGACTGCCCCGAACGAATCTGGGATGAATACGACAGCAAAAGGCTGCTCAAAACATATGACATACCCGTGGTTGAAGAAAAAATCGTGGAATCGGCCGCCGAGGCTGCATCCGCCGCCCGCCGGATGGGATACCCCGTTGTCCTCAAGGGACTCGCTAAAGGACAGATCCACAAAACAGAATCGGGATTGGTTTGTCTGGACATCACCTCAACCGCCGCACTCAAAACCGCCTATGCCAATTTGACCCGCCGGATGAAAGGCAAGGGAAGAATTTTATTGCAGCGGCAGATGCCCATCGAATATGAACTGATTGTCGGCATACTGCAAGATTCGCAGTTCGGTCCGTGCGTAATGTTTGGCCTGGGCGGCATTTTTTCCGAACTGCAAAAGGACGTTGTCTTCGCGCCCGCGCCGCTTTCCGCGTCAACCGCAAAAGAACTGATCCGGCGCATTTCGGGCAAGAAACTTCTTCAGGGCTTCCGCGGCAGAAAGCCGTTGGATATGAAATTGATGGCAAGTATATTGGTGAACCTGGGTAACCTCGCCGCCTCCTGCCCGGATATCGAGCAGATCGACGTCAATCCTCTGGTGGTATTTAACGGGAAACCCATGGCGGTAGATGCGACGATCGTGAAGCGCATTTCGTGAAACGTAAATCATATGACGGCATCAATGCCGCTGAATAGCGATGGGGAGAATCGCCGCGCTTTGCGCAAAAAAGTGAGCGTCAGTTCGTATGTCTGTGTCGCCTCTGCAGGCCAGATGTGTCATGGATGATGATGATCCCTGTCCGGCCCGGCGCAGGAACCGCTCTTTGAACCGGCGGGCATTCGGGCCGGAAAAACATAGCGCACAGCTCGCTCATACAGCAGGTAATCCCAGGCCCAGTTGGTCAGCACCATGACCCGATTGCGGAAGCCGATCAGATTGAAAAGATGGATAACCAGCCACATCACCCAGGCGAAAAATCCCTTGAATGTGAACTTGCCGATGGCAACTCCGGCCGCTTTACGGCCGATGGCAATCATCGAACCCCGGTCAGCATATCGGAAGGACTGCGGTAATTTCCCCGCGATTTGACACAAAACATTTTTCGCAGCTCTCACACCGGACTGAATCGCCACCTGCGCAACCATCGGCAGCGCGCGCGCTGCATCTTGAATAGACGCCAGATCGCCGATCACATAGATTTCAGGATGCTCCGGTATTTGCAAGGTATCCAGCACCGCCACCCGGCCATCGCGTGTTACGGGAATTCCCGAAGCGGCGGCAAGCGCCTCTCCCTTAACGCCTGCGGTCCAGACAACCGTGTTCGTTTCAATATTCTCTTTGCCTCGACTTCCTGTATAGGGAACGGTCTGGTGTCCTCGATCCACCTTTCCAGTCTGGTTAGGGTAGTGAAACCGTTCCCTGCGCGCCTGCAAATGGGGATCAGTTTCCGTAACCTTCAGAAAAACTTTCCCCGGCGTAACTTCGGCAACGGCAGCGTTCATTCGTACATCCACACCCATTTTGTGCAGCTGATCGGCCGTGTAGCCCCGGATGTCAGCGGGCATGGGGGCTACCAGGTATCCGGCGGCCTCCAGCAGAATAATTCGTACTTCGGAAAAATCGATCGTCGGATAATCCTTGACGAGCGGGCCATGAATAAGTTCGGTCAGCGCCCCCGAGTATTCCACGCCGGTTGCGCCGCCGCCGACGATGACAAAAGTCAGAAGAGTTTTTCTTCTTGCCACATCCGTTTCACGGGAGGCCGCTTCAAAGCAGCAGATGATATGATTTTTCAAGGCGACGGCTTCTTCCAGCGTTTTGAGGAAATAGGCGTACTCTTCGACACCCGGCACGCCGAATGTGGAGGTGACGCTGCCGTTTGCCAGGATCAGATAATCATAGGATAGAGTTTCAGCATCTGTTTCGATTTGACGATTCTGCAAATCGATCCGTCGCGCGTGCGCCAGAATAAAATTGATATTCGGGATTTTCCAGAAGACGCTGCGCACCGGGTAGGCAATATCTTCCGCGTCGAGTTCCGCTGCCGCCACCTGGTACAAGAGCGCCAGAAAAGTATGGTAGTTGTTGCGGTCGATGACAACCACATCCACCGGTTGATGCGCGAGTGTCCGGGCGGCCCACAGGCCGCCGAACCCCGCGCCGATGATGATGACTTTTGGCCTTGCTTTCTCCAAATAAAATCCCCTTTTCGTTAGCCTGCTTTGCTATTTACGTTTTGCTGATCCTTTCGTTTTCTCTTTTGTCGTTGGCTTCCTGATCTTTGTCGATGTGGCCCTCGCCTTCCTCTGCGGCCCCTTGGTCGGTTTTTTCCAGTCGCCATTTTCCAGCGCCAGTTTCACGACGTCCATCATGTCGCTGACGAAATGAAAGGTGATGCTTTTTTGCACGTTGGCTGGAATATCTTCTATATCCTTGCGGTTCCATGCAGGCAAAATTAGGGTTTTGATGCCGGCCCGATAGGCCGCCAGCACTTTTTCCTTGATGCCGCCCACCGGCAGCACCGCACCGCGCAATGTGATTTCGCCGGTCATGGCCAGGTGCTTTTTAACCTTCCGATTGGTGAGTAAGGAGGTCAAAGCCGTGAGCATCGTCACGCCCGCCGACGGTCCATCCTTGGGAATCGCGCCCGCCGGAACATGAATGTGAATATCCCGTTCATCGAAGAAATCCGGATCCACACCCAGCTCTTTGGCGTTGGTACGAATAAAGCTCAACGCCGCCGAAACCGACTCCTTCATAACGTCGCCTAATTGTCCGGTCAGGGTGAGACCTTTTTTACCTTTCATGGCCGTGGCTTCGATAAAGAGCATGTCGCCGCCCACCGGTGTCCAGGCCAGGCCGATGGCGATGCCGGGCTTGGTAATGCGCGCGTCAATATCCGTCGGAACGCGAACCGGCCCCAGATAATTGTGAATATCTTTTTCCGTCAGCGTTTTCGCTTTGATGCTGCCTTCGGCAATCTGCGCGGCCACACCCCGGCAGGCGCTGGCGATTTCGCGCTCCAGATTGCGCACGCCCGCTTCCCGCGTGTAGCCGGTAATCACGGTGGTGAGCGCCTTGGCCGTCATCTTGAACTGCGGCGCGGTCAGGCCGTTTTCCTTCAATTGCCGCGGGATTAAATACCGTTCGGCGATTTTCACTTTTTCTTCCTGTGTGTAGCCCGTCAGCTCGATGACTTCCAGGCGATCCAGCAACGCCGGAGGAATGGTGTCCAGCACGTTGGCCGTTGCGATAAACACGACGTGTGACAGATCAAACGGCACGTCCAGATAGTGATCGGAAAACGTGTTGTTCTGCTGTGGATCTAAAACTTCCAGCAGGGCCGACGAGGGGTCTCCCCGGAAATCGCTGCCGACTTTATCGATTTCATCGAGCATGAACACAGGGTTGTTCGACTCCGCCCGCCGCAGACTCTGAATAATCCGTCCGGGCAAAGCGCCGACATAGGTGCGGCGATGACCGCGGATTTCCGCTTCATCCCGTACGCCGCCCAGCGATATGCGCACAAACTTGCGGGCAAGCGCCCGGGCGATGGAATGACCCAGCGATGTCTTGCCCGTGCCCGGAGGGCCAACAAAGCAAAGAATCGGTCCCTTGGAATCCGGTTTGAGTTTGCGCACGGCCAGATACTCGATGATGCGTTTCTTGGCTTTGGCCAGCCCATAGTGGTCTTCATCCAGAACCTGGCGCGCCTTGGGGATATCCAGATTATCCGTCGTGCTCTCGTTCCAGGGCAGCGCCGTTATCCAGTCCAGATAGGTCGAGGATACCGTGTATTCCGCCGAAGACGGATTCATGCGGGAGAGCCGCTCCAGCTCGCGCAGCGCCTCTTTTTTTGCCTCTTCGGGCATATTCTTCTCCTCAATCTTTTTGCGGTACTCATCCGTCTCCACTGCATTTTCGTCGGTTTCGCCCAGTTCTTGTTTGATGGCCTTCAACTGCTGGCGCAGGTAATATTCGCGCTGATTTTTGTCGATGTCGTCTTTCACCTTGGTCTGAATTTTATTGCCCAGTTCGAGGACTTCCATCTGGTGATTGACCAGACGGGTCAGTTCCTTGAGGCGCTTTTTCACGTCGGCGGTATCGAGCACTTTCTGCTTCTCCTCCACCGGCGCGTTGATAACCGACGTGATCAGATCGGCGAGTGTCCCGGCCTCTGTGACGGACTTGGCCATCGAACCAAACTCCGGCGGCAGAAAAGGTGAAAGCTTTAATATGCGGTCGAACAGTGACAGTAAATTAGACATCAGAGCTTCGGTCTCCAGATCTTTGACCTCCTTCTCCTCAATCAATTTAATACGCGCCTGTTGATAGGATTTGCCTGCAATCAGTTCCTCTATCGAAAAACGGCTGACGCCCTGTAAAAGCAACTGCGTTCGGTTTTCCGACGTTTTGGCCATCTTCAGGATCATGGCGCAGGTGCCCACTTGATGCATCTCGTCAAGTGTATATTGGTCGGGTGTCTCCGGATCTTTTTTTGTCATGATGAGCCCCACCAGGCGGTCTTTGGTCATGGCTTCGTCCACCAATAGCGAAGCGCTGCCCGTGACTTCCAGCGGAATCATGGTTTTGGGAAACACCAATACATTTTGTAACGGAAGAATTGGAATCACTTCCGGAATATTGAAATTATTTTTATTTTCAGACCCGTTTTGTTGAGTCATGATAACCTCCAATGTTGTTGTCGAGAAAAAATCAGCTATTTCGTCGAAATGACCGACACGCGATGCGCTTTATGGACCGGCAGCTTGTTCATCCTCACCATCAAAATACCATCGGCATAAGATGCAACCGCGGATTCACCGTCCACTTGCGCGGGCAGGGCAACATTTCTTTCGAAATAGCCGTGCGGAATTTCCGCCTGACAGTAGCGGGCGTTTTGCAAAAGCCGAATCGCCTTGCGAATGCCGGCGATTTTAATTTTTTCCCGGTCCACCTCGATATGTAATTCGTCTTTGTTCAGTCCCGCCATGTCCGCAAGCACGATGACCTCCTCGGCCGATTCGTACACATCAATGTTGGGACGCCAGATACATTCATAATTTTTGAAGGCCGGACGCACCAGATGAAAAATTTCATCCACCGCTTTTTGAAACTCATCTTCAAAATTGCCGCCGAAATTAATTTTTATGTAAGTCATTGCCGCCGCCTCTTGGATCAGTTTTTTAATATTTATAAAATTATAGTGATTCGATGACGATTTGTAAAGGCTGCCCTTCAACATCCCAACATTATGAAGAAATCGTCCTATTTCCCCAAAATAAAGGGAGAAGGTGTAATTATCCAGAAAAAATAGCTGGTTAAATGAATCATATTTTGCTATGGAAGAGTCCACTTAGTTACAAAAATTAAGGTAATGGACATCCCTTCAGTAAAGAATAGTTTTATTCTATCCGATACTACTTAATCTCGATGACCCATAAGAAAGAGAAAAATGAAAAAAGATCATTTAAGAAATGTTGCTATTATTGCCCATGTTGACCATGGAAAAACCACCCTGCTTAACGCCATGCTCAAACAGACCGGCATTTTCCGCGTCAATCAGGCGGTGGAAGACCGCATAATGGATTCGATGGCGCTGGAAAAGGAACGCGGCATAACGATTGCGGCAAAAAACACAGCGATAGACTATAACGGCGTAAAAATAAATATTGTCGATACACCCGGCCATGCCGATTTTGGCGGCGAGGTCGAACGCAGCCTCAACATGGTGGACGGCGCAATGCTGCTGGTCGATGCCAGCGAAGGCCCGCTGCCTCAAACTCGTTTTGTGTTAAAAAAGGCGCTTGCCCTGCATCTGCCGATCATTCTGGTCATCAATAAAATTGACCGCCCCGACGCCCGCATTGAGGAGGTTATCAATGAAACGTACGATCTCTTCATTGATCTGGGTGCAGAAGAACATCAAATCGATTTCCCGATTTTATACACCAATTCCAAAATCGGCGTCAGCCACAAGAAACTGGGCGACGACAGCTCCGATCTTCAGCCGCTTCTGCAAGCCATTATTGATTCCATCCCGGCGCCTGTGGGCGATGATGATGGCAATACGCAATTCCTGGTCACTAACCTGGATTATGATTCTTATGTCGGCCAGATTGCCGTCGGCCGCCTGCAAAGCGGAAAGCTGGAAATGAATAAGCCCTACAGCCTTTGCGCCAAGGAGAAAATTGTGAGCGGCGTGAAACTGTCCGCCCTTTATGAGTTTCATGGCCTGGCTAAAAAACCGATCACCGTCGCGGAGTCGGGCGATATTCTCTCTTTGGCCGGTGTGGAAAATGTCACCATCGGCGATACGATTTCATCCCTGGACAACCCGCAGCCCTTGCCGCGTTTGATCGTGGACGAGCCGACCGTGTCCATGGTGTTTTATGTCAATAACGGTCCCTTTGCCGGAACGGAAGGTAAATACCTGACATCACGTCATTTGCTGGAACGGCTGGAAAAAGAATCGCTGCGCAATGTGGCTGTCAAAATCAAAAAGCTGGATCGGACCGATGCCTTTGAAGTCTGCGGACGCGGTGAATTGCAGATGGCGGTGCTCATTGAAACCATGCGCCGCGAAGGCTACGAGCTGATGGTGTCGAAACCCCAGGTCATCACCAAAATGCAGGACGGCAAAACCGTCGAGCCGGTGGAAAGATTGTTTCTGGATATCCCCGAAGATTTTGTGGGAAAGATTACCGAAAAGCTGTCCATTCGCAAAGGCCGGCTGGAAAGCCTGGTGAATAAAGGCAGCGGCCGGGTCAGCATGGAGTTTCTGATTCCCTCACGTGGCCTGATCGGCTTCCGCAGCCAGTTTTTAACCGATACCAAAGGCGGCGGCGTGATGAATTCGCTTCTGGAAGATTATGCCCCGTGGTTTGGCGCGATTCCCCAGCGCAGCACAGGCGTGCTGGTGGCCGATCGCGGCGGACGCGTGACCTCTTACGCCAGCTTTGCCATGGATGATCGCGGGGAAATGGTCGTGGAAGTCGGCACGAATGTTTACGAAGGCATGGTCGTGGGCGAACGCAACCGCACCCAGGACATCAATGTCAATATCGTCAAGGAAAAGAAACTGACCAACATGCGGGCGTCCACTTCGGATGCTACAATTATTTTGCGTCCGCCGCGTCTATTTTCGCTGGATCAGGCCATCGAGTTTATCGCCGAAGATGAGTTGGTGGAAGTCACGCCGCAAAGCGTGCGTCTGCGCAAAATGGAACTCTCCGCCACACGCCGCCAGATGAAAGCCCACAAGGATGAATAACTAAAGAAACGAATACATTTCCCATCTGGGGTTTTTTTGTCTTCAGCATCTTAATAATAGCTTCCTGTCCGGAGATATCCGAGCCTTCATAGCTCCGGTATTGTTCGGGTTCGATAAACTTCACAATACCCTTGCTGTGGTACACTCTGACGGTCAGAATTGAGGGGCCGTGGCCGGCAGCGCCGCAGAATCGATGCCTTCGCACAACGCGTTGTCCACCGTCAGGTTACCTGAGGCGTCAAGCGTCACGGTCCAGATGGTGTCGTAGTCGTCGATCGGCCAATTGGGATCGAGGAGCGGGAGGCTGCTGCCGCCATAGCTTTTCAGGAGCGCATTTATCAGCGGTTTAATGCGTGTGGACTCCCACGCCAGTAGTATGTTTTTATTAGATAAATTACCTCCGGTAAAGAAAAAGTTACTGGCGAGTTGTGCAACGTTCTTATCCACGATATAGAAGCTCGAAACCAGATAATAGGGCAAATTATTGGCGATGGCATAGGGCAGTACCGTTAATGAGGGCCTGACGTATGAAACATTGAATGGGGGGCTGACGGATGAAACATTGAACCACTGTGCGGGGTCGATAGAATAAACCATGTTGGGACTTATTTTGCCGCGCAGAGCATTGGGAAGTTCCAGCGCGCGCCATTGTCCTGCACCCACATAGTTGCCGTCTTCAAACACGTTCCCCGGATGCGCCTCTGCATGCCGTACAATGTAAATTATCTGGTTTTTGTTGATGTTCGCCGGAATTACGACGCCATGAACCCCTCCGGTCCGTGTGGTGCTGAAATAGGGCTGCTGCGCGTATGTGCATGAAGCGCGTGTCACAGGCGATGGCAGTACAGGATAAGTTGCAGGCGGCTTCAGGTTGCTGTTGTAGGTAACCAGGCGAGCGTCTCCCGACGGAGCGATGGAGATCGCATAGACATAATTTGTACCCATATAGGTCGCCGGAAGAGTCAGGTTATAACCCTGTAGGCTGCTGATATTGGCCAACAAGGCGCTGATTGTCTCCCAAGGCGCCGAAAATACATAATAACCCGGGATTTTTTTATTGGTGATACCGGATACTAACGTATCGTTGTTGCCGTTAGTGTTGTTGAAATCCAGCCCCTGGCAATCAGGGCAGTATGTAGTCGGCAAAACAACTCCGCTGGGCACGGACCCTGGAGCATACGCTGCGTTTATCAGGTAGCTGTTGGCGGTATATCTGGTCCCATTTTTATCAACGGGTAGAGTGATCTGGTTGAGAAGGGCAAATTGTTGAATATACCAGATTGCTGCCATATCAGGGTAATTGTTTGCAGTTTGCAAATGCGTCATCGGTGCAAGCACGTAAATGCCGTTTACGTTCTTTCTTCCCAGAACCTGTGTTTTCAGGTATGTGGCCAGGAGAAGCGAGCGCTGTAAACCCTGATTGGTAAGGTTAGCCGTGTCTGGATTGACATCACCTGGTGTCTGATAAGCTAAATCCGGGCTTACCACAAAGATCAGATTGACATTCTCGGCACTTAGCGGAGCGGTTGAATTGTAACTGGAACTGCCTGCGCATCCGACAAACAACGTCAGGACAAGAATCAGGAATAGCGACCATACAACAGAATTTTTTTTCATATTCATAATCCTTCTCGTTACCCTCGCTTAATGCGGCGCCGGAAACTTGAACGCCTCAGCTTTCTTGAACTGGGTTGTCTGGTCCCCGCCCAGGTCCGGATTGCCATGGAGGGTGAGCTTACGGACGCCCGAATCCGGCTTGAAATCGATCTGATTGAGTTGCACCCACACAAGGCCCGGACTTGCGGTATTCTCGAAGAAGTAAACCTTATTCTTCTGGTCCGCAACCGTACGCCAGATTGTGGACGATATATTGGGCTGGGTCGGCGTGCTGATGCCGCGGGGCACGCTGACGTTGCGCATGACGCTGAAAACGGCGGCAACCGCCTCGCGCAGATCGGCGGACTGGGTGGCGGCATTGATGTAGAATGACGCGCGGGCGAACCGGTCCGCGGCGCGGTTGGTGCCCGGCAGCATGACGGTGCCGCCGATTTGCTTCCAGTACTCGTTCAGGGGGATCTGCTCGCTGTAGATCGGCGAATTGGTCATGACCTGGTACTGCCTGCCGTGATGGATAACCAGCTTGCCGTTGATGTACTCGAAAATGGCCGAATCGCCCGAGGCATCCGAGATCGAGAAGTGGACGGAGCCCGGTTTGCCATTGGGGGCTGCGACAGTGACCACGCGAAACTTTTCCAGGCGCATTGCTGCCACGGCCTCTTCGACCGTTGCGAAATTATCGAGGATGTACTGTGTCCACGCGCCGGTGATGAGGGTGGGCCGCTTGTCATCCGGGGGGTATTCCGATTCGGTGAGATAGAGCATGTTGGCGACCAGGCCCTTTTCGTTCATGCCGTCGGCGGTACCGCTCTCGTAGCCGGACGCGATCACGCTGCCATACTTGCTCGTCCATTTTAGGGACTCTTTACCCATGTCGCCTCCGCGGGCCATGCCGCGCGGGAAGATCCAGAGGTTGGACTGCATGTCTTCGAGCCAGTCCATGGTGCGGCCCGTGACGGTCTGGCCTTCCTTGCCGAAATAGACGGCGCGGGTACAAGCGAGTGCGGATTGCATCAATACGAGCATGAAGAATCCCAAAAGTAATGCGCTATACAAAATGCGGTGAATACGGTTTGTTTTCATGAAATATCTCCTTAAAGATTAATCTCTTTGACTGCCGAACCGAACCAGTTTTCTCACGCCCATACCGGCCAGAAACAGGAAGGCCAAGAGTAAAAACACACTCCCGAACAAACCGATATTCAGGGCAAGGGCACTGAAACCAACGGTGGGCAGTAGCACAACTCGCACCGCCGCCCGGGCATAGGCTTTTTGCGCAATCAAATCGGCCAGCGGCGGGGAAACTCTGTAATACCAGCGCACAAAGGCTTGTCCGACCCGGTTGGTCAGGAGAAACTCATCCCGGAAGTCACGCAACAGGCCGACATACGGGTGCAGGTAAGAACCGAAGGCCGCCGTGGCAATGAAGCAATGTCCGCTCCCGGTGCCAGAGCCAGAACCCACCTGCACGGAAAGCGTAGCGCTGGAAGATAATCCGGCGCTGTTTGTGGCGGTTACGGTTATCGTATGGCGGCCCGCTTGCAGATCTTCAACAATCAGTTCGGAACCATACCCCAGTTCACCGGAAATGTCCGATGTCCATCTAATCTTGTCGTCCGGCAGCGCTCCATCCTGCGGATCATAAGCTTCGGCCATAAGAAGAATGTCGTCACCCAAATTATAAACTGTTCCCCAGGGCAATTCATCGATAGTTACTTCCGGTTTCTTGAGCGGCACGACAAACTCGGCGCTTTCGGCTATTGCGTAAAGCACGCTATCGTAAGCGGTTACCCGAATTTTGGCATGGTTGCCACCCGGAAGCCGGCTGAAATCTTCCATCCAGGAAGACGTTTCCAATTCATTGGCCAGTATCATCCAGGTGGAGGATGCATTGGTCACATCGGGATTGTATTCTACCGTGTACAAAAGCGAATCGCCGTCCGGATCGTTTCCCGTCCAGGTAATGGTATAGGAACCAGCGAGTATGGTCGATGTTTGGGGTGTGACGCCGGTAACGGTTGGTGCATGATTACTGACTGGAACGGAGGCGAGCACCGCGCCATCTTTAACGATCTGGAACTTGACCGTACCGGCCGGGAAATTGACAACTCCCCCAAAAGGCGCCGTCGTTAAAGTCCGAGGGGGATGAACCATATAAAACTGGACGGTAAAAGACGTCGAGGCCAGAACGTCCCCGGTGCTGTTGACAGCCTGCACCATGAGGGAACCGATTGAATCGTCGAGGATGACAGTATCTGTATAGCTTTTCCATGGTTTTAATTCGACAATACCGGTTTTGGAAAGAGTGCCGGAGAAACTGACAAACCGCTGAGCGGATGCCGCCGCTGCCCTGACCATGGATTTCTTTTGCAGCGCGGGTTCCTGCAAAACCAGTTTCCGGAAGAGCCAGTCATAGCTGTCCTTCGTAATCCACAATTGTTTTTGCCAGGCGCCGCCGGCGCTCATAAAGTCGGCCATTTCCTCGAGAAGTCCGCGGCCATATACCTCGTAGGGATGATCGGATTTAGCCACCTGCGCTCCGTTAATATCATACTTTATCCCCTTGAGAGTGGAGGGTAGACGACCGGCGTTACAACTGATGACAACGCCTTCCGGAAGACCCTTGTCCAAATCCCGCCCCTCGAATCCGTTTGGAGCAGGATTGACGCTGCAACTGATGGAAGACAATGTTGCATCGTTATAAGTATCGCCGATGCCATACTGATGGGCTAATTCATGGGCAACCGTCCCGGGAGCGTCGTCGTCACCTGCCACGGCCACAACGGATTTGGATCCGGGGTAGGCGTAACCGACCAGTCCCTGGCTATTCTCCATCGTAATCGAATCTTTGATGAATCCTAACACAAGGTCATAACACCCCTCGCTCTGGGGGCTTGTTTTACATTTGGAGGGAATGAGGTTGGCCAGCGTATTTGATAGTTTATGACAGCCGGGCCAATAACCATCTTTATCCACTTTTGCCAGATTATAGGAAACCGCCGAGGCGTCCAGAACGGCCTCACGGACGGTCCAGACCAGGTTATCCTCCGCAAGTGGATAAACGTTTTGCATGAAACTTCCCATTGTCTTCCATTTCGTATCAGAAATCGATTTGATGACGCCGCCACCGTAGTTGGCCTTTACGGCCACGGCCAGGACACGTACTTTGGCGCCGGTGGAAAACACATAGGGATCGGAAACGCTTCCGGCCGTCCCGTTGATGTAAGGCTGAAATCTATAGGAACCCGCCGCCCATTTCTCGCAGGACGTTAGATTCTTGCACAGAAAATCAACTGCGGTTACATTACCCGCAGTTTTTTTTGGATATATTTTAAAAACCTGATTTCCACCACGCGACACATTCAACCAGGTGGCTGCCGGATCAACGGTTACACCCGGACTGAGAAACACCCGCACCACCGTATTTTTGCCGGCCACAAAATACTTGTGATTATCTTTTTGCACCCCCAGGACCTGATTGACTTCGATGCCGGTGATTTGTGGCTGGTACTGAGCGGGGGCACTGTCTGCATTAAGGAATGCACCCAACATCACGATGATAATCAACCACCTCGCAGCAAGCTGTCGAGGTATGAAATGAACATCATGATATCGCAGCAAGCTGCGGAGAATTGACGCTCGTCCCGCAACAGCGGGATTAAAGAAGGGCTGTTTCTTGTTCTGTAAACGATTGCTGCAAATATCATTCCCGGGTAAAATCATAAGTGCTCCTGAATTATCAACATGATAGCTGTTTTCTTCCACCTATGAGTCCGCAACTTTCAGTTCTAAGTTGATGTGAGGATTACCCGTTGAATTTCGGTTACGACTCAGAACAAACCCTGTCTTTCCCGCTCTTTTTCCCCTGGTACATGAGCTGGTCAACCCGGTGAATGAAGGCTTTCAACTCCTCCTGCGGCATGTATTGCCCAAGGCCGATGCTCAACGTCATATGAACCTGTTTACCCGGCTCCGGGATAAAAATCTCTTTCTTGAATTCTGTCCTGATTCTCTCCGCTGTGGCGGCGCCGTCCGCGCTTGTTGTCATGGGCAGCATGATGGTAAATTCTTCTCCGCCATAACGGTATGCGGAGTCTGTATGGCGCAGCCATCTCTTGACCACCTGACCGACTCGGAATAAAACCTGGTCTCCCTCAACATGGCCGTACGCATCGTTGAATGCCTTGAAATTGTCGAGATCCAAAAGCATAAGGGTTAAGGGCTGCCCGTAGCGGTTTACTCGATCAATCTCCATTCTCAGCTGCTGATGAAAATATCTGGAATTGTAAAGCTGCGTGAGATCATCGATAATACTGAGTTCACGGTATTTTTTTTCACTCTCCCGCAGTGCCTCCTCCATTTGCTTGCGCTCGGTGATGTCAATGGCGTGAGTGACGTTCACTACCACTTTCCCTGTTTCATCCTTCACTGGATTCGCTTTTGCGATATAATACAGGGTTCTGTCCGGCAACGGCACGACAACTTCCACCGACTGGCTCTCGCCGGTCTCGAAAACCTTGATGCTTGCCGCCTGACGTTGGTCTGCATGCTCCTTCGGGTATATGTCCCAAAATGTTTTGCCCAGAAAATAGTCGGGAGTCTTGCCGAATGTCGAGGCAAGTACCTGGTTCACGAATTTATATTCCCCTTTTCGATCGACGCAAAACACGACGTCGCTCGAATGTTCTATGAGCGAACGATATTTCAATTCGCTGTCTTTGTAGGCTTCTTCCATCCGGATGCGCTCTGATTCAGCCCATTCCAGTTCTCGGATTTTCTGTTTTAACAGGGCATTTTCTTGGATCAGTTCAGTATTCGTCTTGGATGGATCTGTCATCGGATGCTCCTTGGTGGTTATAACCGGTACAGGCTGGAAACAAAAACAGAAAGCTATTGTTGCGTGCGTGAATAAAACTTTCTGATGGCTACCGGATACCCATTGAAATGTCAAGCAGTCGGGAAAGCATTTATTTTATCTAAGCCGTTGTTCAATAATAACTGTAGCATTTTAATATCATAACCGGCATAAGGGGCCGTAACGAAATGGATAGAAATTTAACAGTCTTGCCACCCGCATGGGTGGTTATTTCTTAACGGCCCCTAACCGGCCGATGCGGCCAGAACCAGAGACTCCGTGCTGCGAAGGTGCCGTATGCGGGGAAAACCTGCACCAGTTTATTTTCTTCCATCCTGGATCGGTATAATTGAATCGCCACAAACAGCAACAAAAGGGCGACATTGACCGGCGAAAACCGCAAGACGGCAACGGCGGCGGTTGTGAGCATTTCTCCCAGATACACGGGATGTCTTATAAACCGGTAAGGCCCGCCGGTTACCAGCTCGCGCGCCTCGACGGTGATGCTGAAGGAGTGCTTGAGCGTCCATAATCCCCAAATGGTCAAACACGTCGCAACCGTCATCCAGATAAAAACGATAGTGATATGCGTTATGGAACCCGTGATCAGACGGTGCGACGGCGAAAACAACAGGGTAAAGGGCAGTACGCCGCCGATGAGCGGTATCAGGATTTCCCGGACGCCCCGTGATCGGCTCACCGGATCTCTGCGGATGGCGTAGCTGATCAGAAAGACCACAAAAATGAGGGTTTCGGCAGCCCAGAGCGGCTTGAACCAGTAACGGTTATAGGATGTTATCCGGGAAATCAAAAACGCCAGCAAAATAACCATAATCCCGCAGCGGATCACTACGTGCAGCGTCTTGGCTGAAAAATATCTTTCCAACCAGCCGAAAGGATCAAATTCTTTCATCGTTTTTCACTTTTCATTTTCGCCTTGACAAGACTTTCCCGGCTATGCTAGGCATAAATCTAAATTATTTGAAAGTTGATTGTAGTCAATGCTGGCAAATATTTCCAATAAAAACTGGTGGTGGCAGACGAAAAGTGTCTGCCCATAAGATCTTTTTAATGATCGAGTATGGGCAGGGAAGCTCCTTCCCATGACTCGCAAGCGTATAGAAATGCCATGGGAAGAAAAACTCCATGGCATTTTTTTTAGCCTCGGCGCTCCCAGGAACAAAACCGTTGGAAGGATGGCGTAAGGTATAAAATCTTTTTTGAAGGAGAGAGCATATGGAACAGGTCAAAACATTTTTAGATGATAACGAAATACCCAGACAATGGTACAACATTATGGCGGATTTGCCCACCCCGATGAAGCCGCCGCTGCATCCCGGCACAGGCCAGCCGGTTACGGCTGATGATCTGACGGCAATTTTCCCCATGAACATCATCGAGCAGGAAGTATCCACCCAGCGCTGGATCGACATCCCCGACGATGTGCTGCAAAAATACCTGCTGTGGCGTCCCTCACCCCTTTACCGCGCGCGCAATTTTGAAAAGCTGCTCGGCTGTCCCGTGCAGATTTATTATAAAAATGAAGGCGTCAGCCCCGCCGGATCGCATAAACCCAACGCTGCCATCCCGATGGCCTATTACAACAAGGTGGCGGGAACCAAGCGGATCACCACGGAAACCGGCGCCGGCCAGTGGGGCTCGGCTCTGTCCATGGCCACGCAGATGTTCGGTCTGGCGTGTCGTGTATATATGGTCAGGGTCAGCTATGAGCAGAAACCTTACCGGCGCATGATGATGAACACGTGGGGCGCGGAATGCATCCCCAGCCCCAGCAACCTGACCCAGGCCGGCCGCAACGTTCTGGCCGAGCATCCCGATTCCCCCGGCTCTCTGGGCATCGCGATCAGCGAAGCCATCGAAGATACCGTCACCAGCAAAGACACAAAATACTCTCTGGGCAGTGTGTTGAATCATGTATTGCTTTACCAGTCCATTATCGGACTGGAGGCACAAAAACAAATGCAGAAACTCGGTCTCTACCCCGATGTCGTCATGGGCTGCTGTGGCGGCGGCAGTAATTTTGCCGGTATCGCCACGCCGTATGTCTGCGATAAAATCCATGGCAAACAGGTCAAGATTGTCGGCGCGGAACCGACGTCCTGCCCCAGCATGACCAAAGGCCCATTCGCCTATGACTTCGGCGATCTGGCCAAAACAACGCCGCTACTCCCGATGTACACACTGGGTCACGATTACATCCCCGCGCCAATCCACGCGGGCGGCCTGCGCTACCACGGCATGGCCCCGATCGTCAGCCATCTGGTCCGGGAAAACTTTATTGAACCCAGAGCCTACGATCAGATGAAAACTTTCGACGCGGGTGTCAAATGGGCGCGCTCGGAAGGCTTTATTCCCGCGCCGGAGACCAACCATGTCCTGGCGGCCGTCGTCGACGAGGCGATGCGCGCCAAAGAAGAAGGCAAGGAAAAAGTGATTCTCTTTAACTGGAGCGGCCACGGCCTGGTGGATATGGCCTCTTATGACGCTTATCTGTCCGGCCAGCTGCAAGCCTATGAATTACCGGATGAAGAAATTCAAAGAGCGTTGCTGGCCATCAAGGATTTCCCGAAGCCTTAATGCTAGAGGTAAAAATGAAGAATCTGGATTTGTTCAGTCTGGGCACACCGGGCGACGCCTTGGACACGGCACCGCTGGCCGAAAGAATGAGGCCGCTGAAGCTCGCCGACTATATCGGGCAGCCGCATCTGATCGGCGAAGGAACGTTGCTGCGCCGCGCCATCGCGGAGGATAAACTTTTCTCCATGATTTTCTGGGGTCCGCCCGGCTCAGGCAAAACAACCCTGGCACGCATCTTAGCCAATGAAACAAAGTCTAATTTTGTCAGTTTTTCCGCAGTCCTCTCCGGCGTGAAGGAAATCCGGCAGGTGGTTGACGACGCCAGAGATATCTGGGAATCCAAGAAGAAGAAAACCATTCTTTTTGTTGACGAAATTCACCGCTTTAACAAAGCCCAGCAGGATGCCTTTCTGCCGCACGTGGAAAGCGGACTGGTCACGCTGATCGGCGCGACAACGGAAAATCCGTCTTTTGAGGTCATCGCACCTCTGCTGTCACGCACACGCGTGCTCACGCTCGAACAGTTTGCGGAAGAAGATTTAATGGCCATTTTGCAGCGCGCCCTGACCGATGAGCAACGAGGCCTGGGAAAATTCACGATCAAAGCCGACGAGGCGGCCATCCGTTTTATGGTCCGTCTTTCCGATGGCGACGCCCGTACGGCCCTGAACAACCTGGAAGCCGTCACCTCGATGATCCAGAGTCTGCCGGCGGAAGAAAGGGTCATCACGGCGCAATCCGCTCAGGAAGCCCTGTTGAAAAAAGCGCTTTTGTACGACAAGGACGGCGAGGAGCATTACAATCTGATCTCGGCTTTTCATAAAAGCATGCGCGGCAGCGACCCGGACGCAACCCTTTACTGGCTGGGACGCATGCTCGTTGCCGGAGAAGACCCTCTCTATATTTTGCGCCGCATGCTGCGCTTTGCTTCCGAAGATATCGGCAACGCCGACCCCCATGCCCTCCTGCTGACGATGGCCGCCCAACAGGCCTTTCACTTTATCGGCCTGCCGGAAGGCGAGTTGGCCATCGCGCAGGCGGCCGTCTATCTGGCGACGGCGCCTAAAAGCAATGCTCTATACACCGGTTATGGTCAGACGAAGGACCTGATCAACAAAACCGGCTATCTGCCTGTCCCGTTGCATATCCGTAACGCACCGACCAAGTTAATGAAAGAACTGGATTACGGCAAAGATTACAAATATGCGCACGATTACTTGGATGCTTTTGTTTCCCAGGAATATTTACCAGAAAAACTTCAGGGGAAAATATTGTATCACCCGACAGACGCCGGTTTTGAAAAGACAATCAAGGAAAGAGTCCATGCCTGGCGGCGGCGAAAAAATGATAAAGAGACAAAATGACAAAAAAATGGGAGGCTTGGTTAGAGCCTCCCGAGGAGAGAAGAGTGAAGGTCTGAATACCTTCCTGGGTTATTTTTGCTGTCGGCTAATCATGCCCGTAATATTTTTAGTCGACACTAACTATCTTTCACTTCTGGCCTATTACTAAGCAGACATTGTGCCATAATCGCAATAAAAATGTAAGTCATTGATATAATAAAATTTTAATCGATAAATACCTTCCCTCCCCTTGTTTTATAGGGGTGTCCTTTCGGCAATAAATGTCGGGCTTATTTTGAATTAATAAAATTAATCGAATAATAACAGCTATATAAAAAATGTCGATCTTTGCCCATCTTTCGACAAAAACGTCGAGCCACCCGGTATTTATCGTTGACATTTTTTATGAATAGCTTAAGATGACTGGCAAAATAAAGGATACTTGGTAAAAACATCGGCTGGATTCTTGTAAAATGGGGATATTATGATTTTTTTCAGAAAAAAAGAAACCATTATCAGGCGCGCCTCCCATCCCTATAACGGCAGCTTTCTTCAACCATTGGCCGTGGCTATTGTCTCGGCTATTCTGGTCGCCTTGATTCTTATCATGGGTTTTCTGGACATCCGCCGTAGTGAAACCAACCTGGTGGGATTTATGGAAGATCAGGCGCTCGCCACCATAAGTGTTTTACAGCGTCTGACGGAAGATAATCTCAAGAGCATTGTGGCCATGACGGGAAAAATGCCGACACAGGCCAAAACAGCCAGTCAGGAAGAAGCGGATTATTCCAAGAAGCTGGTCATCGAAGCCATTACCGCACTGGGACAAAAAGTTGACGAACAATGGAAAAAGAAATTAATTAACAATGTCTATCTCCATAAATTCGCGGCGGATCATAACTTTTGGTACATGGCCGTCCTCAATCGGGAGGGTAACGCAGTTTATCAAAGCAGCCCGCTGAAAACCAGTATGCTGGATGAAAACGATCTGAGCGCAAACGGACGCAAGGCAACGACTATCGAATTGCTGGAGAAAATCCGCATAAAACAGGGTATCGGCTTTGTCGCACTCAGGCGCAAAGACGGAAGCGGAACCGTCGTGATCAACCTGGATAAGGAGGGGCTGAAATACTGGAGCATGAAAGTTGCCGTGGGGCGGGCCATCAATAAGATGGGCGAAGGCCACGGTATCGTTTACATGCAAATCTTTAATGATCAGGAAAAGCAGCTCGGCGATATAGGGAAATTACCGGAAGGATTAGGCAATAAAGATTTTAACCATCAGAAAATTCTGAAAGGAACAACAAGGATTGTCAGCAGAAAAGTGGACGTACAAGGCAATAATATCCTTGATATGGCCGCTCCCTTTACACTGGATAAAAAAGTTGCAGGCCTTGTCCGCATCGGTCTGGAACGCGGTTCGATGGATAAAATCATAGCTGAAAACCGCAGGAATATTTTTATTTTCATGCTGCTGGTTGTCGTCATCGCCCTCTTATCCATGTGGCTGCTCTATCACGATCAGAACCGTCATTTGGCCGGCATTATTGACATGGAACGCCGCCTGGAAAAAGCTGAACGTCTGTCCTCTTTAGGACAGCTCGCCGCTGGCGTCGCGCACGAAATCCGCAATCCTCTGAACGCCATCAGCATGGCAACACAACGGTTAAAGATGGATTTTGTGCCGGCCGACCAGAGTAAAGTCGGTGAATTTCAGAAGCTTTCGGGCGTTATTCGAGATGAAATAAAACGGCTCAACGGAATCATTGAAGAATTCCTTACTTTTTCCAAAAGCCGCCGCCTGCAACTCAGCGATTTTCCCGTGGACAAGGTTTTGCAGAAGATTGTCAACTTGATTCAGGAGGAAGCATCCGCCCGCGGCATAACTATTAAAACAGAGTGGCGGCTGCAGCCGGCTATAATTCCTATGGATGTAAACAAACTCCAGCAGGCTTTTTTGAATTTGATTAAAAACGCTTTGGAATCGATATCTGCGGAAGGAAAAATTACCATTACCGTGGATAAAGAAGGGGCAAATTATATCATGGCGAGTATTTCCGATACCGGCTGCGGCATGACTGCGGAGGAAATCGAAAAGATTTTCAGCCCCGAATATACAACCAAAGAAAAAGGCGTGGGTCTGGGGATACCCTTAGCCAACGAGATCATCCGTGGACATGGCGGAGAAATCCGCGTGATCAGCCATAAAGGGAAAGGAACAACATTTGAGGTTGTCCTGCCCCGGGAAAGACTCAGCGAAAAATCTTCATCATAAGGGATAAAATAATCATGCGAAAATTAAGCATTCTTATTGTTGACGATGAAAAGTCCCAAAGAGAGCTGTTGCGGGATTTTTTGCGCTCTAAAGGGCACACACTGGCTGAGGCGGCAAACGGTGAAACCGCCGTCTCTTTTGTCCAGAACGGCCATTTTGATCTGCTCCTGCTGGATTATAAAATGCCCGGCATGGACGGGCTGCAGGTGCTGCAGGAAGTAAAACGCATCAATCCGGAAATCGATGTCGTTATCATTACGGCTTTCGGTACGATTGAAACGGCTGTGGAAGCAATTAAGGCCGGAGCCATCGATTACATCACCAAACCTGTCGAGTTGGAAGAAGTATTGTTGATTATTGACCGGGTGATCAGTAGAAGAAAACTGATCCGGGAAAATGAACTGTTAAAAGAAGAGCTGGGCAAAAAGGGCGTCACTACCGATAAAATTATTTACAAGAGCCCACAAATGACGGAATTGATCAATATGGCCAGCCGGGTCGCGGCCAGCCGGGCTTCCGTGTTAATCCAGGGCGAAAGCGGCACCGGCAAGGAACTTCTGGCGCGCCTGATTCATCAATTGAGCCCGCGCGTTCACAAACCCATCATCGTCGTGAATTGCGGCGCCCTGCAGGAAAATCTGCTGGAAAGTGAATTATTCGGACATGAAAAGGGCGCATACACTGGCGCAAGCTCGCGCCGCATCGGCCGTTTTGAAGAGGCGGACGGCGGCACGCTTTTCCTTGATGAAATCGGCGAGCTCAGCCCCGGCATTCAGGTTAAATTATTGCGCTTTCTGCAAGAACGGGAAATTGCACGCCTTGGCAGCAACATCAATATTCCCGTGGACGTGCGAATCATCAGCGCGACCAATCGTGACCTGGATACCCAGGTCAAAGAAGGGGCGTTTCGGGAAGATCTTTTTTACCGGCTGAAAGTGGTGACAATGTCGCTCCCGCCGCTGAGGGAAAGAAAAGAAGACCTTCCCGCGCTGATCGATCATTTCATGGAAAAATTTATCAGAGAAAACGGAAAAAATATCCGGAGCATGACCGCGGAAGCGCGGGATTTGCTCTTGAAATACGACTATCCGGGCAATGTGCGGGAACTGGTTAACATCATGGAACGGGCCGTCGTTATCGCCAGGGACGACTATATTACCGTAACCGACCTGCCCTTTAAAAATGATTCCTTCACCGATTTCTCCGATAAAAAATTATCCGGATCGCTTCGCGAATCCCTCGAAGATCTCGAAAAACATCTGATCAGCAAGGCGATGGCCAAGGCGGCGGACAACCAGACCCGGGCTGCGGAAATTCTGGGCATGTCGGAGAGAATGCTGCGCTATAAGCTCAAGAAATACGATTTGAAAAATTAAGTGTTGTCCCCTGAATACCACGATAATAATCCATCCGCCGTCAGATGCAGTCGAAATGAGTTATTCTCTGAAGCCCAGCAGGCGATAGATCTTCAGTTTCTCCGTTTGCGGCTCGATCTCGAAAGCGCTGATTTCTTCAACGGCCAAGGGGGACTGGGCGGCATGACAGGTCTTTTCGCTGATAAGGATGTTATCAGGCCAGGACTTGCAAAGGGCCTGGAGTTTGAAGACAAAATTCACTGCGTCGCCGATGACCGTATAATCCATTTTCTTTTCGAAGCCGATATTTCCCACGACGACTTCGCCCGTGTGGATGCTGATCCCCATCGTCAGGGCTGCGCCGAATTGCCGCTGAAAGTGCTCGTTCAGCTGGCTCATGGCCTGCTGCATCGAAAGCGCGGCCGCCACAGCGTTGTCCGCATCCATCGCGCTCGAGACGGGGGCGCCGAAAAGGGCGAGAAAGCCGTCCCCAAGATACTTGTCCACAATCCCGTGGTGCCTAAAGACGATCTCGCCCATCGTGGCAAAGAAATGGTTCAGCATGGCAACGGACTTCTGTGGTCCGATCCTCTTGGACAGAAGGGAAAAGCCGCGGATGTCGATGTTCAGGAGCGTCAGCGCCCGAAACTCTTCGACGATCGGCCGCTCCGCCTCGCGGCCGAGGAGGATCTTGTCCACGATCTCCTTGGGGACGAACTTCTGGAACATATTGCGGATGCCCCGTTCCGTTTCGGCCATGCTTAGCGTTTCTTTGTAAAGGCGCGCGTTTTCCATAGCGATGCCGACGGAGGTTGCGATGGATTGCAGCAGGTGGACGTCATTGTCGTCGAAGGTGCTGTTGATCTTGTTTAAGACCTCGATGACGCCGATCACCTTCCCTTGGGAGACCATCGGGACGCACAGGGCGGATCGGGTCTGGAAACCCGTCTGGTCGTCTATCTGTGGGTGGAAGTGCGGGTAGAGGCTGACGTCCGGTACCAGGATCGTCTCTCCCCGGGCGGCGGCATAGCCGGCGATGCCCTGGCCCAACTTCAGGCGGAACCCCTTCAGCGCGGCAACATCGATATTGAAGGCCATCTTGAACTGGAGCTCGTTGTCGACGAGAAGAAGCAGGGAACCTGCTTCCACGTTCATGGCGATACGGATCATGTCCATCGTATATTTCAGGACTTTCTCGATGTCAAAGGTCGAGGCGGACAGGGCGCTGCCAATCTGCCTGAGGGCGTCAAGCTGGTGGTTGCGATTGATGAAGGAGGTGATCATTTTCTCCTTTTCAATGGCCAGGGACAGGCTATCCACCATCATGGACAGGAGCCCGGACTGCTGGTCGACGATGGTACGAACCACGTTTCGTAAAAGGAGGATGCCCGTAATCCGGCCTTCCACCTTCAGCGGCATGAGCAGACACGTCCCATCCCCGCCTTCCGGGGCGCAAAGTTCCTTCTCCAGCGGATGGGTCAACGTGCTCGTTTCATCCAGGAAAAGGGTGCTCTGCTGCTTGATGACCCGGTCGATAATCGATCCCTCGTATTCATAGGTGTTTCCAAGGGTCAGACGTGTGGGAACGAAGGCCAGGAAATCGAGGATGGCTAGATTACGGGCGGCGGTCTTGTCCCAAGCCAGGAGGATGGCGATATCATAGGGGACATAGCCTCGGATTTCCTGAAGAATAGCATGGAAGAGCTCAGTGTCCCTGAGGCTGGAATTGATGGCTTTCGATATGAGTTCCATGGATTGCATGGCCGCACTCCGCTCCTTGGCTTCGGTGATGAGGCGGAGGTTGTCGTACGTGAAGGCGGCACCGCTGACCAGAGGGGTCAAAATGTCGATGTCGCTCTGGGTGAATGGAATATTCTCCCTTTTACGGGAGATGGTCAGGACGCCAATGATGTCCTGGATGCTCTTCAGGGGCATGCAGATAAACGAGCCGGTGGCGTAATGGGGCCGGGAGGAACGGCCGAAGCGGGTATCCTTCTCAATATCTTCCACCAGAAGGGGTGATTTGTTGATGACGGCGTATTTGGCGATGCTGGTCGCATAGTCGACTCGTTCGCCTTTCTTGACATGGCCCCCCAAGCCGATGGCAGCCTGTACAAGGAAGGCATCCCGCTGGGGAGTAAGGATCAGAAGCGAGCCGACATCCGCACTCGTCAGCTTCAAGGCTCGCTCCAGCGTGATAGACAGAAGGTCGTCGGGGTTGAAGGTTATGTAGCACAACTCCGATAGTTCCTTCAGGGTGGCGATCTCCGCCGTCTTCTTTTCCAGGTAACCGAAGTTTTTCCTTAGCTCCCCCTCCAGGGTCCGAAAGGAGCGGAAGATTCCCTGAAGCTCATCGGCAACGGCCGGCATCTGCCCGACCGAAAACTCATTCGTGATGGTCTGTGAGATGTCCCGGGAGATGGCGCCGATCTTATCGAAAATTTTGCGCAGCATCATGGAGCCGAAAAAAAAGATGAGGAGCAGGGCGATGAAGAAAATGGGGACGTACTCATCGTTCAGGATGTCGTACTTGAAGGCGAAGTAGAGAAAACCCATGACCGGTGTGACGAAAAAAAGGGCGAAAACCAGGCTAAACTTGTAGTAAAGTCCTTTATTCTCGATGGAGAAACGATCCAGCCATGTCTTGATGCCCATGATGCGATTCCATGCTTTCGTGTTTAGAATCTACTACTTTGTGTAACGTTTTTTCATATCGCACAGGATCGCGTAATGCTTTCTCTCTTCTTCGATAATCTTTTCAATGGCCTCATGCTGCGCTGCGGGAACGAGATTCTTGATTTCGTGATAATATAAAATGGAATCCAGCTCGCGCTGCATGGCAAACGCAAAGGCGGCAGGCGTATCCGTCACATTGGCCAATTGTTTGTCCATGATTTCCTTCGTAAAGATAAGGTTATTGTCCACGTAACTGCGAAGATAAGCACTGTATTCACCGGCATATTGCTCAGGCGGCATGAATTTCTCCATGGCCGCAAACAGCTTCTCAAATGTACGCTTATGGGCAGCTTCGGCTTCAGCCAAATGGATAAAAAGTTTTTTTGCATCTTCCTGTTTGGCAAGCTGTTCGGCAAACTTGTAAAAATTAATCCCGTTTTCTTCAATTCTAATCGCGACTTCGACGATGTCACTTGCTGCGAATACCTGCATATTGATGCCTCCTGAAATTATTAAATTGTTGAGATAAGATTGAACATATTTTAACCGCTAATGCAACCCTTTTACTGCGATACTAGAACCATTGCTTCCTGCGGAAAAACTTAAGCATTCCCAGTGCAATCGTCAACATCACAACCCAAACACCAAAATACCCCCAGTGCCATTCCAGCTCCGGCATATATTTAAAATTCATTCCATAGACGCCGGCCAGGAAGGTCAACGGCATGAAAATCGTCGCGATAATGGTTAAAACTTTCATAACTTCATTGAGTTTCATGCTTGTGGAAGAAAGATAAATATCGAGCATGCCGGAGAGCATATCACGAAAAGTATCCACGGTATCAATAATGGCGATGATATGGTCAAAGATATCTTTGAAATAAAGGGCATTGGGCTCATCAATCAAGGGGGAATCCGACCGCTGCAGCGAACTGATGGTTTCCCGAAGCGGCCACAACGATTTCCTGAGGAAGATCAGCTCTCTTTTTAAAATATGAATGGACTGAAGTTTGGCCGGTGAGGTCTGTTTGACCAGATCATCTTCGAGCTTTTCAATCCTTTCTTCCATATCCTCCAGCAGGATAAAATAGTTATCAACGACATTATCAATCAGGGCATGGACAAGATAATCGCTCCCTGCTTTTCTGATTTTGCCTTTGTCGCCTGCGAGCCTCTCCCGAACTTTGTCAAAAAGCGCGCTTTCTTTTTCCTGAAAAGACAAAATAAAATTTTTCCCTAAAACGATGCTCACCTGCTCCGAATACAGCGTATCGTTTTCATGATGATGAAAATTTCTCAAAACAATATAGAGATAGTCCGTGAGATCTTCTATTTTCGGCCGCTGATTCGTATTAAGAATATCTTCCAGAATAAGAGGATGAAGGCCGAACAAATTGCCGACGTTTTCCAGCAGCGCCACATCCTGCAAGCCGTCGATGTTAATCCATACCTTGCCCGGCCTGTCTTTTTCTCCGCGTAAATCAGCGGCGGAACTCACTTCTTTTTTCTCAAAAAGATTTTCATCATAGCGGATAACGGTAATCTTTGATTTTTCAGCATAGGTATTGCCGATGTGCATCAGAGTTCCGGGACTGAGGCCTGCCTTTTTCGATCTTTTTTTAAAAGCGGAAGTCATAGGTTTTTTCTCCTTATTTCTTTTTGACGCGGATGGTAACGCGGACCAACGGAGATTTCCCGTCCGGGAAAGAAACACCGGCAGCCTGTATCACTTTCGCCTCCAGCGTCAGGGAGGATGATATATTTTGCAGATCGATGGGCTCCGTTTCCAGCTTCATATCTTCGGACTTCATTCGGGAATCCATCATCACCCGGACAGTGGCCGGACTCAGCGTGATTCTCTGCAAGGCAATATTCTCAGGCAGTCTGTTACGCGTGGCGACATGGACCGACAGCGTTGCGGGAACCAGCCTTGAGGCGTAAACACGGATTTTAGCGGGACTGATATCGGCAACCGATAAACTGGACGGCACATTGACCATGTCTTGGGTCAAAACAAATTCACGTTTTTTTTCGGCAATCGGGGATAAGTCCAGCGACAGCCGAAGCGACCTTTCATTTAGCAGCCGGAAGGCCTGCTCGGGTCCCTGAAAAATAACTTTTACTTCCGTCAATCGGGGTTCGTCGATCTGCCAGCTTTGCGGAATATTTTTATACTCGAGGGGGATGATGACATCGCGGCGCACAATGTCACGCTGGTAGCCGAAGGCCACCCATAAAACACAGGCCAGCCCGAGAGCGATTATTTTTTCCTTGGTGTTCTCCCGAAACCACCGGAAGACCGGGCGCGATTTTGGCACGGGCGCGTTTGCGATATAGAATTTCTCCAACGCCTCATGGAGGGCGGATGCGTTGGGAATAATGGTCAGAGACTCCGACTGGCTAAGCGAGATGGTGCCTCTTTCTTCGGAAACAACAACACACAGGGCGTCGGAGCGTTCCGTCAGCCCGAGCGCCGCCGTATGACGCAGGCCGATATTCTCATAGGCTTTGATGTTCACCGACAGAGGCAGATGGCAGCCGAACATTTTAATCCGGTCGCCACAGACGAGAACCGCGCCGTCATGGCCCAGGGAATGAGGATCAAAAATGCTTTCCAGAAGCGACCCGCTGATCAGTCCGTCCAATGGCGTGCCGCCGTTTAAATGCCGGTCCAGCGGATCATTGCCCTGAATGACAATTAAAGCACCGATGCGCTTTTTTGCCAGATTGGACGAGGTTTCAGCAATAATGCCCGCCGCTTTCTCCAGTTCCGACAGGGGACGCGCTTCCTTGCGCAGATTACCGAGCATGGCGATACGCTCAAAGAAACCGCGCAAGTCTTCCTGAAAGATTACCACCAGCACAAAAAGCAAAATAGCGAAAAAACCCTGCAAGACGATAACGGTCAGATAAAGCTGAAAGAAACGGGCAGCCAGGTAAACACCGCCCAAAAGCAGGATGCCGACTAAAACATAGCGGGACGCCCTGGTTTTAAACCACATCAAAAGCGCGAAGATCATCGCGGCAATAATCGCCATATCCAGGACATCCTGAATGCGGATGCTCTTCATCACCGCGGCGGCGGCAGACATTAATTCCATAAGACATGCTTTCCGGTGTTCCAGAAATTGTTGGGAATCTTATAACGGTAATCAACTCTTTTTTAACGAAGCGTGTTATGAAAACGCGCAACGATGATACCCGTAAACTTCTTATTTGATTTCAGGAAAGTCCCCAGCGTTTCTTTCGAGATGACCACGGCGCCTTCCTTGCTTGAGGCGTGAAGTAGATGCAAGTGCCTTCCCTGCCTTACGGCAAACCCGATATGAGCAACGTCCAGTCCCTCCTGATCCGTCGCAAAAGCAATCATATCACCATTTTGAATCCCGGCTTGCTGTCTCGCCACCTTGTCCTTACCGACAATAAAAAAACTTTTGCGGGAGAGATTTTTTTCCACAAGCAACATCCTGCTCAGCTGTGCTTCATTTTTTAAACCGGCATATAAGTCGCGATGCGTGGTCATGAAGTTGATCTTTTTGCGCGTAGGCTTGCCGGCCAGGAGGCCCGAGACATCTTTCAATACTTTCTTTTTTTCATTATCACGAAGCCAGTCGACAAAATAATGCAGGCGCGACGCGTAACCATCGATTGTCGCCTGACGGTAACGGATGAATTTCACGTTTTTTTGGAAGGCAAGCGGTGAAAGGTCAGAGGCGACAGAACATCGGGTGAGCGCCAGCACGGCTTCCACAAAGGTTGTACAATCAAATTCAGCAAGGTTAATCACCAGCTTTTCCCTGCCCGCTGTCTCCAGGGTGCCCGCCTGATATGGCGCACCCTGGAAAAACCGGCCAATCTCAACGATTAAATCACCCGGAAACAAATTTTGCTCCAGCGCATTGCGCCAAAGTTCACTCATTTCGGAATGGCATTTTTCTGATTCCATTCTGCATCACCGTGGTTGTCTGAATAATCAGGAGAGCATGAATGCTTTATTTCCTGATCTTTAAATGACTCTGCAGATACTTTTTAAATGACGCAAAGTCCTTGGGTATGTTGATGGCGCCGCCCTCGCGGCGGGCCAGGCCTTTCAAACTCTCTGGCGGTTCGGGCTCGATCCCCAGAAGATTTTTAATCTCATCCGGAAACTTGGCCGGATGGGCGGTTTCCAGACAAATGGCTGTTTTTTTATCTCCGGTTTTTTGGAGATAGGCTTCAAGTCCGGCCCAGCCTACGGCGCCGTGTTGTTCAAGAATGACGTGATAGCGCTCATAAACGCTCTTAATCGTCCGGCGGGTTTGTTCGTCGGTAACGCTCACGGAGAAAATGCGGCGACGCATCTCATCGAGATCGGGATAGCGATGGACAAGGCCCACGCGATCGACGGTGCCGCCATATAAGTCAAAGAACCGCGCCAGATTGCTGGGATGCCCCACGTTCATGGCGTTGGAAATGCAGGCCCGCGACGGTGACACTTTCGAATATTTTCCTGTTGTGAGAAAGACAGGGAATTCATCATTTTCGTTGGTGGGCATGACAAGCTTCGCCACCGGCAGGCCCATCCGTCGGGCGTATTCGCACCCGAGGGCATCTCCAAAATTGCCGGAGGGAACGGAAAAAACAACTTCTTCGCCGGCCTCTGCCAGCTGGGCATAAGCATAAACGTAATAAACGATCTGCGGCAGAATACGGCCAAAGTTAATCGAATTGGCCGACGATAAATTAAATCCGGCAAGCTCTCTGTCTGCAAAAGCCTCCTTCACCAGATTCTGGCAATCGTCGAATTTCCCATCCACGCAAATCGCCTGCACGTTGCCGCCGATGGTATCGAGCTGCTTTTTCTGCATCAGGCTCACTTCGCCCGCAGGATATAAAATGGTTACGTCAATGCCCTGAACCCCTTTATAAGCTTCACCCACGGCGCTTCCGGTGTCACCGGAGGTTGCCACCAGAATATTGAGCCTCTCCCCTTCGGGCCGGCAGTGGCTCATCCATCTGGCCATCATCCGGGCTGCAAAATCCTTGAAGGATGCCGTAGGACCCTGATCCAGGCGCAGAACAAACGCCCGCGGATAGACCGCTTCCAGCGGCACGGGATAATTATAAGCGTCCTTCACGATCATTTCGAGCACATCGGGCGAAAATTCTTCTGACAGAAAGGCTTGCGATACAAGAAGCGCAGCCTGCCAATAGGGTTTATCCCTCAGCACGCTGATATCATTTGTCGAAAGCTGCGGGATAGAGTCGGGAACAAATAAGCCTTCGTCCGGCGCCTGACCGGCGAGCAGCGCTTCCTTAAAGGATACGTCTCCGGTAAAGGGCGTAATTCCCGCCATATTCTTCACGTGACGATTGGTACTGTAATATCTGATGGCCATCCCGATTATCCTTGTTCTTAATGCACCTTCCTTAAGCGTATTTACCCGAATAAATCAACCAAAATGACGATTTTCATGTGGGTAGCGGTCCGCTTGCCCGGCGCATGCCGGGCGACCGTCCCTACTATTATTATTGGAAAATGCCGACTTCTATGCTAAAAATCGAAAAGCGCTTCGAGGGAAGCGACACAACTTTTATTTTCAGGTTGAGGAAAAATGGAAGAAAAAAAGCCCATCCGTTTGACGGAAACAGTCCAGAGCGCGGGTTGAGCCTGTAAGATCGGTCCGGGTGACCTGTCCGAAATTCTGCGCGATTTGCCGCTCATATCCGATCCCCATTTACTGACCGGATATGAACATGCGGAAGACGCGGGCGTGTATAAAATGTCCGACGATCTGGCGCTGGTTCAGACTGTTGATTTTTTTACGCCGACCGTGGATGATCCCTATACCTTCGGCCAGATCGCCGCAACCAACGCGATCAATGATATTTACGCGATGGGCGGCAAGCCCCTGACGGCCATGAACATTGTTTGCTTTCCAATCAAGACGATGGATAAATCCGTGCTCAAGGACGTTTTGCGCGGAGGGCTTGACAAAATGCGCGAGGCCGGCGTCCTTTTAGTCGGCGGCCACAGTGTGGAAGACAGCGAAATTAAGTACGGCCTGTCTGTAACCGGCACGATTCATCCGGATAAAGTGCTGTTCAATCGCGGTGCGAGGATAGGTGACAAACTGATTCTGACCAAACCGCTGGGAACAGGCATTATCAGCACGGCGCTCAAAGCCAACGCGGTTCATGAGTCGCTGCTGCAAAAATCTATCGTCTGTATGACGGAGCTCAATAAAAAAGCCTGCGAATTAATGCTGGCCGCGGGGGATATTCATTCCTGCACGGATATTACCGGATTCGGTTTTTTAGGCCACGCCTGTGAAACGATTGAAGGCAGCAATGTCGGCCTGCGGATTAATTCTGCGGCGATACCGATTCTGGACGGCGTCCGGAATCTGGCAGAAGCGGGCTATCTTCCCGGCGGCCTCTACCGCAACCGTAACTTCCGTATCGCTCAGATCGAAAAAGCACCGACGTGTCCGGATTGGATTTTTGATGTCTGTTTTGATCCGCAGACCGCCGGTGGTTTGTTTTTCAGCCTGCCTGCGGCGAAAGCGCAGGCGCTCACGGAAACATTGCGTGCAGCGGGGATGGTTGATGCGGCAGTCGTGGGCGACGTGGTCAGCGAACATCCGGGCAAAATTTTAATGGCGTAAAAAAATCCAACAGACGGCAAAGGCAAGTGAACCATGACGTTTGAATCCATTGCCATCAAAAACGAGACCCAACAGAATTTAAAGAAGCTGCTGGAGCTCACACTTCCTAACGATTCGCTGCTTCTGCTGATGCATGGCAGCCCCGACCCGGACGCAATTGCCTCAGCCATGGCACTTCGGGAACTTCTTTTGCGCAAAAAAGGCCTGTCCAAATGTGTTTTTGCGGCAACGGAGCCTTTTCGCCGCCAGCAGAACAAAGAACTGGCCCAAGCGATGCGCCTCAACATTCGATTGTTGATTCAGGTGGATGTCAATGACTACCGGCTCATCGCGCTGGTGGACGCGCAACCTTCTTTTTTCGGTGATCAACGCCAGATGATCAAACCGACTATCGTCTTTGATCATCATCCACGCAAGGGCGACTGGCAGGCAGAACTGACGGACATCCGTCCGCACTATGGAGCACTCTCCACTGTTTTAACGGAATATCTGCTTTGCGCCCGCATTCGGATTCCCCGCAATCTGCACACGGCGCTTCTTTACGGCATCAAAACGGACACGGACAATTTCGACCGCGAAACGCTGGCTGAAGACATCCGCGCCTACACGTATCACACCAGGCGCGCCAATATGCGGCTGATCCGCCGCATTGAACTCAATCAGACGCCAATGAGTTACTTGAAATATTTCGATCATGCCTTTCATACCATGAAGCATTATCGCGGCCGCCGCGTTGGTTTTCTGGGACACGTGGAAAGTCCGGATGTTTGCGTGCAGGTGGCGGATTTCTATTTACGTCTGATCGGCACGTATTATGTGGTCGTTGCGGGCATCGTCAACGATAAACTGATCATTATTTTCCGGGGCGACGGCTACCGGCAGGACTGCGGCGCGATCGCTCAAGGCGTCTGCGGCCTTTTCGGCCAGGGGGGCGGGCACCGCAGCGCCGCCCGCATTGAAATCGCGCTGGACGTTTTAAAAACAGAATTAAAAGGGGATTTATCCCAGCAAAGCGTTGATCATTTTCTTCATCAATGCCTCAAAAAAGGCAATCTCGTAAAAGAAGATACCCCGGCGACAAAAATGGAGATGGAAAAAACATGAGAGACATCGGATTTCACAAAGAGATCACCACCGGACATTACCTCAATCCCTTTGACGGCTTTGCACCGAAAGACATTCCCATCGAAGAGCGCTACGATGAAACCACCGGCGTGGCCAGCCGCATTCTGCCCTACCGGGTGCGGCCCGCTCAAAAACCGGACACCAATGCCTATTTGGAAAAGTCGCCCGAATCCATTTGTCCGTTTTGTCCCGGACTCTTCGATAAGATCACGCCGAAATTTACGCCGGACATTATCACGGAGGGGAAATTTAAAAGAGGCGAGGCGTATTTGTTTCCCAATGCGTTTCCTTATGACGCCACCAATACGGTCGCTATTTTTTCATCACGCCACTTCATCGGGCTTGATCAGTTGACTCCCGAAGCGATGCGCGGCGGCTTTGCCGTCTGCCGCGATTATTTTTACCGTATCGCCGAACTGCAAAAAGGGTATCAATACTGTTCGATCAACTGGAACTACATGCCGCCTTCGGGAGGCGGCCTGATTCATCCTCACTTGCAGACGCTTGTGAGCAAAAAGCCGACCAATTTCATGCGGCAGCTTTTGGCCAGCGCGCAAAATTACGAGGCGGCGGCAGGCGGCGGCAACCTATGGAGAAATATTCTGGTGATGGAGCAGGAAGCCGGGGAGCGCTTTATCGCCACAACCGGCGTCATTTCCTGGCTTACCGCATTTTCGCCCAAGGGCATGGCGGGAGAAATCGATTTTTATTTCAAGGAAAAGACATCATTTTTTGATCTGACGGAAGCCAACTTTGATGAACTGCTGCAAGGCCTGTCCCGGGTCTTTCTTCATCTGTATGTCAACAATTTCATGAGTTTTAATCTGTCCCTCTATGCGACTATGACACCGGAGAAAAACTTCTGGATACAGGGAAAAATCGTGCCGCGTTTTGAAATCAATCCTCTGGGCACAAGCGACTTGAACTATTTTGAAAAGCTGCACAATGAAATCATCTGTCCCGTCGTGCCGGAACAGTTGTGCAAAGAATTGCAGCCGTATTTCATGACACCATAATAAAAGTTCCCGGCAGGAGAGGTAATGAAAACATTTGACAGAGTTTTATCAGGCATGTTGGCCATTAAACGGGACATGCCTCTGGTAAAAGATTCAACATCAGAGATGGCCGTTAATATGTCGTTGATATAATCGGACACATCTCTGTTTTTATACATATTCAACCTCTGCAAGAATTCGTTTCCCAAGGTTGGGTTTAAGTGCGGATTCCATGACCAGATCGACTTTCGTATTGAGTTGACTTTCAAGGTATTCACGCAAGTCGATAAAATCGAAAAGATCAATATCTCGATTGAATTGCACAAGAATATCAATGTCGCTCTTTTTGCGCTGCTGATTTTTAACGTATGAACCAAAAAGGCCAAGGCGCCTGACGCCATAGCGCAACGTTAACTCAGGTTTTCTGTTTTGAATAATTTCGATAATTTCTTTTTTGTCCATCATCACATCACTTTATGCTGGTTCA
Organism: Smithellaceae bacterium; assembly: GCA_030690945.1. Classification (GTDB taxonomy): domain Bacteria; phylum Desulfobacterota; class Syntrophia; order Syntrophales; family Smithellaceae; genus UBA8904. Next base: position 47,324 of record JAUYFM010000007.1, on the reverse strand, counting down.
ATTTTGCAGATTGAACCCGAATTCTTCTGTATTCATAGCATGATCAAATAAATGATTCAATCAACATGATTGAATCAGAATATTTCGGAGCAACCAGCATGAAGCCGTATTTTCAAATATAAAGAAAGGCGGCTTTAAAGGGCCGCCTTTCCCGACTTTGACAGATAATGAGATTAACCGCTAAAAATCATCAATAATATCAGCGAAAGTGTCCTTATTGGAATTGGCAAAATGTGTTGACATAAAAGAAACCTATATTCTTGGTCCGCTGTTGGTTTTAGAACGTTTATTTGAAAAGAGCGGCATGAACCATATTTTGGAATCCGTTACCGCCAAGCATCCCAAACTGGAATTCGATTTACGGGGACTTGTGTTTACCCTGGCCGCCGCTCGCTTTGTGCAACCGGGCTCCAAGCTCAAGGTTTTCGAACATTGGCAAAAGCGCTTCTATCCGGAGATGGTTACCCCAGATATTGGCCTTCATCATTTGTATCGAACACTGGACTTACTGGCAGCTCATAAAGATGAAATTGAGAAAGACTTGTTTTGGCGCGACCGCGATTTATTGAGCCGGGAGGTGGATGTGATCTTGTATGATCTGACCACACTCCGGTTTGAAAGCACCCGGACCGATTTGGGTGAACTGCGGCAATTCGGTTACAGCAAAGAGCGTCGCAGCGATTGCACCCAGGTGGTGTTAGGCTTACTGGTAACACCAGAAGGCATCCCGATCGGCTTTGAGGTGTATCCCGGCAATACGTTTGAAGGTAAAACCATCAAGGACATTGTTGCCAAATTACGGGAAAAGTTCAGTATCCGGCGATTTATCTTTGTGGGGGATCGGGGACTATTTTCGAAGCAAAATCTGACGGCACTGCGCGGCGAAAACAAAGTAGGCGAGTTTATCGTCGGGATGAAGCTGGCCGTGTTTAAAAAACGTCATGAGGAATTTTACGATATCCGACGGTACCAATGGATCAACGCCGACCTGGCAGTGTATGAGACAAGCCATGAAGAGGATCGGTGCATCATCACGTGGTCTCGAGTCCGGGCAGAGCGGGACAGAAAAGCGCGTGAAGATGTTCTGGATAAGATTCGTAAAAAGTTATCCAAGAAGAAGATTACGGCAAAAGAGTTTGTCTCCAATACAACCTATCAGCGGTATGTTGTCGGGTTGAACGACAACAAGGAATTTACCCTCAACGAAAAAGCGATCGCGCAAGACGCCATGCGGGACGGTTATTTCGGCGTGGTCACCAATGTCCTGGACATGGATGCAAAAGAGATTATTGAGAACTACAAGACGCTGTGGATTGTGGAAGATGCGTTTGGCGAGATCAAAGGGACGCTAAGGGCCCGTCCTATTTTTCATTGGACCGATCCCCGCATCGTGGGACATCTCACCTTGTGTTTCATCGCTTACTATTGCGAGTCGCTGATGACCAAGGCGCTTCGGGAAAAGAAATTGATGTTAGAAAGTCCCGCGATCGCTGAAGATGCCATCAAGCCTCGTCCGCTCACCGTGGTTGAAGCCATGAGGGAACTTCAAGAGGTGCGAGCCGTTCCGGTTAAGGTACGTTCTACAACCATGTGGGTGCGCACAGATATTAACGGCAATGCTCATAAACTCTTTTCGGCAATCGGTCTTAAGCCACCTCCTAAAGTGCTTCGTCTGACAAAAAGTGAAAATGTAGTGGCACAAGCTTGACGTGTGTCTGCAACTCTTCTTTATAACTGAATATTATTTTTTCTGCTGTCAAAGTCGGGAATTATTTTGTTAATAATATCATATGCCCGTTTTCGCGCCACATGGACAGTCTTGCCAAGTCCAGTTATATAAAAAACATAACCTGAATCACCGGCAATATAATAGACTTTCTTTCCTTTGTCCTTTTTGACTAACACTTCTTCGAAACCCGGGCTTAGGACTGGATATTAATAGCATGAGGTATCTTTTTTCAAAAGATTAAATTATTGATTAAGTGTTGAAAGAGAAGCAACAAACTGCACATTTTAGTAATATCAAAGGAATTCCGCATATATAATTAGTAACCTTAAAAAAGTTCTATATTGAACTATTTCTTGACATGTAAGTTACTATTAACTATTATGTTAGTGAATATTAACTTGATAATATTTGAAAGATGATTGAAAGGTAGGAATCCTTTGATAATTATTCAATCCTTCTGGTCTTCAAAGTATGTTAGCAAAATGATTAATAAGACATTCCTAACAAAATATTTATTCGATGTATTTCTCTGTAACTACTACTTTAACTTAAAAGGAGGCAAAAAATGAAAAAAAAGATAATAGGGGTCGTTACTATAATTTGTGCTATTGGCCTGATTGTAATTGCAAAAATACCGGCTGTGCCTAATTTTGTGACAGTTATATTAGTACTTATTGCAGTGTGTCTGTTTTTATTTGCATTGACGTGGGGCTTTACTGCGCCAAGTCCTTCTTCGGAAAATAAAGACGCGCCATAGGAAAAACCGATATTCGTGGTCTCGGTAACTTGGCGCACTAATCAGCATTCTTTTTTGTTAAAAAATCACCGGTAACGACGAAGCCGTCCAAATACCGGTGTATTGACGTTTACTATATCCGCTGATAGTAAAGTGAATTAACACGGGTACCAGGCGCTAACGGTGAATGACATATTTCTCGGGTTAGATATTTCTCCTGGCTGCTGATTGTTGATGAGCTGCTGCGATATGTTTGCCAGTTAACAAATAATCTCTAATATTTAATTGATTTTTCGTCTAAAATTCATTATAAAACAAATAAGACTGTTTTATAAATCGAAACGAGTACTTAAAATAATCTTTAAGAAATCGTTTTCTATAGTTGTTCTTTTTTGATGATAATTTAGGGGGATTTAAGGCTGCAATGGCAAAAACCATGAAGAAAGAAAATACAGAAGTCAGACAAAAGCAAATTATTGAAGCAGCACAGAAACTAATCTTCAAATATGGGAGTGAACATCTCACGGTCAACAAGATCGCTGCAATGGTAGGCATTTCCGAAGCGGCAATATATCGCCACTTCAAGAACAAGAAAAGCATTCTTTCCTTACTTCTCTCCCATATCGAAAAATTGCTCCTAAGCGACATTTCGCAGGGAAAAATAAGGACCAAAGTGGTGACACTTAACACAATTAATGAAATCATCCAGATGCATTTTTCCATGATCGACATGCGCAAAGGGCTTTCCTTTCAAGTCATCGCTGAGATAGTCAGCCTTGGCGATCGCAAACTAAATAAACAGGCAGCTCAGACGATCGACAAATACATTTTCTCTCTAATGGAACTCCTTTCCGATGGAGTTAGGCATGGACACATCCGCAAAGACATCGATCTAGAGGCTTCAGCAACATTGCTCTTTACTCTTATTCAGGGACTCGTGAACATGTGGGCCCTCAATGAGGGTAGCTTCAAGCTGGTTGATAAGTACAACTCTCTCTGGCAGATTTACCGAGAAGCCATAATCCAGCACTAAATCACTTGCCAGTTTTGCCTTCGGAAACAATTTTACCATTTGTAATCATGCAAATTCAGGCAAGACAGGCTGTTGTGTAGAAGAGGAGGAAGCTATACGTAGATCGTAGATGAACGCTGAATCGAAAATCATACGTTGAATTTTACAACTTACATTCGGTTATCAATGAACTGCTCCGACAAGCACAAAATGTATATTTCAGGATTATGAGGCATAAAATAAAAAAGGTGGCCTTTTAAAAGCCACCTTTTTTATGAAAATGGATAATTTTACTAATCTTCTTTGCTGCTGGTGCTTGCAGCTGCCGGCGTTTCTTTTACAGCACTCTCCGTAACAGACGGCGTGGTTTCTGTTTTTTCCTTTTTTTCTGTCGCTATGGATTTTTTCCCGGCGTAGTCCGTCGCGTACCAGCCGGCGCCTTTCAGGCTGAAAGACGACAGCGACATCATTTTATGAACTTTCCCCTTACAGAACTTGCATGTTTTTAAATCCGGCTCGGTAATTCCTTGAAACGCTTCAAATTGTTTACCGCATTTCTTACACTGATATTCGTAAATAGGCATGGTAAAATCTCCTGAAATTAATTATATAAATCACTGATCGCAAACTCACTCGAGAAGCAGTCCAAAACGATTTCCAGATCATTTTGCTGAACCTGCTGCAAAGCGCTTCGGGTCAGCTTGTGGACAATCTTTTCTTCCTGCTCTTTTTCTTCCTGTAACGCGTTAAAATCAACGGCGCCGTTTCCAAACCGAAGTACGTGAATCAACTCATGAACGGCAATGTATAACATCAAAGGGCTGAATTTTATAAATGTGTTCGCCCGATCCACCGCATCCAGAATCATGTTGTCCTGCAAGCACACCCGGTAAAAATCAAAACCTTCCTTGCCCTCCGGCCTCAAATCGGAAGGCTTTTCGTAAGAATACTTACAAAGATGCGCAAACGCGCCGTCTTTTACTTCATGCTCTTCTAAAAATGCAAGTGTTTTTACGTCATACTTGTTTTTTCGCAGATCAAGTTCGCTCATTCGAAAATGACGCGACACCAGTTTTTCCGCATCGTTAAACGCCCTGGCCGCCATCGGTATCTGCTCTTTATTAAAACATCGAACCATAAAAACACCATAATAACATCAGCAAATTCGTAAGTAATATATCCATTTATGTGCACGGTGTCAATACTCCCTCCCGGCAAAGAGACTGTGTCGCAATTCATCTTCATGTCATTTCGAAGCAAAGCGAGAAATCTTGTTTTTAATAAATTCAAGGTATTAAGATTCCTCACATACGTTCGGAATGACAATTGTTATAATTGCGACACAGTCTCGAAAGCCGGTATCCAGAACTTATTGAAATTACTGGATTCCGTATCGCGCTTCGCTTGTACGGAACGTGTGACCTGAAAGGTTATGACGAAGTTGTGATTGCGACACAGTCTCAAAAGGAAGTTCTTGTCAAATGAAGTTGCCGATGTTAGTATCCGCAAACGTTCTATTATAACTACAATAATAAAGGGAACCTGTTCATGGCGTTCATCGCAAATAGTCAGAGCGGATCTAAAAATGAAACAAAAGGGGGACCGGGTACGCTTGTGCTGCGACCCTTCGCCTTCGTCGGCCGGACGGTCATCGACTGGGTCGATAATCTTGGCGCGGCAACCATTTTTCTCTTTACTGCGCTCACAAAAACGTTCGGGCGCAAGCAGCTATTCAAAATAGTCGAGCAGATCTATTACATCGGAGCAAGATCCATCACCATCATCATGCTGGTGAGTTTGTTCACCGGCATGGTTCTGGGGTTGCAATCTTACCATGCTCTGGTTAAATTCGGCGCGCAAGGCGCACTGGGCTCCCTGGTATCCCTTTCGCTGATCATGGAACTGGGGCCGGTGCTGACGGCCATTATGATTACAGCCCGGGCCGGCTCGGCGATAACGGCCGAGATCGGCATCCAGCGCATCAGCGAGCAGATCGACGCTCTGCACACCATGCGCATCAATCCGCTTCGGTATCTCGTCAGCCCCAAAATTATCGCAGCGATCATCAGCTTTCCGCTGCTCACGGCTGTGTTTGACCTCGTCGGCATCATCGGCGGCTACATATCCGGGGTGGTACTGCTGGGCGTAAATGCCGGCGTCTACTTACACAGCATACAGACCTACGTTGACTTGAGGGACATAATCAACGGCTTTATTAAAGTGATCGTTTTTGCAGTGATTGTTTCCACCGTCTGTTGTTACCAGGGCTATTTTGCGCACATGCGCAAGGACAGCCATGGCGCCCAGGCCGTCGGCCTGGCGACAACTTCGGCTGTCGTGCTTTCCTGCGTGCTGATCCTGGTTTCGGACTACGTCGTGACTTCACTGCTGATATAGAGAGGCGAGATGGATACACCACTGATTGAATTCAAAGATGTCACCAAACGCTTCGGCAATCGAACCGTGCTGGAACGTGTTAATTTGCAAATCTACGAAGGACAGATCACAACCATCATCGGCCTCAGTGGCGCGGGTAAGAGTCTGATTCTCAAACACATCATTGGACTGATCCAGCCTGACGAAGGCGCCATTTTTTTCCGCGGCAAACCGATCGCAGAGATGAAAAGAACAGAGATCGCCACATCCTTCGCGCAAATGAGCTACATGTTTCAAGGTAATGCGCTGTTCGATTCCCTGACTGTCTATGATAATATCGCGCTGCCCCTCAGGGAAACTACCAATTTAAAGAAAGCGGAAATTGACCGCCGGGTGATGGCCAGAATTGAGCAAACGGAACTCACCGAAGCAGCCCACCGCTATCCTTCGGAGCTTTCCGGAGGCATGCAAAAGAGAGCAGCGCTTGCCCGCGCTTTGATCACCGATCCGCAAATCGTCCTTTTTGACGAGCCGACTTCCGGCCAGGACCCTGTTCGGAAAAATGCTATTTTAAGTATGATTGCCCAGTATCAGAGAAAATTTAACTTTACAGCCATCCTGGTCAGCCATGAAATTCCCGACGTGTATTTTATCTCCAATCGTATTCTAGCCTTATATGATTGCCGGATTGTTTTTCAGGGAACACCGGAGGAACTGGAAAATTTTGACCACCCGTTCACAGATGAAGTCATCAGCAGCATGGAATCGTTGCAAAAAGAATTAACCGGTCTATACTCCAAGCGCCAGTTTAAGATTTTCAACCATGTTCAAATGAAGAGGAGCACGGCTGGAGAATTTTATTGCATTGTGTTTTTCAGTCTGCAGGAACTGAACACGATCATTACAAAATTTGGGCACGACGCAGCGCAGGATGTTCTGCGGGATATGGGATTATATATTGATAAGCATTTTGGCGCTATTGGCGGCTTTTCCACCCGCCGGGACACCAACGAACTTATTACAATGCTTCCCTATGCGAATCTTAGCGAAGCGGAAAGCATTATACAAGATTTTGTTCAGGATTTTCATGAACAAGTCACTCGCACCATTCAGGCGGTAGCCTGCAAATCAGTTTTGGGCGAACCCACCGAATTGACGATCATGGCTGGAGTTGCCCAGGGTCAATCAACCAGCAACATAGATTCTGTTATAGCTTTGGCAAAATCTCAACAAAAAGAAATTGGGCGGCTGCATTGCGCCGCCGGGGAGTGAGCAAATGAAAAAGTATACCATGGAGACAATAGTCGGCATCTTTGTCGTTTTCGGACTACTCTGCGTTGGATACATGACCGTGAAACTCGGCAAAGTTAATTTTTGGAGTAATGATTCCTACTCACTGATGGCCAAGTTCAATTCGGCGGCAGGCCTGAGAATCGGCAATCCGGTGAATATTCTGGGGATTCATGTCGGACGCGTGGAACAAATCACTATGGACCAGGTAAACCAGAAGGCGGTTGTGGAAATAAAAATAAAAAAAGACATCAAAATCTATGATGATGCCATCGCCTCTATCAAAACGGAAGGACTCATTGGTGACAAGTATCTCAGTATTGACCCGGGTGGCGGAGGCGACCTCCTGAAGCCCAACGGCATCATCATCGATACACAGGCGGCAGTGGATATTGAGGCGATGATCAGCAAATATGCCTTTGGTGAAGTAAAAAAGGGAAAGAAATAGGCTACAGGAGGCCAACCCATGCAAAAACGGTTTACAGTATTCTTCGGTCTATTGATTATTTTTATATTATCTGTTCCGGTTTACGCCGGAGCGCCGATGACTGTCGTTGAGACCACCGTCAACAGAGTGCTCGACGTACTACGCGATCCAAGTCTTAAAAGCCCGGCCGCCAAGGAAACCAAGACAGAAAAGCTCCGCGTGATCTACAAAGACATGTTTGATGAAATGGAATTTTCCAAGCGCACGCTGACGCGCAACTGGAATAAGTTTACGCCTGCGCAGCGAAAAGAATTTGTAGATTTGTTTGAACGGGTTATGGAAAAAACATATATTGATAAGATATTGGACTACTCCAGCGAAAAAATCGTTTTTTATAAAGAAACGATGGTCTCGGAGAACCAGGCGGAAATTCAGTCGAAGATTATCACGTCCTCCAAGGAAATTCCCATTTTCTACCGAATGATTCTCAAAGACGGCAAATGGAAAGTTTACGATGTGGTTGTGGAGAATGTGAGTCTGGTTCAGAACTACCGAACCCAGTTCAATGAAATTTTGGCCGGCAATACGCCCGAACAGCTGCTGGAGATCTTGCGCAAGAAGGTAAAAGCTCATTAAGAAATAATGGACACCCTATCATGAAGGTTTACATATCCTGGATTGTATTGTTCCTTATTCTGTCCGCGGGGAGCGCCCCCGGCCTCTGCCTGGCCGCTCGGCCGATCGGAGCGCCGGCGGACGCTTTATCGCCTCAATCGGTTTTGCCTGCCCGGACAAGCGACATCCCGGCGACATCACCAAAAAAGCCGGATAACGCTATCCAGGATGAATATAATGATGATAAGAACCTCGATTACGACGACGAACTTTCCAAGGAAGAAAGAATCACGATTGCCGATCCCATAGAACCCTTCAACCGGGCCATGCACCAATTCAATGATAAACTGTATTTCTGGGCGCTCAAGCCGGTTGCCCAGGGGTACAAAATGGTCGTTCCTGAACCAGCCCGGATCAGCGTGAAGAATTTCTTTTCCAACCTGAAATTTCCGGCGCGTTTTGTCAGTTGTCTGCTTCAGTCTGATTTTGCGGGCGCCGCCACGGAAACCGGCCGTTTTACTATTAACACCGTCTGGGGTATTGGAGGACTGATGGATCCTGCTGCCGGTAAGGAACTGGATCTCCAGAAACAGGATGCCGATCTGGGTCAGACCCTGGGCGTTTATGGTGTGGGGCATGGTTTCTATATCGTCTGGCCGGTCTATGGACCGTCGAGTCCGCGGGATTCGGTAACGATAATCGGTGACCAATTTTTATATCCCCCTTCGTATATTTATCCCTGGTATATCAACCGGGGCGTCTGGGCATACGAAAAAATCAATCATGCATCCCTGAGGATCGGGGATTATGAATCACTCATCGGGGCCGCCATTGATCCCTATGTGTCGATCCGCGATGCCTATATCCAATACCGTATGAAGGAAGTAAAAGCACGCCAGGCCAGGTCCGTGCTGTTTAAAAACACCGGCGGAGACCAAACGGCGAAGGGTCTGTCCCAGCCGGAAAAATAATTGGGGAGAAAGGAGAAATCCTTACGAAGAAGTTAATCATTATCTCGATATCAGCCTTATGGATTCTGTCCATGAACTCGGTTGCCGCCGCGGGTGGACTGTTTGGTCCGCCGCAAACCGTTTCCAGGGAAGCCGGCGGCCTGAACACGGCGATCGGTTACCAGTATCATGAAGATACGTTCACGAGTGATACGGATCATGTTGTCCGGCAAAATCAAATTTATTCTCAGGTAGCGTATGGCGCCAAAAACCGGTGGGAAATCTACGGACGCATCGGGATATCCGATCTGAAAATATTTGACGCTTTCCACTCCACCAGCGCCCTGACGACAACTGATAAAAATAATTTTGAAGAGAACTGGAAATTTTTCGGGACGCTGGGAGCCAAAGGATTTTATCCAATCAACAACATATTCGGCATTGGCGCCTTCTTTCAGGCAAGCTACAATTTCAGCAATTTTACGGATGACATCTCCGGAATTCACAACACAACGCCTTTCCTTGCCGATTTGAAGATTAAAAATCTCTGGGATGTCAATTTCGGCGTCGGATTGCAGGCCACGGCCCCCTACGGTATAAAACTATATACCGGCCCCTATGTTTATTATGCGGAGGCCGACGCGTATCTTTCCTCCGCTATTCCGGGAATTCAATCCGGAACCGAAAAAGTCTTATGGAAGAACAAATCCACGGCGGGAGGATTTTTAGGAGTTGACATACCACTCGCCAAGGGATTTCGGCTGAATATGGAGGGGCAATATACAGGCCGGTTCTCTGTCGGATCGGCCATTACCTATACCTATTAATTTCATTAAAAGAAGGTCTCTTACACGACACAAAAGGATCCGGCATGTCGCTTAAAAAATCCAAACCCAAATCAAAATTGAAAATCGGCGTTTTGTACGGCGGTCGATCCGGCGAACATCATGTATCGCTTTGTTCGGCGGCATCCGTTGTCGCGGCGCTGGATAAATCCAAATACGACGTTGTCGCCATCGGCATCGATCGCGACGGTCGCTGGTACGTTCAGGACCAACCGGAAGTTGTCGCGGATAAAGCCTTCGGCAAAATTCTATCCTTAAAGAAGCGGGGCTTGTGGCTGGTCAATCATTTCGAACAGCAAAACAAGCTGCATCTGTACAATCTGGAAGCGAGCGGAGAAAAGGTGGTTGTCGATCTGATTTTCCCCGTTTTGCACGGCACATACGGCGAAGACGGCACCCTGCAGGGGCTTCTGGAACTGGCCATGGTTCCCTATGTGGGCGTGGATGTGGCCGGCTCCGCCATCGGCATGGATAAGGACGTCGCCAAGCGATTATTGAAAGAAGCCGGCATCCCCGTTGTTCCCTGGATCACGGTGGGCAGGCATGAGTGGCGCGAGCAGCCTGAAAAGATTCTGAGGAAGGCTGCAAAAGAGCTAACCCTGCCGCTTTTTGTCAAGCCTTTATGCACCGGTTCTTCCGTGGGAATCAAAAAGGTAAAAGAAAAAAAAGAGCTGGCCTCGGCCATTGATTACGCCTTTCAGTTCGACACCAGGATTATGATTGAAACAGGCATCGACTGCCGGGAAATCGAATGCGCCGTACTGGGAAACGAGCGTCCGCAGGCGTCCGTCCCGGGCGAGATCCTTCCCACTCATGAATTTTATTCCTACGAAGCCAAGTATCTTGACCCCCAGGGCGCCAAGATGAACATCCCCGCGAAGATTCCTGCCAGACTATCCGCCGCCCTTCGCCAGTGCGCCGTCGCCGGCTTCAAAGCGCTCAATTGCAATTCCATGGCGCGCGTGGATTTCTTTCTGGATAAAAAGACGGGCCAGTTTTATCTTAACGAAATCAACACGCTACCCGGCTTTACCAGCATCAGCATGTATCCCAAGCTCTGGGAGGCCACCGGCCTTCCCTACGGCAAACTACTCGACCAGCTGGTCGATCTTGCGCTTCAACGTCATCGGGAAAAATCGGCGATTAAAACGGATTAAGGCGAATCAATTTCTGATACCAAGTCGCCGTCAAAAGTCAACAGTTTCGCTTTCAAAGCATAACGAGGCAATGTAGTCCGAACCTTTAGGTTCGCCTGTTCAACGGGTCTAATAACCTGAAGGTCACAAGCGACCCGTACTACTGTTTAATGTTTGATAGCGACTTGGTATAAGGCGAATCAATTTCTGTTGGACGATATCCACACAGGGACGGGATTATTCCAGGGGAAGTTGTAGCCGAAAATTTTGTTCGCCCGGCTGAATCTCCTGGCGTTTGGCGACAAGCCGATGAGGTAACAAGTTGCATTTAAAGGATAACGCGCCTGCAGGGCTATGAACCCCGGATTGAGACGACCATACAGTCGTCTCAATCCGGTTTTGTCAGGCCAGACCCGCACAAAAAACCATGAACCCTTGTGGTTCACAATCACCAGGCGGCATCACCTTTCACGATGCTCAATCTCTGCTCCAGCAACTCGCCTTCGGGTATTTGTCCATACATGGTCAGCTTATCGATCACATCGGGCAGCATAGCCGCCAATTTACCCGCTGCCTCGTCTTCCGATACCCCCAGCGCGCTCGCGATGTCCTGCACCAGTTGACCGCGGCCGAACACTTTCTTAATCTGCTCGGCGGAAATCGGCAGGTTTGCTTCGGTGCTCACCCACGATTTAACTTGTTCACCAGAACCGTTGTCCTGAAATAACTTGACCAGCCCCTTCACACCTCCGCTTTTCGGGTCTGCAATCATGTTTGCGACGATAATGATCAGCTTGGTAGAGCTCTCCGTATCGTCACTTTTAAAAAAGCCTTTTACTGCATCCATGAATCCCATGCTGATCTCCTTTTGTAAATTGAACAAACATGTAGCCCGGATTTAAGTTTAGTTCATCCGGTTTAACTGAAAAATTTTGTATTGCCTTAACCCGCAAGGCCAGCCATCCTTACCGGCCACATTAAGATGTCCGGGAAAATGGCAAAAAGAGCCACGGCCAGGAGCATCAGCATGATAAAAGGAACAACCCCCCTGTAGATATCCTTCAGTGTTACCTCGGGGGGCGCTACCCCTTTGAGGTAGAAAATCGTATAGGCAAAGGGCGGGGTCAAAAACGACGTCTGCAGCACGACCATATTCATCAGGGCAAACCAGATGGGGTCAAAGCCCAGCTTGACAACAATGGGTGAAAAGATCGGAACGACAATCATCACAATACCGATCCAGTCGAGGAAGCAGCCCATGATGACGATGATGATCCACATCAGGATCAGGGCGCCCCACCTGCCGAAAGGCAAGCCCATAACCAGCTCATCGACAAAGTCGCCGCAACCCAGCCGCATGAAAACGCTCGTGAAAAACGAGGAGCCGATGACAACCATGTAAACCATGGCGGATACCTTGGTCGTGGCTATGGATGCATCCTTGATGACCTGCCAGGTCAATTTTTTATAGCAGGCGGCGAGAATGACGGAGCAAAAAGCGCCAAAGGCGGCGGCTTCAGTCGGTGCCGCGAGGCCGAAGAAGATGGTTCCCAGAACGGCCAGAATCAAGATACACACGGGCAATACGGATGTCACCAGCATCTTCATCTTCACGTCGATCGTCACCCGGTTCTCTAATTCAATGGCCGGCCCCTTCTCGGGATGCATATAACACTGATAGGCGGTATAAATGAGATACAACGCCGACAGAATAAAGCCCGGCAGGAAGCAGCCGATCAGCATGGCGCCAACGGAAACATTGGCGGTGGGCGCATAGACCAGAATCATGATGCTGGGCGGAATCAAAATGCCTAAAGCGCCGCCCGCACAGATGGCGCCGGTGGCCAGAGCTTTGTCGTATTTATATTTCAACATCGCCGGCAGCGCAATGATACCCATCGTGGTGACGGTGGCCCCGACCACGCCGGTTGCCGCCGCAAAAATCGTGCTGGCTACAATGGTCGCCATGGCAAGACCGCCCCGCAATCCGCCCAAAATGGCGTACATGGCGTCATAGAGCCTTGTAGCAATTCCCGATTTTTCTATGACCACCCCCAGAAAAATAAACAGCGGAATGGCAATCAGCGTATAATCGGAAAGGTAATAATACATGCGCAGCATGAAAAGATTGCTGACCTGCGGCCCGATGAAAGCGATGCCGAAAAACGTCGCGACGCCGGCCATGGAAAAGCCGATCGGGAAACCCAGCATGATGATCCCGATCAAAATGGCCAGCATTAAAAAAGTGATTAATTCAATACTCATACGATCAGCTCCTTCCCGTTAATCAGCAGGTACAGTTCCTTGACTAAAACATTGAAACCCTGAAACGTCAGCATAATGGTGCCGATCAGGATCCATGTTTTAAAAGGATAGATGGGGGGCAAAAAACCGATGGTGGAATGTTCCAAGATCCTCCAGGCATTAACAACATCAGAAAACATGACCCCGATAATCATCAGCCAGCTCACAAAGAACAGGAGAATCAAACAAACGCTCAACCAGGCAGCCTGCACTTTAACCGGCATCTTTTTCAGAAAAATATCCACGCCGACATGGCCGTTCATCTGCCAGGTATAAGCCATCGTCAGCATCATGGCCAGACTGCAGAGAAAATACGTCGCATCAAAGCTCCAGGTCGTCGGCGCGCCGAAGACATAACGCGCAAAGACTTCATAGACCAGCGAAAGAATAAACAAAGGCATGCAATAAGAAACAATCCTGGCTATTTTCGCATTGACGATATTGATAACCTTCATAATAGCAATAACGGTTTTCATAAACAACACTCCTCAAACAAATTTCTCGTTCCTTAGAATAAGGACTTTGGCCTGGTTCAGCCGCGGGCCCGGCGCTGAGCAAAAGGCTCAGGCCGGACAGCGCAGCAGAAAAACAGCATCAGGTAAAGAAAATAAACTTACTTGCGAACAGGCACCATGAAATACTCATAGTCGGAAAATTGGGTCCAGAATTTTTGTGCGGAAGCCCATGTTTTGGTGGTATGGGGTCTGTTGATCCTCTGCACTTCACTATCAATAAAAGTCCAGGCCTGCTTGCGGAACTCTCTCTGGGAGGCGTCGTCAACGCGGGTCAACGTTTTGCCCATCTTTTTATATTTATCCAGCACATCGATACCCTTGACGACATCCTCGGACCATTTCTGAATCGTCATGGCCATTGCGGCATTCTGAATCATGGCTTTGTATTCGGGGGGCAGCGCATTATACTTGTCTTTATTGAAACCCAGCTCAAAGTAGCAGGCCGGCTGATGCATGCCGGGGCCGGCGACATATTTGGTCACTTCATGGAACCCCTGCTGCCAATTCACGATCGGCGAGGAAAACTCTGTGGCGTCAATAATGCCTTTCTGCAGAGCGGGATACAGTTCCGTGCCGGGCAGCATGGTAACGGCGACGCCATTGGCCTTAAGAATTTCCGCCCACCAGCCCGGAGTTCTGTATTTCAGGCCTTTAAAATCTTTGATATTTTTCAGAGGCTTGTTGGACATGGCCAGGATTTCCGGATGCGTCAAGCCGCCGGGAATAACAACGACGTTCATTTTCATTTCATCATACATTTCCTGCATCAGTTCCTTGCCGCCGCCGTAATACATCCACATGACGTACATGGTCGGTTCCAGATGCATGGGAATGGAAGCAAAGAAATTCGCCGACGGATGCTTGCCCTGCCAATAACCGGTCCAGCTGTGCCAGGCGTCAAGCGTGCCTTTGGACGTCGCATCCATATTCTCCATGGCTCCGACAACAGCGCCGGCGGGAAGGACTTTGATCACAAAATTGCCGCCGCTCATGTCACTTACGCGTTTGGCAAAATCTTCGGCCATTTCATGAATCAACCAGCCTTTAGCCCAGGTGGTCTGCATGGTCCATCTTACTTTGGGCAGCTCGGCAGCGTAGCTAAACCCTGCCAACACAAAAGAACACACCATCATCATGACAAAAATAAAAATTACTTTTCTTTTTTTCATTTTTCCCCTCCTCTTTCTTTCTTTAAGTTATTCGGGTTACTGGTTATGCGACAATTTTTCCAAAAATCAACCTTGAAAATATCGTCATCCGTTTAAAATCCTTCCGACATAGTGCTTCGGCCTTCTGTTTTCGCTTACTTATCCAATTTCCTCCGCATTGTAAATCAATTATTTTTCTAAGAATTTCTTAACAGTTCCTCCTTCAGATCCATGGACCCGACACTGAAGATCCGGGCATCCATTAGTTTCGGTGTTCCCTTGATAATAGGCCGGAAGCCCATCTGATCGAGGATATCCTTTTGCAGGTCAATCCCCGGGGCTATCTCGATCAATTCCATTCCCTCTTCCGTCAGATTGAAGACACATCGCTCAGTTACAAAGAGAACTGGTTTTTTATTCTGTGCCGCAAAACGGCCGCTGAAGGTTTTCTGTTCAACCTGCTTGATGAACTTTTTTTCTTTTCCCTCCTGATCGATACGGAGTTTTCCCTCAACTATGGACACCTGGAGACCTCCGGCCGTGAAGGTTCCCACGAAAACCACCTTCTTTGCTTTCTGGCTGATGTTGATGAATCCGCCGGGACCGACAAACCTCGGGCCGAACTTGCTGACATTGACATTGCCCTCCTCATCCGCTTCCGCTGCACCGAGAAAGGCTGTATCCAATCCGCCGCCGTCATAAAAATCGAACTGGTAGGGTTGATCGATCAGGCAGGCCATGTTGGTCGACGTCCCGAAGTTCAGCCCTCCGTTGGGCATGCCGCCGATGGTGCCGGGCTCCGTCGTCAGGGTCAGATAATCAATGACTTTTTCTTCATTAGCCACACTCGCCACGCCTTCGGGCATGCCGATACCAAGATTGACGATACTGTTCGGCGTGAGCTCGAAAGCTGCCCGGCGGGCGATGATTTTTCTGGGGCCCAGTTCCATAGGCGGAATAGACTGCATGGGAATTTTGATTTCTCCGCTGAAAGAGGGGTTGTAGTATTCGGCAAACGTCTGCCAGTGATTCTCAGGCGGCGCCACAACGATATAATCCACCAGGATCCCCGGAATCTTCACCTCACGGCTGTTGAGTGTCCCCCGGTCCGCTATCCGTTCCACCTGGGCAATGACGAGGCCGCCGGAATTCTTTGCCGCCATGGCCATAGCCAAGGACTCCAGAGTCAGGGGCTCCTTCTCCATCGTGATATTGCCGTCCGTGTCCGCCGTTGTCCCCCTGATAATAGCGACATTAATCGGGAAGGATTTATAGAGAAGGTATTCCTCGCCGTTGATCTGGATCAGGTCAATGAGATTCCTGCCCTCTTTGAATGTTTTTTCATTAAGTTTGCCCCCGTCAATCCGGGGATCAATGAATGTTCCCATCCCTACTTGTGTGATGGTGCCCGGCTTGTGGGCTGCAATATCACGGAATAGATGGGCAATCACCCCCTGGGGCATGTTGTATCCAAAAATCAGATTTTCCCGGACTAATCTCTGCAGTTTCGGCGCCAGACCGATATGGCCACCGATAACAGTCCCGATAAGACCTTCGTGCCCGAGATGGTTCAAGCCTCTGTCTTTACCGTCTCCCTGACCGGCGGCGTAAACAAGGGTCAGATTTCGCGGTGTGCCTGTCGCCAGAAAATGCTTTTCCAGACCAATCGCAATCTCTTCGGCAAAGCAGGCCCCGCAAAATCCTTCAGTAGCAATGGTATCTCCGTCGCGGATCATGCGAACGGCCTCCTCGGTTGAAACCACTTTGCCCTTCTTCACGCGTTGGGCGGAGAGTTGCGACAGCACGGGGTAAACACCCTTGGGTAATTCTTGATTCATAGTGGCTCTCTTTTCTCAGATTGCCAAAACGGCAGCCTGGCAATAAAATAACTCTGTTTGGTTTTTATTTCTGCGTCCACAGTACTATAAACAACGGTTGAAAAACATGTCCTGATGGTTCGGCCATGCAGAATTCAATTTGTAAAGCAAAAACGAGACCATCTGCCGCTATTAAAAAAATTTTAAATATAAGTAATTAATTACTTTGTAATATCAAATAATTGCAAATATTAAAGCCCGGATGTTTTTTCTAGACAAACGATGCGCAATCCTATATATGTGAATCAAATTTCGTATCAAAAATTATACATGTATCTATGAGGATACGGTCAAAGCATGAAAAAGAATGATCATCCGTCATTGAAAACACATCCGCCAAAAGATAATCTTTCAACCATCGATATCCGGGAAGTCGATAAACTGCGGCAACGGTTGGAAATGTATGAGTTGATTTTTGAAAGTATTCATTACGGCGGCCTCGTTACCGACAGCAAGGGCTACGTCACGCATTTCAACAAACCTTACGGGCTTTTTCTGAATTTGGATCCTCAGGCCCAAATCGGCAAGCATTGCACTGAAGTGATAGAAAACAGTCGCATGCATATCGTCGCCAAATCGGGCAAACCTGATTTCAGCGACAGCCAGCGCATCAAAGGCCAAAACATGGTGGTGCACCGCATCCCCATCAAAAAAGACGGCAAGGTAATCGCCGTCTTCGGCCAAGTCCTCTTCAAGGATGTTCGCGACGTGAGCAAGCTGGCCAAGGAACTCTCCCTGCTCGAATCCAAGGTAAAGCTTTATGAGGCCGAACTGCTGGCCTTGCGCTCTACGCGCTATACACTGGATAGCATTGTCGGCGTGAGTGACAGCATCGCCTCCCTGAAAGCACAGGCTCTGAAGGCCGCCGCGAGTCATTTCCCCGTGTTGATCTCCGGTGAAAGCGGCACGGGAAAGGAATTGTTCGCGCAGGCCATTCACCAGGCCGGCCCGCGTAAGATTTATCCCTTCGTGCGCATCAATTGCGCCACCATCCCCAAAGACCTTTTCGAATCGGAACTGTTCGGTTATGAGAAGGGCGCCTTCACCGGCGCAAAATTGGAAGGAAAGCCCGGCAAATTTGAACTGGCCCACCAGGGGACCATCTTCCTCGACGAAATCGGAGAACTGCCCATCTCCATGCAACCGAAGCTCCTGCGCGTTCTTGAAGAAAAGGAATTCGAGCGCGTAGGCGGCACGCAGGTGATTCGTTCGAATTTCCGCCTGATCGCCGCCACCAATCAGGATCTGGACGCCATGGTCCGGGACGGACGCTTCCGCAAAGACCTCTTTTACCGGCTAAATGTTTTTCCCGTTACGATTCCCCCCTTGAGGGAACGTCGGGAAGATATTATTCCTGTTTTTATGCACCTTTTACAGAAATTATCGGAGGAAGCCGCTCTTTTCGACATCCGCCTCGACAGCAGCGCCCACAAAATCCTCATGGAACATGGCTGGCCCGGAAACATCAGAGAACTGTCTAATACGCTGGAATGGACACTATCCTCGCTGGAAGGCAATTGCATTCGGGACAGAGACTTGCCTTTCTACCTGAAACCACGATTGGAGATGTTGCCCACCGAAAAGAACTCGCCCATGCGGGAGATCCATGCCCACGCCGAGGCCCGGGCCATCCGCCAGGCCATAGAGGAAGCCGGCCACAATAAAGCCCGGGCAGCCCGCATCCTGGGGATTCACCGCACCCATCTGTATAAAAAAATAAAAAAGTACGGGCTAGTCTGAAGACTGATACCATTTCGCTATCAAATGATAACGAGGCAATGTAGTCCGAACCTCGAGTGACCTTCAGGTTATTAGGTTCGCCTGTTCAACGGGTCTAATAACCTGAAGGTCACAAGCGACCCGTACTACTGTTTAATGTTTGATGATGGGTCAGTCATCATCATTTCCTTGACCCCTCATTTCCCTTGGTGATATACAAGCACGAAATCAAACACGCTTCACGAGCGACACAGGAGATTAAAGCCATGCCCGAAACCCTTAAAATCATTTTGATGATTTTTATTGTGATCGGGGCCTTATTTTTTGCCCTGCGCATCACCGGCTGGAAGATGAAAAAGGCCGCCGATTTTATCATCCGCGATCTGAAACTGAAAAAGGCGTTCGATCCCGCTTCGGCGGTGGAGCTGCCTTACACCAAAGTCCGGATGCTGAATGTCGGTTTACGGGATTACCGCCCCCGGGCGATTGAAGAACTCTTGAAACAAGACATCGTCCGGATGCTGGAAGGAGGACGGTATTACCTGTGCAGTGAATACAAACTCAAGGGGCCGGATGACGGGTCCGGGACATAGACGGACCATGAAAAGGAAGGCAGTTTCCCTGACGGTAGGCCTTGTCCCCTGTTCATATTGCTCTTGTTGATGATTGTAACCTGCTATCTTTTTGTCTTAACCACCACGGCGCCCTCGGAGAATTCTGCCGGTTGTTCGGCTCCTCCCGTGGAAACCGCCTTAACTTTAATGCTTCTGGTCTTGATGCCAATATCTTTCGTTTTGGTTTTTACGGCATAGACACTGCCTTCTTCTTTCAGATTCAAATCGCCCAGCTCCGAGACGCTGGCATAGACGATAATGCTTTCATCACCGAAGGGCGGGTTCACTTCCAGTTCAAATTTATCATTTCCAGACGGGATTTCATAAATCACGCCGCCCTGAAAGTAATTGTCCTGGCGATAGGGATTGGGCAGCAACTGAAGATTATTTTTTGCCGTGTCGCGATAAATCACCCGGGCAAAGAAAGGTTTATTGCCCTTGAGATAAATTTTAATTTTCTCGCCATCGCGATAGGTTGCCTTATCCGTCCAGACTTTTACGCTAAGCGGAAAAGACGGATCATCCAGCACGGTATCCTGGGCTTTCTCCTGGGCTTTCTCCTGGGCTTTCTTCATGGCCTTTTCATCCGGAATAACTTCCGTATTCAGTTTGACCTTATAGCAGTCGCCCAGCGCCGTATCTTTGTACCAACTTTTTTCGAGTGTCCCGATCACTTCGACGGTGGCGTTGGCATAAGCGGACACAAGATCTTTCTGAACCTCAAAGTCTTTCACTTCGGTTGCGGACGACACATAGGTCTTAACCGATTCGACGGCGTTTCTCTTGGCGTCGGCCATCGCCGCGGTTTCGGTTTGCTTGCGCGATTTGTCATCCCCCATGCAGGCGGAGCCTTCCGCTATCTTAATCGTGGATTGTGCGGCGTAAAGCGGCGCGGCCATAAAGATACACAAAGCAATAAAAAACAAAATCTTGCGCATATAAAACCTCCATTTGTTGTCTACTTGGCAATCACCAGCGGAAAATCCATTCCCGTCATTTTAACGTAGTGCGGGTTTTTAAACCCGCCATCCGCCCCTGTCTCTTCAGCAAATATTAATATCCGGATACAACAGCACATCTAAGAACCATTGTGTCTAAAGGTCACACGAGCTACGCACTACATTATATGCATTACCTTCAAAACGCGATGTCACGGACATCCACGGCAAATGATCCCAGATACCGGTAATCCGCAAAATGGCTGACCAACCCTTTCCTTACTGGATTGTTGAGGATATACCGCAATGCGCCATAAAGGTCCTCATCTCCGCGTAAAACCCGGTCGTAATAACTTGGCTGCCACAATCTGTCTGTAATCCTCGTTGTTTCTTTACGATGCTGATACCCCGTTTTCTGTTTAAAAATCTTGACGAACGCTTTCATGTCCGCATCTGGTCCCTCACCTTCCAACAGAAGATGTAAATGCTCCGGCATGAAACAATAGCCCCAAACGACAAAACCATGCTTCCGGGATTCATCAGCCAGAACATCGAGGATTTTCTTCACCTTCGTGTCATCGACAAATAATAGCTGTTTTCCATCCGTGCAAATCGTCACGAAATAGCGGTGACAACCTCGGTAGTCGAAGTCCGGCAGTCTCGGCTTGCGTTTGAAAGGCATGGGTCCGACCATCCGGCGTAAATGATTTCGCGGACATGAATGTCCGCACTACAAACCCTCTACTTGGCGATAACAAGCGGAAAATCCATCCCCCGTGAATCCACCACGGGATACTGAGCTTCCTGTTTATACTTTTTTATGATTTCTGGCAACTGCTCTTCTACGTTGGTCATAACCTTCACCTGTAATATTTGGCCTGGATTTCAAACAAGTGGGCATATATTCCATCTAAATGAACCAGTTCTTCATGCGTGCCTTCTTCGGCGATCCCTCCATCCTTCAGGACATAGATGCAGTCGGCCATTCGGATGGTGGAAAAGCGATGACTGATAAAGATAACGGTGCGGCCTTGGGCCAATTCACGCAGGTTCTGAAAAACCGCATATTCGGCTTTGGCGTCCATCGAGCTGGTCGGTTCATCGAGCACGATAATTTGCGCGTCGCGCAGGAAGGCCCGCGCCAGCGCCACCTTCTGCCATTGGCCGATGCTCAGTTCCGCCCCGTTGCCGAACCATTTGCCCAGCATAGTTTCATAACCCAGGGGAAGCCCCGCGATAACGTCATCAGCGCCGGAATACTTGGCCGCGGCAACGATCTTCTCATCATCGGGAGCGAGCCTTGTATTTCCCATCCAGATATTTTCGCGGACTGTCATCTGGTATTGGACGTAGTCTTGAAAAATGATGCCGATTTCGCGGCGTAATGCGGTTGTATCGAAGTTGCTAAGATCAATGCCATCCACGGTAATCTTCCCGGCTGTGGGGTCATAAAGCCGGCACAGCAGTTTCACCAGCGTTGTTTTCCCCGACCCGTTTTCCCCGACCAGAGCCACGACCTGCCCCGGACGAATGCTGATGTTGATATCCTTGAGGACCATCGCCTCTCCCGTCGGGTATCGGAAATCGATATGGTCAAAAACAATCCCTTTCTGCATGGGCCTTGGAACCGGCTCGGGTTTGGCTGGTTCGATGATGGTCGGTTTCAAATCGAGAAAATCATAAAAATTGGAAAGAAACAGGTTGTCTTCATAGAGACTCGCCAAACCGTTCAACATCTCCTTCAGATAGCCTTGCGCCCGCTGAAAGGCCTGATAATACATCACCATGTCCCCCAGGGTCATCATACCCTGCACAGTCCGGTAGGCGATAAAGGCCAGAGAACCGAATATGGCAAGGGTCGCAAAAGCCTCAGCAACCAGCTCCGTCAGGGCGTACCGGAAAGCGATGCCGATTTTTTCCCGCCGGAGCAATTGGCGCAGATCCCGAAAACGCTTAATAAACAGGGGACCAAGGTCATACAGTCGGACTTCCTTGGCATAGTACTGACTGGTAATAAGCCAGTTAAAATAAGTCGCCGCGCGATCTGTTGCTGATCGGTCGGACTGCCATTGAAACATCCTGTCCGCATATTTTATACGAAAGAAAAGTCCGGGAATCAGGGATGCGCACAATACTGCGGCAATTCCCCAGTGGACGGAAAATAATAACGTCGCAATCCCGACGAGTGTGACACCGCTCTGGACGACCTGGATAAGACCATTGAGAATACTGGTCGGACGGTGGGGGGCTTCCTGCTGAGCCCGGTGCAGGGTGTCGTAGAAGCCGGCATTTTCATAATATTCCATATCCAGAGCGACGGACTTGCCGTGCAGCACACTCTGAACATGATCGGTAATGATCTGGGCCTGGGCCTGCCCCACGACTTTCGCCGCCGAAGCCAGAAAAACAGCAGCCAGGGCCGAAGCGCCCAAAAGGCCGATGAGCGTGAGGACATGACTCATGACGATGTCCTTGCCCGGCGACGTAATGCCCACGGTTACCGCATCCACCGTCAACTTCATGAGGTAAAGCTGCGCAAGCGGTAGGGCGGCCTGCAATACCAGGAACACCGTGCTCAGCACAGCCCAGCCGGGAGCGGCCTTCCACAAAAGCGACAACGCCCGTCGCAGGTACAATTTCTTGGGCTTTTTCAGATTCAGGGACATTTGGGTTATTCAGTTTTTCGTAAAGTCGTTGCTCTTAATTTGGCCACGGCGCAAAAGTAAGGGGTGGCGCCATCCATTTCACCTGTTTCGAGATGGGCATGAGCGGGACACCACAGACAAAGGTTGACAAGCGGACACACACGGCAAGTCTTGAGAAATTCCTGACGGGTCGAACGCATATCACGAACCTTCGGCACAAAATGATTCCAGGCATCGTCGAGCTTGCCCCGCCGAAGATCATAAAGCGTTGGCGGCGCCCATAAGGATGAACACAACCGGAACATGCCGTCGTAACTGACATTGAAGCTGCCGTTGCCCGCACCGCAATGGAACAGATGGTCGCAGCCGAAATGCGCAAATTCATCTTTGATGAGGGTATCGCAATTCTTCTGCATAGCCCGCATCCGCTCCTTGTCCGCCTGCTCCAGCGCGATGATCTGTTCCGGCGTCAGGCGTTCCGCGATAATGTCTTTATTGCATTCCCGGTTGCCGTCAAAACGCAGATGCAGTTGCGGATCGAAACGATAGAAATCCTTCGTGTAGGCGCGGCAGAAATCGGCAATGGCGTCCTGCTCAGCCAGATTGGATTGGATCGCCATCGCCTTCAGGCGGATGCGCACGCCGCTCTCCAGCAGAAGATTCATCCCGCGCATGAATTTGTCAAACGTACCGGGCCGGCGTGTGATGCGCTCATAGGTTTCGCGCGTCACACCATACACCGTTATTTCAATATCACGCGGCGGATGTTTCTTGAAGAGCGCGATATGATCTTCGTTGATTAATGTGGCATTGGTAAAAACGGAAACCAGCAGTCCCTTGCGCCGCAGCCCGGTGTAAATCTCTGCAAAATCAGGACGTAACAGCGGTTCGCCGCCGGTGATGAGACACCACATGGCGCCGAGATTGACCGCCTGCTGTGCGATGTCGCCGATTTCGGCAAGGGATAGTTCGCGCGCCTGTGCGTCCCTGTCACCTACCGGCAGGTTGATGTAACAATGGCGGCAATTGCAGTTGCAGCGCGCAGTGATCTCCATATCAAACGAAAGCGGGACGCTCTTGGCTTTGAGCCTCTCCCAGAGCGGAAATTCTTTGATTTCAATAGAATGGGACTTGGACATAAAATAATTCCTTAAGTATTTTTATTTCAGAGAAGCCGGGGAAGTTCGCAGGAGGCCCATGACTTCTTCTTTTTCAGGATGATCCTTTCGCAGGATGGCTTCCGCCTTCCTTTGCAGCATGGCATCCAGTCCTGCGCCACCATAGCGCGCGCTCACGAACGACTCGTCCACCAGCCACACACCTGCGGCTTCACGCGTCAGTGTCAGCCACGCGGCAGGTATATGTGAACCGTTCAGGTGCAAAAGCAGTGTCCAGCGCTGTACAGGGCGTCCCCGCCAATCCTTTTGCGCACTGAAGGTTTCCGGCGACAGTTGGCGATAGACCGCGTCACCCAGGGCGGGCATCGGCAGTCGTACCCTGTATGAAATTTGCGGATGGGCAAGGGTAAGCCATATCTTCATCATCCAGCGGTAAAAGGCGTTCGCCTGCACTTTCGGCAGCAGATCTGTCCAGGCCAAAATTATCCGCAGTCGAAATTCGATCAGCCTGAGCCGCAAGGCAAAGTAAAAACGCAGTGGCCATGGAGCTGATACCGGTTGAAGCGATACCGGTTTGCCTCCGCGCTCAATGGCAACCACAACGCCGAGCAGGTTCTCGTCAAAGGTGGGGCCGTCGCTCTCGTCCGGTGTGCGGTCCTGACGGGTAACAATGAAGGCGCGTCCTTCCTCTGCTCCCCGGGCCACGACACGGTGGCAAAACAAATGGGTGGGGCGTCGGCAAACGACAACATCGCCTAGAGAAACATCGGCCGCAGCGCGCGACTGGATACGCAGGACATCGCCCGGACGAATGGTCGGATACATGCACGTACCCTCGGCGCGAAAGGTTACACCATCCCGGTCGGCCAGGACCCGGCCGATATCAAGAGAAACCCCGACAAGACTCTTTGTCATATGATTTTTTTCGAGAACAATCTGGGGCATAAACCTGAATCCTGCCAACTGTTTTGGTTTTCAGACCGAAAGAAAACCACCTGTTTCTTTATTTTACTTCGCCACGAGAATGCCGCGCTTTGTCAACTCACTTGCAAAACCAAGCACATCGGCTTCGAGTTCGCTTGCCGGACCATCAAATACTTCGGCGAGGGATACCGCCACTTCCTTCAGCGTTTTCTTACCATCTAATTTTTGCCAAATGGCCTGCCCGGTCTCATTGAGTGTATAGAGTTCATCCTCCTCGTCACCGATACCGGCAATAAGGGGAATGAGAACAACTTCGCCTTCGATGGTCCTCGCCACCACGTTTTCTGAACATGCACACACAGCATCCAGGCTGAGCTGGGTCGCCATAATCTAGTCCCTTTCCATATTTTATTCTCCGCCGGTCACAAGTTTGCAGCTGCCGCATACCCGCAGCTGCGGGTATGCGGCATATTGCAGACCAACGGCTATGATCTGTAACAATTATAACAGGACGGCTGTGGTCCCGTTACGCAATTGGAAGACCCCCTTGAAGGCCCCGATGATGGAGGATTGGTGCAGCTCTTGCAGCCCATGAGTACGGTTTCTTCGGGTTTGCTCCTAACCAGAGCAATTAATTCCGGTTTCTGCCACTGTTTGTTATCTTTTTCCATTTTATTCCTCTTTTGTCATATTGCAAATTCAATAAATACCTGTTGTTGGTTGACATTAAAACGCTTATCTTATCGAATGTTGAACGCTGATTCTTTCCTGCCAGTTCATCACCTCCCATCCATATTCGTTTTTGCCCAGCCAACCGATATAGCGCGCCTGCACATGCGCTGTCTCACACAAATACGCAACCGGTGTATCTATCGTTCCGTGTTCCGTCCACGATTTTGCCGGGCATTGTTCACACAGGCCCTTCAGAAAGCACCTCGCGCAACGGCGCAGGTATTCAGGGTTTGTCGTACACAGGTCGTAGAGTCGGGAAAATTGGGATAGGGCGTCTTCTAAGCCGGCACATTCGGGACGCATCCCTGGTACGGAAACACTGGAGAAGGAATCTTCTTCCCGCACGGATTTTAAATCGGGGTTCAGGTTGACCGTCCATTCCGATGCCCGAAGCCCCATGCATGGCTGGGCGCGTCCGTAGGCATCGATACACAGGCTGCATCCCACACCACAACTAAACAGCCTGTCACCGGATGGCCCCATGAACCGCGAGGCAAATGCCTCCATACTTTGTTTGTATTCTGCCACGTCGCGAGTCAGGATTGCCAGCGATTCATGCGGCGTCAAACGAAGCGATTGAATGCAGACATTTTTCTCTTCGTCGTCGCGGCGATTCCGCAAATCCAGGGACATCACATAACTCGGCGGTCTGGTCATCGCGGGAATCGTCCCGGCCCACACTTCAAATTCGACCATTTCGTGCTTGTTTTGAGGCAAGACAACCCACTTTACGACAAACGGGACATTGCGTTCCAGCAACAGATTCAGGCCGCGCTGAAACTGCGCGAAGGAGCCGGGGATTCGGGTCACGGCTTCGTAAGATTCCCGGTGCATTCCATATACCGTCACTTCTATTTCTATAAGCGGCGGCATCCGTTGGAAAAGATCGGCCAGGCCGGGGGTAATCAGACAGGCATTGGTAAACAACAACACCTTCAGGCCCAGCCGACGCGCGTAAATGTACAACTCCTGAAAATCATGCCGCAGGAGCGGCTCGCCGCCGGTGAATCGCACTTGCAGGCATCCCAGATCGGCGGCTTGTCGCAACAGATCCCGGATCTGCTCCGTCGTCATTTCGCCTGCCCGCGCCACCGCATCGTTTGCCGGACGGTTGATGCAGCAATGAATACAGTCGTTATTGCAACGCTCGGTCAATTCCACGTCAAGCTGTTCAAGGCGCGGCCTGGCGCCTTTCCAGGGTAGTCCCTGGTCCCGCCCTCGCTGCACAACGTAAGTCTTCTGGGTCATTTCACACCTACTTGTCCCTTACTTCATGCCGGGATTAACCATCCTGCCCATAAACAAAACGGCGCCGCTTCGACTGTCGCGGATGATAAAGAAGAACGGATGATCCGCGCGAAACTCCGGATTAAAAGGGACTGATTTCGTGGCCATCTCCACGGCCGTGGCGGCTGCCGCTTCCGTTCCTTCCTCGTTAACTTCGACAACAGCCTTATGCTTAATTTGCGAAATGTAAAGAAAACCTTTGCGCCATCCCATACCGCTGAAATCAGCATTGGCCAGGGCAAACGCATCCTTCATGCCCATTTTCATGCAGGGCGGCACCAGATCATAACCGGTTTCGAGTTTGAATTTCGGCAGATAGAGATTAATCTCCTGGGCTTGACTCTCGTCCAGTTTCGCCAACCATTCATTCAGGTTTTGGATGGATAATTGCTTTTCCAGTTTAGCCAAACCATCTACAGCCTGGGGAAGCAAGATGACCATGGACAGATTCTGCCCTTCGTACGGGATCAAAATGGCCTGGAAATCATCCTTGGTCATGATTTTGAATTCACTTTTCTGGCGCATGAAGGGAACGATTATCTTTTTGCCTGCCGACACGTTGAATGGCCCGTCCTGCGTGCGACTTTTCTGAAATGGACTGGCCCATGTTCCCTTGAAATAAATGGCGTTGAGCAAAACGCAGACGGAATTGACATCCAGCTCTTCGAGTATTTTCTCGATCTTTCCTTCTGTTTTTCGCTTGACCCAGCCGTTGATCACATCCAGCCCTCCACCGAAGACCTCAGCGTCATAGTTGTCTTTCAGGAGAGTCTTGAACCCACCGCTCACATCGCCGCCGGTGAGGACCAATGCGTTAGCAATGTTTAGTTTCTGTCCGCTTTTTTGGGCAGTGGCGGCCAGTTCTCTGTTCAGTTTTCTGAATGCGGGATGCAGTTGCGCTTGATCCAATGGAAAATGCAGAACATCCTTCATTTCTTTTTCCGTATTCCCACGGGCGCCGGCGTAGGTCATGCCCAGGGCCGATGAAACGCTATAGGGCGAAAAGAAGAGATTCCCTTCCCTGGCGCCAAGTTCCTGATACAATTGTACGGCAAAAGCCGTGTTCCCTTGTACAAGGTTTTCCTGCGCTGACGTCCCGAAGATGGAAGCCTCCACGGATGTGGCCGAAATTACCGAAAATAAGGCGATCGTGAAGATTCCCGACAATACTTGTAATAATCGATTCATATGCTCTCCTTGTAAGTCTGCCGTTCATATTTTATTTTCCCCGGCAATCGAAATCATCCTGATTTCAAGTGTGAGACAACTGCAATTGCACGTTTGTTCCCGGAAGGAAATTGTTTTTTAACTCGCTGCCTCTGTGCATGATTTCTATATACTTTTGCAGGTGCTCCCCTTCTATACTCAATCATCCCTAAAAGCTGCGCAGATGCTTAAAGAAAAGCCCGATTCTTTCCGGACTGAGATCTTCGGTGGTGATGCCTTGCATTGTCGCAAGGATACCGCCATGGTCGCCTTTAAGCCGGGAGAACCCCGCAAGGAAAAGAGCAGTTAATGATTGCTGTTTTTCAGGCGCGAAGAAGTAGCGACCCGCATCGTCATGTTTATTGGTCCGCAGCCGCAGGCTACTATCCAGTTGGGGCACATTGAAATCGGCTTCTTTGAGTGTGTCCAGGGATAAGGTCCGAAAGAGTATTCCGGTCTTGGGCTCGATATCAAAGCGGAAGCCGGGGCCCTTATTCCTCTGCAAAAAAAGCTTGCCCAAAGGAGGGCTCAATGCCGATCGAAGGCTGCCCCAGGCCATCTTATCATCCGGCTCGATCCAGGCTCTCTCCTCCACGCCGTCATGATTGCGCCTCATATATGACCCGCCTAACTTGAACACCGCTCTCCCGCCAAGTCCCTCCGCCATCATCCTGGCATTTTTGTAGCGGCAGTATTCAAAAGCGAAATAGTAGGCAAAAACAAAAGCCAGCATTATCGCGAAAGGAATATAGATGATCATGTTTTCTCTCGTTCTTCCGTTCTTCCGTATCTCTTGTTAATTTTCTCATTTCCCCATTTCCTGAATTCTTACCATTTCTGCTGCATGATTTCTTTCCGCTTTTGCAGATACTCTTCTTCTGTAATCAATCGATCCTTTTTCAGCCTCTCCAGGCTGTGCAGTTTTTCTTCCACAGTAGGGCCGCTCTCCGGCGTCTCCAGGTCAATCTCCGCCATCGCAGAGGAGGAAGCCTTTCCTGACATCAGATTGTACACGTAATAGGCAATCATGAGGATGACAATCAGCATCCAGAATACCATAAATATCTGTCCGATGCCGCTGCCCTCCTCCTGCTGAAGAAGACCGAAAAATACAATGCCGAAAATAAGCATAACACCCGCGGCGATTATCCCGATGACGGATGCCATCTTCCCTGGTCGCACATATGCTTTTGGACTCATGACATTAACCCTCTCCATTGAATAGGTATGCGGATCCTGTACCACCATACACCGCCTGTTCACCTTATGGTCGCCACTCTTCGATCTCAGTCCGTTTGATCTTTTCCAGGAACCCCCGATCCTTGATCTTGACCTGATCCACTGCAAGCACCAGTGGCTTCGGCATCACGCGCGGCTTTGAGAAATCTGCCATGTCTGATGTCGTCACCTTCAGGTAGACCTCCTCCTTCCCCAGTTTCCTCAGATCAAAACTCACTGACCCAAAACCATTGTCGCCTATCACGCCTTTACCCTTCGGTAACAGGGCGTAGCTGTCTTCCACTCCTGTCTGACTATATTGAACCTTGAAGTAAACGCCGGGCTGACCTGCAATGTTGAGCGTAACTCTGGCCATCTCACCTTTCCTTAATATCTGGATCACTTCCTGATTGATAACCTCTGAACCCATTGTAGTCTTCGATGTCTCCAGCACCGGCTCGGACTTCTTCTTGCTTTGTTCGCCCGCGTTTGCCAGCGAGGGGATAATGAAGACGATGGCCATTAATCCTATTATCAGTGTACTTACAAAATTGTGTTTTTTCATCTTTTACTCCCTTCAGATTGATATTCTTCCCTGCTTTTACTTGGAGATACCGATAGTGCGACCCCCGTTTTCGGGCTCACTCTCCGTACATGACAAAAGCAGCCCAGAAATAAGGATGACGATAGCGCGTCTTGAGCAAGGACTGCTTCGCCTGGCGGAGGGAATCTGCCTTGCCCGCCTGTTCCTGGATCACACCTTTGTAAAACCACGTCATCAACTCCCGGGTTGCGGCATCATCAACGTTCCACAGGCTGACTGCCGTTGCGGAGCTCCCTGCATACATCACAGCCCGGGTAAGCCCGGTGACACCTTCACCGCGCTCCATTCTCCCGAGGCCGGTCTGACAGGCGGAAAGAACCACGAGTCGGGCATTGTAGCGAAGGTTCATGATCTCGCTCACCGTGAGCAGGCCGTCTTCACCATTACCTGGTATCTGACTGAAGATAATCGCCTGCAGTTTTGGTGTGACGATGCCATGCATCGAGAAGTGTATGTAACCGTACTGATCCATCCCGACTCCTTTGGCATAGTCCTCTTTGGCTTCTTCCCGAAGAAGAGTCTTTCCCATTATCTTTTTCTTCTGAAAAAGTCGTTTGATTGCCCTGATCTCGTCACCGCTCGCTTCCAGACGACTCAGCCCGTAAGCCAGTCCGGCATAACGTGTTTTCACCATCTCGTCACTGCCTCGTCCGGAGAGACCGACTGCACCCTCCTGTTTCCCCCGTTTGAAGCTTTCGTAGTCGTAGACCGGGTCGCCGAAGCCGATGAACCGCTCGCTCGCCTGCCCAGCGTTGCCATGAGCCCTCAGCAGGGCGAGGACGGAAGCAGACTGTATATATTTTACAACATACTTTTCGAGCAGATAAGAGCGCTTTCCTTCTTTCACGATAACCAGGGCTTCGAAGGGAAGTCTTGCAAGAAAACCGTCCGGCACAATAATCAGTGCCTTGCCCGCTATGGCCTTCTCGAAGGGTTTCATCAGGATGTCGTAAAGCTGGCCCGCCGAAACCCGATCATATCCCTCACCCCTGGCAGGTCCCGATTGTATATTTTCGAGAAGTTCCCCTACCCTTTTTCGGAGGTCTGACTCACCGATGGACAGCTTCACAACTTCGAAGCTGTTGGTGGTGACAATAAAGCAATAAATACCCTGCGACGTAATGAAATATTCCAGGAGGACTTCACCTCTAGCGAGCACCCTGCCCTGAAGCTCGGCCACCGTTACAGGAACCGGATACCTCACCGAGGCATAATGGGGGTTCTGTAATCGGATCTGTTTGATCACCCGGTTTCGTTCCACTGACAGATTTTCTGCTTTGGCACGCACCGCGGCAAGCGCTTTATCATCCAGAGCAGGTTTTCTTAACTCTTCTGCGATCTTGTCGGTCTCGGCAGAGATGGCACTCTCCAGTTGGTCCCGCTTGACCTTGAGATCAGAGTCGATACCCTTCTCCACTTCGACGCGCCCCTCCGCCAATTGGTCGAGGAAGGCCCTGGCCTTCATACTTTCGACATACAGCAACGCCCGGTCGTTGAAACCATGTCCAAGCGCAAATAGCGCGGCCTCTTCATAGCGGTCGTAGATTTTCCCCATGAAGGCCTTCCTGAACTCGGGGAACCCCGCCTTTGTCCGCACGGTCTCCAGTTTTGAGATACCCAGAGCATAGAGGTTTGCCGCATTTTCCTTCTGTCCCTGCAGTGCCTGTACCCGCGCCTTGTCCAGTATGGTGAAGCCTTGCGACTCGACATCTCCGATTTTTCCAAAAGCAAGTATCGCGCGTTCATAAGAAGCTTCCGCCTCAGCCAGTCTGCCTCTCGCTTCGTGGAACTGCCGGGCCACAAACTGGTGCGCATATCCGGCCGACTGAAGATCTCCCATCTGCTCCCACAAGTCGAGCGCCTGTTGAAAGGTTTTAAGACCTTCCTGCTCCCGGTCCAGCAAAACAAGCACCAGAGCTTTGTCATGCAGGGCAAGACCCTGCCATTCCTTTTCTTTCATGCCGATGCCAAGTTTGAGGGCTTCGTCCGCCCGGCCAAGCGAAAGCTGAAACGCCTGAATCGCCTCCTGTCCCTTGAAAAGGACACCCCGTTCGCGATGCATAAGAGACAGCGCCCGCAGCACATAGCCCTGACGCCACCGATCCTGTACTTTAACAGCAAGTTCCAGAGCCTTTTCTTCGTAAGCAATGGCCACACGATATCCTTCCGCTGCCTGCCCCGTCTTGCCATTTACCGCGTCTTCCTCGGCCAGTTTTGAGATGCAGAGACCCAGATGATTTAGCGACCTTGCGCGGGCCCGCAACCGGTCATCAGCCGATACAATCATTTCCGCACTTTTAAGGGCGACCTGGTGATACCCCATAGCCATCCTGTAGTCGCCCAGCCTTCGGTGACAAAAGCCAATGTAATCATTAAATTCGGCGACATGCCGCATGTCCTTGGCCTTTTCGGCATGTTGAAGCGCCTGATTGTATGCCCTGTAAGCGCTCTCGAAACTCCCTGTCGCTACATACACATCTCCCAGCTGCCGGAGTGCGCGGGCCGCCTCCTGCCAATCCGCCGGGGATTTCAGTACCTGAATCGCTTCCGTGTAGAATTTGATTGCTTTTTCCGGTTCTTTTTTTCTCTCATGGACATCGCCTATGTCAATAAGCGCCCGTCCATGATGCAAACGGTCCGACGCCTGCGTCGCCAGAACCAGTGCCTGATGGTGCAGCGACAGGGCATCCGGATAGTTAGCGAGTCTCCGCTCGGCCTGTCCCATGTCATGAAGCACCTTCCCCTGCCCTGCCTCGTCCTTGAGGGCAGTGTAAATCTCCAGAGCGGAGTTCCCCGGCGCGAGCACATCGCCGTAACGTCCCTCATCAAAGGCCGCTTGGGTTTCTTTCAAAAATACATCGGCAGTGACCTTCCTGTTATGGTCACTGCGGCTCCATGATTTATATAGATTGACCTGATTTGCAGGGAAAGGATCATCGAACAGTTCCTGCGAGAGGCCGGCGGCCGCCGCTGCCAGGTCACACGCCTTTTCTGCATCCACTGTGCGGGATTGGGCCGCGGCCCTGGAATACTCGGATAAAATATTGTCAATTAAGATGCGCAGTTTTTCCGGGTGCGCCCCGGCCAATTTCTTCATGGCAGGAAAATCTTTTTTTGCAAAGGCGCCTTCAAAACTCGACCTGAAGTCCTGCAATATCAGGGCTGCCGGTTCGTTTGCCCATGCCTGACCGGCAAAAAGAACGCAAACGAGCAGCAACATCAAAAGCCAACATTTGTTAAGGCTTTTTAAGATGAATGGTTTTCCGGCAATTTCATCAGGCGCAGGAATGCGTGTCTTCTTGTCGCCAACAGAATTGTCCTTCAGGGTCTTCAAAAAAATCATAGCCTCTCCGAACGAATAATCGTGGAGGAAGATGATGCTTTGCTTTTGGCATCATCATCCTCCACTTCCGAAACTGCATAGCTACAGCTATTTTAAATTCTAACGGGGCGGCGGAGCAAAACATTGCCCACCAGTACATCCCCCTTCACGCTCAATCCTTATGAGATCGTTCATCGCGCCACGATCCTTAATCTTGACCTGTTCTACTGCAAGCACTATGGGCTTCGGCACCACACGAGGCTTTGCAAAATCTGCCGTGTCCGATGTCGTCACTTTCAGGTAGACCTCCTCCTTGCTAAGCTTCCTGAGATCAAAACTCACCATTCCGAGACCGTTTGCCCCGATCACGCCTTTACCTTTCGGCACCAGAGCGTAGCTGTCTTCCGCTCCCGTCGCGCTATACTGCACTTTGAAGTAAACGCCAGGTTGGCCGACAATGTTCAGTATAACTTTGGCCATTTCCCCTTTTCTCAGGATCTGAATCACTTCCTGATTGACGACCTCCGAACCCATCGTCGTCTTTGATGTTTCTAAAGCCGGTACAGTCTTCTTTTTGCTCTGCTCGGCCGCTCCTGCCAGCGATGGGACGATGAAAGCGATTGCCATTAATATTACCATTATTGTCTTTACAAAATTTTGTCTCTTCATCTCTTACTCCTTCCAGTTTGATATTGATTATACTGCTTTACACTTTAGACAACTTCATGATCAATTTTGTTCCCGAAGTATCAAAAATATTTCAATACATGAATTTTATACTTAATAATTTCCTTTCCATATGTGCAGTTTTCCCAGTGTCGAAAATAGCAGATTCTAAATAAAAAATGTCTATCGCCTCATTCATGTTTGAAATTCTAATTCATTCTTGGACATTTTTAATATTTTCGGGATAACAAAAAAATTCAAATATAGGCTCGTTGTCGGCATAAATTATAAATGTCCTTGATGGGACATCCAGGCCAAGTCCACCTGATATCTCTTTTAGCGTTTTGTACATGGAATATTGCGGTGTTATTTCCGGCGATATTCCGACATAAGCACCCGCAAAATAATACTCAAGCCATGCAGCAGATTTGCCATCGTATGACTTTATATTACGACATTCAATAGAATACCATTTCGTAAAGTTGCTACCGTCGTCTTCTAACTTCCGGCAATCAGAAAATTTTACATCTTTATGGGCCGCTTTTGTATGCAACCTGATTGATATTACGATATCTTTATCAAGAACCAGTTCTACATAATCTTTATTATCAATTTCATATTTTCCACCCTTATCAACAATAAGTTTGCCCATGTATCTTTCTTCAGCCATGCCAACATTAGCTGATACGACCAGAAGCAGGATGGAGAAAATACAGAAAATAATAATATTTTTGACATTTATTTGTACTCTCACTCTTCGCAAATATTCTTCATTTTCAATCAATGCGGCCTTTATCATCGCTTCCTCCTATACTTTAATCATTCAGTCTCTTCCTTGCTTTGAGTGCAAGTTTATAGAACGGGTTTTTCAGTTCTTTGCTGAAAAGGCGCTGTTCGATCCTGTTAAAACAGTAGGGATCATTATGTAATCTCCCTGTCTTCATCAGAGACATCTCATTGCATCCGCCCTTGCAGTCTTTCAGGTATTGGCAATCGGCACAGTGCTCTCCTGCGTCTGCGGGGGTAAATTGCCGCGAATAAGAAAAGGCGCTATCGTTGTTCCAGATATCATAAATGTCTATATCTCTGACATTCCTTTCGATTGTCGCATCGGTCATGGACAGGCAGCCTTTTATGTTTCCATTACTCTGTATCCCCAGTACCGAGATGCCCGCCTGGCATCCGGTCCACGCAGGAGAGAGAGATACGTTATTCAGCATCATTGAATTGAAACCGAGGTCATGTGCTCCCGTAACAGGCATCTGTTGGACAGGATATTCTTTTCTTGTGGAGGCAATAAACATTCCCACAGAATAAAACTCCTCATCATCAAGGAGAAGTTCTTTCGGAAATCGTCTGCCTTCAGATCCGGCAACCTGTATCTGCCAGGCAATATTTCTGCCCAGCAGCAGCGCTCTTATGGAAGGAAGTTCCATTAAGTTCATTTTATGGACAGTCGTGATAATGCTTACCGGCAATCCTTCTTTTAGAGCAACATCAATAAAATTGCGTGTTTTCTCAAAAGCGCCGCGCTTGCAGCGTATTTGATCGTGGAGCTCGGGCTTTGATGCATCGAGACTTACGGCAACGGCTATCAGATCCAACGATCTTAGTTTTTTAAAAGTTTCCTGATCATAGACAGTCCCATTGGTTATCACGGAAAGTTCCATGCCGAGTTCTTTGATCAGTGACGCTATGTGCCAGAAGTCTTTCCGTAATAAAGGTTCACCGCCCATTAATGCAATCCGGCGACAGCCCGTTTTTCTCAGATCATGGCAGACCCTTTCGGCTTCAGAAGTCGTAAGTTCATCGCCTCTTTTTCTGCCGGCGTTTGATCCGCAATGTATGCAGTTAAGATTACAGTCAAGGGTAAATTCCCAGACCGTACTTGTTAAAATGTATTTATTTGGCATTATCAAAATCGCGCAGACCAACGCCGCCATATTTTGAAACGGGGTATGTGCCAATGCATGCATTTTCGCACTCTTTTTTGCTGTCAAAAACAGACGTGACACAACCTTGAGCTTTCATGCACGTATTGGTTTTGGAATCAAAATAATACGTCGTGAAAAGTCCCTTGCAATTGGATTCCTTCGGGGTTGCCCTGCATTTTGTTTCGGCTGTCATCGACCCGGGCGGTATGTTATCGGGTGGGCGAACTGGATCTGCGGCGTTTGCGGTGACGATGCCGGTGAAAGCCGAAAAACAGAGGGCAAGCAGTCCTGATATCTCTATTTTCGTAAGATTATTAATCTCTTTTGCATCGAGTCCGGTCTTTTTACCGATTTGAACCATTCTTTTTTTCATAACAACTCCTTACAACAGCACAGGTTGAGCGTGCAAAAAACGATCCCAACCTGTGCTGTTTCACACGGTGATTATTTTGTTATAGGGACCATGTCCGGACATCCTGTCATTGGATGCGGCCCGCAACAATCTGCGTTAACCTGCGTAAGAGAAAAGTCCGTAGAACCGGAAAGCAGATTCACGGGTATAATCTGGCCAACCATGACAGCCAGGGTTACGCCGGTCGCAACTGTAACAACAGCATTCGCCACTTTTGAATTTTTCATATTTTCACCTCCTTTCTGATAAAGAACGCTTTCAACGTCTGAGCGATAAATTCCTTGTTTTGATGGCAATAAGATTTAAAAATTGAGCCATTCTGAATTCTGGCTTCATTGGGGCATCCGCCGCCGCAAAAAAGCGCAGCAGAACATCTGATGCATTCAGGAAGATTAAGGAGATGGCGCTTGGCATATGTTTTGTTCAACTCAAACCGCTTTAGCTTTCCCTGAGAGCAGGATCCGATACGCCTGTTCTTATGCCCGGCTTCTTCATAGCAATTATAGATATCCCCAAAGGGATCCACAATGTGGAATTTGCCGCTTCCCAACCCACAGTATCTTACCTTGGGAAGGATTTTTTTTGTCTGCATTTCCAGAAAGCTATTCATATAATCAAAACTGGAGGGGGGGAAATTAGTCTTGGCAGCCACTTCCTGAAAGGTCTGGCAGAAAGTATCAAAATCTTCCACTGTGTTTTGTTCGCTGGAAAAGGTGTTGATCGGCGAAAAATAAATGTGGACATGTGGGTGGCCCAATATCTTTTCCTTTTCCAGATACTCAACAAATTTTCTCGCTGCTTCCAACCTTCCGTGATGGATGTGCACACGAATACCGACCCCCACCTTCAATTGCATCAGGTGTCTTACCGAGGCAATCATGGCATCGAATGTCGGTTTACCGGAAACGGGGATTCGATTCTCGTCATGCAGAAGACGATCTCCGTCGAAGGTCACCTGAACGCTTTGAATCTTTCCTCTTTCCGGACCAATTAAATCAGCCATTGCGGATAAAGTGGTCGCATTGGTCGCCACAAAAACCTTTGCAGAAGAATGTTTTTTTGCGTAAGCAAGAATCCGCGCTATCGCCTCCCGGTTGGCGGGAAGCAAAGGCTCCCCGCCAAACAAGGTGATAGAAAGATTTTTAGGAGCCTTTGGGAACAATTGTCGAAAATAATTTGAAAAGAAGTCGTCAACAAATTCTCCGCTCATTACAGCCGTTTTCGACTTGTCACTCAATGATTTCTGGAAACAATAACTGCACGAAAGATTGCACTTGTAGGTCAAGATAAAACTAAGATTTCCAAATTCCTGTTTTTTGCCCACCTCGGCGCTCTTCTCCGAAATAAGACGCACCAGTTTTCTGAACTCACCAAGCTCTTTTCTTGGCGTGAAAGTAGTCAGATGCCCACGGTTTAAAAGATGTTGTCTCTCTTCAAGAGAAAGAAAAGATAAATCGTCGCCATTGGACATCTGATGTGCATATTTTGTCGGCACCTGATCAATGCATAGTGTTGATCCGTTAAAAAGCAAGGAGGTCCCATTGCCGATATCGACATTGTTCAAATAGCTGCTAACGCGTATCATGGACCTAATTACCTTTCTGCTTGTAGTTGGTTGTCTCCTTTTTAATATTAGACAAAGCTAAAGGCTAAAACGTTCCCACTTTGTCCATCTCAACTATCTTTCCTGTATTCACTGGCATAGCTCCCTGCAATCTTTTTCAACCTCAAACGGCACAACGCCATCGCAACCGCCCCAGGTAAATTTCTTGCATTTTCTACTTTCAGGATCAAAATAGTATTTATCATAAATGGCCTTGCAAGGGCCTTTTTCAGGCTTCAGACCGCATCTTTCTTTCATGTCTTTAATTAACTCGTCCATGGGAAACATCCACGGACTGCCCTGGTGTTCCTCCGCATATCCAATAGCGGGAGGAGATACGTTGGCTTGTGCATCGTTTGCATATATTCTGCCCATGTCAACCGCAGCGTGATGGGGCCACACAGGTTGAATCATCAGCGCAAAGAGGATGAGCAGCGCCATGCTGAATACTTTTATCTTCACTTAACCACACGCACGTCCAGTTTATATCCATCCGGGATGACCATTGAAACCACGACTTTATTATTCACGTTTTCGTTTGCAAACGACTTAATAAAGACCGGTTTGGAGTAGATCGTCTCGTTGACCGGTTTATCCAAAGGACAGAACATTTTTGTCTGTGTCATCTGTGCATCAAAAAAATATTTGTCATGCCAGCCATCGCCGTCCCCTGAAACCAGGACATTAGATAGAGAGATCGTGCGTGTATTGCAATCATCGCGAATTATTTCTTTTGACAGGCTGACTTCGACACCTTTTACGTTTTCAGCTGTAACAATTTTGGTAACATATCCTCTTTGAGCATCCTGCACCTTAAATCCTTCGGCAAAAGCTTCAAAACTAAATAGAAACGCAACAAGGAGTGTTACCATGGCCAGAGATTTCATTGCTATCAACTTTTTCATTTTATCCTCCAAAAGCTTGTTTCTGTTAAAGTTTTACGTAAGCCGCTGTCCATAATTACCAAGACTTGCTATCATCATAATCAGCAAACGTTCCACCGGTTATTCTTTCTGAAGGCTTTTATTCAACCAGCTGAAAGGGATATCAATATTAAAATAAAGAACCGTTTTTTCGGCAGTCTTTTTATTCTCAACATCCATCTTGTCGTAATGATGGCCATTGGCCGTCACCGAACTACTATTAATCGTTTTCAGTCCGTTTGCATTCAGAAGAAAATATTCTTCCGAAACAGATATGACGACAATAGCCTGCTCCGGGGTCAGCCCGTCGCCCGAGGCATATAACGAACCAACAAGCCCTTTTAAAACAGCATTATGAAAGGCGTATTTTTCTGAATTCCCCATTTCCCTGTACGCAATTCTGCATAATAGATGGATATCCAGATCAACATAATTCTTCTCCAGAACAGATTCGGCCTTTATTATGGCTTCCACATAATTCTTTTTATTCAGGGCATCAAATGCCGCATCCTTTGCTTTGTCATCAGCACCGTATGGCTTATAGTTTTTAGTTTTTGTGTAAGAAAGCCTCAGGGCTCGAAAATCAATATCCATATCGTTATTCTTTAATGTTTTTAAGAGGCCGTAATAATCAGGATTTTCAACATCCTTGCCGATTCCGTTGGGTCCAGCTATGGCGAGTGTTGTCCCCATCATGGCAACAATAGCGATCATGCATAATGTGATCCACGTTGATTTGATTTTCATGTTTACCTCTTCTCCTGAATGATGATCTTCTGTTTCTTTCCGATAACCCGATAAAGTATCATGCCCGGAATACCTAAAAAGATGAGCACAAGGAGCCAGACGATCTTGTCGTTCCCTTCAAACTTGCTTTTCAGGATATCAATCAATGAAATAATCCAGAACGGAAGCGCCAGAATGCTAATGATAACAAAAAGAACTATTAATTCGTATATTCCAATACCCATAATATGTAACCCTCCTGTTTTCTGTTTTGACAAATCTGCAACGACAAAAGTTCCAAAATTATTTTTTATTTTTCGCAAGTACCACAATAACTTCTTGAAAACAATACGCCTAGCGCACAATGAACAACGAACTGTCCTTCCCAAAATTAATGATCACTGGTATTTGCGGATGGCCGAGTTTATTGGAAATTTCTGCGGTCATCTCCCTGGAGTATATTCCCAGACTTTTAACCGTTACCATGCCGCTCTTGTTTTTGTCCACCGCCTCGCCGTTTTTCAATCCCTCCAAAAGAGAATGGGTATATAAACCGTTGCCCTGATAGCCGTCCAGAGCGGTCTCGACGGAGCCTGCCGAGGCATAGATGTGCAGCCCCATCTTTTTAGCCAGTACGGACATGCGAGCATCATACAGGCCACTGACAATGGTGTCAACACCACCGGCATGGCACGTATCAAAAATAAAAAGTTGCGACAAGGCTTTGATCTTTTTGGACATCTCAACAATCTCATTGGAGCTGATCAGACTTGCGCTTCTGTCCAGAGAGCCTGCGAAACTGCCGGTGACGATGTAGTACTGGCTTTGCAAAAGCAACCCGTGGGAGGCGTTGAAGAAAATGAAGCTGTCGCCATGTTTCACCTGTGCGGCCAGTTTATCGATGGCTGCCAGAATGTTGGGTTTACCGGCCTGCTCATTGACCAGGGTGGTCAAATGGATGTTGGATGGATGATAGATGGTTTTAGCCTTGTCTGACAGTTGTGCGATGAAGTCCCGGGCATCCTTGGCGGCGTATTTCAAATTGATGGAAGCGTCGCGATACCGGTCAATGCCGACCGCCAGAATATACAGCCGTGGTTCATCGGGCGCTCTGGTAGAGATGAAACGGGCTGTGCCCATCACGCTCTGCACAGTGTTAGGGGCGTTGAAGGCGGTCAGACTAATCTCGTTCTCACCGGCAATCGTTTCCATCTCCACGCATTCGTCAACTAACTCACCCTTTGCCCGGTTAACGACAGCGCCGGGACTCTGTTTCTCCCTGATGGTCAGGGAGCGCATATCCTGATAAACAGCCCTGCTGTTTACTTGAGCCAGCTTCATGGTTGCCGCTGTACTCTGCGCCGCAACATCGCGATAGAATCCGTCGGACTTGATTAATTTGCCATTCTGGAACAAGCGTACTTCCCCAATACCGCCACCGGTGCTTTGCACCTGATAACAGACCTTCACTTTTGGGTCGCTGGTCTGGTTGGGAACGGTAGAAAACTTGACTGCCGGAGGAGGATTCTTGATCGCTTCTTCCACCGTCAGAGTGACCAGACCCGTAATATCCTCGCCTTTGAGCTTTGCCGAAACAATGTCAGGCCGGTAAAAGACATCATAAAACTGGTCAATACCGTAGACCTTGTTGCCGCGGCGGATGCTGAGGTATTCATGACCCCGGGCCGAGGAGTTATAGTATCCTTCCGGCGTGATCACAATCCATTCGCCATTGGCAAAGCCAACAAACTGCCCAACCGCCCTGCCGGT
Source organism: Smithellaceae bacterium (assembly GCA_030690945.1). GTDB lineage: Bacteria > Desulfobacterota > Syntrophia > Syntrophales > Smithellaceae > UBA8904. The sequence goes on along the minus strand of JAUYFM010000007.1, from coordinate 6,003 downwards.
TGCCGGATCCCACAACCTGACGGTTCCATCTGGACTGCCGCTGGCCAGCCACGGAACCGCATCGCCGACCGCCGCCGCAGTGACTCCTGCCCGATGACCGACAAAACGAAGTCCCTTTCCGAAGGACCGGTCACTCACCAGACGAAATGAGTTATCGCCATCACCCACAACAAACAGACGATCATCAGGTCTGCCAATAACCACGCGTCCGTTAAACCCCCGCTGTGTCTTTCCTTGCAGGTCGATCAATCCTTCATCTTTCCCCGGGATCGAGACGGCCTTGCTGTCGGACGTAAACTGCAATACCGCCGCTGTACCTTTCATCGGGACAACCGTTTCGCACACCCAGTTTTCTGTGGAGAACAGTTCAAGTTTGTTCAAGGTGGAAAGCGCAAAGTGAGCGCCATCAGGCGAAAAGACAAACATCACCGACTTTGGATTGGTTGTATGGTCCACCGGAATGGATTTGATAAGCTTGTTCGCCGGGTTCCAGATGTCGACACTGAATTGACCGCTCTGGTCTGCGCCGAAGTTGGCAACCACAGTGCCCAGCGGTGATATCGCCAATTTTTCAACAAACTGTTGTGTCTGGATGGTTTTCTGCTGCTGTTGCACGATATCCACAATCTGCACGGCGGTCCGTTTCTTATCGGTCAAGGCTGCATAGGCCCCATCGGGCGACAAGCCTGTTGCCGCTGCACGATAAGTTCTCACCAGAGCGCCCTGCTGATAATTCCAGACAAAAACCCTCTGACCGTCATCTCTGGCAGCAATCAACGGACTATTCTTGATAAAAGCAACCTGCACAATGTAGTCCCCCCTGCCGACGGAAGGAAATACTTCAATCTCGTTGCTGTCGTTACGTGTTTTTGCCACCAGTTCATCTACCTGCTTACGCGACACCCCACCCGAAAACTTGTCAACTTCCCTGCCACCATTGAACAGGATTACGGTTGGCAGAACTCTGGAAATGCCATAATGAGCGACGATATCACCGCTTTTATCGACATCAATGCCGACAATTTTAATCTCGGGATACCGATCCATGGTCTGTTGCAGGACCGGCAGGTACATTTTGCAGGGTGCACACCAGTTTGCATAGAAATAGGCCAGCACCGGCTGGTCAGACTTCAACACCTCCTGTTCAAAGCGCGCACTTTCTATGGTAGGGATAAAGCCTAATCCGACCGTAGCCCGGGTTGGCTGACCAGGACGAACCGTACCTTGTGAAACGGCAGCCCTCTTCAGGGTGTAGCTGATCTGGATGCGCTCCTTACTCCGCGCAATCTGCAACTGCACCTGATCACCCGGCTGATATTGCTTTGTGACCTCTCGCAGATCAGCAGGCACACTGATATTCCTGTCATCAACCTTCAGAATGACATCACCGGGCCGCAGGTCGCCTGCAGCTGATGTCGAAACGACGTAGGCGCCCTCCGGCGTGGTGAGACCGATGAATTGCGCATATTCAGCCGTAACAGCCCCGATCATCACGCCAAATGACGCCCGCTCGGCCGCCCAAACAGATGCTGATGCCAGAAGCAGAAGAAGAATGATACTATGAATCATACCCAACCGTTTGCTGTCCATTTTTATGTCCTTACCTGAACTGAAAAAAGTCATTTCACCCGCCCGATGGGAAAATCATTTGCACCCGTCTCGATCATCGGATTCTGTTGACGCTTGAAGACTTCCTCGGAGAGCGTCATCACTCGCTCCTCTGTATGCAGGGCAAGACCCTTCACGGTAATGAATCCGTCTTTCTTGAAGTCCGCCTCCCCCTGTAATCCTTCCAGGAGAACATAGGTGAATAAGCCATGTCCTTTATACCCTTCCAGGGCCTGTTGCGTGTCAGAAGAAGCGGAAAAGACGGAGGAACCGACCGCCCGCTGCAGGAGCTTGACCGCCGTGGCGTCGGTGAGGCCTCTCGTCTGTTGCAGAAGGGCTATCTGGATTTCCTTGCCCCCTTTGCCGGCATTGCAGGTGTCGAGAATCACCAGCTTCTTCTGCGCCGGGATGCTTCCGATCAGGCTCACCAGGTCTTTGTGACTCAGGGCATCTTTGCCGATATGCTGGGAGGAAAGGAGCCGGACATTACTCGTCAGTAAAAAATATTGCTCTTCGCCGTTCACCACGTCAACCATGCCGTGGGAAGCATTGTAAAATATAAAAAGATCATTGGGCTTAACCAACTGCCGGATTTCCTCAAAGGCTTTGGTGATGGCTTCTTTCGTTGTGGCAGCAGGCGTCGTCAGCGTTCGGATATCCGCCTTTTCAAATAAAGGGGTTACAACTTTCTGCAGCGTCCCCGCAAAAGCGATGGCATCGGGAACCGCGTAGGTCAACGAAATGGATTGGTTCTTGTAAGTATTGATGCCGATCACCAGGGCATAGAGATCGGGTTTCCGCAACACGGCCCTGGACATAACGCTGATCCGGGCGGGATTCGACTCCATGGAATTCTCACCATTAAAAGCGACGGCCCGAATTTCGTTTTGCCCTTTGATGAGCGGAATAGTAAACGACAGTATCTTTTCGTTGGCCGCTGCCTTGCCCAAGACGATGACGCCCCGCGTATCATTGGCCACCTGAGCGCCGTTGAGATAAATATTCACGCTGCCGATTCCGCCGCCACTGTCCGTAATCTTGAGCGTAACGGCAACGCTATCCTGATCCACGGAGCTGTTGGCGACCGGTGACAGAATCTGAACCTTGGGCGCGGGTTTTTGAGCGGCAATATCCGTAATCAACTCGCCTTTGGGCATTGCCTTGCCGGTCAGGGCCAGGGCGACAAGCTCCGGCCGGTAAAACTTTGCATAAAACTGATCGATGCCATAGACTTGGTTGCCAACCCGTACATTGAGATGCTTTGCTCCGTTTCGCGAAGCATTGAAATAGCCTTCCGGGGTAATGGCAATCCATTCGCCGTCGGTGAAGCTGATGAGATGGGTAATCTCCCTGCCTGCCGCAATATCCCAGACACGGCTCACTGCCCCGGGGCCGTCATTGGTGAGCAGGTAACGGGAGTCGGGAGAAACAGAGGCGGAATTCATAGTACCTACCATTGTCGTGAGAGTCCTCATGCCGGCAAACTGTTTGATCTCCTGCCCGTTTTCTGCACTCCAGAGCCTTACGATCTCATCTTTCCCTCGAGCGAAGACATATTTGCCGTCAGGCGAATAACCGACAAATGTGACTGACCCATCATGATTATCCTTGTTCAGCGCCTTCAGTTCTTTTCCCGACTTCGCATCCCATAGCCGGACTGTACCATCGTAGCCACCCGATGCCAGAAAACGTCCATCGGGTGAAAAAGCAACCGAAATCACATTCCCGTCGTGCCCGCGCAGACTCTTGATTTCTTTGCCGGTTGCGATGTCCCACAATCTTGCGGTGCCGTCTGTCCCTGCAGAAGCAATCGTTTTCCCGTCCGGGCTGAACCTGACGTCATAAACCCCGTTGAAGGCTCCGTAGATAGCACTCCCCTTCCCCTGAATGTGCCCGGTAAATGTTTTCAGCAGCGCACCGGTTGAACCGTTCCGAAGCTTGACTTGGGCATCATTTCCCGCCGACGCCAGGTACCGCCCGTCGGGCGAATAGGCCACCGAGAGGACCCCTCCGTTATGTCCGGGTACGGATAATTTCTCCTTGCCCGATTTGAGATCCCAGAAGCGCAGCGTCGTATCGAGGCTCCCCGTAACGAGGGTGTCCGTTGTGGGCGAGAAAGCTGTGGATGAAACATCCTGCCCGTGACCCTTCAGGACCATAACACGCTCGCCGGTCGCAATATCCCAGAGGGCTACATCTTTACGCCCGACGATGGCGGCAATGTTCCTGCGCGGCGCAAAATTTACACTGGTAATGGTTTGTCCTCTGCCTTCGAAGCGTTGCACCTCCCGATCAGTGGCTATATCCCAAAGGGTAACCCCTCCATCAAGACGCATCAACAACAGTCTTTGGCCGTCAGGGGCAAAAGACATGTTTTTAAAAGGAATTGCCCCGTCTTTTTTCAGCGTTTTTATTTCCTGGCCCGTCACTGTGTCGAATAGCTTAACCGTTTTGCTAAGGGTAATATGTCCTCCATCTCCATCCCCGAAAAGAAGTTTCCGGCCATCCGGCGAAAGTTTGTTTGGCTTGAATCCCCTGGGCGATGCAATAACTTTAACTACTCGTCCGGTAGCTATATCCCAGACCCTGACCGTTCCATCATTGCCTGCCGTCAGAGCGACGGCTCCGTTATCGGCAATCGAGATGAAATCAACGGAACCGGTATGTCCCCCTTTCACGAACCAGAGCACTCTTTTTGTGGCAACATCCCACAATTCCAAACTATTGTCGTTATAGGATAAGACATGACTGCCGTCCGGCGTAAAGGCGGAGTTAAACTTTGAAATATCCTTTTTGAATTCGTTTATGACCCTTCCGGTCAGCAGGTTCCAGAGCATCGTCGGCTTCGAGACATATCCCATAAGCCTCATCTCTCCCGGCTCCTGAGTCAGGACGAAGCGGCCATCAGGGGATGCGATCATTTCTGTGCGGACATCTTTCAGATCAAGTCCTCCCATTTCGCGTCCGGTGGAGGTTTCCCATAAATGCACTTTCAGGCGGAGTGTATCGGCAATCATGAAGTACTTTCCTCTGGACACGAAAGTTATGGGTGGCATGAGAAGACTGAGTCCCTTCTTGGTAAAGGTGTATATCTCATGACCGCTTGGCAGATCCCACAACCTGATGATTCCCCCGTCCGCTCCCTCCTCAAAGGAAACGGCGTGAAGCCCATCGGGAGCGAAGGCCAGAGAGGGGGCGGATTTGTGTCCTGATAAGGTACGGATCTCTCGGCCGGTCTGCACATCCCACAGTTTGACGGCACCACCCCAGGCGCCTGACAATAAATATTTACCGTCCTTGGACATGTCTAAGGTTTGAACCCAGGCACTATGGCCAAGCTGAAGGAATATCTCCGGCCCCTGCTGACTTGCGGCTGGAACAAGCTTTTCAGCGGCAAAGACAAGGCTTACTGACAGGATGACGATCATTCCCAACGAGGCGAACAGTGAGCGCCACAGGTACTTAAATCTGAGCATATTTTCTCCTCTTAAAGCTTATCAAATACTTTCCCCGTTAAGCTACCAAGGCCTTTCTTTAGTTTTCCTGTCGTCTTTCCCGGACCGTTATTTGACACTTCCCTCTTTAATTTTTCGACGGGGCATCACAACTTTATTATCGTCCTTAATGATAAAGACCTCTCCGGCAAATCTATCCCCCATGTTCATGCCGACCCAATATTCCACATTTCTTTTTAATGGAGCCGGTCCGATGACGCGCGGAAACTCATCCAATATCTGCCCGTATTTTATCTGTTTCAGATTTGGATATTTTCTTTTTTTCACTTCAGTGCCCAGATCGTGATTCAGCGCCCACATGGTTTCCCCATCCTGTATCTTCTTGCCAGCGTTGAAAACCGCCACCTGGATCGCGGCAATATTCCGCTCTTCTTCCAGCACAAAATACAATTCATTGTCGATCATCACCACATCGACCGGAACCGGTCCGATGCAGGAGTAAAGACACATTCCCAAGGCAAGCAGCAACAATAATCCTGCAAAACGTTTTATGGTTTTCATCTTAACCTTCCTTTTTATCGACAAAACACCTCATTGCACTTTACCAATGGGAAACGCCTGGCCGCTGATGGAGATGGTCGGATATTGGGCGCGTTTGAACACCTTCTCCGCCAGGATGGGCACTTCATTATCCACATAATCGGCAAGATCCGTGGTCTTGATGTAACCGGTCTTCCCTTTATCCGCCTTGCCTTTCAATCCTTCGGTCAGCACATAGGTGAAGAGCCCGTGTCCATTGTAGCCCTCCAGCGCTTCCTGCACGGAGGTTGATGCGGAAAGGATCGTCGAACCCATCGCCCGGCTCAGGATTTTCAATGCCGTGTCCTCGCTCATGCCGCGTGTCAGCATCGCCACTTGAATCGCCTCGCCCAAAGCGCCC
>JAUYFM010000005.1 GCA_030690945.1 Smithellaceae bacterium | reverse complement strand
GACCTCCTATGCCGACGATAAGACCTTCGGGCGGGCAAAGCTGACCGGTCCATCCGGATATGTACTGAAACCTGTCGAAAAAAAGCAATTGCATGTTGCCATCGAACTGGCCCTGCATAGGCAAGGCATAGCGTTGAATCTGCAGAAGAACCACGCCCGGATATACGAATCGATGAAGGGGATGATCGACTCAATCGCGGGAACAGTCGAACTCAGGGGTCCCTGTACCCCAGGCCACCATGACCGGGTAGCAAAATTGGCGACAGCCATCGCCCGGGAGATGGGGTTGACGGATTTCCAATTGGAGGGGATAGAACTGGCCTCACGGATCTATGACATCGGGATGGTCAATATCCCGATTGAGATTCTTCAGAATGTGGAGCGCCTGGAACGGATCAATCTGACCCTTTATCAGACCTACCCCGAGGCCGTCTATGACACCCTGAAAAAGATCGAATGCATCTGGCCGATTGCCGATATCGTCCTCCAGCATCGGGAGTGTTATGACGGCTCGGGATTCCCCCGAGGAATCAGAGGAGACGAAATGCTCATCGAGGCCCGGATTTTGGCGGTTGCCGTCGCCCTGGAAGATCTGACCACCCACCGGATCTACCGGGAGGCCTTCCCGATCAGTGAGGCCCTGGACAAGATTTCATCCGATAGCGGCACCAAGTTCGACTCCGCTGTCGTGGCTGCATGCTTGAGGCTCTTTAAAGAGAAGGGTTGTAAAATGGAGGGCTGACGGGTCTTGTGCAGCTTACGATTGGTATTCATTGGTTTTTAAGACTTGATTTTCTTCCTGATTCGCGCTCTTCCAGGCTCTAAAACGGTAAAGCTGCCGCCAAGTTCTGGTGCATGTCCGCCAATCAGATCGATCACGGCTGCAACCATTGAGGAGCGCATGCTCGCCGGATAGCGGATTAGAAGTATGCCCGTCATCGCATGTTGATGCGCAAAAACCCACTCACCAAAGTCCTTGTCTTCCGTTATCAATAGCCGGTTTTCCGCCACCGCCAATTCCAATACCGCTTCATCTGGTAGTGATGGGGATATTTCAGCGATGGCCTTGATGGAATAGCCTACTGTCCGCAGTGCACGGATGACGGAAAAATCGCAACTTTCGTCTGCCAAAAAACGCAATGGCTTTGTTGTATTCAATTGGCAGTGCCTGCCTTCAAAAAGATAGTTGTTTCATTGCGGATCATATCGGCGGCGTAAATCAGCGCCGCCTGGATGGCTTCTCTCGACAGATTTGGATAACCATCGAGTAAATCTTCAAAAGAGGCGCCTTCACCCAATTTTCTTACGATGAGGTCAACAGGAATCCTGGTCCCTTTGATGACGGGTTTCCCCAGCATCACTTCCGGTTTGGTCTCTATCAGGTCATAGGTATTCATAACATCCCTCCCTTATTGGCTATTATGATACCATAAATTTAGATTCAGGATAGTTTTTTTCTTTGTTTATCTTGTATTACACGTTAACCCGGCAGATGTCGGTATCAGGCCGTCAGCATCCGGTAGATCCGGGTGATCTTTTCGGGTAATTTAACCACGTCGTCGATGACGGTCCAGCTGCTGTGGCTGTACATGCGGGGCAGATATTCGGCGGCTGCCCGATCCACCGTGATGCAGAAGGTCTTGATTCCAAAATGCTGGGCCTCTTTCAGGGCCATCCGTGTATCTTCAATGGCGTAGGTTCCCGAATATTCCTTGTCCACGGGCTTGCCGTCACTCAGGAGAATAATCAGCTTTGTACGTTCCGGCCGTCTTCTGAGTTTGCTCAGGGTGTGCCGGATGGCCGTTCCATCCCGATTCTCGAAATGGTCCTCGATGGCGGAAATTCTTTTCTTGGCCTTGTCGTCATAGGGATCGTCAAAATCCTTGATGCGGTAGTAATCAACATTATCACGATTGTCCCCGGAAAATCCGTAAATGGCGAAGGCATCGCCGACCTCGTACAGGGCCTCCGACATGATGATTAGGGATTCCTTTTCGCGCTCGATCGTGGCGCCCTTGGTGCTGCGGCTCATGTCGATGAGAAAGGCCACGGCAATATCGCGCCTTCTTTTTTGAATCAGGGTGTAGTTCTTCTCAGACGGGGAAATTCCCGCTTTGCGATCCACCATAAACTCCACCACGGCATCCAGATCAATATCATCGCCGTCATACTGGCGCTTGAGCTTGGTGAAACCTTCCGGTTTGAGCATCTGGAATTCACGCCGGATCTTTTTCAAAAGTCCCGCATGCCGGTCCGTCGTTTCACGGTAAAAGTCCAGAGAGGTTCCCGCGTGAGTCTGTTCGCGGATTCTTGTCCAGTTGCTGCGGTAATCATGAAGGTCCTCCCCCCATTCGCCATAAAGAGATGTCCCCTGTTCGCTCTGGAGTTCCGTCTTCTTATCGAGAGAAAGCTCGAGGCTGCGCAGGAAAAGATAGACGTCATTGGCACTGAGCGATTCCAGGCGCCGCTCGATTTCCCTGGGTGTTACGCCCTTCTCCTGATAAACGGCCCGCAGCAGCCGCTCGATCTTTTCCGGCGCATCAAATTTCATAGAGGGATCTGAAGAGCCTGCTTCTTCCTCATGTTGCCCGGCACGGCCTGCTTCCTGCTTTCCGCCACTCGATGGGCCGCGAAAACTTTGTTGTTCCTGTCCCGTCCGGTGGGGCCTCTCGGACACATTGTTTGCGTCCGGCCTTGTCTGTGTTGGCGTCGTGTCGCTTTCGGCATTGCTTTGCGATTCCACCTGCGACCCGGCTTGACTGCGCTGTGCTGACTGACGGCCCTGCAGGCGGTTCTGGATTTGCTGTGATGTTTTGCCGAAGCTCCCGATATTCTGAGAGACCATATCCTGATCCAACGGTTTGGACAGGGGCTTCACCGCGCGGTAAGGCTCCTTGAAGGTCTTATCGATCATGAAATATATGCCGACAGACAGCCGCGCCGCTTCGTGAACGTCCGATTCCGGTTGCTTAAGGGACAAGGACATATCCAGTGTACTCCTCAGAATCGGGATAGCCGGATCATCGGTATTGTCGAATACTTTTCCCGCCATCAGGCTCTGGGCGATCATTTCCACCGTTCGTTGTTTGGAGTTGGTCATCTTTTGCGGCGGGCGCCTCTTTGCCGTCATATGGCGGTTCATGGCTAAAATATCTTCGCCCAGGGCGGGATACTCCCGTTTCAGGATGCCCTCAATCCTGAAGTCCTCCAGCAGATTAAAGAGATCCTGCGCCAGATCCGGTTCCGGAAACAAGTGCGTAAAGCGGTCGATGTCGCTTTGCTCTTCATCCTCTTTTCTGGTCCCGTAGCGGGCGGTAATATCCTGGATGACTTCCGTCATTCGGGAGAGGTCAAATTCAAAGCTCCCGTATTCCAGATGGGCCTCCTGATGGGTGGCGGACACCTTATAGAGCTTGAAATTATCTTCTTTGTCCTGAAAATCCTTGATCCGTTTGGGAAGATAAATTTTCCGTCCGTCCGTATAGACGGTTTCTGCTTCGGCGATTTCCACCCGGCGTCCCAGCAGGGCCCGCAGATAGGTGGACAGAAGATGCCTGATGGTTTTCAGCTCCAGGCCTTTGGGAATACCCTCCATGAAATCACTGAAGGCGGGAGAATTGCTGGCCAGGAAAGACAGGGCCTTTTCTTCGTCTTCTTTGGCCGTGTTTTCGACAAACGACGCAATCATGCCGAACCCTTCCAATCCCACCCAGTGGATGAATTCCGGGCTTTTTTCCAGAAGGGCTACGGCAAGGGCGGGGCTTGTACGGGCCACCATGGCGGTAATCCCGTAGACGCCCGGCGCAATGGCTCTGTCGCCGATATGATCCAGCCGGTCGATGAGACGGGGACTCTTCTCCACAACGGCAATGGCGGCCTGCCAGTCTTTTCCGGCAATGAAAGAGGCGCATTCCACCAGAATTTCCAGTCCTTCAAAGCCCATCTTATCAATGACAACGGGGCTCACGTCCAGAAGGCGTTTTGCTATTTTTCCGCTGTTGCGGGCGGTTCTGATCATCAGGGCAAACAATTTCGCCAGGCCTTCGGCGCCGATTCGGGCAAGCAGCGCCGGACTTTCTTCCAGCAGCGTCGCAGCCAGCCGCCAATCGGAAGCAGCAGCCTCGGCGGCAAACGCATAGACGCGAAGCGTAAGCGTGAGGTCTCCGTGAGTTAGCAGGCGGTCGATCAGATCGGGACTTTTTTCCAGGAGGCTTACGGCGCCGTAGCTGTTCTGGCGGGCGACAACGCGAGCCAGACCGGCGATCTGAGTCAATCCGTCATACCCCAGCCGTTCGATAATGCGCGGGCTTGTTTCCAGCAGACTGACGGCGGTTGTCCAGCTCTCGGCACCCGTCTGGTGCGCTAAATCTTCCAGCTTTTCCAAACCGTCAAATCCAATCAATCTGATAATCTCGGGACTGCGATCCAGGAGACTCACAGCCATCCGGGCGTTGTAATTTACAATTCGCCCGCCGAGATGACAGACTTTCGTGATGAGGGAGGCATCGCCCAGCTTCAGAAGCCCATCGATGATGGTAGGACATTTATCGAGGAGTGAGGCGGCAGCAGACCAGCTTTCATGGGCGAGGGAAGACGCGAAATCACCGATCAGCTTCAAGCCGTCGATGCCGATACGATCGATCAGATCAGGACTTTTCAGAAGGAGCCGCGAGGCCGTCTCCCAGCTTCCTCGAGCGATATCGGTACCGAGGGCGCTGATTTTTGTCAACCCTTCCATGCCGGCCCTGTCCAGAAGAATCGGAGCAACATCCAGGAATGCCTCAGCGACAGGGCGGCTCACGCGGGCCATCACGTCTGCCATGTCCGCAATACGCCGCAGGCCTATAGCATCAAGACGTTCTATAAGCTCAACGCTCGCGGAAACGAATCTCAGGGCAACCTGCGAACTGACAGCGGAAAGCTCCTGCCCCAGGTGATAAATATTTCCTATTTGCCGAACAGTAAGTCGGGCTTGCAGATGATCGACGATGTCAGGGCTTTTCATCAACAGAGCAACAGCATTTTCAGGATTGTCGGCCGCCATGGCCAGGGCGCATTGCCAGACTGGTTCCAATCCGTCTTGTCCCAGGCGGTCAATCAGGCCGGGGGCCGTGTCGAGGAAAGTGTAAGCCATCCTGGCGCCGAAGGGCGTTGTCTTGGCGGCGTGGTCGTACAGCACAGCCAGCAGGTCTGTCCGGCCCCGGGCGGCTAATCGTTCGGTAATACCGGGGATTTTCGCCACGAGTTCCAGGGCGATGTTCCAGTTGTCCTGAGCCATCACGGAAGCCAGATGGTAAACAGCCAGTGAGGAAGAGACATCCGCGCCGGCTTCCATCATCTTGTCTATCCGGCCAGGGCTTTCTTCAACAGCCCTGATGGAATGAGCCCAGCTGAAGCGGGCAATCGCGGCGCCGAAAGCAGCGACCTTGCGTAGGCCTTCAAAGCCGACCCTGTTGATGATGGCCGGGCTTTCCGTGAGGACGCACATGGCCGTCCGGATGTCGATCTGAGCGATGCTGCACGCCAGGGCGGCGGTTTGGGCCAATATCTCAAAATTGTTTTCAGAAACCAGCGCGGGACTGATTTCGATAAAGCGAACGGCAACAGGAGATCCGTAGGGAATCACCTGGTTCGCCATGTCGAAAACGTTGAGGACCATTTCCTCACCGAAAGGGAGGAGTTTAGCAATAATGTCCGGACACCTCTCCAAAAGGACAAGGGCTGCCTGACGATCATTCTCGGCGATTCGGGTGATCGGCGTCAGGATGGAATCGATGCCTTCCTCGCCGAAGCGTTCGATGAGGGGAGAGAAGGTGGCGCCGAAACGGGCCATCAGTTCATGTTCCACATGGTCATCAGCCGCCCCGTCCCCGGCGGCGGGATGGGGTTTTTTGTTTGTATCTTTCAATCGGTCTCGCGGCATGAATTATACCCGCTAAAAGCTGAAATAGTTTTTAAGGACTTCTTCGATGCTCTTTTTCAGGTCGCTGTCATAGGTCAGCGGCTCGATCATGGTGGCTCGCAGGGAATCCTGGACAGGCATACCGCTTTTGAGAAGCATTCCCGCATAGACTAGCTCTCGTGTCGAAACGCCTTCCTCCAGACCCTGATGGATCAGATTACGTATCCGGTTGGCTGCGCGGACCAGCTTTCCCGACATTTGCTCATCCACACCCGCCTCCCGACTGACGATTCTGACTTCCAGATCCTCCGCAGGCCAGCCGAGGTTGATCGAAATAAAGCGTTGCCGCGTACTGGGCTTCAGCTCTTTCAATACACTCTGGTAATTGGGATTATAGCTGATGACCATCATGAATCCTTCCGGGGCATGAAAAATTTTACCTTTTTTTTCCACGGGCAGATAGCGCCGATGATCCGTCAGGGGGTGAATGACAACCGTTACATCCTTCCGGGCTTCGACAATTTCATCAAGGTAGGCGATGCCGCCTTCGCGCACAGCCATCAGGAGGGGGCCGTCAATCCATTTCACCTCGTCGCCCTTAATGATGTAGCGGCCGGTCAGGTCATTGGCGCTGAGGTCGTCATGGCAGGCGACGGTATAAAGTGGCCGGTTCAGGCGCCAGGCCATGTGTTCCACCAGCCTTGTCTTGCCGCTTCCGGTTGGTCCGTTGAGAAGAACCGGCAGCTTATTGGCATGGGCCGCCTCGAACATCTCTATTTCCTTGCCCTGAGGAAGATAAAAGGGTTCTTTGGATACTCTAAAGTCACCATTTTCAATTTTATCGGATTTTTCGTGCTTTGCCATCTTATGCTCCTTTCGCGTCACGTCCATCTTCATCCTAATATAGGCGTGATTGGATAAATATCAAATATTTTTATGGTCGCATCATGAAAAAGTATTGATTTATTTCTTGATTTTAAATAAATATTTCCGCATATTACCTTTCAAATCCATATTGAAAAGATTAAAGAAATAGGGCGCTGTTTTTCTCAAACTAATTGCGGCACTAAACTGATAAAATCGGGAAAGGATGATTATGGGCAAATTACTTGTCTTGTTGACGATTGGGTCCGGCCTTCTGAGCATTCTTTTCTTTACAGTGACCTTTAGAGCCATACGAAATAAGAAGGTCATCAGTTCGACAATTCGTTTGTTAAGTGCGCTGCTCTGCTTATCGCTTGCTGCGTTATTCGGCACGATTACGATAGCAACACAGGGATATCGTGCCCTGACCCATGAGGAAATAGCGGCAGTCGTCAGGACGGAGCCGCTGGGCGCAAAGTCGTTTATAGCTTATTTTAAATTTCCTGACGGCAAAGAAATGTCCTATAAATTGGCCGGCGATGCTTTTTACGTCGATGCGCATATTCTCAAATGGAAGCCTATCGCCAATATATTGGGGTTGCATACGGCCTACGAGCTTGATCGCGTTGCCGGTCGTTATGCGGACATAAAAGATGAGCTCTCAGGCACCCGCACGGTTTTTATCATTTCCCAAAATAAAGTGCTTAATATGTTCAACCTCAGGCAACGCAATGCCCTGCTCAGTCCGCTGTTGGATGCCGAATACGGATCGGCCGCATTCATCCATCCGGGAAAATCATCAAAATTCGAGATAAGAGTTTCCACAACGGGTCTGTTAATCAGGGAAATCGATCCTTGAAAAGAAAGAACACGCGGGCAGACCTCTTCCAGGCGCCGGTTTAACTGCCGCGCATGGACTGCCGGAATGGTGTGCGAGGGGAGGGAAGCCGTAAAATCATGTTGCAAAGGCCGGTTTCCTGGGCTATGAAAATGGCCATGCGCAGATTCTATTATTCCGTTATTTTAATATGGATGATTTTGGCGTTGGCTGCTTGCGACAAATCGCCACAGGCCGAAAACGTCCGTCCAAAAGGGGATAAGCCGCCCGCCTTTGGCGACATCCTGGTGCGTGGCGATATCGGAGATGCCAGCAATCTGATTCCGCTTCTGGCATCCGATTCGGCGTCGCACGCCGTCGCCGGCATGGTCTTTAACGGTCTGGTCAAATACGACAAGAATATGAATGTCGTGGGCGACCTGGCCGAATCCTGGGATATCACCCAAAACGGTCTCGTCATCACGTTCCATTTGCGCAAGGGCGTCAAATGGCATGACGCCAAACCCTTTACTTCCGCCGACGTGCTCTATACCTATCAGGTCACCACCGATCCCAAAACACCCACGGCGTATGCCGGAGATTTTTTGAAAATCAAGAAGGCGGAAGCGCTGGACGATTATACGTTCCGGGTGACGTATGATAAACCTTTCGCGCCTGCATTGATCAGTTGGGCTTCCGCGATTTTGCCCAAACACCTTTTAGCCGGCAAGGATATTACGAAAAGCCCGCTTACGCGCCATCCCATCGGCACCGGGCCATACAAGTTTAAGGAATGGGTGGCCGGACAGAAAATTGTTCTGGTTGCAAACGATGACTATTTTGAAGGACGGCCTTACATTGACGGCCGGATTACCCGCATCATTCCCGATACCGCTACCATGTTTCTGGAACTGCGCGCACAGAATATCGGCATGATGGGGCTCACCCCGCTGCAATACACGCGGCAGACGGATAACAATCTATTTAAAGAAAATTTCAACAAGTATCGCTACCTGAGTTTTGCCTACACGTATCTGGGGTATAATCTGAAGAATCCTCTTTTTACGGATAAGCGCGTGAGGCAGGCCATATCCTATGCGATCAACAAGAATGAAATTGTGAGCGGGGTTTTGCTGGGATTGGGCAAGCCCGCAACCGGGCCGTATAAACATGGCACCTGGGCGCACAATGACAAGGTGAAAACCTATAACTACGATCCGGCGAAAGCGCGGGAGCTGCTCAAGCAGGCAGGCCTGACGGATACCAACAATGACGGTGTCTTGGAAAAAGACGGCAAACCGTTTGAGTTTGAAATTCTCACCAATCAGGGCAACGAAACCAGGCAGAAATGCGCGGAAATCATTCAGCGGCAGCTCAAAGAGGTCGGCATTATCGTGAAAATCCGTATTGTGGAATGGTCGGCGTTTGTGACGAATTTCATCAACAAGCGGCGTTTTGACGCGGTGATCCTGGGCTGGACGATTCCACTCGATCCCGACGCCTATGATGTGTGGCACTCCAGTAAGACCGCGGCGGAGGAACTTAATTTTATTTCCTATAAGAATCCAGAAGTTGACGATATGCTGGAGAAGGGCCGCAGCACCTTCAATCAGGACGAACGCAAAAAATACTACGACCGCTTCCAGGAAATTCTGGCGGAAGATCAACCCTACACGTTTTTATACGTTCCCGAAGATTTAATCATTATCAGCAGCCGTTTTCGCGGCATCGAACCCGCCCCCATCGGTATCGGCCACAACGTCATCAAATGGTACGTCCCCAAAGACGAACAGAAATATACGATGACGCGGTAAAAAAAGGCTTGACATTAGAACGTACGTTCTATATAAGAGGGGCCATGAAAAAAACCCGTGACATAAAATCCGTCGAGCAGAGTCTGGTTGCCTTTTACCGTAACCAGAAACGCATGCCCACGTATGCCGAGATGATGGATCTGTTCGGCGTCCGTTCCAAAAGCGTCGTATTTTATTGGATTGAAAAGCTCATCGAAAAAGGCATTCTGGAAAAAGACCCTCAGGGCTTCCTCAAGCTATCGGGGATTTCCTTCGGCATTCCCCTGGTCGGCAATGTTGCCGCCGGTCTTCCCGTTTCTGCCGAAGAAAATGCGCGCGACGTTGTGTCTATGGATGAATATCTGGTGGCCAAACCGGATTCTTCCTTTTTATTGCGTGTTACCGGCGATTCGATGATCGGCGCGGGCATTATGGAGGGCGATCTGGTCATTGTCGAGAGGGAGCGCATGCCCAAAAGCGGCGATATTGTTCTGGCCGAAGTCGATGGTCAGTGGACCATGAAATATTTCCGCAGGCAGGGCGGGGAGGTTATTCTGGAAGCGGCCAATCCGGCTTATCCTACGATTTTTCCCAAAGAAGAACTCAAAATAGGCGGCGTGATCACCGCCTCCGTCAGAAAATATCTGATGTAACCCGGATCAAAAAATATGGAGTAAACGTTATGCAGACCACAACCGGTATTTCTTCCATGCAGATGGCGATGAGCGAAAATCCGATCATATCGTCGAATCAAGAAGTGTTTGGGGCCATGATGCGCAAAGCCCGGAAAACAGACTGGGACCTGGTTATAGCGAAGATCGACAAGTATATTTCCAGAGCCGGCGCTGTTGCCCTTGCGTTGTCCGCCCTGTATTTTGCACCAATCCTTGTATCCATGTTGTTGAGATAGAACAATCTTTTGATGGATTTAATCAAACTTGATAAGATAATGCTTCTGCATGGTTGAACTTTAGGAATTCCGGTCTTGTATGTCAAGGAAATCTTAGCTATAAAATGTGTTGCGCGTAGTCGATGAAAAAACAGCTATTTTTTAGACCATAGAAAGTAAGTTCTTATCAATTTAATATTATCAATAATTATCGAAAATGAGATGAGAGCTTTGCACAACCCCTATTTGCGTCATTCCGGGCTTGACCCGGAATCCAGGAAGTACTTAATAATACTGGATTCCGTCTTTCGACGGAATGACGAAATTATTGGTTCTATGTGGTTGTGCAAAGGTCTCGAGATAATATTTCGTTGACACATTAAACTGTTTTTCATACACTCCGTCAGCAACCGGCGAATATTTATGGTTAATATATCATCTGAACAATCCACCTAAAAAGGAGCGAAAATGACCCGCATCAATACGGTTCTCGGTTCCATTTCTTCCGCTGATCTGGGAATAACCCTTGTCCATGAACATTGCGTTGTCGGATTCCCGGGATGGGAGTGGGACCCTCTGTGCGGTCCACCCAACAGGAAAGAAATAGTCCAGGCATGTTTGAAAGTTCTGGAACCGGCGAAAGCCTGCGGTCTCCAATCGATTGTGGAGGTCACGCCTTCCGATTTAAGCAGAGATGTAGATGTCATGAAGGAAGTTTCAGAAAAGTCGCAGATCAATATTATCTGTTCAACCGGCAAGTATACCGAAGAAAACGGGGTATGGCCCTATCTGAAATGGCGCAACCAACTAAAATTGGGCGACCTGGAAACGGATCTCTATGATCTCTTCATGCAGGAGATCACATCTGGAATCGGTCAATCAGGCGTCAAGGCCGGCGCAATCAAGGTGGCAACAAGCCTTAACCGGGTTGCTCCCTGCGAAGAGGCGGTGCTCAGAGCGGCTGCCCGCGCCGGCAATGAAACAGGTGTTCCCATCATCACGCATACCGAAGACGGCACCATGGGGCCTGAGCAGGCGGAAATCCTGATGGCGGAAGGCATGAAGCCGAAACGCATCATGATCGGACATATGTGCGGAAATCCATCGCTAGATTACCAGAGAGAAGTGCTAAACAAGGGTGTGAGTATTGCCTTTGACCGGTTCGGTATCGAAATCTTTCTCTCTGATGAGATGCGGCTAAAAACTCTGCTAGCGTTGCTGGGAGAGGGGTTTGCCGAAAGCATCATGCTTTCCCATGACTATGTTGGCGCATCCTTCGGACGGGGGGGCCTATGGCCGGAGCACATGCTCCCCCAAGTGGCCAACTGGTCCTATTCTCACATATTTCACAACATTATTCCGGCGCTTAAGAAGGCAGGGATTACCGACGAACAGATCAGAACAATGATGATAGATAACCCCCGGCGCCTGCTGGGCGGCGAGTGAGGAAATGCGGGAAGGGTCATGGGTTGGATCTTTGGGCTCTTGGGAGTCGAAGTGTCATCACAGGTATAAGGTTACGGGAACGCAGGATAGATGATGACTGTCTGCCTATGAACTGAGAGCTTTGCACAACCTCTCTAGTCGTCATTCCCGCGAAAGCGGGAATCTAGGAAGCAATTGAAAATACTGGATTCCCGCTTTCGCGGGAATGAGTGCGCCTGGGAGCAGGCGCGATTTAGGAGGTGAAAATCCTCCTCCGAGATTATGCCCGATTTCGGTAACCGAAGGTAACTGCGTCGCTGTGAGGCGGGGTGGGGAGCAACCGGAGGTGAACACGCAG
>JAUYFM010000029.1 GCA_030690945.1 Smithellaceae bacterium | reverse complement strand
CCTTTGACAATTGTCATTTCGAGGAGCGAGAGCGACGAGAAATCTCAGATATTATGAACTGTTAAAGATTTCTCCCTACGGTCGAAATGACAGAATTGGCGATTATTCAAAGCTCTCGCCCATAAATTTGTCGCAGACCCCAATTTCCCCCTTGACTTTCCATTCTCATAAGAGCATTTAAAAAAGCGTAATTTCTCTTATTGTCTCAGTAAACTCATCGACCTAACCCTTAGATTGTTAAGGAGGCATCATGAAAAAACTAGTTCTGACGATTGTTTTCCTTCTGTTGCTGCTGGCCGCTTATTTGACCCTCTGGCCGGTACCGATTAAGCCTGTCAGCTGGAATGCACCGATGTCACCCGGTTATACCAGTCCACACGCCACCAATACAAAGCTTGCCAATCTCAAGATGATTTCATTGGGAAAAGAAGAAGGACCCGAGCAGATTGCTATCGGCAAAGACGGCAAGCTCTACACCACTGTTACCAGCGGCAACATCCTGCGAATGAATACGGATGGCAGCGAGCAAGAGGTATTTGTAAACACAGGCGGGCGGGTGCTGGGTTTTGATTTTGATGCATCCGGAAACATGATTGCTGCCGATGCAGTTAAAGGCCTGCTTTCAATCGGCCCGGACAAAAAAATAACTTTATTGACCGATAAGGTAAATGGCGATCCCATCAACTATGCCGATGCGATGGTGGTGGCCAAGTCCGGCAAGATATACTTTAGTGATGCGTCTACCCGTTTTGCGCCTAAAGATTGGGGCGGGGTGTTTGAATCCAGCATTCTAGACATTTTGGAGCAGTCATCAACCGGCCGCATCCTAGAGTACGATCCGGCAGACAAAACGACCCGTGTCGTGGCAAAAGGCTTTAGTTTTGCCAACGGCGTGGCCCTGAGCCAGGATGAAAAAACGCTGTTTGTCAATGAAACCGGGAAATACAGAGTGTGGAAGGTATTAGTGAGCGCGAAAGATCTGGATATATCGAACCCGGGTGACCAGGCCAAACCGCTGTTTAACAATCTGCCGGGGTATCCGGACAACCTGATGCGTGGACTCGATGGGAAAATCTGGCTGGGCCTCGTAAAGCCGCGTAACCCCACCATTGACAAGCTAGCCGTCAATCCGTTCATGCGCAAGCTCACCCTAAGACTGCCGCGCTCACTGTGGCCGGTTCCGAAAGCCTACGGACATGTGATAGCGTTCACGGAAGACGGCGAGGTGGTGGCTGATTTGCAGGATCCAAGCGGTGCTTACCCGGAAACGACAGGGGTGACGGAGACCAAAGACCGGCTATACATCCAGAGCCTGCACGCCAAGGGGTTGGGTTGGATGCCCAAATGAATTCTCCATTTTCCATTAAGGGCAGGATTGGAAGCTGGAAAATGCCATTTTTGAGGGGACCGGTCACAATTAGGTTACAAAAGAAGAAAAGGGGCAAGCCGTAAATGGCCTAACCCCTTGATATTCATGGTAGGCGGTGCTGGGATTGAACCAGCGACTTCTACCGTGTGAAGGTAGCACTCTCCCGCTGAGTTAACCGCCCAAGTGCCGTCTGCTATAGCCTAAAGTTTTCCGCAATTCAAGTAAAAAGACTTCCTTTAATTCAGCCATGACAAAATTTGGGAAAAAAGCGTTGCCGCTGACCCTTCCGCCATTCGTTTATCTTAAATGGCGGAAGGGCGTTAGCGACGCTTTCAGCTTGGCGCTGGAGAGGGTTTCGAACTACAACATTTCATAAATACCGGCCGCACCCATACCGCCGCCGATACACATGGAAACGATACCACGTTTTCCGCCGCGACGTTTCAGCTCATGCAGCAGCTGAGCGGTCAGCTTGGCGCCGGTGCATCCCAGCGGATGGCCGATGGCAATGGCACCGCCGTTGGGATTGATATCGCCCGCCCAATAGCGGTCTTCGATACCCACAGCACGGCAGGAATAGATTGCCTGTGACGCAAAGGCTTCATTGATTTCATACACATCAATGTCTTTTGTCGTCAGACCGGCCATTTTCAGAACTTTGGGAATCGCATAAGCGGGACCGACACCCATTTCTTCGGACAAACAACCAGCAACCGCATAATGGGTCATTTTGGCAATGGGTTTTAGTTTTAATTCTTTGGCTTTCTCGGCCGTCATCAGCATACAGAAAGCAGCGCCGT
Organism: Smithellaceae bacterium; assembly: GCA_030690945.1. Classification (GTDB taxonomy): domain Bacteria; phylum Desulfobacterota; class Syntrophia; order Syntrophales; family Smithellaceae; genus UBA8904. The sequence goes on along the minus strand of JAUYFM010000029.1, from coordinate 4,462 downwards.
CGGTCATCTGTGAAGAGTTAGCCGGCGTCACGGAACCACCTACCTTGAAAGGTGATTTTAACTTTGCCATATTTTCCAGTGTGGTCGGCCAACGCACACCATCGTCCGTATCAAATGTCACATATTCTCTAATGCGTTTGCCATTTTTAATTTTATATTTCGCGGCCTTGATCGGAATAATTTCTTCTTTGAACTTGCCGGCCTTAATGGCTTCAAAAGCCCGGCGGTTGCTTTCCACACCCATCTTATCCTGATCTTCACGCGATATATTATGATTCGCCGCGACATTTTCCGCCGTGTTGCCCATGTTGATATAGACATTGGGCATACTGCCGTCAAATTTCCAATCCGGATGCGGACGCATGGCAGAGCCGCCCATCGGAATATGCGTCATAGACTCGCAGCCACCGGCAATGATGATATCCGACCAGCCGGCGCGAATCTTGGCCGTCGCATCGGCAATGGCCTGAAGACCGGAAGCGCAGAAACGGTTTACGGTCATACCGGAAACGGAAATCGGAAGACCCGCTCCCATCGCCAGAATTCTTCCCAAATTCATTCCCGTTTCGGCTTCCGGGAAAGAACAACCGACAATCAAATCATCTATTTCTTCAGGCTTTACTTCCGGGACTCTGGCCAACAAACCTTTGAGCACCTGGATACCATACTCATCTGCTCTAGTTGCGGCAAGACCACCCTTTCTGCGAGCGCCTGGACTTCTTACGGCTCCTACAATTACAGCATCACTCATGATTTTCCTCCTTCATTTCTAGAAGGCGCGGAGGCTTTTTCTCATCTTTCATCAACCGCCGCGCTCATTGTTTCATAATAAGTTAGTTACGCAGAGGCTTGCCCTTGGTCAGCATGAACATAATGCGCTCGTGCGTTCTCGTCTCACCCATCAGGCTGAGGAAAGCTTCTCTTTCCAAGTCCAGAATTTCCTGCTCCGAAACATAAGTGCCTTCCGCACAGTCGCCGCCGGAAAGAACATGGGCCACTTTTCTCGACACGACAAGATCGTAATCGGAGATAAAGTTGCCGTACTTCATATTCATGATAATAGCGTCCACCAATCCGCGGAAATTCTCGCCCATCACCGGAATCAGAGCCGGTTTAGGTGGTTTGTAGCCGGCCATCACCAGGGACAAAGCAATTTGCTTGGCTTCGTAGATCTGCTGATCACGACTCATGTTGATGGTTTCCGTCTTGCGAATATAGCCCAGTTCCATGGCTTCCGCCGCGCTGGTGCCTACTTTCGCCATCGCGATATTTTCAAAAGCTTTGGCCATATGGTACTGCAAATTTAAACCGGCCTCTATGCAGCCGTCGGGAAGGCCTTCGGTCAAACGAACCAGAATTTCTTTGCAGCCGCCGCCTGCGGGAATCACGCCGACACCGACTTCAACCAGACCCATATAGGTTTCGCCGTTCGGCAGACAACGAGCGCCATGCATGGCCATTTCGCAACCGCCGCCCAGAGCCAACCCGGCAGGAGCCGTTACAACAGGCTTGGAGAGGTATTTCATTTTCATATTGCCGTCCTGCAGGGCTGAAATACTTTGCTCAAGCAGATCCCACTGACCCAGCTGTGCAGCCGTCAGCACCGCAAATACGTTGGCGCCCGCGGAGAAAGCCCGCTCATCATGATTGGCCACAACCATACCTTCGAAATCTTTTTCAACGATATCACAAGCTTCGGTAAGCATAACCGTCAGCGGTTCGTCAATCGAGTTCATCTTGGTATGGAATTCCAGACAGGCTATACCGTCACCAATGTCAATAAGGCTGGCGCTACCGTTTTCTTTAATAATCTTATTGCGGCTTTTCAGCTCAGTCAACAGGATGATCTTGGAATTTTCTTCAATCTTGGCATAGCCCTTCTTTTCAAAGTCGTAGTAATATTTGCCGTCTGCTTTGGTTGTATAGAAAGACTCACAACCTTTCTTCAGCATTTCATCGATCTTCTTGGGAACTTTCAATTTCAGCTTCTTCATGACTTCGATAGCATCTTTGACGCCCACGGCATCCCACATTTCGAAAGGACCCAGCTTATTATTGTAGCCCCATTTCATGGCATTATCGACGGCCATGATATTATCGCAGATTTCACCGATCCGGTTGGCCGAATAGATGAAAGTTTTGCACAGGTACGCGCGCGTGAAATCACCGGCCTTGTCGTCTGCATTGAATACATGCTTAACGGAATCGGCAACATTTTCCAGCTTTTTCGCGGCGGAAATCGAGTTAAATTTCGGTTTGCCGGCAGGCACGTATTCCATCGTATCGATATCCAGCATCAACTTGGCAGACTTGCCTTTGGCATCTTTGACTTTCTTGTAATATCCCTGCTTGGTTTTATTGCCCAGCCATTTGTTGGCGATCATTTTATCCAAGAAAGGCTCGCCCTTGAACGTATCCCTTGCTTCGTCATCAGGAACAGCGTCGTAGAGATTTTTCCCCACGTGGTATCCTACATCGAGACCGACGAGATCCATCGTCCCGAAGACGGCCGTGCCGGGATGACCAAGGGCTTTACCGACAATGGCGTCCACTTCATCAATTTTCAGTTTCTGTTCAAGCATTATTTTAATGCAATCAGATAAATCGAACACACCGATGCGGTTGCCAACAAAATTGGGGCTGTCCTTACAAATAACGACGCCCTTTCCCAGCGTCTCCTCGCTGAATTTCACCATGTAATCAACGATTTCTTTATCTGTATCCACGCCGGGGATGATTTCCATCAATTTCATGTAGCGGGGAGGGTTGAAAAAGTGCGTTCCCAGAAAATGTTTTTTCAGATTGGCGCTGAATTTTTCGCTGATGTCTTTAATGGGAATGCCGGAGGTATTCGTCGAAACAATACAGGTCGGTTTGATAACCTTTTCTACTTTTGCAAAAAGGTCCTGTTTGATTTTGAGGTTTTCTACAACAACCTCGCAAACCCAGTCCACATCGGCCAGCCACTTCAAATTGTCTTCAAAGTTACCGATTTTGACCATGGACGCGTTCTTCTTGGTAAAGAAACTGGCGGGTTTTGATTTCGTGACGCCGGCCAGACCGTTTGCCGCGAAGCGATTACGCCATGCGGGGCTCTTTTCCGTCAGGCCCTTTTTCTTGTCGTCATCCGTCAGTTCAAATGGAATGATATCGAGAAGGTAACACTCGATACCGGCATTAGTCAGATGAGCCGCGATACCCGCACCCATGACTCCCGCACCTAAAACAGCCGCTTTTTTGATCTTTAATGACATTATTCTCCTCCTTCTCTTTCTTATGAACCGCCAATTTGTTTTACGGCCCATAAATTGTTTGAGGCCAAGCTGCGCCTCCATTAACATTCATACCTCATTCGATATTTCATGAACCGTCTACCGGTTCACATGTCAGCTTAAACTATAATGGCGAGCTTACCACATCCTTTCTCCAATATATTTCCGACAGCGAAAAACGCATCGCCGTAGAAAATCCAGCGAGGAGTTTTTTTGTTTGTTTTAATAATTTTACTGGGATGAAAAAAAGATGTAAGTCTTGATAAATAATCGGGCTATTGAAACAGTCCGATGAAGCTTTTACTCTTGATGCTACTTTTCGATCATGAAGCCATGCAACGAAAAATATGATGGTAAAGACTTCAGGCATTCTGTGGCTCCCTTTCCACTTTGAAGAGAAGTCAAAACAATTAATCAACCACCTCGCGAGCTCGCTGTCGAGGAATGAAATGAACGTCATTATATCGCGAACTCGCTGCGGAGAAATGACGCTCGTCCCGCAACAGCGGGATTGAAATTGATTTTGCCCTGCGGATACACCCGGGTATCAATTTCTGCCGCTCAAGGGGAAAAAACTCTGAACCCCGAGGGATAACTTTTAGCCACCTGCTGGGTTTTGGTCAATTACTGACTAAAGGTCAATGTGAGTATTAAACCAAACAAAGACTAAAGTCAAGGCAAATAAGTTATTTTTTGAGTTCTTTCAGATGATTTATCCGGCATTCAGAAAAATGGTAATTCCACTGAAGAGAGCCAATTGCAAAAGTCCTCTTACCCTTCGACCCTTCGGCAAGCTCAGGGCTCAGGGTGACCGGTGTAACATATTGATATTCCGTTCGTGGTGAGCTTGTCGAACCATGAACGAAATAGTTTTGCAATTGGCTCAATATTTTGGCATTTATCATACTGGATTGCTTCGTCGGCTTTTGGCCTCCTAAGAAACTTCCCCGTAAGGTTACCCAACTTTTCTAGAGCAAGGGGTCTTGCCACCCTTTATTCCATTTCCTAATCATAAAAACAGGGGAAGCAATCTCACTTACCAAGACTAATAGTCTATTCCTTTAAAAATCCATTTTATCCCATAGGGATAATAGGTTTATAGAAATACATATCCAAAAACAATCTACGACCCCATCGGGGTCGCACGTATGTTGACACAATTAGCTATAGACGTGAAACCCCTTCGGGGT
>JAUYFM010000028.1 GCA_030690945.1 Smithellaceae bacterium | reverse complement strand
CCTTTGACAATTGTCATTTCGAGGAGCGAGAGCGACGAGAAATCTCAGATATTATGAACTGTTAAAGATTTCTCCCTACGGTCGAAATGACAGAATTGGCGATTATTCAAAGCTCTCGCCCATAAATTTGTCGCAGACCCCGTTATCTCTGTAGGGCGCATCGCGTGACCTCGTGCCACCTCGTGTGCCCTTCAGGGTATTAGGTGGTCAGGTTATCCCCGAATGCGCCTTGGTATTTCCGTTCTAATTCACTGACCCTTATCACACATGGATTTTTCAGAAGCTCTCCGCATACGCAAAGACGGCGTTGACGTAGGCTTTTTGATGGTTGTAACGATAGACGGCCTGGCGCATTTTTTTCTCGTTGCCGGTTTTCCAGCCCACACGACGGAGGTAATTGGCGACGCTGGCAAAAGCATCGGGATAATCATACAGATCGATTATCCCGTCGTTATTATGATCCACGGCAAAAATAACATACGATGAAGGCATAAACTGGGGAATGCCAAAGGCGCCGGCCCAGGAACCTTTCACGGTAAACGGGTCGATGCCCCTTTGCCTGCACATCTTTACCCAGGTGACCAGTTCTTTACTGGCCATGTTAACACGCTTTGCTCTTTTACTGAGCATGGCCATCGTATAAAGGGAATTGAAAACCCTGTATTCGCCGAGATGTTCTTTGAAATTCGTTTCTACCCTGATAATAGCCACAATATAATTGGCGGGAATACCATAGAAACTTTCCAGCCTCTCAAAGAGTTCTTTGTGTTCCGCTATTATTCTTTTTCCGGATTCAATGGACTCCGGTTTGAGCAGGCCGAACTCCTCATCGAAGTAACTCAGCTTCCTCTTTTTCGTCTCGCCTTCTTTCGGTACCGATGACAAATATATATTGTAGTAGATCTCGATCCGCTCGTCGGAAAATATTTCATCAATCTCATCGGGGCTGATTCCGGCCTTCCGGAAGGACGCCTGCAAAGCAGCGCTCCGTTGTTCAATGCTTCCCGTGATCACCGTTTTTTCTATTTTCCCGCAACGGTTCTTTTTTACCCCGGTTTGTTTTCCCGTTCTTTTGTTTTGGATTTCTTTGCCGGTAATTTCTTCTGTCCCGGCAACCGTATTCTCCGCAATCGCAAAGCTGCTGAAAAGACATGTGAAGGAAAATAATGCCGCGACAACCACAACGCCTGTCTTCAAGATATTCATCTTCCGCCTCATCAGTTCTTAAGGATGTCTCCCCTCACTACCTGCACCACAGTCTCATTCCGGACAAAACGCATACGTGCAGCTGTAATCTACACGATTTTTCTTATATGCTCCAGAAATAAATCGTCATTCCCAGTCCACAATGCCCCCTGTTCATCGATTACCCTCAAACTTCTCTATAAACCGTCTAAAATCTCACATGCTGGTGGTTGATGGAAGTTCCGCCATCAACGGGAATCACCGCTCCGTTCGTGTAGGCGCCGCCTTTGGAGCACAGATAAATGGCGATAGCGGCCATTTCCTCGGGTTTTCCTACACGCTTCTGCAGGCTGTTTTCTTCGATATCCGCCAGATGCTTGTCGAAGACGAATTCCGTCATCTTGCTCGGGAAAAAACCAGGTGCGATGGCGTTCACGGTGATGTGACGCGGCGCGAGCGTTACTGCCAGATTCCGGGTCAGATGATGCACCGCTGCTTTGCTAGATGTATAGGCAAAGGTACCGGTGTGGGCGACCGTTGGGATATGGAGGCCGTCCATGGAGCCAATATTGATCACCCGAGCCGGATCTTCGCTGGTCGCCGCGCGCTCGAGCAAACGAATAAAATCCCGGGTCATGGAAAATACGGCGCTGACATTCAGATGAAGGACTTTCTCAAAGGCTTCGTCCGGATACTTGTCAAATTCCCCACCCCAGTTTGTGCCGGCATTGTTGATCAAAATGTGGAGCTTATCTTCTTTTTGGCCCAATGCCTGCAGAAGCTCTGCCCGGCCTTCGGGCGTGCCAATATCGGATGCGATGGCAATGCACGGACCAAAAACGGAAAGCTCCTTTGCCGCTTCTTCGCAGACCGCTTTTTTTCTTGCCGTGATATAGACTTTAGCGCCAGCCTGCAGCAGGCCCTGGGTGATCATTTTACCGATTCCCCGTGATCCGCCAGTGACCATAGCGACTTTACCCTGTAATGAAAATAGCGTGTTGAGATCCATCTGTAGCATGTATTTTTCTCCTTTAAATTATTTTAATATTAATGGGACCGACTGTACCTTATTTCCGGTTTCCCGCATTATTGCTCTTTTTCGATTTCGACCAACGTCGCCGCGACCCCACAACTACAATTCAGTTAACCTAAAAGCATCCGAATAGGGAATGAATTGTCCCGGAGACTTTTCTTGCCATACGACTTCTCGATGGGAAGCATCATAAACGCGTTTCGTGGTGGGAAACGAATGCGCAACTTTCTCAATGATAAGCTTTTCTTCTTCAGTCAGTGGTTCTGCCTGTTTCTCGGGTGCTTTGATGATTTCTGCTACCAAATCCTTGTAGTTGTTTAACTGCGGCCCCATCGGCAGCGCGGTATAGGTTGCCCCGGTCACGCTTTGTCCGGTTTGCTTGTAAGCTGCCATATCAATGTACCACATATATTTTGCGGCATACAAAAACCTGTCATTTTCTTTGAGTATTTTCATATCCGTGACTTTTTCAAGGTAGCGCAGAGCCAGCTTGATCCGGGGAATGGATAATGATCGATTGCCCGTCAAAAAATCACCGCACGCTTCTCCGGACACTGCCTGAAGAAGCATTTTATTCATGGATTGGCTTTGGATGATGCCGGTTTCCCAGCGTTTTATGCTGGCAATTCCAACCTTCATCATTTTCGCCAGCTTTTCCTGGCTCAAATTCTTCCTTTTTCGACCTTCAACTATTTCGCTGCCGGTCATCAATCCCACTTTCTTCCGATAGGCATCCGATATGCTTCTTTGTATATCCGCACTCTGGGTTAATGTTGCAGCCTCCAAACCACAAGTCGGACAAATAAAACAATCCACGGGATAGTCGATGTCCACGCCTTTGAAGTTCATGCGCTTCTTTTTACGGGTAAGTTTCATTACCCCGTGCCCCCCGCTGGCATGGGTGGGGGGTAGTTCACCAGTCACTATTCACCAGTCACTATCCACCATTCACTTCTCACAAACATTGTTTATTCTTCAACGCGTGGACAACCAGAAACGTGTTCCATTCCCGATCTTCGCTGCCCCATGCGCCGTCTTTTTTCTGTACGTTTGATAAAAGAGGAAATGCCGCAAGGCACTGACGATTCGCCGCTTCGGAATTCAGATGGGCCAGGGCATTCAAGGTTTGGAAAAATGGTATGGGCGAAGGCCATACGCCTGACGGTTTTTGAATATTTGCCAAATCATCGACCAAGTTCATAGTACCCAGGTCATTTGCATAAACCGGATGAACGATCAATGCTCGCAAAACATTGCTTTTCTCAGGACAGAGCTCTGAATTTTCCGCATGTCTGGCAAGCCATTGCATTAAGAGCAGGTAGTGCGCTTCAACTGCCTCATCGTTTTCCAAATGGAATACAGAAGCCAGAAAAAGTGTCGCGCAAACAAATACCAATGGCTGCTTTGCATTGATAAAAGGCAATCCCCGAAATGCATCGGCTGACAAATCTTCCAGATACGGTCCCGACAGGTCATCCGTTAATATCTGAGAGCTAAGCCAGTCCAGGGCCTTACGGATGTCTTCCGTGCGATCGCGCAAGGTCAGATGCAAACCAAACAAACGCCTGACGGTCTCAATGGGCGATTGGCCCCACGAACCATCGGCGGCCTGCCCCTCCAGCAGGGAAGAAACGGTTTGATTGAAATCACTTTGCCACAAAGGATTTTCAGATTCGCCAAGCCAATTCTTGCGAGCATAGAGCCCGGCCGGTGATTTGCTTTCTTTGAAAATTTGAAAAGGGTTATAGCGCATGGTTACCGGTAAATTTCTGTCTGCTTGTTTCAGAAAACATCATCCTGAAAATGCCTCTCGTTTTATTGATGCCTAGGTTAGATGATGAAAACTGATATTTCAAGACCTGATCCTATTCGTACTATTCTTATGATTGTAATTATTTTTTATGTCACCGGAATTATCCTAAACCAAGGTTAGTTCCAATTTTTGTTTCCGCTTTTTCCAATCTGGCATTATTCTTTCCAATGTTTTATAAAACTTCGGTCCATGAACTTTACTTTGCAGATGACACAACTCATGTGTAATAACATAATTAATGCATCCCTTGGATGCACGGATCAGATCAGTGTTTAAGGTAAGTGTGCCCCTGCCGGATAAGCTGCCCCAGCGTTTCTTTAAGCGTTTGATTTGCAGCCTTGGCTGCACGACTGAAAGCTTCTTAAAGCGGGGCCAGCAATAGTCTAAACTCTCTCGGAATTTTGATGAAGCCTTTTTAGCGTACCATCCATCTAGTAAACATTTGACCTTGTCCGAAGTAACGCGCCCTTTAACCTGAATTTCAAAATATCCTTTTAACAATTTAACTGAATCTTGATTCTCGCTGCTGATTTTTAGGCGATAACGCTTTCCCAGATAAAGATGCGTTTCACCGCCAACATAGCAGCGGGCTGGCGTCCGGGGTTCAAATTGTCGGAAATAATTTCTTTGCTTGATGATCCACCTTGCACGTTTGGCGACACGTCTTTGCACTTCAGCCGATTCAACACCCAGTGGCGCTTTGACAACAACGGTTTGATTAGGATGAACAGCGATTTCGAGTGTTTTCCGATCAACATGACAGAAACTGAATTCAATTTTTTCTCTGCCATAGGAGACGACGCCATGGGACAATCTCATTGACGTCTCCTGCTCTCAGCCACTTTCATAACGCGCGCAATAATATCATCAATCTGTTCAAAGCTGATGTTCATCTGTTTTTTGTTTCTGACTTCATCAATGAGATAATCGTCAATGTCATCGATAACGCGATTTTGAGTATCATCATCGTCCCAGAATTGAACTTTCCAGTGGCGATCCAATATATCTTGTATAGCCAATGCCGTATCCGCACCAATGGATTCACACATCTCTCGTGATATTTTCTGCTGCTCAAAGAGCGGTTTGATGACACCGTAATAGGCCATTGCGTCCTCTTTGCCTTCCAGGACAGAAGGCATGTCGTCATGATGCCGGGTAGTGACCTTGTTACGAATTTCTATCGCTTTATTGAGGTATTCTAAGTCCGACAGACGCTTCGCCCGGAAATCCTCTATTGCCTGCTGAATCAACTTGGAAAACTTTTCATAGAAAGCCGGGTCTTCGGCCATTTTTTCCGTAATAACCTTTTTGGTGGCGAAAGCAATGGTATCCGCTTTGGCCGCCGTTGTTTTGCCATAAACGCCCTGTTCTTCCTTCACCATCGTGAACATATTTGCATCAAAGATATTCACCGGCTCATTCAATTGGATAACTTCATTGGCCTGAATATGCGTGTCCAGCAGTTTCTTGATTTTTGGTTCGTAATCACGATAGTCGACGGCTTCCGCGTAGCGCAGCTTGACGGATGCTTTGAGTTTCTGGAAGCGCCTCAAATCAGATTTGTAGCGTTTCAGCCGTCCATCATCAATCTTCATGACGAACGCTTCCGTGGAGAGCGCAATGCCGAGGGTTTTGCTGTATTCCATCAGTCGTTGATAAAACTCTTCACGTAGAGCAATATCAGCCAGCAATCGTTCATAGGCCTCTTCATCGCCACTGTTCTTTATTTCCTTAAAGACATCCCAGAGATGGGAATAGCGCTGGGGTAAATTTTCAACTTCGACATTGACCGACGTCAGCGCACCCGCCAAATCGTCCTCATCAAAGCCTTCGAAAGCGCTATACATTGTTAATGCCTTGTCCAGTTCACCCAGCAGGCCGACATAATCAACTACATACCCATACTCTTTATTTTCTTCCCGCCTGTTGACGCGGGCAATAGCCTGCAACAGCGAATGCTCTTTGATCTCCTTGCACAGATAGATGGCCACATTGCGCGGCGCATCAAAGCCGGTCAAGAGCTTGCTCACGACAATCAATATTTCCGGCTCTGATCCGTTTTTAAACTGGTTGATAATCTGCTTGTTGTATTCTTCTTCGCTACCGTAGCGCTTCATCATTTTCTGCCAGAATTTGACCACTTCATCCGTGGGCTCTTCATCCGTCTCTTCGTAGCCTTCCCGAGTATCCGGCGCGGAAATCACCACTTCCGAGCTGACAAACCCGATGTTTGTCAGATGTTCCTGATACGCGAGTGCGGCGGCCTTGCCGGGCGCGACCAACTGCGCCTTGAAACCGGTTCCCTGCCAGGCAGCGCGGTAATGTTCGCTGATATCGAAGGCGCGCATGTAAATGACCTGATCGGCTTTATTGAGCATTGCGGCACGGGCATATTTCCTCTTCAGATCGGCTTTTTGCTCTTTGGTCAGTCCCTGTGTGTGACGATCAAACCAGCGGTCGATGGCCTCTTTGTTCTGCTCCATCTCCACATATCGGCCTTCATAGAGCAGAGGCACAACCGACCCGTCTTCCACCGCCTGATGAATGGAATAATGTGGTTCAATCAGCCCGCCGAATTTAATGAAGTTGTTCTTTTCTTTTTTAAGAAGCGGCGTGCCGGTAAAGCCCAGGTAGCAGGCATTGGGAAACATCTGGCGCATTCGCGCCGAAAAAGAACCAAAATTTGTCCGATGGCTTTCATCGACGAGCATGAAAATATCACGCGAATCGTCCTGAAATTTCTTTTGGTTTAACGCCTTGTCAAACTTATGAATCAGCGTGGTCACAATGCCCACTTTTTGTTCCGACACCAGGTCCAGCAGATGACGCCCTGACGTGGCGCGATTCGGATCAAGCCCGCAGGCGGCAAAGGTATTGCCCAGTTGTTTGTCCAGATCGTCACGATCAGTCACCAGTACAATGCGGGGATTGGGCACATCCGGGTCCAGCGCCAGATTACGCGTCAACATCACCATCGTCAGAGACTTGCCCGACCCTTGCGTATGCCAGATAATACCGCCCTGCCGCCTGCCTTCGCCATCCGATTGTTTGATACGTTCCAGAGTAGATTTCACAACAAAATACTGTTGATAGTGGGCAATCTTCTTGACACCGCCGTCAAAGACCGTAAACTTGAAAGCCATCTCCAACAGCCGTTCCGGGCGGCACAAGCTGTAGAGCGCCTTGTCCTGCTCGGTCACAAGACGTTTATCTTCCTTTTCCAGTTCATCAAAGAAAGAACGAGCCACGGCAAAGTCGCCTTGGAAGAGTTGATCCTTTTGCACAGGCGTAAGATTATTTTCAACGCAGGTGGCAACATCATTTTCCGCATCCCGCAGTTCTTTCCAAATACTCCAGAACCGAGCCGACGTCCCCGCCGTTGCATACTTCGCCTCGTTTTTATTGACAGCCATCACCAACTGCACATAGGAAAACAGCCGTGGAATGTACTCATCGCCCTGGTTGCGGATAGACTGAGAAACAGCCTGATCGATTTCCACATCCGGCGCCTTGCATTCGATGACCGCAAGCGGTATGCCGTTAACAAACAAGACGATGTCAGGACGTGCCGTTTCATTGCTGCGGGAGCGTGCCACTTTGAATTCCGCAGCCACATGAAAGACATTGCGCTGCCAGTTTTTCCAGTCAATATAATTCAGTGTAAAACTTTTAGAATCACCCTCAATGGATTGCTCCAGTGACTTGCCCAGCGTGATCAGATCATACACAGTCTCATTTGTTTTGTGTGGTCCGTCATTCTTGATATTCTTTAGTGTCTGAATGGCCGTCTGAATATTTTCCTCGCTGAATAGATATTCATTGCTTTTGTAGTTGATGCGGTTGAGTTGTTTGAGTTGATTTCGCAGAATCCCTTCCAACAGCACATTGCCGGTTTTCCCCTGACGCTCGGCAAAGGCTTTTTCCGGCGGCAGGTATTCAAAGCCTAGACTGATGAGTATCTGCAGGGCGGGAATCTGGGATAAATATTTTTCGTTGAAACGGAATGTGGTCACGCGCGTCTCCTTAGTAACTTATGTTTACTGGGCGTTGGCTTTTTCGGTTCTTTAAACAGAGCCTCATCAATCCAACATATTGCACGGCGCATATTGTCAGCCACTGGGCCTTTAGCGGATGCATAGTGCTTGTTAAAGCATGTTTTTAACAATTCACAAAGGTAAGGACTGTGTTTTAGAATGTCATCTGCGGAAAGTAATCGAACGGCTTGAAGGCAGTACTCCAGATTTTTGCCTGATATTGAGAGATCGACTGAATTGTCAATTAATTGTCTTACATATTCAAGCTTTTCTTTACTTTTAATATTATCATCGGAAGCAGGTTTTAACCGCTGTGTCGTTTGTTCAACTATCCGTTTGATAAGTTTTGTTTTTGCATTTGAACGTGACACAACGGCATTAAGCATTTCAACAGTCGCATCGTGACTTATGCCGGCCTTGTGGACGTAATAATAGAATGGAAGATTCGCGCTTGTTTCAAAGCAAATCTGTTTGATATATTCCTGCGGTTCCAAAACATCTTCTTGGTTTAAAAAACACAAAACAATATCGCTTATGCGAATACCTTTTGTTTTTACAATTTGTTTCTTAATAACACTAGAATTAATGCCATCTACCGACTTCAGACTACCAATCAATTTAAGGGCAGGCTTGCCTTTTACCTCTGTAAACTCGCCTTCTTTAATAAAAGATAGTTGACTAAGCAGAGATTCATCTATTAAGAAAGCCCCGCCCGATCCAGTAACTTGTCCTGTCTTTAGATCAAAAACACCGGCATCCCGAACACCGATACGTGCAATATTAGCAACATGCCGCATCCATACTTGTTGTTCATGATTGCGATTGATCTCCAGAATACTGCGAAGTTCTGGATATTTTATCCGTTCTGAACGTCCACGATAGCGATAATAGATATCCCCTTCTTTCAAATCCTTCCCGGAATCTTGGCAGCAAATTACCGGCTTATGTTTAGACTCATGTATGCAGAGTATCCCATATATATTTTCATCTAATTCGTGTTGTTGAATATCCCATTCTATTTCAGGCGAAAAATGATCATTAAGCGTTTGTGACAATCGTTCAGGTTGCAGCTCTTCAAAAGATAAAAGATTATTGCCCTTCAGGCCTTTCAAAATGTGTGGACTGTTGGCTATTCCAAAAACAATATAACCACCTTTTACATTCGCGAATGCAGCAAATGTCTTCATATATTTGGGCAGACTGTTCCAACCAAATGATTCTTTAAACTCTAGCCAGCCGCATTCGCGTGAAATAACCCGATCTGGTTTATGAGGTGATATTTTGAATATTTCATTCAGCGTCTCTCGAGAAAACGGTTTTTTATCATCCATTACCGATATGCTCCTCTTTAATTTTCACTCGCCATTGGCCAGTTAGTAATTTTTGCATGAGACCGCGTTTTTGTTGACGGTAGGCTTCCAGTTGTTTTTTTAGAAAGTCGATTTCTTGTCGTGCAGTTTTTAGTAATGTGGATATCTTTTTCTGCTCATTCATTGGCGGCAAAGGAACAGGAAGTTTGGCAAATTCTTTCCATCTCAAGCTGCCCCTTCTGTCGACTGATGAGCTGGTATTTACTCGGAAGATATGTAAATAAATATTTGTTTTCAAAACCTGATAAAGATAGGTGTCATCGATGCTGTTGTCCGTTTGAAATACTGTGTACATCGGGCTTACCAGCCCTTTTTCATAAAGTTCTTGATAACCGATAGAGCCTTCTTCAATGTGATTGGTTGCATAGGCAAACTGGCCGCGTGACACTACCTTGTAATTGGATCTGTCCACACTGAATATCTGTTTGTCAAAGTATGTCAGAGAATCCACTAAGCCGTCGTATTTGGTGCAGGAAAGAACTGGTATTTTTTTTACTGAGCCATTAGTTGATTTTACTTCTTTAGCTACACTCCCTATCCGCACTATTTTCCAGTGCGCAGGTACGGAAAACCATCGTGTATTCTTTGAAACATCCATGGTAAGCGGATTGCCGCCAAAAAGACATCTGTTAGATAGAGATACAAATTTCTTCTCCTTGACTGCAATCAGCCGTCCAGCCTTGTCGATGGCCCGGTCCCAAATAGAAAGCAGAATAGCTATATTTTTTTGCGATATCAAATCAGGTAAGGAGAAAGCAATAGACTTAATCAGTGCAGAATTCAGATTTTCCTGACTACCTGTGTTGCTCAGATTACGGATTGATGAATACCGATAAAGAAGTTGCTGATAAATATAGTTGCTATCAGCACTATCTTTTACAATAATCGCAGCACATGCTTGGTTAATGGTTGCATCTATTCCAAGCACTGCGACTTGTCCACGTGTCTTACCCTGGCCATACATTGCCATTAGAATCGTACCTCTCGGGACCATCTTTGCGGAGGATTTTTTCATGCCCTCAGGTGTAATCCATTCATCAACATCCTTCTCGGTAATTACACAGTTCTGAATTTGTGTCGTTTTAACCCACGGAATGTTGCCGCCCCAGAAGTTTGGCTTAGTGCGCGATGGGGTTCCACCAGAATATATATTGGCAATATCCCCCAATTTGACGTGTTTCCTCATTCCCCATCCTCCAGTTTCTTCCGCCCGTGCCCCAATTGCTTTGCAGCTTCTTCCAATTGCTTGATAGATTCCTCTTCTCCAATTGATTCCTTGTAGTCCCGGCGGCGCTCGGCAAAGCGGTCGTATTCATCTTTGGCAAACCCATCCGCATCCTTCTTGCTGACACTTCCGGCATCGGGGAGCACCTTGCGATCATTGAATTTCAAAAATTCATCGAGCTTTTGTTCCCAGTCTTTCATGAAAACCTGCTTACGGCGTTTGGCCTGATCTTCGGCATAGTCCAGCCACATGACAACAATCCGGTTCAGTCCATCGATTTCTTCTTCTTTGAGATAATTCTTGGCGATTGTCACATCCGTTTTGCGGACTTCGCCCGCCTTCCAGCTTGTCAGTCCCATATTGGGTTGGCTGTGATCGGCGCGGCCTTTAATTAGTTCTGCCGCCGTCAAACCGGTTGCGGCAAAATGAAGTTTGTTTTGGATAATGCTGAAAAACTTATTTGTCTCGGACCAGGACGGGTCGTAATCGCCTGCCATCACAAAGATTTCTTTTACGCGCAGATACATCCGTCGTTCGCTGGCGCGGATGTCGCGGATGCGTTCCAGCATTTCGTCGAAGTAATCGGGAATAGCGGAACCGGCAACAGGCGGATTTTTCAATCGCTCGTCATCCATGACAAAGCCCTTGACAATATACTCCTTGAGCCGTTGCGTAGCCCAGATGCGGAAACGGGTGGCAACGTGGCTTTTCACCCGGTAGCCAACGGAGATGATCATATCCAGATTGTAATAATCGAGTTGCCGTTTGATCGATCTTTTACCCTCCCGCCGAACTGACAAGTATTTCTTGTGAGTTGAATCCTCATTCAATTCGCCTTCTTCGTATATGTTCCGAATATGGAGACTGACATTCTGCTGTGTGGTCTGGAAGAGATCAGCCATAATCTGTTGTGTAAGCCAGACGGTCTCATCTTCCAGCCGCACATCAATCTTGATTCTTCCATCTTCGGTTTGATAAACGAGAAATTCACTTTTTACCGGAAGGTTATCAGTCATTTATATTCTCCGTTGTTATCGTTCAATCTCTTTGAGCATCCGCGCCATCTTTACCCGCACGTCTGCAAGTTCCTTTTCCAGTTGATCGATCTCCAGTTGCACGGCGTCAATATCGATTTCCGCTTCTTCCTCAAAGGTATCGACATATCGGGGGATATTGAGGTTGAAATCGTTTTCTTTGATCTCGTCAAGAGCTGCCACATGCGCATATTTCTCGATGGTTTTTCGCTCTTTTACCGTTTCGATAATCTCTTGAAGATGCTCGTCGGACAGGGCGTTTTGATTTTTTCCCGGCAGATAGTCGCGGCTGGCATCAATAAAAATGACGTCTTTGCGATTGTGGTTTTTGCCGCCTTTTTCGCGACTGCGGTCAAAGACCAATATGGCAACGGGAATAGATGTAGTCGGGAAGAGATTTCCCGGCAGGCCGACGACAGCGTCCAGCAAATTTTCTTCAATCATTTTTGCGCGAATCCGTCCTTCGGCTGCGCCGCGAAACAATACGCCGTGCGGAACCACAACGGCCACGCGCCCTTCTTTCTCCAGCGCGGCTTCCACCATGTGGCTGATAAACGCCCAATCGCCTTTGCTCTTGGGCGGAACACCACGCCAGAAGCGATTGAATCGGTCGCTTTCGGCTTCTTCCGCGCCCCATTTGTCCAGAGAAAAAGGAGGATTGGCGACAACAATATCAAATTTCATCAGGCGGTCGTTTTCAACCAGCGCAGGACTGACCAGCGTATCGCACCATTCAATTCGAGCGCTGTCCGCACCATGCAAAAACATGTTCATCCGGGCAAGCGCCCAAGTGCTGCCATTGGATTCCATGCCGAAGAGGGCAAAATTCTTGTCACCGACTTCCAGTGCTGCCTCGATGAGCAGTCCGCCGGAACCGCAGGCTGGATCGCAAATACGGTTGCCGGATTTGGGTCTGGCGAGCTTTGCAACCAGCTCAGATACTTTATGCGGTGTGTAAAACTCCCCGGCTTTTTTACCGGCATCGGTGGCAAATCGTTCGATCAGATAAATGTAGGTATTACCGATAACATCTTCGGAAACCTTGCTAGGGCTCATGTCCAGTTGTGGTTTATTGAAATCTTCCAGCAGGTTTTTCAGGCGGCGGTTTCTGTCTTTGGTCCTTCCAAGATTTGCTTCGCTGTTGAAATCGATATTGCGGAAAACGCCTTCAAGTTTTGATTTATTGGCTTCTTCAATAGCATCGAACGTGATGTTGATCAGTTCGCCGATATTTGCGGCTCCGCGCCGCTCATACAGGTTGTAAAAATCGGCAAGGAACCGGTCAGTCACTTTTCCGGTTTCATGATCTTTTAATTCTGCATAGGGCAGAACAAAGCGCTCGCGTTCCAACTTGCGGCGAATACGCGCATCGTCATCGCCATACTGTTTGCGGTATTGCTCATAGTGATCTTTCCATGTGTCTGATATGTATTTAACGAACAGCATCACCAGAATGTAATCTTTGTATTGCGCGGGATCGACCACGCCACGAAAGGTGTCGCAGGCCGCCCATGCCGCATTGTTGATGTCTTTCTGATCGATTTTTCCATTCATCTATTTATTCTCCTCTGGCTTCACGAATTAAGGTTGCTGAAATATATTGTTTACGTTTTATCGCCAGTTGTTTCATGATGCGTTGCTCATCATCGGCCAGTGTAGCCAGAGCAATGATGCTTTTTTGCTTTTCCAGCGGCGGTAAAAGAACTTCAAGCTGTTCCAATGTTTCCTTGCTTATCATCTGTTGTGTTGTACCCTTTGCATGGCTTGCCAGAAAAATCTGCGCGGGCAACTGACTGATAAACCAATTCAGATATTCGGGCAAAACATCAGGCCGGGTCAACCTGATTTTGAAAAGCGGCGAGGATAGCACGGCAATGCCCGGACCATCTGCAACTATAGCGGATGTTGCAGATAGGCCACGTGACCGGAAGATTAGATCGCCTTTTCTTACATAATGATTTTCATTGAATTTGCTGATGTCAGTCAGCGTTAAACTGTTGCAATTGACAATATTCTCATCCGTTAGATCTTTCATCTGTATTACGGAGACTGAGCCCAACGTAGTGGCTTGAAGACGCGAACGGAATGAATAACCCATTTGAATTGATGCGATGTCCTTTAATAAAGCCTTCACTTCCTACCGCCTAAATAATATGCAATAATGACGTTACGGCTAAATACTAACTAAATAAACGATAATTGTCAATAACTATTTTATACAATAATGACATTTCTGTTCATTAATATGTTTATTGCCTAGCAGTATCATTCCTCTGCGAATTACAAATATTCTATTTATCTGCCTCAATAACGAATAGTTACAATTATATACGAATATATGCCATCTAATTTTTGACATAATTCCATGTAAAATGGTTAAGTTTTTATTTCGAAAAAAAGCCAATTTGTCTGTCAGGGAATGATTATGGTCAGGTCTTGAAATATAAGTTTTCAGATCCCGCTAGGTTTTTTTAATTGCCCGTCATATTACAACTTTAAAAACACATTGCAAGGGAAAAGGCAATTAGTTGATAGTGGATGGTGAATGGTGAATAGACAATGAAGCACCACCCCCTGCCCCCACCGGCGGGGGCACGCAACCTGGTCCGGCGGCGCACGGGTGGCAAGGAGCTATCGTGCTTGATTTTCGGCATGCTCCCCGTTATACTCCCGATGCTTTTCCAGCGTGCTCTTTTTACGACCTGAACAATACTTTGATGCAAAAGTTTCATTTAACAAAAAGCTAAAAGTTCCGGATGCGATGATGAGATGACGGGGGTGTTATGGGCGATATCGAAGACGGATACAATAGAAGGGAATTCCTGCAGCTTTCGGGAAAGACTGTTATCGGCGCGGGGGTCGCCTCGCTTCTGGCGGCCCAGATGTCCGGCTGCGCTTCGTCGCAGGCAGCAGCCGATCCCGATTTCTGGCAGGCGGTGCGTCAGAATGATTTCACCCTCAGTTCCTCATACCTGTATGTGAACAATTCGACGTTCGGGACAACGCTTAAGGCCGTGCAGCAGCGCATGTCCGCTGTCGGCGGCATCATGGCCCAGGGTTGCTACCTGGACCGTTTTGTGGCGGAGATCATCCGGTCTCTCTCCCCCCTGCACGACGCCTTCGCCACGCTGGCCAACGCTCATACCACGCCAACTTCTGTCGGGCGCTACAGCGCAATGGTCAGTTCGGTCACGGAGGGCATGTCGCTTGTCGCCAATGGCATTACCTTTTCGGCGGGCGACGTGATCATCACCACCGACCACGAGCACACCGGCGGACTGACGATGTGGAAGCTCCAGGCGGATCGCTACGGCGCGCGGGTGATCCAGGTCCCTCTGATCAGTCCCGGAGACACCGAGACCACCTGGCGGGCCAATCTTGTGGAACGATTCCGATCGGCCTGCACCGGCGCCGGCGGCCCTGTTCGGGTCATCAGCTTTCCCGCCATCACCTGCTCGACGGGTCATATCCTCCCGGCCCGCGATATTTGCGCCCTGGCCCGCAGCTTTGGGGCTATCTCCGTTGTCGACGGCGCCCAGGCGTTTACCGTCATCCCTCTGGACGTGCAAGCCCTGGACTGCGACGCCCTGGTGGTCAATGGACATAAGTACCTGTGCGGGCCGGTCGGGTCCGGTTTCCTGACTGTTCACCCCCGCCTGCTGGCAACCTTGTCTTCGTTTTGGCCCACGATTGTGGACGATAATTATTACAGCCCGGCAAATCTGCAAAGGCATTTTCCGCAGCGCAAGGGGGGCGTTGTTGCGTATACCAACGTTCTGCCTCTGATGGACGCGCTGGCGCAGGTGACACGGCTGGGGATGGAGAATATTACAAGCCGGCTGCTCTCGATAGGAGAGCGCATCAGGACCGACCTTTTAACGTATCCCGACAAGTTCGAAATGATCACCCCCGTCGATCCGTCTCTGAGCTGCTTCATGACTTGTTTCCGCGTTCGGGGAATCCCGTCGGAAACGGTCTACAGCACGCTGCGGGATCAGTACGCCATACACGCCAAGCATGCCTCGGAAGGGTTTCCGGCGGACGCGACAGGGACGGTAAACGGCGCGGTCCGTCTTTCTCCACACTACTACCTTTCCGAAAGCGAGATGACTTACCTTCTTTCGGCGCTGCATGAGATTGCGGGGATTCGATAGACTTTATCTGAAGATGATATGTAACGCGTAGACTGCGCATTGGCCTTGCGGCCGCTTGCAGCATTTGACCTGCACCTTTTATATTTTACATCCATTGAAAAATCTTCCTTTAGTCAATGGCAGTGTTTCTCTCCATGTTTGCGAGATTCTTTCATCACCAGGGGGTACTGCGCCGTGGTTCGATCTTTTGCATGGCCTGCTCGATTGCCAGCAGGCTTTCCGGGCGCACCAGGCGCGCGGCCTTTTTTCCATCCTTCAGGAACACCAGCGTCGGCCACAGTTTGACTCGAAAGGAACGCCCCAGCGGTCGGCCGGGGCCGTCTTCGACCTTGATGTGCACTATGCTCGGGTGGGCGGCAAACGCTTTCGCGACGAATGGCTGGGCGTCCTGACAATAGTTGCACCAGTCGGTGCCGAATTCCAGCACAGTCGGTTCGCAAAGCGCGTCAATTTCTTCGCGGGTCGGCTCTTTTTTCACAAACATTTTGCTGAAAGCCATGTGCTCTCCTGATTTCGGTGGCATTGCCAATCGTCGATTGAATGAGTATTCGTGTCTTTGTTAATAGAGTATAGGGCTCGCCCTGCGGGATGTCAAAGGATTAGCGCCATAATAGGTGCGGCGTTCGGTGCATAGGTGATAGTGAATTGAGAATGGTGCACCACCCCCCACCCCCGCCAGCGGGGGACAGGCGCGTTCGGGGAACGCGCCCTACAATAAAAGTCCGGAACCAACATCACAATCGCGGCGCAGTCGGGGACTGCGCCCTACGTGATACATCTTTGTATTCACTGTTTTCCGTCCTGGCGCGGCCAGATTAGGTCGTAGCGGACATTGCGGCCGCTGCCGGAGAGACGCTGTAAAATATTTTTATCTACAAGGTCGGTGATCTCCCGAAATGCCGTCGCGCGGCTGACACCGGCAATATTGACATACTTTCGTGTGGTCAGACCGCCTTCGAAGTTTCCGGGGCCAGCTTCAAGAATGCGGTTGATTACTTTTTTCTGCCGGTCAGTGATTAGTGTTTGGGCATGTTTATTCCAAAAATCATGGCGCAGAAGTACACCGGCGATCATTTCCCTGGACTGCTCGATGGACGAATAGACACATTGGATGAACCACAAATACCAGGCTGTCACATCGGTACGACAGTTCTGCACGTCTTCCAGGATATTATAGTAAGCATCCCGGCGTCGCACAATCTCTGACGAAATGCTGTAATACCTGACATTGATCTTTTCATCCTGCGCCAGCGCCATGTCTGTCATCGCACGCGCCAATCGTCCGTTACCGTCTTCGTAGGGGTGGATGGTAAGAAAATGCAGATGAGCCTGTGCCGAGCGTAATATACCATCCATGCAATCCGCTGATGTCTGCCACCATTTCAGAAAAAAGCGCATTTCCTCATCAAGGCTCTGACGGGGCAAGGCTTCAAAATGGACTCTTTCCTTACCAATCGGTCCGGATATAATTTGCATCGGTTCATTCCCGCGCAGCTTACCAACCCGAATCTTTCTCAAGCCAGTATAACCCGTGGGAAAAAGCGACGCATTCCAGCCATTGAGTCTTGTCAGAGTCAGTGGCTTATTATAAAAACGCACGGCGTCCAACAGAACATCGACGAGACCATCGGCATGTCTGTCCGGCGTGCCAACGCCTTTGGGCAAGCCCAGTTTGACAGCTACGGAAGACCGGACGGCTGAACGACTGAGCTGCTGCCCTTCAATTTCGGCTGTCCGAACGGTTTCTTCCACAAGGATGGAGGCCTGCGCATCAACGCTCAAACCAATATCGAGTTCGGCAACACGACCCAACAGTTTCCCTTGCATAACGCGCAGCCCGCCCAGCGGTTTCATCACGGCGGCAATATCATACGTGAAATCATGCCAGTTTTTGAGTTGCCAGATATATTTCATGAGCTTTTCTTTCCTGAAGCGATTATTGCAATTATACGCTTCATAATGTGAAGCGATTATAAGGCAGTTTCATCTCATGCGCAAGTATTATTTGGACATTGCAGGGTTGATAGCGCATAGCTCAGGGCTGAAGGATGATGGCGGACAAACGATGGGCGATCGTTAATTGTGGATGGTTACCGAACATATGAGATTACTACGACGCCTGATTAGATTGTAACGTTCACTGTCGTGAACTACCCTAAAGGGCACGCGTTGCAATGACAAATTAGCATTGCGACACGGCTACGAGACCATCATCTTCTTTATCCTTGAAATGTTAACTTTCCCCTCATCCTGTCCTGGCCAGATCAAGTTTGCCCTGCCATTTCATGATCAGGGCTTCTTTTAAGATGGCGTGTTCCGGTTTTTCAAGGAACGGATCGCGGGCGGCCAGTGCGAAGGCATCTTCCTTGGCATCGTTAAGAATACGGGCGTCGCGGATGATGCTGGCAATGCGGAAATCAGGAAGTCCCGATTGACGGGTACCCAGAAAATCTCCGGGACCGCGAATGACAAGGTCTTCCTCCGCAAGTGCAAAGCCATCTGTGGTTTTTTCCATAACTTTAAGTCGCTTGCGGGCATCCGCGGACACTTTATAATCGGCAAGCAGGATGCAGCTCGATGGAATATCACGCCGGCCCACACGGCCGCGCAGTTGATGAAGTTGCGACAGGCCGAAACGCTCCGCATGTTCAATCACCATCAAGGACGCGCGCGGCACATCGATGCCGACTTCGATGACCGTTGTGGCAACCAAAATAGAAATATTATTGTCCAGAAAGTCCTTCATCACCGCGTCTTTTTCTTTATCCTTCATCTTGCCATGAATCAGCCCTACCCGACAGTCCGGAAAAATATCCTTTTGCAGATGCTCGGCCATTTTTGTTGCGTCTTTCAAATCCAGATTCTCTGATTGTTCCACCAATGGATACACAATAAATGCCTGATGACCTTTGGCAAGCTCCTTGCGGATGGTTTCGTAAACCGCCTGTCTTTTACTTTCACCCATCAAAACGGTGCGCACTGGTTTTTTACCCGGCGGCATTTCATCGATCACCGAAACATCCAGATCGCCATAAACAGTCATGGCCAGCGTCCGCGGAATGGGTGTGGCTGTCATGACCAGGACGTCGGCATTGATTCCTTTATTGCGCAAGGTCGCCCGTTGCATCACGCCAAAACGGTGCTGCTCATCGATGACGACAAAGCCCAGCTTCTTAAAGTCAACATCTTCCTGGATGAGAGCATGTGTGCCAAGAATGATGTTGGCGTCGCCAGATTTAATTTGCTCCAAAACGTCATTGCGAACGGCATTTGTCATGCTTCCGGTGAGCAAAACGACGCGTAGGCCGATAGGCTCAGCCCATGCCGATAGGGTCGCAAAGTGCTGTTTGGCCAAAATTTCGGTGGGCGCCATCAGCGCCGCCTGATAGCCGTTTTCGCAAACGGTTATCATGGCCGACATGGCCACCAGTGTTTTTCCACTCCCCACATCGCCTTGCAGCAGGCGGTTCATCGCATTGTCTGTTTTTAAATCCTGCCGAATTTCTGCAATAACCCTTGTTTGAGCGCCGGTTAACGTGAACGGCAGTGAGGCATAAAATTTCTCCAGCAGATTACCATCAACTGAAAACGAAATGCCCTTATCCAGAATACGACCGGATTTTTTGATGGCCATGCCCAGTTGAAAAAAGAAAAACTCGTCATAAATCAAACGTCGGTGTGCCTCGGAACGAGCGCTGATCCAGGGTTCTAGTAATGCGTCCTGTCCGGGGAAATGGACGGTCAAGAGCGCCTCATGAATATTTTGCAGGTTTCGCTTCCTGCAGATTTCCATGGGAATCGGCGATGAAACATAACGCGAATAATTTTCCAGTGCGGAATACATGACTTTACGGATATACTTCTGGTGCAGGCCTTCTGTTTCCGAATACACCGGTACGATGCGCTTGAAGTTTAGAAGATTTTCCTCGTCCTCTTCTTCCAGAATTTCATAGTCGGGATGAATCATGGTTTTACCGGCATAATTGGGTGTCACATTGCCCGTGAAAATGACCCGGGTTCCTTTCTTAAAAGTACCCGTCAGGTAAGACATCTGGCCTTTAAACCACTTGGCGGTCAAATTGGCCGTATGGTCGCTCACAGTTACTTCCAGTATTCTTCGTTTGCCGTAGTAGCGAAACTCGGACAGTACGACAGTTGCCATGATGGTCTGGATTTTTCCTGTTTCCAGCTTGTTGATTTTCCGGATTTCCCGACGGTCTTCATAGGTGCGGGGGAGAAAATAAAGCAGATCTTCTATGGTATTAATTTTTTTGGCTGCGAAACGCACAGCCATCTTCGGCCCCACACCTTTAAGAAACTGTACGGACATGTTGAGTTTCTCTCCGGATAATCTCAGATCCGCTATTCTTTCGGTGATTTGTTCTTCCTGATGCGGGGAAACAGGTTTGTGTGCGTCAAAGACATCAGCGGCGTTTTTGAGTCTTTCCAGAATTTGCGTCGCTTCAGAAATTTTTGATTTTTTAACGGTTATATCCTGCGCGTCATAATCTGAAAAAATATGCAGCATATTGCCAAGGGCAGGCTCGAAACTGTTTTTTGCAACCGGCGGGATGGCAGAAATCTGCTGAGCAATTAAACCAGTCAGCGATTTTCCTAAATCTTTAATGTGGGATAGATTTCTAAAATCATCCTTTGCGGCAAAGTTCAGAGGCTGTTCGATTTTCTGCAGATTTTTTTTAAATGACTCCATTTAATTCTCCGAAATATTGACGGGCAAAGCAAATGATTTTCTGGAAATTATTAGTTTTTTTAACAAATAATTTCCTTTTGTGCAAGTCAATGATTGACACAAACGCTGATTTACGTTAGATCATCTCATCAATTATCACTTGAAGAACTAATCTTAATTTATGGAGTTATATGGCAACAAAATCCGTAAAATCTAAAGCATCTACTTATAAAGACGCCGGCGTTAATATTGATACCGCCAATGCATTTGTAGAGCGCATTAAACCCCTGATTAAAACAACAGCCCGCAAGGAAGTGATTTCCGGCATCGGCGGTTTCGGGGGATTGTTCCGTTTTGATGCAGCAAAAATGAAAAATCCGATCCTTGTCTCTTCGACCGACGGGGTGGGCACAAAACTCAAAATCGCACACCTGATGGACAAGCACGACACCATCGGCATTGATCTGGTCGCCATGTCGGTCAATGACGTGATTGTTCAAGGGGCGGAACCCCTATTCTTTCTGGATTATATATCCACAGGCAAAATCGAACTGGAAAAGAGTGTGCAGATTGTCGAGGGCATTGTTCAGGGCTGCAAGCAGGCCGGTTGCACGCTGCTGGGCGGAGAAACGGCGGAAATGCCGGGCTTCTATCAATCGGGCGATTATGATCTGGCTGGATTTTGCGTAGGTATTGTTGAACAAGATAAGCTTATCGACGGTTCCAATATCAGCATCAATGACCGGGTGATCGGTCTAGCTTCAAGTGGTCTGCACAGCAATGGTTTTTCACTGGCCCGCAAGGTGCTCCTGGAAAAAGGCAAGCTCTCTATGAATGATTCCATACCGGGGCTGGAAAGAACAGTCGGTCTGGAACTGCTTGAACCAACCCGAATTTACGTCAAATCACTTTTGAGTATTTTTAAAAGTTTCAATATCAAAGGACTGATCCATATTACCGGCGGTGGTTTTTACGACAATATCCCGCGTATCATTCCCGGTGTCTGCCGTTGCGTCATTACCAGCAATAGCTGGGAGGTTCCGCCGATATTTTCCGTTATTCAGGATATCGGCCATGTAGAAGAAAAAGAGATGTTCCGGGTTTTTAACATGGGCATTGGCATGATGATGATCGTCTCGGAAAAGGAATCGCAGGAACTCCTCGACCGTCTAAAAGTGATGGGAGAAAAAGCTTACCTGCTCGGCGTGATTGAGAAAAAGGAAGAAAATCAGGATTCAGTTTGTTTTACGGATATTTAACGGCAGGCCTATGGCTGAACTCTTAAAATTGGGCATTTTGATTTCCGGCAGCGGCTCAAATCTTCAATCCATCATCGATCATATTGAAAAGGGAACTCTACCCGCTCAGATTAAAATCATCGTGAGCAATAGTCCGCAAGCGTATGGTCTGACGAGGGCAAAAAAGCACGGCATTACCTGCGCGGTTTTAAACCATCATGATTTTTCCAGCCGTGACGATTTTGATCGCGAACTGATTCGCATTCTGCAAAATGCCGGTGTCGATTTAATCGTGCTGGCCGGATTTATGCGGATTCTCACCACGTCTTTTTTACGCGCCTTTGACCAGAAAATTATTAATATTCACCCTGCCCTGTTGCCCGCTTTCCCCGGCACGCATGTGCAGCAACAGGCTTTGGATTACGGCGTTAAATTTTCCGGCTGCACGGTCCACTTTGTCGATGAGGGCGTGGATACCGGCCCCATTATTATTCAGTCGGTTGTGCCGGTGCACATCGATGATACGGCGGAGACGCTGGCCGCCAGAATACTAAAGGAAGAACACAAAATTTATCCTCAGGCCATCCGTTATTTTGCGGAAGGCAGAATTATCAAAAACGGCCGTCATATAGAAATTAAGAACATCAAAAATCCTGATCATGCGGCGATTCATAATCCGCCCCTGGACGGTTAACAGGCTTTTTTATCGGCCTGTTTTGGAGGAAAATATATTTCGTGTATGATCTGATTGTCATAGGCGATGATCTTTCATCTCATGTCGCCGCTGCCTACGCAAGCCAAAATGGTCTCCAGACGCTGCTTATTGCGGAGGGCGGACTGGGCGGGTTGTATCTACTCGATGATTTTGTTTTCAATATCGATCCCACGCCGCTTACCGGCCTGGGGCCGGAACAACTGGGCCTGTCGGTGCTGGCCGAATTGGGTATTGCACCGCCCGAAGCTGAATCACTGTCCATCAATCCCGCGTTTCAGGTTATTCTTCCCAATCATCGCATTGATTTCTATAATGACCTTACCTCACTTACGGCAGAACTGGCCCGGGAATTTCCCGAATTCGATACAGACATCAGTGACTATTATAATATGGCGGTTGACACCTCGTCCATTTTTCACAACTGGATGGCTGAACATCCGCAGATTCAGCCGCAAAATATTAAAGAATATTTCTCCTACCTGAAAATACTTCCTTATATTGTCCGATATAAATTTGGCGCCGTTAAATTTGATAAAATTCTATCGCAAGATGCGTCGTTGGAAAAGGTTTGGGAAGCCCAGCAGGCTCTGTTTTCCTTCAATAATGATGATTTGTTTTCATTTGCTTCGGCTTTTCAATATTGCGCGCCCCTGCGCGGCGTTTCTTATTTTCCGCAGGGAAAACAATTTTTATACAACGCGCTCATCGAAAAAATTGAATCGAACAAAGGTTTATATCTGAACAACTATCAAATATTGTCCATGACCAGAAATGAAATTATCGATCTGGAAATCAAAGCGCAAGACGGCTCAACGTCCAAAGTGTCCGGCCAGAATCTCATCGTCAGCACAAAATCGAACAGTCTATCTTTGGTTCGGGGCAACAACAAGTATCTCAATATTTCAGATTGGTTTCGTCCGGTAAAAATCGCCTATTATCCTTTCACGATTTTTCTGGGTGTCGCCGAGAAATGCCTGCCCCAACAGATTGCCCGGCATATTGCCGTCATTACGGATGTGGCGAAAGACATCTACGACAATAATCTGATTATTCTGGAAACAAGTCTTCCGGAAAAAGATCAGCGTCTCTCTCTGGCCAGATCATCCCTTACGGCCACGATTTACCTCCCGGATGGTGAAGAAAACTGGACATGGGATGCTCTCAAACGTGAGGCCAATTCGATTTTAGAGAGACTCGAAGCATTCCTTCCCTTTTTAAAGGATAATATTGAGCTATCCAATATTGACAAATCAATTGATGTTTCCTTAGATTACCGAAAAGTCCTCAGTCCAAAATATAAAGTCCGCAATGCCTTTTTTACCTCTTTTGCCGCCAAAACCAATAAAACGCGGTTTAAAAATATCTTCTTGACGGGTTCATCTTTACTGATGGATGCCGGTTTTGATGCGGAGATGATCTCCGGTAAAAACGCAACGCTGCAAGTGATGAAGAAAAGGAAATAATTTTATGACACATGATTTTACAATTGCAAATCTCGGCTTCTGCCAAATCGATTCTCCCCTGAATACCAGTAGTTTCACCTCGGATGATGACAGGATTCTATTTCATACCCGCCTTACCAATTATTTTGAAAGAAAAGATTCCCTGGGCCGGCCTTTGTCTGTCGAACCGGCCGGCGCACGGAAAAAGATCTTTTTTGATCCCGCACAAACACAGGCGGCCATTGTCACATGCGGCGGGCTCTGCCCCGGCATAAACGATGTGATCCGTTCGGTGACTATGGCGCTGTTTTACCGTTACAATGTAAAAAATATTTTGGGAATAAAATATGGACTGCGCGGACTGAATCCGGCCTTTGGTGATTTGCCTATTAATCTGACGCCGGATTTCGTCAAGGATATTACTCATATTGGAGGCAGTGTCCTTTCAACTTCCCGCGGACCGCAGGATATTTCGGTCATGGTGGATTATCTGGAGCAATTAAAAGTCAACATCCTTTTTTGCGTGGGCGGCGACGGCACCATGCGGGCGGCGGAAAAACTGACGGCTGAAATCACCGCCAGAAATGCTAAAATTGCCGTAATCGGCATTCCCAAAACCATCGACAACGATCTTAATTTAATTGAAAAATCCTTCGGCTTTGACACGGCCATCGAAGAAACAGTGGAAGCCGTCCACAGTGCGCATGTGGAAGCCAAGGGCGCCTATAACGGTATCGGCCTGGTGAAAATCATGGGACGTTTGTCCGGTTGTATCACGGCAACTGCGGCCCTGGCCCAGGGCGACGTAAACTTTGTTCTGATTCCCGAAGTACCGTTTGACCTTGATGGCGAAAAAGGGTTCTTGCAAACGCTTACGGATAGAATGAAAGCGCGGGGACACGCAGTGATTCTGGTGGCTGAAGGTGCGGGACAGGAATTGATGATGCAAAATTCAAATGAAAAAAAAACCGATGCATCAGGCAACATCCGCCTTCATGATATCGGCCTGTTTCTCAAAACCGCTGTCGAACAGCATTTTCGAAAGATCAATCTGGAAATCAATTTAAAATATATTGAGCCAAGTTACCTGATTCGTTCGGTTCCAGCCAATGCCTCAGACAGCATTTATTGCAGTTCTCTGGGACAATACTCTGTGCATGCGGCCATGGCGGGGAAAACAGGCCTGTTGGTAGCGCTCAGAAATAACGAGTATGTTCACCTGCCGCTTGCCACTGCAATTTCCAGCAGACAAATCGATCCACAAGGTAATGTCTGGCTCAGGGTGCTGGAAACAACAGGACAGCCGGCGGAGATGAGAAAAGGCTGAAGACCGAAGGCTGAAGGCTGAAGGTTAGGTTGCAGGGAACGGTTTGAAACCGTTTCCTGTTTTTTTTAAGTGAAGCACAAAAAATGCTTGCAAAATAACCTATTATAGCTTAGGAACCACCTACATTTTTTCTAAGGAGTTAAATCATGTCTCGTATTTGTGAAGTATGCGGTAAGAAGCCGGCAGTCGGCAATAATGTCAGTCACGCCAATAACAAGAGTAAAACTATCTGGCGTCCGAATCTCCAAAAGTTACGATGTGTTGATGAAAAAACGGGAGCAGTTAAGAGAGTGAAAGCCTGCACGCGTTGCATCCGTTCCGGTTTTGTTAAAAAAGCCAGCTAATCCGGCGGAAACCAACCGTAATTCCTGATGGCCGTTGAAGTCTGTTGTAGGAATTCTTCATTCTCAATGGAATCCAGGGCATCTTGAAACAACGTTTGAATCGCTTCAGCAAACACCGAATTATCATTTCTCAGGCCGAATTTGTCCGTAAACAGACGAATTCGGCCTTCGATATTCATAATCCTCTCCAATCTTTCCTTCGTGATATAGGACACCGCGTTTTTCAGCACATCCCGGACATGATCTTTTTCGATGCCATAGAGCCAGGACATATCGGCGCAAAATTCATTGCCTTTCCGGTCAAGTGTAAAATGAATCGCGTCCTCCAGGAGTTCAATGGACCTGTCCGCGTGAATATGGGACAAAATGACCAGATCATAGATCATCTCAATAATTAAATGTGAGCGGTAAACCGCTTCATTATAGGATATGTCCCGATCAACAATTTTATGTAAATTCAATATGGAATCAACCAGACGCCTTCCCTTAACGTAAGAATATCCGGCGGAATGCGGATCGAACCCTTCCTGGCATGTCATTGAAATTTTTCCGTAATGAGCCAGATCATCCACCAGTAGATGAAACATGATGTAGGCGGTACGCGGATGATCCGGAGGCGCCTGGATAAATCTATTGATGGAATGCGTCTGTTTGGCGTTGATATCGGGATGAATCGTCAGCAAGTCGGGAGCAATATTGTAAATGTAGATATCCGGATCGCTGTGTTTGGTGTTGGATGCACCCATGATTTGCTGCAATAAATGGGTATGGGTTAACATCAACATAGAGACACCCGGGTATTCTGGGACGGTACCTCTTCCATCATAAACCGATCTTTTAAATAATCCAGAATACTTTCCGCATCTTTAATAAAATCCGGCATGATTAGAACCTGGAGAATTGCCGCTTTGGGGTCAATGGTGGAAACTGTGGCCAGTCCCTCATAGCCTTCAATAATAAACTGAACAAGCACGATATCACTTTTATTTATTTTAAACCATTTCATGATCATAGCTTGCGTGAGGATTACCATTTATTTTTTTAAAGATCAAGATTATCAATGAAGACTTGACATAAGATTTGTCACTGATATGATCATTTTGAAAAAATAATTTAAAGAAGAACACATGACTGATGAAGGACACTTGCCGGTAACACAATGGAAGCTCAAAGGTACCGGCCATGAAAACATAGAAGAATCGCTGGCGAAGGAATTCGGCATCCACCGGATTATTTCCCAGATGATAGCCAATCGGCATATTGCCAGTTTGGAAGAGGCGCGCAGTTATCTTTACCCCTCTCTCAACGATCTGCGCAGTCCATTTCTGATGCAGGATATGAAAATTGGCGTCAGCAGGCTATTGAAGGCCATTTATGACGGGGAAGACATCGTCATTTATGGTGACTATGACGCGGACGGCATCACCTCCGTTGTTATTCTTTATAAATTTATCAAAGAACTGACACCGCACGTATCTTACTATATTCCTGACAGGGTTCAGGAAGGTTATGGGCTGAAAATCCCGGTTATCGACCAGTTTAAAAGTAAGAACATAAAGCTTATCATTACAGTGGACTGCGGGGTTTCCGACGTTGAACAAATCGCGTATGCGAAATCCATCGGCATTGACACGATAGTATTGGATCATCACGAGATAACGGATCAGTTGCCGGTTGCCGTTGCCTGTATTAATCCGAACCGCCCCGACTGCTCTTTTCCGTTCAAGCATCTGGCGGGCGTCGGAATCGCCTTCTATTTCCTCATCGCGCTTCGTGGATCATTGCGCAAGGAGGGTTTCTGGAAAGACGGCCAATATCCCAACCTTAAGGAATATCTGGATATTGTGGCACTGGGAACGATTGGAGACATTGCGCCGCTGGTTCGTGAAAACCGGATTTTTGCGAAGATCGGTCTGGAATTAATCACGGAAGGCAAACGTCCCGGCATCAGGGCTCTCAAAGAAGTCAGCGGCATTGATGGACAAGTCATTGACTCCTTCAGGGCATCTTTTTGCCTGATTCCCCGCATTAATGCTGCAGGCAGGATCGCCTCTGCTCTGGACGCGGTTGATCTTCTGTTGGCTGAAAACATGGATCAGGCACGACCACTCGCGGAAAAGCTCGATTTGCATAACCGTCGGCGCCAGGCCATGGAAAAAGACATCTTCAATGAGATTATCGGCCAGTTGGGAACAAATCCCGATCTGGAAAACACGAATGCATTGGTCTTTTCTTCCGAAAAATGGCATCCCGGCGTGGTAGGCATCGTGGCCTCGCGCCTCGTGGATCTTTTCAGCCGTCCGACGTTTGTCATCAGTCTTAAAGATGGTGTGGGTAAAGGTTCCGGTCGCAGCGTGTCTGATTTTAATATGCACAAAGGATTACAGCAGTGCGCGCCACTGTTGTTGTCCTTCGGCGGCCATTATCGCGCTGCTGGTATTTCCATAAAAGAAGATGACATTGATGAATTTGCCATCATGCTTGATGAAATCATCGGGAATTCTATTGAATCCTCGGAGATAGTTTCTCACACCTTCATTGACGCGGAATGTAATCTTCAGGATATCAATCTTGATCTGATCCATCAGATGACTTTGCTTGCACCTTTCGGCTGTGAAAATCCCGAGCCGATTCTCTGCGCCCGTAATATCAAAGCGTCTTCACCGGTTGTCGTCGGCCATAATCATCTCAAAATGCGTCTGACATCCGACGGCGCTTCAGTGAACGCTATCTGGTTTGGCATGGGTAAGTATCTCGGCGCTATTAATGGCGCAAATCTGGATGTGGTTTTCTCTCCACAAATTAATTATTGGAACGGTTCATCCGATATTCAACTGAAAATGAAAGACGCCGTTGTTTTAACTTAAAGGATTTTATCGATTGTTGACGCGTATCTATTCGGTAAAAAAATAATAACAGCGCCTACCACTGCCGCTGATCAAGAATAAATTTCGAATCAGGCGTGATCGCGCCTTGCTTCACGTATTCCATGG
The DNA here is from genome assembly GCA_030690945.1 of Smithellaceae bacterium. Classification (GTDB taxonomy): domain Bacteria; phylum Desulfobacterota; class Syntrophia; order Syntrophales; family Smithellaceae; genus UBA8904. Next base: position 4,235 of record JAUYFM010000028.1, on the reverse strand, counting down.
CGTCAATTTTTACCGTGCATATTTCTTTAAACATCTTCTTGAAGTTATCTTCCCAAATATCTGTTCCAACTTGTTTATTTACATTCTCTACGCGCATTGTGAGAACATCTTCATGGCCGCTGCGGCTGACAATGGCCTGAAGAGGGAGATTTTCAAATTTACCGGCAAGAAGCTTGAGTTGGCTTGGTGCGATAAACAGTCCCCGGACTTTCACCGCGTCGCCTACCCTGCCCGCAATACCCGCCAGACGATAGGATGTTCTGCCACAGGAACATTTTTCGGTGATCAACCTCGATAAATCGCCCGTGCCGAAACGCAGCAGAAAGAAAATATCGTTGAGGCGAGTGACCACCACTTCGCCTAAGCTTCCCGGAGCAACATTCCTTCCGGTTGCCGGATCGACGATTTCCACAATGGTTTCTTCACAGATATGCCAGCCGGATTTCTGGGAACATTCATAAGCCACATCGCCCACCTCCGTTGCACCATACATTTGATACGTATCAATACCGTATTCTCTTTCAAAAGCCTGCCGAAGCTGCGGCAGCAGAGGCTCGGCGGCAAAGCAGGCTTTTTTCACAAGGAAATCTTTCTTGAAATCAAACCCCAGCTCCTGGGCTTTTGTAATGATCGACATCAGGAAACTTGGTGTGCCGACATAGGCAGTCACTTTCAAATCTTTAATTAACTGCACCTGAACCTGCGATGACGATGTACCGGAGGGAACAACCGTCGCGCCGACTTTGCGCAGGCCGTTATGAAAAGTAAGCCCCGCCGCCACCAGATGATAGGAAAAGGCATTGAGGGCAATATCATGGGGTCCGATGCCCGCCGCGAAAAACGCTCTGGCCCAAAGATAATCGGTTTCGGAAAGATGCGGTTCATAAACAGGCCCCGGTGAAGTAAAAATGCGGTCGATGGCAATAGATGGATTTTCCAGTCCTGCGTAAGGCGCGTTCTGCATTTCCATTTCAACTAACTTTTCCCGCGATGTAACCGGTAAAATTTCCAGGTTTTCCCGTGATTTGATTTTGGCGGGATTGATTTTATGGCTGTCGAATATTTTTTTTAACGCAGATGATTTTTCATATCCTAGTTTCACCATGCCGGACAGGCTTTCATCTTGTCTGGTTTTTCTCTCCTCAGTAGTCCACGATTCTTTTTCATCAAATAAGCGATTCATAATATTTCCTTTTTAGTTTTAATCCCGCTGTTGCGGGACGAGCGTTAATTCTCCGCAGCTTGCTGCGATATAATGACGTTCATTTCATACCTCGACAGCGAGCTCGCGAGGTGGTTGATTAAGTAAGCGGCTTGTTATATTTGATGGTCTAGTAAAAAGTCACATTTTGACATTTCGAGGAGCGAAGCGACGAGAAATCTTCAATTATTTCAAGATTTCTCCCTTCGGTCGAAATGACATAATGTGTATTTTTCGTCTTTTTACGAGTTCATCATATTTACCCTTTGTATTCTTTGAAGCCATCCAGCAATTGCCGGAATGAAGTCGGCTTGTATTTTTCAAAACTTTCTTCGTCCACATAAACGAAGAAGTCATAGTCATACTCCACATTCGCGGCCATCTTCAGCGCCCCAACGGCTTTCCTTCAGGATTAGTGCCACTCTGGTTTCCGCTTCGTTCATCGGTTATAAACTCCAATTTTCCAAACACCTTTTTCACGGAAAGCCGGAATCGTCTGTCGGCGGGCGGCGTTAAGCAGGGTGTTGATCGATTTCCGGCCCGTTTTCGCGCAATCGGCAAGCGTGGTTATCTTCTCGCCGCGCAGATAGGTAATTCTTTTATGCAGCGACTCCGTCAGAGCGAGGGTGATAATCTTCTCCATTGTTTTGGCATTTTTTGCTTTGCTATATTCATTGAACGAGGCGTAATAAACCCGCTTCTCTTTATCCCGAATGATGATGCCGGGAAACCCCAAGCGCCTGATCTGGAAATTGATGATTACCCGACCCATTCTACCATTGCCATCGCAAAACGGATGGATCGTTTCGAAATCAAGATGGAATTTGGCGATCTTGTCGGTAAAGTAATTGGTGTGGTCGGCGGCATATTCCCTCAGAATTGTCTCCATCATTTGCGCAACATATTCAGGTGCCGGCGCGATATGGGTTCCCACACGGACGTATTCGCCCGTGGTGCGGAAACGCCCGGCAATCGCATCGTTGATATTGCCGATCAGCATTTTGTGCAGAAGCAGAATCATCTCCAGAGAAAGTTCCTCTTCCTGCGCTTTGCTTTTGGTATATTCTATCACCCGGGCGAGGTTTTTTGCTTCAAAAACTTCCCGCACCGAGACATGACGGGAAACTTCCATCTCCAGCAGAATACGCTCCGTCTCCTTCAGCGTCAGCGTTGAATTCTCGATGGCGTTAGAATTGAAAACGCTTTCCGAAAGCTCGGCTTCATCAATAATGGACAGTAAAGATTCTTTGCCCTGGGCAAGCCGGTCGTATTCGGCCTTCAGGTCTTTGATAGCGCTTTTTACCGGATTTGTTGTTGCCATGGATAAATCATACCTGCTTAACGGGTATTTGTCAAAGCATCGTTAATTTAACACGAAACAGGCAGCAATTAACGTTTTTTATAGAACCGCTCCCTTTATTTGTCATCGCTTTTCTTCTTTGCAGACGTCTGAGCCTTGCCGAGTTGCTTGCGCTGTTGGGTCCCGATTTTCTTGATACTTTCCACCACCGGTAATTCTTCGGGCATCGTACCGCCCAATTCCCGGATGGTTTGCCGCACCTTTCCCCCCTAATCAGCATGTAGAGAGTCGTAACACGCTGTTGACCGTCAAGAAGTAGCTTTACCGCGCCCTGTTTGGTGTCATATTTATGCGGCCCCTTCAACTCAGGAGGGTTTGCCGTTTCCCATGTCAACATAGTTCCGGTCGGGTACTCCTTAATGAGGGAATCTATCAGTTGTTTAGCGTCATCGCGTTTCCAAACATATTCTCGTTGAAACGCCGGGACAAATAATTGATTCTCATCAATCTTTTCGAGGATCGTTGATGTTTTCATAGGTATTATCTCCTTTTGTTTTGCAAATGCAGCACCGCTTCGTGCTCTGGAATTCCCGTCTTTGCAGCAGCGGTCTCGATTATCTCCTGCTTTGCCGCAAAAGCCTGCATTCTCGCCATGAAACCATTCCCGATATAACGCCTGCTACAATGGAACAACAGCGGCCTCCGCAATAAAAGCATATCTTTCTGGAACACAGGTAAAGATAACCATCTGACATTCCCTGACGGCTACTGCCAATACGGCGCCCATCAATGGTTGCAAGGTCACGACTCCCCATTTGTTTTCTCTGTGCCTTCTTCTTCAGGAAAAGGAACACCGGCAGCCTCGAACTCAAGCTCCTCAATAGTCGGTAAATCATTCTTCAGATTATCAGGAAGCGATCGGGTGAGTAATTCCGTGATATGCGTTGATACGCCTATTGGTTTATTCACATCCCGAAGCGCATATTCTGCCACCGTTGCGTCTCGTGTCTTACAAAGAATTACACCGATGGATGGTGCATCACCCGGATGGCGTAGAAGATCATCTACCGCTGAAAGATAGAAGTTCATTTTTCCGGAAAACTCGGGATCAAAAGCATGCATCTTAAGGTCTATTACAATAAAACAACGGAGTTTTAGGTGATAAAAGAGCAAGTCAACAAAAAAATCATGTTCCCCTACCCTAAGCGGATACTGGCTTCCGACAAAGGCAAAGCCTTGGCCAAGTTCTAGTAGAAATTCCCTGATATGAACAAGCAAACCCGCTTCGAGATGCCGTTCATGGGCATCTTCAGCAAGGGTTAAAAAATCAAAACTATAAGGATCTTTTAAAAGACTTTGAGCAAGGTCGGACTGCGGGGATGGAAGGGTGTTTGAGAAATTAGTGATAGCCTTACCCTGTCTTTCATGTAGCAGCGTTTCAATATGATGTACCAAAACGGGCTGAGACCAGCCGTTTTCGATTGTTTTTTCAGCATACCAGAGCCTTTTTGTAGGGTCTTTCAGCTTGTCGAGAAGCGCGATGTTGTGCCGCCATGGCAATTGTCCAACGACCCGTTGGACAATTGATTCGTCTGGCCAAGCCACTGCAAAAGCACGCATATAAAGCAGATTAGTTCTGGAAAATCCCTGCATCTGTGGGAAGGACACTTTCAGGTCACGAGAAAGCCGTTCAATGACTTTTGCACCCCAACCCTCGGACTGCTGTTTCTGAAG
>JAUYFM010000001.1 GCA_030690945.1 Smithellaceae bacterium | reverse complement strand
CACTACTGTCCGGAATAACCGACAATTAAGATTTGTAAAAGGTTAACATATTTCACGAAAGATGCAATTTATGTTTGTCTTCGACTTGAAAACGCATAGCGGAATCTGTAAACCTTCCCGAAGAATATTTCAGGGAAGGAGTGCTTATGTATACAGGCCCGCTTGTATTTACCCAAGTCATGGACTTCATGCCGTTGAAAACATTTCAGCGCTGCGTGGAGAAGTACCAAGGCAACTTCAGCGTCAAGAACTTCACCTGTCTGGATCAGTTCCGCATTATGGCTTTTGCACAACTGACGTATCGAGAGAGCCTGCGGGACATCGAAGCCTGCCTTCGGGCACAAAACAACAAGCTCTATCACATGGGCATCCGCAGCAAGGTTTCCCGCAGTACTCTGGCGGAAGCGAACGAGATGCGGGACTGGCGCATCTACGCCGATTTTGCCCATCATCTGATCGGCATCGCCAGGAAACTCTACCAGAAGGAACCATTGGCCGTGGAACTTCAAAACACGGTTTACGCCCTGGATGCAACGACGATCGATCTGTGCCTGTCCATTTTTCCCTGGGCACACTTCCGGACAGCAAAGGGGGCCGTCCGACTTCATACCCTGCTGGATCTGCGGGGCAATATCCCGAGCTTCATCCACATCTCCGACGGAAAACTCCACGAGGTCAACGTTCTGGATATCATTCCTCTGGAAGCAGGCGCTTTCTATATCATGGATCGCGGCTACACGGATTTCTCCAGACTCTATGCTGTTACCCAAGCCTCCGCTTTCTTCGTGATCCGATCCAAGTCCAATCTCAAGAGTCGCAGGCTTTATTCCCATCCAGTGGACAAATCCACAGGGGTTGTGTGCGACCAATCCATCCTACTGACCGTTGTGAAGTCAGCCGGGGATTATCCCGACAAACTCCGCCGGGTGAGATATTACGACGCCGAGACCAACAAAACCTTGGTGTTTCTGACCAACAACTTTCTTCTGCCCGCCATCACCATCGCCCAGCTTTACAAACAACGATGGCAGGTGGAACTCTTCTTCAAATGGATCAAGCAGCACCTGCGCATCAAGAGCTTTTTCGGTACCTCGGAGAATGCCGTGAAAATTCAGATCTGGATCGCCATTTCCGTCTATCTGATCGTGGCGATCATCAAAAAACGACTGAATCTCCAGGAAAGTCTCTACACAATTTTACAGGTTTTGAGTATCTCGCTATTTGAAAGAGCATCCATGTTTCAGCTACTTACATTTTATGATTACATAAGTGACATGGATAAAAACAGTAACCAGTTGAACTTATTCACAGATTATTCCGGACAGTAGTGTTATTAAATGATAAATTTACAGACAGTCCAATGAAAGAAAAAACGGCTCTCGTTGAAATAGAATCGGAAAGCGCCGAGCAAACATTCGCAATAGGTTTCGCTGTTGGAGAAAAGGCTGGGGAAGGGGATATCTTCGCGTTATCCGGTGAACTGGGCGCAGGCAAGACCTGCTTTACGGGCGGATTGGCGCGCGGTCTCGGTGTTGGCGAAAATTATACAATTACCAGCCCGACCTTTACCCTGGTTAATGAGTATCCGGGGCGATACCGGTTTTACCATTTTGATGTTTATCGATTGAATCGAATAGGCGAACTGGATGATTTGGGTTATGATGAATATGTGTCGGGGAAAGGCGTGGTCGCCATTGAATGGGCGGAGAAAATCGCCAATGCCTTACCGCCTGATGCCGTATCGATTAAATTTATGTATGTAGATGAAAACAAAAGGATAATAAGTATCAGCGGACCTCAAAAAAGAGTCCGGGACTTATTGAAAGATATCAAGAGGGAGGGTTAGACTATGGGATTGGTTGTCCAGAAATTTGGTGGAACATCGGTAGCGAATGTTGAAAAGATAAAAAATGTAGCAGCCAAGGCGATCCGTGAGAAGAATGCAGGCCATGACGTTATTGTAGTGCTCTCCGCGATGGCGGGAGAAACAAACAGGCTGATTGATCTGGCGAATAGCGCTGCTGATTCTCCCGATAAAAGAGAGTATGACTCGCTGATTTCAACGGGGGAACAGGTGACGATTACCCTGCTGTCTATTGCGCTGAATTCAATGGGATATCCTTCTCGCTCCTTTCTGGGTTTTCAGGTCAGGATATTGACAGATAAGGCTTATCAGAAAGCGCGGATATCCATGATCGATACGGATATCATCCAGAAAGAGCTAAAGAAAGGCACCATTGTTGTCGTTGCCGGATTTCAAGGCGTGGACGATGATAATAACATTACCACCCTGGGTCGCGGCGGCTCAGACACCAGCGCGGTGGCATTGGCTGCGGCGCTTAATGCCGACCGATGCGACATATATACGGATGTGGACGGCGTTTATACAACCGACCCCAACATCTGCGCTAATGCCAGAAGGCTGGATAGAATTTCCTACGACGAGATGCTGGAAATGGCCATGACCGGCGCGAAGGTTTTGCAACCCCGTTCCGTGGAAATGGCTAAAAAATATGATGTGCCTGTTTATGTCAAATCAACCTTTTCCGATGAAGGCGGAACACTTGTAACGAAGGAGGATAAAGAGATGGAGAGAGAAGTACTGTCAGGAATCACGTATGATCGTGATCAGGCGAAAATTACGGTTGTTCATATACCGGATAAACCGGGAATCGCGGCGAATTTATTTACACCTTTGTCGGAACGAAATATCAGTGTCGATATGATCATTCAAAACGCCAGTGCGCAAGGTTATACGGATTTGACTTTCACCGTGTCAAAAAAGGAGATGAAAGAAGCACAGAAGATTGTTGAAGCGACAGCCAAAGAAATTGGCGCAAAAAGAGTGGAAGTGGACGATGAAGTCGCGAAAGTATCGATCATCGGTGTAGGGATGGTCAGTCATTCCGGTGTCGCGGCAAAAATGTTCCAAACCATGGCGGATGAAGGCATCAATATCATGATGATCAGCACGTCGGAAATTAAAATATCCTGTGTAATCCAGAGAAAGTATACGGAATTGGCCGTTATGGTGCTTCATGACGCGTTTCATTTGGAAAAGAAAAAGTAAAAAATAATGATGTTTGAACGTCAGATAAAGGGAATAATCGCGGTATCCATATTCTTAGCGTTTATTCCCTTTATCGGTTTTTTTGCATCCTCTCAGATGAATTCAAAAAGTCCGATTCTGTCCATGCCCGGTTCCCATGCTCTCATGATTGAGGTCGTTTTGGATAACGGAGAGTCCGGTGTCTATTTTGTTAAGCCGGGAACTTCAGTCAATCAAATTTTTTCACAACTGGGGTTCAACAGGAAAATCACGGAAGACATGCAACTGCAAAATGGAATAAAAATACGTCTTGTCCCAGAGGAAGATCATCGAGGCATTGTTGTTGAGAAGATGGATGCCGCGAAAAGATTAGCGTTGGGACTGCTTTTGGATATTAATCTGGCAGACCGGGACGAATTAAAGTTGATTCCCGGAGTTGGAGACGTGTTGGCTGCAAATATTGTGGCAGAACGGGAGAAAATTGGACGATTTGATAAATTAGACCAGTTGATGGATATAAAAGGAATCAAGGAAAAAAAACTGTCTCAATTAAGACAATATCTCTATGTCGATCAGCTGTAAGCGCAGCTTGTGTCCCCCGCTCGCGTGACCTTCAGATTAGGCGGGGGTAGGGGGTGGTTGGAGGCATGTAGCACGAGGTTTATGACTTGCCGTAGGACTCATAAAAAGCAAGGACGCGCCTGATGTAATTTTGTGTTTCACGATAAGGCGGCACACCGTAATTGTATTTTGCCACAGCCCCTTCGCCCGCATTGTAGGCAGCCAGTGCGAGCGTCAGGTTGCCTCTATAGAGATTCAGAAGATAACGCAGATAGCGAGCGCCTCCTTCGATATTATTACCGGGATGAAAAACATCATCAACCTTCAGGGTGGAAGCGGTTTGAGGCATCAACTGCATAAGCCCTTTTGCGCCGGCACGTGAAACAGCCTGATGATTAAAATTTGATTCTGCTTTGATGACGGCTTTAATCAAGGCGACATCAAGATTAAATTTACCGGCAGCTTGGCTGATAATTTTGTCATATTGACGGATATCGATGATTTTCGAAAAATGAACTCTTTTTTCCTTCAGGATCATGACGTATTTGGCTTTAGGATTGGAAGGTACGTTGGTCAGATGGATCACGCCGTCTGCATCCTCATATTTATAAATATCCGCATAAGAGGGAACAGCAGACGTAAGCAGCAATAAAGTTGAAACCAAGAAAATTGTCAGCAGCGTTCCAATTAATTGAAAACAATTTAGGTTTGTCTTGTAGATCATAGCCTTATCATACTTGAATGATAATTTTAGTACAAGAAGAAAATTTCCCGTCTTTCCATGTGAAATTTCCAGTTCACTTGTGATCGCCTATACATTTTATCGAATATAAAAGGAGAAATCTTGATGGACGAACCCTGTTTGGTTTTGTTTGTTCTTGACATGGTTTCACGATGGTGGTAATGACCTCAACACTTTACAGCACATCATGTCGGGGCGTGGCGCAGTCTGGTAGCGTATCTGAATGGGGTTCAGAGGGCCGGTGGTTCAAATCCACTCGCCCCGACCATTTCCAATATTTTTCTTGCATTAAATCGAATTATCATTTACAGAACGCGACCAATGAAAAGCTTAATTTAATTGGTTTTGTTGCAGTACGCCGATAATAATCCGCGTTGACATTTTGAGTAATGCATATATAATTCAATAACCAAGAGGCGAGAGTGGCGGAATTGGCAGACGCACTGGACTTAGGATCCAGCCCGCACACGCGGTTAAGGGTTCAAGTCCCTTCTCTCGCACCAGAATGAAAACGTATAATAATTTAGAATAAGGAGAATAAAGGAGTGAGTGAGCTTTCCGTAAAAGTAGAGGATATCAGCCAGGTTAAGAAAAAAATATCATTTGAGATACCCTGGGCTTTTGTTAAAGATGAGTTGGAAAATGTTTATCGTGATATTGGCAAAAAAGCCAAGATAAAAGGCTTCCGTCCGGGCAAAATTCCCCGCAAGATACTGGAAAATCATTTTAAAGCCGATGCTGAAGGGGAGACGATTACCAACGTTGTCAATAAATACTATTGGCAGGAACTTGATGATCGGGGGATTGTAACGCTTTCCCGTCCGGAAATCGAGCAGGATGGATTAAAGGAAAACACGGACTTTGCTTTCAGCGCCTCTTTTGAAACGGAACCGGCCTTTGAACCGCAAGGTTATCGGGGAATTGACTTAGAAAAGACATACATTTCCGTATCGGAAGAAGACATGGAGAAACGTCTTCAGGAAATCCGCAAGATGTTTGCCACTATGCAGGATGTCACGGAGGATCGGCAATCTGTGATGGGTGATTTTATAACGATTGACTTTACAGGAACGCTGAATGGTGAAGCGCTTCCAGAGCTTAAATCGGACAATTTCCTGCTGGAGTTGGGATCGAAAAGGTTCATTCCCGGCTTTGAAGAGCAACTCGTAGGGATGAAAAACGGCGAAACAAAAGAGATCAACCTCACATTTCCAGTCGATTATCATGAGAAAAAAATGGCAGGCAAGGATGTTGTGTTTACGGTAATCATCAAAGGCCTCAAAGAGCAAAAACTGCCTGAAATCGACGAAAACTTCATTAAAAATTTCGACAAGTATAATGCCTTGGAAGATTTTAAGAATGATGTTCGAAAATCAATGGAAGATCAATGCAAGCACCAGAGCGATTCGCAGTTGCGGGATAAAATAACGGAAGCCGTTCTTAAGGCCAACGAATTTGAGGCGCCGCCGTCACTGGTGGAGCGACAGATTTTCTATATGATATCGGATACGCAAAAAAGGATGAAATCCGCCGGTATGGATGAAAAAAACGCGATGGAACTGAGCTTTGGCATGCACGATCAGTTCAAGCAGGACGCGGAAAAAACGGTTAGATCCTTCCTGCTTCTCAAAAAAATAGCTGAAAAAGAAGCCATTACGGTCTCTGAATATGAAATTGATAATCATATCAAAGAATTAGCTGATATTCACCACACGGATTATGAAGTGGTCAAGAGCGCATATGACAATGAAGAGAGAGTGGACTCTTTGAAATCGGAAATTATCCAGAAAAAGGTATTTGACTTTATCGAACGTGAGGCCAATATTAAAGTGGTTGAAAAAATTGGAATGGAACGGGAGGTTGCCCCGTGAATTTAATACCGATGGTGGTGGAACAAGATGGTCGAGGCGAAAGGGCATTCGACATTTATTCCCGCCTTTTGAAAGACAGAATTATATTTCTGGGGACGGCTATCGACGATAATGTCGCTAATGTTGTTGTTGCCCAAATGCTTTACCTGGAAGCCGAAGATCCGGATAAAGAAATTTTTTTCTATTTGAATTCGCCCGGTGGACATGTCAGTTCGGGCATGGCCATTTATGATACGATGCAGTATATTAAACCTCAAATTTCCACGGTATGCATGGGGCAGGCGGCCAGCATGGCGGCAATTCTTCTAGCGGCCGGTGAAAAAGGGAAAAGATTTGCCCTGCCGCATTCACGAATCTTAATCCATCAGCCTCTGGGTGGTTTTCAGGGTCAGGCGACGGATATTGACATTCAGGCCAGAGAAATCCTGAGATTAAAAGACGAATTAAACAAAATCCTGGCTGAATTAACCGGTCAGCAACTGGCAAAAATTATGAATGATACGGAGCGCGACTACTTTATGACCAGTCATCAAGCTAAAGACTATGGTTTAATTGATGAATTAGTAGTAAGAAAACCTGCGTTATCCGGTGTTAAATAAAGGAGAATTTAAGTGATAAAAAGAAGTAAAGATAATCGAGGTCAAGGTATGCTTTTTTGTTCATTTTGCGGGAAGATGCAAAGCGAAGTCCGTAAATTAGTCGCCGGTCCGACTGCTTATATTTGCGATGAGTGTATCGAACTGTGCCGTTGTATCGTTGAAGAAGAAGAAAAGACGGTAGAAAAAGGCCCTAAAAATGTTTTGCCTGAACCGAAGGAAATTAAGAAATTTCTTGATTCCTATGTCATCGGTCAGGAAAAAACAAAGAAAATACTATCCGTGGCGGTTTATAATCATTATAAAAGGCTGTTTTCCAATGTCAGTTCTACAGATGGTGTTGAAATTCAGAAAAGTAACGTCCTTTTGGTCGGTCCTACAGGGTCGGGGAAAACATTACTGGCAAAGACACTGGCAAAAATGCTCAATGTTCCCTTTACGATAGCGGATGCCACCACCTTGACTGAAGCCGGATACGTAGGTGAAGATGTTGAAAACATCATTTTAAGTCTGCTGCAAAATGCTGATTATGATGTCGCACGCGCATCAAAAGGAATTGTTTATATTGATGAAATAGACAAGATCGCAAAAAAATCAGGCAACCCTTCCATTACCCGGGATGTTTCCGGTGAGGGTGTTCAGCAAGCCCTGCTGAAAATTATGGAAGGAACCATGGCCAATATTCCACCGAAAGGCGGCCGCAAGCATCCGCAACAGGAATTCATTCAGGTTGATACCACGAATATTCTGTTTATCTGTGGCGGCGCTTTCAATGATCTGGAAAACATTATTTCCAAACGTATCGGCACGAACACCATGGGCTTCGGTGCGGAAATTAGAAGCAAGAAAGAAAAAAGAATTGGAGAGTTGCTGGCGGAAGTTCGATCTGAAGATCTGCTCAAATTCGGTCTTATTCCCGAATTTATCGGGCGTCTGCCCGTTATTTCCACGCTGGATGATCTGGACGAAGCCTCATTGGTTCGTATTTTAATGGAACCTAAAGATGCGATCATCAAACAATACAAGAAACTATTCGAACTGGAAAACGTCAATCTGAAGTTTACCGACGGTGCACTACGCTGTGTCGCCAAATTATCCATGGAACGAAAATCCGGTGCGCGTGGTTTACGCTCCGTTCTGGAAAACACGATGCTCGAAGTGATGTACGACATTCCGTCGCAGCGGGATGTGAAAGAGTGTGTGATCAGCGAGGAAGTTGTTATCAACAAGGAAAAACCAATTTTGATATACGACACAAAATCTGAGTCCGCATAATAAAAAACTACTTAGGAAAATTGAATGATCGAAGAACAGAACTATAATGACCAAAATAAAACGAACATCATTCCTCTTTTACCGCTGAGGGATGTGGTTGTTTTTCCGCATATGATTGTGCCGTTATTTGTCGGCCGGGAAAAGTCTATCGCCGCTCTGGAATCAGCCATGAAATACGAAAAAGGAATTTTCATGGTAGCCCAGAAAAACGCGAAAAAAGATGATCCCGCAGAGGAAGATATTTACCGGGTTGGAACGATAGGCATTATTATCCAGCTGCTGCGTTTGCCGGATGGCACTGTGAAGGTGCTGGTCGAAGGTAAGACGCGCGGATCTATCCAGGAATATCTCAAAAATGACGATTTCTTTCTCGTGAAAGTCGCTGATATTGAAGATGTCGATGATGACCCGAATGACATCAGAAAACAGGCGTTGATGCGCAGCATCAAAGAATCTTTTGAGCTTTATCTGAAACTCAGCAAGAAAATTCATGTGGAAATGATGGGTACGATTGCCGCAATCGAAGACCCATCCAAGCTTGCCGATGTGGTGGTTACCCATCTCAATGTAAAACTGGAAGATAAACAAAAGATTATGGAAATCTACAACATCAGTGAACGGATGGAGGCCATTTATTCGCTGATGCTCTCTGAAATAGAGATTCTGCAGGTCGAAGAAAAGATCAAACGCCGCGTCAAAAAGCAGATGGAGAAAACCCAGAAAGATTACTATCTTAATGAACAAATGCGCGCCATCCAAAAGGAAATGGGCGAAAAAGATGATTTTAAGAATGAAATAGTAGATCTGGAAAAGCGTCTCAAGCAGAAGAAGCTCTCCGAGGAAGCAACAAAGAAAGTTCGCCAGGAGATTAAAAAATTGCAGATGATGGCGCCTATGTCGGCGGAAGCCACTGTTGTTCGCAATTATATCGACTGGCTGTTGGATATGCCCTGGTCGGACGTCACAGAAAATAAACACACTTTGAAAGAATCAGAAAATATCCTCGATGAAGACCATTATGGATTGAAAAAGGTCAAGGAAAGAATCATTGAATATCTGGCTGTTCAATCCCTGGTTAAAAAAAATAAAGGGCCGATTCTCTGTCTGGTCGGGCCTCCCGGCGTGGGAAAAACGTCGATTGCCAAATCAGTAGCCCGCGCCACGAATCGAAAGTTTGTTCGTATATCCCTGGGCGGCGTCCGCGATGAAGCGGAAATACGCGGTCATCGCAGAACCTATATCGGCGCGATGCCGGGAAAAATCATTCAATCGCTCAAAAAAGCGGGTTCGAATAATCCTGTCTTCTGTCTGGACGAAGTGGATAAACTCAGCTCCGATTTTCGCGGCGATCCCTCCTCAGCTTTGCTTGAAGTGCTTGATCCTGAGCAGAATTTCGCATTCAATGATAATTATCTGGATGTGGATTATGATTTATCTGACATTATGTTCATCACTACAGCTAATATTTTGCAGACCATACCGGCGCCCTTGCAGGACAGAATGGAAGTGATCCGTATTGCCGGTTACACGGAACAGGAGAAACTGCAAATCGCAATAAAATTCCTCCTGACGAAGGAAACGGAAGCCAATGGTCTGGCAGTTGAAAATATTGAGTTTACAAAAGGCGCAGTACTACGAATTATCCGGGAATACACAAGGGAAGCGGGAGTACGTAATCTGGAACGAGAGATTGCGTCAGTATGCCGCAAAGTTGCCAAAGAAATTGTCAGTAACGGCGCCCGGAAAAAAATTGTAATCAGTTCCAAAAACATACCGAAGTATTTGGGTGTTCCGAAATTCCGTCATGGCGAAACAGAAGAGAAAAATCAGATTGGTTTGACTACCGGCTTAGCTTGGACGGAAGTCGGGGGCGAATTGCTGGCCATTGAAGCATCCATTATGGAAGGAACAGGCCGCATGGTTATGACCGGGAAACTGGGTGATGTCATGCAGGAGTCGGTTCAGGCGGCTCTTACCTATATCCGAGCACGGGCCGAAAAGTTTGGTTTGGCGAAAAATTTCTACAAGAAAATAGACATACATGTCCACGTGCCGGAAGGAGCGATTCCCAAGGATGGTCCATCCGCCGGCATTGCGATGGCCACATCCATTGCCTCCGCTCTCATGAAAAAGAAAGTCCGCGCGGACCTGGCCATGACCGGTGAAATCACATTAAGGGGCCGGGTATTGCCTATCGGTGGTCTGAAAGAAAAAATTCTTGCGGCTCATCGCGGCAACATTAAAATGGTTATTATCCCGAAAGACAATGAAAAAGATCTGGCGGAAGTACCGCAAAATGTCCAAAAGGCCCTGAGAATCGTTTTTGTCGATCACATCGACGAGGTGCTGGAGATTGCTTTTGTAAAAGATGAGGATGATTTCAGCAATGCGGTAACAACTGATATACAGGTTAGCGCCCAGCCTGTGAATTAACGGAGATTGCTGATTTTATATCTTGACAAGAAATCTCAATATTGCTAGAAGCCATGCAGCTTTTTTTGGGCATGTGGGCGGGTAGCTCAGCTGGAAGAGCGCCACGCTTACACCGTGGATGTCACAGGTTCGAGCCCTGTCCCGCCTACCAGAATAAGAAAAAAGAAGTTAAGGAAAATTAATAAATGATTTTTGGGGGTCATAGTTAAGTTGGTTATAACGCCGGCCTGTCACGCCGGAGGGCAGGGGTTCAAGTCCCCTTGGCCCCGCCAGAAAATCGAAGGGAGTCCGCTTATTGCGACTCCCTTTTTTTGTTTGAGACTTGCTTGATAAGGATGATTGACATAATCTATTGGTCATGTTTAATAAGCAACTATACTATTTTCTAGAATGAGGTCATCAAATGATCGGTTCGGTCATTGAAGAAAAAGATTTAAGCAGAATGCGGCCTGAGTATTTACGAGGCCTGTAATTTCAGGAGATATTAAAACGAATATGAGAAAAATTTCTGATCTATTTTTCTGGCGCAAGCCCGAACATATTCGGCGAGAAATTTTTTCGATATTGGCCAGAGGGCAGAAAAGCGGTGTTTTGGACGATGCATCACGAAAGATGATCGAAAATATCCTGGATTTTACATCCATCCTGGTTCGCGAAATTATGATTCCACGGACAGATATTGTCTCTATCAGCGAGGACGATACACCGGAAGACATTATTCAGGATCTTGCCGATTCTCATTACACACGCATTCCTGTACACCGGGGGTCGATTGATAATATCATCGGTATCTTGAATGTTAAAGATCTGCTTAAAATCTGGTCGCAACCCCTGACAATCGCCGATATATTGTCACACCTGACCAAGCCTTATTACATCCCTGAAACGAAAAACGCTCATTTGTTGTTTTATGAGCTTAAGAACAATAAAAAGCATATTGCCATTGTTATCGATGAATATGGCGGCACGTCCGGTCTAGTCACCCTTGAGGATTTACTGGAAGAGATCGTCGGCGATATCCGGGATGAACATGAGGAAAAGACGGATTCCGAAGACATTATCCAGACTGACGAGGGATCCATTATCGTTGACGGACGCACCGAAATCGAGAAAATAGAAGAGCACCTGAATATGAGTCTGGAAAGAGGCCGATATGAAACGGTGGGCGGTCTTATTTTAAATACGATTCGACGAATTCCTCACCAGGGAGAGAATTTTCAAATAGAAGGAATGGATATTACCATCGAAAACGCCGACGAACGCCGTATTATAAAAGTTAAAATAACAAAAATGGACGATGAAAATTTAAATGAAGAATAGCGATTCACAAATAAAGCCGGATACGTCAAACAAGAAGCTGAGTGGCCACAGTATTTTTTTCGCATTGCTCAGCGGTATTTTATTGTTTTTATCTTTCCCCAAGTTTGGCCTGGGATTCATTGCCTGGATTGCCTTCGTTCCCCTGTTTATTGCTTTACGAGAGGTTGTGTCCTTTCGCAGGGCATTATTCCTGGGATGGATTGCAGGATTTACGGCTTGCGTTGGCATCATATACTGGATCACATACGTCGTTGTGAATTACGGCCATCTGCCCTTGTATCTGGGCTTAATGATCATGCTGCTGCTGGCTTGTTATTTAAGTCTTTATATCGCTTTATTTGCCGCAGGAATCGTTTATTTACGAAGAAAGGTTCCTCTGTGCTTTGTTGCGCCTGTTTTATGGGTATGTCTGGAATACGTCAAGTCGCAGTTGTTTACCGGCTTTCCCTGGGAAAATTTGGGTTATTCCCAGTTTAATAATATCTTTTTCATCCAGATTGCAGATATAACAGGTATGTTCGGATTATCTTTCCTGATTATTCTTTTAAACACCGCTTTTTTTGAAATCATTTCAGAAAGATCAAAAAAGGCATTTGCTCTGGCCGCAAGCGTGTTGCTTCTATGGTCTGGTGTTTACGCATATGGCGTATGGCGAATCCAGCAGGTGGATCAAAGATTGAAGGATGCTCCCGCCATGGATGTATCTCTGATTCAGGGAAACATCGATCAATCCATTAAATGGAACGAAAATTTCCAAAAAGAAACCATCAATATTTATGAAGATCTGTCATTGCGTCATCCGGCTGTCAATGGAGGTTTGATTGTCTGGCCGGAAACAGCCGTGCCTTTTAACTTTCAGGACGAAAACGACTTACGTCATCGGATAAGCGAGATATCGGTGAAAACGAAAAGCTGGTTTATCTTCGGCTCCATGAGCTATGCCTCGGGCAGAGAGAAAACCGAATATTTTAACAGCGCCTATCTGCTTTCACCCGAAGGCGACATTCGTGGGAAATATAATAAAGTACACCTTGTTCCTTATGGAGAATACGTGCCGCTTAGAACAATATTTCCTTTCATCAGCAGTTTGGCCGCGGGAATTGGTGATTTTGCCGAAGGGAAAGGGTTTTATCCTTTAACCATGGGCGAAAGAAAAATTGGCGTGATGATCTGTTACGAAGGAATCTTGCCCGAAGCGGCCAGAGCATATAAAAATGCCGCAGCCGAATTATTGGTGAATATTACAAACGACGCCTGGTTCGGCACAACATCTGCGCCTTATCAACACCTGTCTATGTCTATTTTCAGAGCCGTGGAGACACGGCTTTATCTTGTGCGTGCAGCAAATACAGGCATCTCCGCAATCGTCGACCCAACGGGAAAAATTATCAAGCAAACCGAAATATTTAAAAAAGATGAAATTCATGGTCGTGTTAAATTCATTGTGATGCCGACTTTTTACGCGAAATATGGAGATTTGCTGGTAGGGGTCAGTTTTATAGGCCTGATTGTTTTTTTCTTATGGAGCTTAAAAGGGAGGAAAAGAAATGTCCGTCGAAAACATACAGGAAGCAATTAGTGATCTGAAAAAAAGAATTCAATATATCGGAGAATGTCTTTGACGTCAGCGAGCTGGAATTAAAAATTAAAGATCTTGAAATTTTATCTACTAAAAATGATTTCTGGGATGATCAGGAAAAAGCCCGCGCCATCCTGCAGAGGAAAACAAAATTATCCGACTCGCTCGATCAGTGGAAAAAATTTCAAAGCCAGATTAAAGATACTGAAAATCTCTGGTTAATTGCCTCTGAGGAAAAAGACGAACAGGTCATAAATGATCTCGGTTCTGAACTGGATCAGTTGTCTTCCGACGTTAAGCTGGAAGAACTCAAAATGATGCTCTCCAGCGAGCAGGATCCGATGAATGCAATTATGTCCATTCATGCCGGCGCTGGAGGGACGGAAGCGCAGGACTGGGCGGAGATGTTGATGCGTATGTATCTGCGTTGGGCTGAAAAGAGAAATTTTAAAACAAATATTATTGATTATCTGCCGGGAGATGAAGCAGGCGTCAAAAGCGTATCTTTTACCGTGGAAGGTGAATATGCCTATGGTTATGCCAAAGCCGAAATCGGGATTCACCGTCTTGTCCGTATTTCTCCATTTGATGCGGGAGCCAGACGTCATACCTCCTTTGCTTCCGTCTTTGTTTATCCCGAAGTCGATGATGAAATAATAATAGATATCAATGAGGACGATTTAAGAATCGACACATTCCGATCGGGTGGCAAGGGCGGCCAGCATGTTAACAAAACGGACTCCGCCGTGCGAATCACCCATTTGCCGACAAACATTGTCGTGCAGTGCCAGAATGAAAGATCGCAGCACAAAAATAAAGCGATGGCCATGAAGTATCTTAAATCGAGGCTCTATGAAAGAGAACTCCAACAAAAAAAAGAAAAGCAGGACGAAGAAAATAAACTTAAAAAAGATATTGCCTGGGGCAGCCAGATTCGTTCCTATGTTTTGCACCCATACAAGATGGTGAAAGATCATCGGACGAATCTGGAAATTGGCAATGCTCAAAAAGTGCTGGATGGCGATCTTGATGATTTTATCCAGGCCTATTTGATGATTATCGGAAATCGGGCACCAAATGCGTCCAGAGTCAGTTAGGTAAATACATAATAATATACAAGGTTGTCAAATTGTTTTGGTATATAAATAAAATGTGCTATAAAGCTCCGCAAAGTTAACCATGATGTCGTTTGCGCCAGGATAAAAAGCGAGCTGATCAGTGATCAGAAACACAATGTACTTTTGTTTTGCAACCGAAAAAGAATTCAGGAGACCCTATCCATGTTGAAATGCATAAAATATGTTTTATCAATTTGTATTATCTTTTGTTTGAGTGTCGCCATCTTGTTGTTTGCCGGCCATCAGGTAAACGCCGAAAATGTCCATCACAATGACGCTCTATTGAAGAAAAAGATAGAAGATAAAGAACAGAAACATGTCGTGCCGCAAGTGACAGTCGATTCCACCAAGAATATTCTTACCAATGCGCCAGGCCGAAATTCAGCGGATAAGGCTGCCAAAGCAAAAGTTGAAGAAGAACGGGATCTGATGGAAAAGGCCGTTGAATTGCTGGAAATGGCCGACAAATCCTGGAAAAATGGTGATATCGAAAATACCTTAGACGCGTTGGATAAAGCTTATGCGTTGGTTCTGGATACGAACGGTAATGTGGAAATTGCTAGACAGAAGGATGATTTGCGTCTTTTAATTTCCCGGCGCATTCTGGCTCTTTATTCTTCAAAACAAACAAAGACCAATGGCAAGGCCAGTGAGATTCCTCTTTTGATGAACGCGGATGTGGAAAAGGAAATACGATCATTTCAGGGACCGGAGAAAGAATTCTTTACATCCTCATATTATCGTTCCGGACTATACAAGGAAATCATTGTTGGTGAATTAAGAAAAGCAGGGGTGCCTGAAGAACTATTCTGGTTGCCTCTGGTGGAAAGCGGTTTCAAGGTAAGTGCTTTATCGCGCGCGCGAGCTTTGGGCTTGTGGCAGTTTATTCCGTCAACAGGCTATAAATTCGGATTGACCCGCGATGAATGGGTAGACGAGCGCATGGACGTTTTAAAATCCACTCATGCGGCCATCGCTTATTTAAAGGAATTGCATGGTATGTTTGGTGACTGGCTCACGGTGCTTGCGGCTTATAATTGCGGCGAGGGCAGGGTACTTCGTGTCATATCCAGACAACACATTAATTATTTTGATCGTTTCTGGGATCTCTACTCTAAATTACCTAATGAGACAGCCCGTTATGTTCCCCGTTTTCTTGCGACATTGCATATTGTTAAAAATCCCGGTAAATATGGTTTTAATCTTCAGACGTCGTTGGACTCTTTACTCAATTATGAAACGGTCAAGGTCAACAAGATGATGAAACTGTCGGATATTTCTTCTAGAATGGAAGTGTCCGAAGACTTCATTAATATACTCAACGCCGAACTCAGATACAGAATGACCCCTAATCGGGAATACTCATTGAATATCCCTCAAGATTCCCTTCAGAAATTCAATCTGGTTTATAATGATATTCCGGAAACGGAAAGACCAAGTTTCAGTTTCAGCCGCTCCACGTATCTCAAACATCGTGTTCGGCCCGGTGAAACAGCGGTGTCTATAGCTAAAAGATATCGAGTGTCCACTCAGACAATTTTTGACTCCAATCGCATTAATCAGAAAACGAAATTAACGAAGGGTCAAATCATCCGAATTCCGGTTAATCGTTTGGAAACGGCATACATGAAACAAAAACCTTCCGGCAGTAAAAATATCACCGCTCGTAAAACGGCTGGTTCAATTCAAACTTACAAAGTAAAACGAGGCGATTCTCTGCTTAGCATTGCCAAACGTTTCAATGTTCCTGTCGTCAAACTCAAGCAAATTAATAATTTAAAAACGAATGCCATTCAGGCCGACTGGACACTGAAGATTCCGTACGATGAGACGGGAAATAACAGCGGGGAGAAACAGGAAAAGGAAATTTCTTTGGCAAAATCTGTAAAATAGTCTATCCGATCATGACTCTCTTACACTGGGACAGGTTCTTGCCGTCGAAGATAAATAAGCAGGGCTTCCAATCCTCCGGATTCAATCGGATTGCGTAAGCAACCGGAAAAGCTCTTTTTCTTTTTGCGCCATTCTCAGGGTATTTCCTTTTGACGTATTTTCATGATTATAGCCCAATAAATGTAACAGGCCATGGATGATTAAAAAAAGAATTTCCTCATCGAAGTTGAAATGGCCCTTTTCCGCATCTTGGCGTGCCGTGTCAACAGATATGACGATGTCACCCAGCATTTTGGGATTAATGTCGCCGAATTCGCCTTCTTGAAGGGAAAAAGAAATAACATTGGTGGGCCGGTCTTTGGACAGGTATTGTTGATTGATGCCCTGAATGGTTTCGTCATCGACAAACGTGATGCTGATTTCCTTATTTCCGCAATCCAACAGTCCCAGAAGCTTGGTCACCTTAACGCGGATCTTGCGCTTGTCGATTTTAATTCGTTTCTGCTGATTTCCGATTTGAATTTTCATTAGACTCTCTTTTACCGTTTGTCTCTTTCGGAGCTGTTCCCGGATAATCAACACGATGATGGAAGATGCCCGTTAAAATTCGAGTAAATGTTTCCGCAATAGTGTTTAGATTTTTCAGCGTTAACTCACAATCATCCAGCTGACCGTCTGTGTATATCCGCTCAATGCGCTCACGCACCAGCGAGCGTATTCTGGCTGGCGTCGGATTGGAAAGCGTGCGTGAGGAGGCTTCAATAACGTCTCCCAGCATGACCAGTCCGGCTTCTTTAGTTTGGGGTTTAGGGCCGGGATAACGAAAAGCACTTTCCGTCAGAGAACGAATCGATTCGTCCTTATCTTTCTTCGCTTTATCATAAAAATAACTGACGAGACTGGTGCCATGATGTTCACGGATAATGTTGATGATCGGCTGACCGAGTTTGACCTGCGAAGCCAGTTCGTAACCTTCCTTGACATGCGAGATGATAATCAGCGAGCTCATTTTCGGCGAGAGTTTGTCGTGACGATTATCATAGCCGGGTTGATTTTCAATATAGTAGTGGGGTTTGGCCAGTTTGCCGATGTCATGATAATATGCACTGACCTTGGCCAGTAGTGAATTCGCGCCGATGGCTTCCGCCGCGGCCTCCACCAGCGAGGCGACGATAATACTATGGTGATATGTGCCGGGCGCTTCGATAATCATTCTCTGGAAAAGTGGTTGATTGAGATTGGCCAGTTCCAGCAACTTAATATACGTGATAAAACCGAAGAGACTTTCAAAAATAGGTGTGATGCCCGCGACCAGAATTCCGGTGATGATGCCGCCGAGAAAACCCATGGCCAGGCGCATGATTAAGTCATTAAGCAAATGGCCTGTTAAAAGATTCAGACAAACAATGGCGGCCATATTGATAATGCCGAGAAAAATGCCAACCTTTAAAAAAGTGGAACGCTGTCGGCTGTTGACGATGTGATAGGAAGCGGCAATAGATCCCAAAAATGAGAAAAGCGGGAAAATAATTTTTTCATCGAAAAGAAGACTGATGAGAAATGATGCCAGGACACTGATAATCAAAGCCACGTTACGATTCACCAGTACGGCAATGATCATGGCGCCGCAGGCAAAGGGTATCGCGAAATAGCAGGCATCAACCGGAACAGAAGGGAAAGCTCTGTTGACGGCAACAGAGATAAAGATTCCCACTTTGACAAAAAATATCTGCAGAACGGCGACAATGGCAAAAACGAGAAAGTCCACATTGGAACGGGCTGTGGTTTTCAGCCAGTTTCGGGTGCGCCAGAAGTACAGAAGCAATGTGAGAAACAGAGCGGTGCAGAATATCCCCAAAATGACCGTCAGACGGGATATTCTATTATCCGCGGCTGTTTTATAAAACGCATCCAGTTTGGCCAGTTCCAGATAACCAATTTTTTCTCCTTCGCGGACGATCATCTCATTTTTTTGTACCTGGAAGTAAACCGGTTTGACCTCTTCTGCAGCGGACAATATTTTCTTGTCGGTTGCCTCTTTATTGAAGGTGAGGTTGGGTTCAATAAGTTTTTTCAGAAGCAAAAAAGAAAACCGCCGGGCATCGGGCTGATCGCTTTTGAATACGGTGTTTACTTTTTTAGACAATATTGGGTCAATCTCTTTGATATTTAAAACAGACGATACATCCTTTAGATTTTCCTCTACCCGCGTAATCGCATTAACGATGGTAATCCCTTTTTCCCGTTCGTTTTTTTGAAAAGCGCTCGAAGTAATTAATGTATTATCATAGAAAGAGGAAACGATTCTGGACAGTTTTTGTGCCAGATCATCGGAAAATTTATTTACTATAAGAAAAGATAATTCATTCTGTGTCAAAGAAATGCCTAAGGATTTTTCCAGAGAGGTTTTATGGAGTCGTAATTCTTGCTGCCCGGCAGTCAGCTGAAAAGATTTTTTGATTTTTGTTTTAAGGGTAATAGCCATCTCAGCGTCATAATCATAAATCGGTCGCGTCTGAGCAGAAGCTTCATTTCTTTTTTGTCGTGTGGAGTTGACATCTTCAACCAGAAAATCCCGATCCGCCTTAATGTTGTCTTGAGCGATCATACCATGGCGATATTCCGGATTTGAATTAAAGAGCTTGGGCGCAAGGATGATGGATAATCCGATGCTTAAAATTATGGCAATCGCCCAGCGCTGAAAAATGATATTATTCAGAAATTTGAAAGAAATTTTATGCTTTTCTTTCAATTTACGAAAGGTTGAAAATATTTTTTCCGATGTAGAATCTAGAAAATTCATAAGTCTTATTTATGTTTACCCGATTTATTTTCATTGTCAAAGGACGCGTAGGCGGCAATGACATCGGCAACGAGGGGATGCCGGACTACATCCACCTGCGAGAAATGAACAATGTGGATGGCATCTACTTTTTTCAGAATATTCTGGGCTTCGATCAAACCCGATGATTTTTTCGTCGGCAGATCAATCTGCGTGATATCACCCGTCACAACCGCTTTTGAATTGAAACCCAGACGGGTTAAAAACATTTTCATTTGTTCAGATGTAGTGTTCTGCGCTTCATCTAGAATAATGAATGAATCATTGAGCGTCCTGCCGCGCATGAACGCCAGCGGTGCAACTTCAATGAGTCCTTTATTAATCAGCGCAGTCGCTTTTTCCATATCTACCATGTCATAGAGCGCATCATATAAAGGGCGCAAGTATGGATTGACTTTTTCAGCCAGATCGCCCGGCAGAAAGCCCAGGCGTTCACCCGCTTCCACAGCGGGCCTGGTTAGAATAATCCGCTGCACTTTCTTTTCCAGTAAATGTGACACGGCCATTGCCATGGCCAGATAGGTTTTGCCGGTGCCTGCGGGGCCGATGGCCAGAACCATATCAGCATTTCTCATGGAATCGATGTAGTGACGCTGGGTAATGCTTTTGGGCGTGATAACGCGCTTTTTGGAGGAGATAAAAACCGTGTCCAGAAAGACGCGGGCTAACTCAAAGTGGATATCTTCGGTGAGAATTCGATGGGCATAGTCAATATCGGAAAAATGAATATGCCAGCCTTTTTCCATGAGTGTATAGAGCTGTTTGAGCAGAAGTGTGATTTTCAGGACGGCGGCTTCATCACCTGTGATGGAAAGATGATTGCCCCAAGGTTTAACCTTGATCTGTTCAAGCTTTTCGAGAAGTCTTAAGTGCTTGTCATGTTCGCCGCAGAGATTCTGTAATAAATTATGATCGGCGAAGGTTAATTTCTCAACCTGGATGTTTTTAGTTGCTTTGATCAAAAATTATCAGCCTCTAAAATGTTAATCTTAACCAAACGATATTGCAGATCATTTTCATGAGCAATGCCATATGGCACCTTCTATACGAGGGCGTTTTCTATCATTATGAGGCATTGAATGCAATACAATTTACGCCTGCAAAAACAGGTGGGCAAAGACCTTTGCGTTGCCTAACATATTGTCAATTGGGCAGTTTTCATCAGGCTGATGGGCATTCATATTGGTTTTGGACCAGACGGCTGCGGGATAGTTCTTTTTGCGCAGGTAGGCGGCTACGGTTCCAGCGCCGACCCCGCCGGCAAAAGCTTTCAGATGATAAATATTTTCGATCGCTTCCTGAAGGGCGCAAACAACAGGAGCATCGGCTGGTGTGGGGAGCGTGGACTGAACGTATTGCTCTTTTGAAATCTCAATTTTCACTAAAAATTTCTCTTCCACTTTTCTTGTGATCTTTGTGATCTCGTCCAGGACGTTTTGGAGATCGTATTGCGGCAGTATACGGCAATCCATGTAGAAGACATCTTCGCCGGGAATGGTGTTGATGTTGCCCACGTTGGCCTCTTTCTTTGTCGGTTCAAACGTGCTGACGGCAGGATCAAAAAGAGAATCAACGGCATCGAATATCTTGCGTAGCTTCGTTAATCTGGTCACAAGATATGAGGCGGCTGACAACGCATTATTGCCCAACTGAGGTTTGCTGCCGTGGCATTGCTTGCCTGTTGTTTTGAAGCCCAGCCAGAGAATGCTTTTTTCCGCAATTTCAATCAGCGATCCCTCGGGATTCCCCGAATCGGGAACCACAATGAAATCATCTTTGCTGAAGATCTTTTCCGGTAAGTCCAGCACGTGATATAATCCTTTACCGCTGGAGGTTTCCTCGTCCGCCACAAAGAAAAGACCAATGGAGGATGAAGGGAGAATTCCCTCATCAATAAAAGCTTTGGCGGCAAAAATAGAGGCCACCATGTCCTGCTGATTGTCTTCCGTGCCGCGGCCATAGATATGGTTACCCTTGACATAGGCTTTATAGGGATCGGCGCTCCAGAGATTGAGTTCGCCTGGTGGAACAATATCAAGATGCGTGATGATCCAGACGAAACGCGATTTATTTATTCCTTCCATGGACGTCAGAAAATTGGGACGCAACCCGGCGGATACGCTGTCATCCGGGGCATCATAATGACAAAAAGATGTGAAACCCATTTCGATAAGACGTTTTTTCAGCAACTGCGCTTTCAGCATTTCTCCGTCGCCGCCGTTGATCGGACCGACAGCAGGCAATGCCGTCAACGCTTTTTGCAATTCAATCATATCATCTCGATAGGTGTCTATTCTGCGGGAAATTCTTTCAAAGGTGTTTTCGTCAATCATCGTTGATCCTCAATTCATTCCAGCGGTGAGATAAAAACAGGTTGTTCCCCTTTATCAGGCCATTTGCCAAACTGATCCGTATCACCTAAAATAAGCGTCAGCCGTCTTTTCTCATTCAGATACTTTATGGCTACACGTTTTAAATCATCGCGTGTCACGGCCTCAATTCTTTTTCGATATCCGCTCAGATAATCAGTAGGCAATTTATCAAATGCCATAGTCATTTGCTGAACGGCGATCTGGCCGGGTTGCTCAAACGAAAAAATAAAACCATTGATAATGGATCTTTTTGCCCAGTCCAGTTCGGTCTGAGATACTGAACCGGCCGCAACATCACGCAAGATGGAGTTAATCAAATGAAGCGCCTGAAAGGTCGATGCCGTTTTTGTGAAAGCATACGTTCCGAAAACACCATAATTGAACCGTGCCCGGTAAAAACTGCCGGCACTGTATGCCAGGCCTTCATTATTGCGCACGGCGCTGAATATTCTTGAAGAAAAACCGCCGCTGCCGATAATAAAATCAAGAACCGAAAAAGCGTAAAAATCCGGATTATTCTTGCTTAGCGTTAATTCCCCGCTGACCACGGTTGATTGCGAAAGTTGTTTCCGGATAAAGAAAACACCACGGCCCGCTTCTTTCGGCGGAGGTGCGGCATCGAGGGCCCGCCGGGAATTTTTCCAGTGGCCAAGGTATTGCCGGATTTTGTTCACGGCTTCTTCCTTGGAAATATCGCCGGAAACCGCCAACATTATATTGGCCGGGGAAAAATATTCCCGGTGAAAAGCGATCAAGTCATCGCGGGTGATTTGCTTAAGAGAGTTTGTCGTAGCGTAACGCCCGCGTGGATCATCAGGATAAAGCAAACGATTGAATTCGCGAAAGGCCAGTTTCTGAGGATTATCCACTATCCGGCGCAACTCTTCATTTTTCAACGAAAGCGCCAATTGCAATTTCTCTTCTTCAAAAGCCGGTTGTATGAGTATCTGCGAAAGGAGGTCAAGACAGGCGTCCAGATCACCCTTTAAAAAAGAAAAATTAACAGAGGCGGAATCGAGCGACATGGAAATGGAGGGTGACGCAGCCAGAAAATCCAGACGCTGATCAATTTCGGCGCTGCCCAATTTAGTTGTGCCGCCTGTTCTCATCACGGAAGCAGTCAGTTCCGCTACACCTTCTTTGCCATGGGGATCATGCAACGATCCGGTTCGCACCAGCGCGGATATGGAGACCAGTGGCAATTCGTGATCCCGAAGATAAAACAATACCATGCCGTTATCCAGCGAAATTCGTTCGGCCTGTTGTAAACGAAATTCCAGCCCGGGATATTTTATTTTTTCCGGTGGTGTAAATGTTTGAACCGCAAACGTCTCTGACGGAATAACTCCGCAAAGCAGGGATAGCAATAGTCCGATTAAGATATAGACATAATTATTATTTTTCATTTTTATCCGCGTTTGTATTTTCATTTGTCTTTTTGTTTAAAACCGCGATAGTCCGGTTTTCGGCTACCAGATACTTTACGGCCGCTGCCTGAATGTCCATTACTGTTACTTTGTCAATATGAGAAATGTAATTGGAAATGTATCGGTAATCTCCCAACAGCAATTCATAGTATGAAAGAATGGAAGCCAGTTCAGAATTGGAATCCAGGCTTTTAATATAATCCATCTTCAATTGATTTTTGGCCTTGGTCAGTTCTTTGTCAGGTATAGGATAGTTCTTGATGTTTTCCAGTTCATGAAAAATAGCCGCCAGGAGTTCACCGTTCGTGTGCGGATGGCGTGGGCGGGCCCAGATCGCAAACAGATTAGGATACCTTGTGGCGGGCATACCGTTAT
This sequence comes from Smithellaceae bacterium, assembly GCA_030690945.1. GTDB lineage: Bacteria > Desulfobacterota > Syntrophia > Syntrophales > Smithellaceae > UBA8904. The sequence continues at coordinate 14,501 of JAUYFM010000001.1, read as the reverse complement.
GAACGCTGATACTGTCGGCAATTTGCATTTGCAACACCAGTTTGGCATATAGCCGGCTGGTTCTGCCTTTACTCAAAATCGTCTCCAGCACGTCGAAGACATAGTCTTCAGCAGCGGGTGCAGTCGGTTTATGATAACCGATGATCATCGACGGACTGGCATCAAACAATACGTCCACTTTTCGCCCCTCGGTTTGCGGCGGCTCGGCGGGAATGGTGGCCGGCAGGGAATTGCTTTTGGGAATCCGTCCAAAGTAATGATCAATCAATTTTAAAGTCTTTTGGGGATTAATATCTCCGACTACGGTGATGACCATATTTCCCGGTGACAGATATTTTTGGTGAATATGCCGAATGGCCGCCTGGTTGATATAGGTTAAATCCTGAGGTAGGCCGATAATAGGCACGCCATAGGGATGAACTGTATAAGCGCTGCTCATAAAGGATTCATAGAGTTTACCGTCAGGGCTGGATTCCACTCGCTGCCTTCTTTCTTCCAGAATGACGTCGCGTTCCGTGTAGAATTCACGAAAGACGGGGTTAAGCAGTCGGTCGGCTTCAATACGCGCCCAGAGTTCAATTTTATTGGCGGGCAGGCTGACGTGGTAGGTTGTAACATCCTGACCGGTGGACGCGTTCATATCCAGACCGCCATTTTCCGTGTAAAGCCGGTCAATCTCATTGGGAATATAATAACGGCGGTGTTCGGACTGCAATTGCTTCAGACTCACGGCAAGCTGTTCAATGCGTTTCTGATCGACGTTTGTTTGCCTCATTCTCTCATTATCCAGCGCTGAGCCGATCTGTTCGATTTGTGTAAGCAGCCTCTTTTCCGCCGCGTAATTTTTCGTACCAATAGTTGTCGTGCCCTTAAACATCATGTGTTCCAGAACGTGCGCGGCGCCGCTTTGTCCCTTGACTTCATCGACCGTTCCTACCCGATGGCGGATATAGAGAGAAACCGTCGGGCTGAATTTGCGCTCCAGCATCAAAATGGTTAGACCATTATCCAGTTTGGCTTTGATAACTTTTTTTTCCAGGTCAATTGCCCATGCCGGAGCTGCCCAGCAAAAAATGATCAACCAGGCCAGGAATAAACAAAATCTATTTCGTGTCAACATGATCTATCTCATCATTGGATTTTTTTGGAAAAAAGCGGAAGAAAGCATAAAGAATGCCGACAATACAAAACAAAATGATGAAAGAGGCAGAAAATAAAGTCATCACGAATTCCAGAGGGTTGGCCATCTTAAATGAACTCACCAGGATATCGATGCCGAACACTAAAAAAAACAGCGACAGCAAAAGAACAATGATATTTTTAATCCGGACAAGAGTCTTCATCTTGCAACACTCGTTTCTTTCGGTAATGTTTTGAGCTTTGCTTTGCTCCTGCTGTAAGCGTCGTAACTGAAATCATCATTACGGCAGCATAATAGCGAGTTGTTATGATATAGAGGTTCATGCTGAATGTCAAATGGTGAAGCCGCAAGCGCGTCGGCCCACATCTTTGTGCCGGGAATCGGCGAATATTCGGCAAGCACCGGTTTGGCGCCGCACTGTAAAACAAAATCAATGCTCTGTGTCACATCCACTTCTTTTTGACCCGGTATGCCGCATAAGAGATAAACGCCGATATCTTCCGTTTTGTATCCCGCGTTTTTGAGATGAATGACCGCTTTCTGCAGTTCTTCATTTTGTACTTTTCCGCCCGTTTCTTTTTGCAATTGAAAATCAGCGGTTTCAAAACCGAAACGAATGGTTTTAAAGCCGGAATCATAGAGGATTTTACTTAATTTTGAGTCGATTTCTCTTAAATGCAGACCATTGGGGCAGTGAAAACGACAGGATAACTTCCGTCTTTTTACTTCATTAAGCAGGGGAATGATCATCTTTTCGGAATCGACCAGCAGCGCGTCATCATAAAAACTGAAATCGATCACACCGAAGTTCTTCTGCCAATGTTCGATTTCATCAACCACTTTGACCGGATCACGTCTCAGAAACTTCTTTTGAAAGATATGGGATGAGCAGTAACTGCAGCGATACGGACAGCCAAGCGATGCGATCATCGGAACTTGATCGATCCGGCGTACCAGATCCAATGCAGGGTAGGGCAGGGCATCCAAATCGTCTTCACCGGGATCGAAAATAATGTCTTCATCGAAAAGCTTTTGGAGCATTTCAAGAATTTGTTTCTCACCGCGGCCGCGAACCACATAATCAGCGCCGGAATTGGCCACGGCGTGATCGTAGCAAAGAGAGGCATATTTGCCGCCCAACACAACGGGAATGCCCGGCATCATCTCTTTGACGATTTTAATGGCTTCAAAAACACCCGGATACCAATACGTCATCATGGAGGTAACCAGCACCATATCCGTGTCGGGATAAAGACCAAGCTCAGTTCGGAATACATCTGGGTCAATTCCATAGCGGCAATAACTGCGAGGCAGCATTTGGAGACAGTCCGGTTTGTCGATCACCTGACGGAAGAACCGGCCGTGGCCGTAAACATGCCGCCTGGGCACTTTCCCGCTTTTTTGCAGCATGAGCGGGGAGTGTGGATCAAGGCAATCGATGTATGATATTCGATGGGAGTTTACGCGCAAAAGACCGCCCAGGTATAAAAGTCCCAATGGTTTCAGCCAGAAATCATACGCGGCAAAATCATAAATCCAGGGATTGATCAACAGAATGTTTTTACTCATGGATGCGCCTTTTAGCATACAAGTCAGCCAATTACAAAATGTATCGCAATCCACATACCATGCCCATGACCTTTCGACCATCCGGCGATCCTGGAGGATATTCGATACGGCTTTCCGATAACCGCACTATCGTTCAGTAATTCAAACCCATGATCTTTAAGCAGTATATTTTATTCCTAGAAAGAACTTGAAGACTCAAGCAATTGTTGCTAACATGCCGGAACTTTTAAACGGGATTCTTCATGCGTGCAGTTATTCAGAGAGTTGACCGGGCTTGTGTCAGAATAAATTCTCAGGAATATTCTTCCATCGATCAAGGGGTTCTGGTATTGCTGGGGGTGGAAAAAGACGATTCTGAGAAGGACGCGAATTATATTCTGGAAAAAACGGTTAATTTACGCATTTTTGAAGACGAACAAGGCAAGATGAATCTCTCGCTGACCGACATTGACGGCCAGATGTTGGTGGTGTCGCAGTTCACGCTCCTTGGCGACTGTATCAAGGGACGCAGACCGTCATTTATTCGGGCGGAAGAGCCGATCACAGCCAACCAGTTATATGAATATTTTGTACGTGAGGCCGCTCCCAAGGTGAAGAAATTGGCCACCGGCAAATTTCAGGAAATGATGCAAATCGAATTGATCAATAACGGCCCGGTAACTATATTACTCGACAGCCGAAAAGCGTTTTAAGCGAAACATGGAATCAAGTGATATAAAAATAGACAAAGATGGCATCTGGTATTACCAGGGCGCACACATGTTCCGCAAAGATATTTTGTGTGTGTTTTTTGAACATCTGAAAATGGACGACTGTGGTAAATACTTCGTCGAACTCAACGAAGAAATCTATTATCTGGATGTGGAAGATACCGCTTTTGTCGTGACAGCCGTTTATAAGACGAAAGCACCGATAAACTGTCATGAGCAGATTGATGTCCTTTTAAGTGATGAATGCCTGGAAAAACTCGATTTGGGTTCGTTATTTGTAGGCAAAGACAACGTCATGTATTGCCGGATTAAGGACGGCAAATTTGCCGCCCGCTTCACGAGGAATAGTTACTATCAAATGGCGGAATTTGTTGAAATGGACGACGCTGCCGATCGTTTTTACATTGCTTTAAATAACGAAAGATATTTCATAAAAACAAATAATTAATTCACCGAGACGGAGGCCATCATGCTCGACGACGTAGTAAAAGAATCCTTAACTTTTGACGACTTGCTTTTAGTTCCCGCAGCTTCCGATGTGTTGCCACGTGATGTCGATACGGCCACCATGCTGACCAGGAATATCGCCCTGAACATTCCGATTGTCTCGGCGGCGATGGATACGGTCACGGAATCGCGCACGGCCATCTGCATGGCGCAGGAAGGCGGTATCGGTTTCATCCACCGCAACATGAGCATCGAACGACAGGCCATTGAAGTTGACCGCGTGAAAAAATCGGAAAGCGGCATGATTGTCGATCCGATCACCATTGAACCGGAACGCAAAGTCAGCGACGCTCTGGCATTAATGAATCAATATTCCATATCCGGCGTTCCGGTAGTCAAAGACGGCAAACTTGTCGGCATTCTAACCAACCGCGATCTGCGGTTTGAAGAAAACATGGATCAGACGGTTGCTAACGTTATGACCAAAGAAAATCTCGTCACAGTTTCCGCTAGTATTTCGCTGGAAGATTCCAAAAAACTCCTTCACAAGCATCGCATCGAAAAACTACTGGTCGTGGACGATAAATATCGTTTAAAGGGTCTGATCACCATTAAAGACATTGAAAAAATAAGGCGTTATCCCAATGCCTGTAAAGACTCCAAAGGCAGATTGCGTGTGGGAGCGGCGGTGGGTATCGTCGATCGCGAACCGCGCATTGCCGCCTTGTTGTCAGCCGGTGCGGACGTGATTGTGATTGACACCTCTCACGGACATTCATCGGGCGTGCTCGATGCCATCAAATCAACCAAGGCCAATTTTCCTAAATGCCAACTGATTGCGGGAAATGTCGCGACATCCGAAGGCGCCAAGGCGCTGATCGATGCGGGTGTGGATGCGGTCAAAGTCGGCGTCGGTCCCGGATCGATTTGCACCACACGCATTATTGCCGGTGTGGGGATAGCTCAAATGTCCGCCATTCGAGACGCCTGCAAAGTTGCTGCAAAACATGGCATTCCGGTGATTGCCGACGGCGGCATCAAATTTTCCGGTGATATTGTTAAAGCTATCGGATGTGGCGCTCATTGTGTGATGATCGGCGGCTTATTTGCCGGAACCGAAGAAAGTCCCGGTGAAACGATTTTATTCCAGGGTCGCAGCTATAAGGTCTATCGAGGTATGGGATCGCTCGAAGCCATGAAAATGGGCAGCCGCGATCGCTATTATCAGGATGACATAGAGGGCGCTATGAAAACCGTGCCGGAAGGTATTGAGGGCAGGGTGCCATTCCGCGGATCGCTTTCCGCCAGTATCGTCCAGCTTATCGGCGGCTTAAAAGCAGGGATGGGTTATGTCGGATGCAAAACAATTCCGGAACTGATTGAGAATTCACGCTTTGTGCGCATCACGTCCGCCGGATTAAGGGAAAGCCACGTCCATGACGTCATCATCACCAAGGAAGCACCCAATTACTGGATCGATTAGCTAAAAATGAAGCACGCAAATTTCGTCCATCTTCACGTTCATACGCAATACAGCCTTCTCGACGGCATGATCCGCTTGGATGACCTCTTCAAAAAGGCCAAGGAATACGCAATGCCGGCTATGGCCATTACCGACCATGGCAACATGTTCGGTGCAATTGATTTTTATAAACAGGCCTATGCCAACGGTATCAAGCCTATTATCGGCTGCGAACTCTACGTCGCGCCGCGCAGCCGTTTGGACAAAACGCCCTCCTCCATTGGCGAGGCGACAAGACATTTGGTCGTCCTGGTCAAAAACATGCAGGGTTATAAAAATCTGATGAAGCTGACCTCGGCGGCTCATATCGAAGGTTTTTATTACCGCCCCCGCGTGGATAAAGAATTGCTTAAGCAATGTTCCGAAGGCCTGATCGCATCGAGCGCCTGTCTGCACGGCGAAATCGCCTCCCATATTGTCCGCGGCAATATGGACGAAGCCAGAAAATCGGCCCGAGCCTATCAGGAAATTTTCGGCGAAAACAATTTCTATCTGGAAATTATGGAAAATGGTATTCCCGAGCAGAAGATTGCCAACCAGGGTTTGATTGAACTGAGCAAAGAACTGTCCATTCCGTTGATCGCCACCAACGACTGTCATTATCTGAATGCCGACCATGCCGAGGCGCATAATGTTCTTTTGTGTATCCAAACAGGAAAAACCATCGAAGACAACGACCGGATGTCGATGACATCGGATCAGTTTTATGTAAAATCCCCGGAGGAAATGCAGGCACTTTTTGCCGCAACACCGGAGGCAATAGCCAACACGGTGAGCATTGCAGAACGCTGCAACCTGACTTTTGAATTCGGCAAGTTCTATTTGCCGAAATTTGAAGTCAAAAACCCCGAGGAATCCCTTGAAGATTATCTGGAACGCAAGTCGGTAGAAGGACTGAATAAGCTCCTGCCGATTATTATGAAATATCAGAAAGAGGACGAGACGGCTGTTCGGGAAAAATATAACAAACGCCTGCGTTTAGAGTTGGAAATCATTAAAAAGATGGGATTTGCCGGTTATTTTCTGATCGTTTCAGATTTTATCAAACACGCCAGACACAATGACGTTCCTGTCGGACCCGGACGCGGTTCCGCTGCGGGTTCTCTTGTGGCCTACGCTATCCGCATTACCGATATTGATCCTCTTCGTTACGGGTTGTTTTTTGAAAGATTTCTGAATCCTGATCGTATCAGCATGCCGGATATTGATATTGATTTCTGCCAGGAACGCCGCGGCGAAATCATCAAATACGTAACGGAGAAATACGGTAAAGATAAAGTCACGCAAATCTGCACTTTTGGAAAGATGATGGCCAAAGGCGTGATCCGGGACGTCGGGCGCGCGCTCAACATTCCTTACGGAGACGCGGATCGTATTGCCAAACTGGTACCCAACGTTTTAAATATAACGCTGGCGGAGGCGTTCAAAATGGAGCCCCGGTTTGCAGAGGAGCGCAAGAAGAACCCGCAAATCGACAAAGTATTGTCACTTTCACTGGTTCTGGAGGGTCTCAACCGCCATTCTTCGATTCATGCTGCCGGTGTGGTGATCTCGGATGCGCCGCTGGTCGAAAGGGTGCCGCTTTTTGCCCCAAAAGACGATATCGTTTCTCAATATTCCATGAAAGATATTGAGGCAGTTGGGCTGACTAAGTTTGATTTTCTGGGGCTTAAAACCCTGACAGTGATTAAAAACGCTCTGAATTTTATCAAGGAATCACATAATCTTGACATTGACATCAATAATTTGCCTCTCGATGATCCGGAAACTTATCAACTATTGATGAAAGGCGATACGGACGGTGTCTTCCAGTTGGAAAGCTCTGGTATGAAGGACCTTCTGGTCAATTTTAAACCTGATCGCATTGAAGATATCATTGCTTTAATTGCGGCGTATCGCCCAGGTCCCATGAAAATGATACCTGAATTTATCTCACGTAAGCAGGGCAAGACTCAAATCACCTATGAGCTGCCTCAGCTTGAATCGATTCTGAAAGAAACCTATGGTATCATCCTTTATCAGGAACAGGTCATGCAAATTGCCAACGTAATCGGCGGCTACACCATGGCTCAAGCCGACACACTGCGCAAGGTGATGGGCAAGAAGCAAGTTGCGGCGATGGAAAAAGAGAAACCCAGGTTTCTTGAAGGCGCGAAAAAGAAAAACATTAAAGAAAACAAAGCGAAAATTATCTGGGATCAGATGGAGACCTTCGCTGAATATGGTTTCAATAAGTCGCATAGTGCCGCTTATTCGATTATCACGTATCAGACAGCCTATCTGAAAACGCATTATCCAGTTGCCTTTATGGCCGCGCTCTTGACCAGTGAAAAAGACAACCGTGACAAGATCATCAAACACATGTCCAACTGCAAGGAAATGGGCATCAACATTCTGCCGCCGGACATCAACGAATCGCAAAAAGATTTCAGCATTTCGGGGGAAAATATCCGTTTTGGTCTGGCAGCCGTTAAAAATGTTGGTGAAGCGGCCATCGAATCGGTCATCGCCATGCGCCAGGAAGCAAATTTTACCTCCTTCATGGATTTTCTAAGCCGTGTCGATTTGCGCAAAGTAAATAGAAGAGTTATTGAAAGCCTGATTAAATGCGGTTCCTTTGATTCGCTGGGTTGCTACCGCCGACAGCTCATGGAATGTCTGGACCAGGCCATGGAAGAAGCACAACGTAAACAAAAAGAATTACTAAGCAACCAGGCAAGTATCTTTGATCAGCTGGACGCTGTGGATACCTCTAAAGCCAATGGCGGATCATCTTTCCAGATTCCCAATCTTCCTGAATGGGATCGGAAAGAACTGCTCTCCATCGAGAAAGAAACGCTTGGCTTTTACATTACCGGTCATCCATTACATGGTTATACAGATAAATTAAAACTGGTCACCAATGCGAATTCCATTACCTTAAGCACGAAACACGATAAGGACGCCATAACCATTGCCGGAGTGATCAGCTCACTTGCCGAAAGACTGACTAGGAAAAAAGATGTGATGTGCAATGTCATCTTGGAAGATTTGCAGGGTTCAGTCAGCATTATCTTCTGGGCAGATATTTATAAGAAGTATTATGAACTGCTTCATGCCGATGAGCCGGTTGTTATTCATGGTATTATCGACGTCGGCGATGAATCGCTCAAGATTATTGCTCAGGATGTAGTCCCTCTGACTAAAGCCCTGGAAAATCCCTATAAACAGGTTCGTTTTATGATTGATACGGGAAAAGTATCCCCGGAAAATATTAAATCCCTGTACAACACAATAAAGAAATACAACGGTAAATACGAAGGTTACATTCATATTCTTGATGGAAAAAGTGAAACCATCGTAAGGCTTGGAGAACAGACCAGACTCGATATTTGTGACAGGCTACAACGGGAAGCGGACGGGATATTAGGGGAGGGCGCTACGATTTATTGTTAAAAATGCCGAAGACTGTCAGACTGTTACCCTAACCACCTTGGTGGTTAGGGTAACACAAGGGGGCGCGAGGCCGAAGGCTGAAGTAAAAAACGTCAATTTCCACATTTTAATTGTCATTGCGAGCAGACCCTTGGTCTGCGTGGCAATCTCTAAATATTGGGAACGGTTTGAAACCTTTACATGAAACATGAGACCAAACGACCACAAAATAAATTGTTGATAAATATATAATATGTTGTATGAAGAAAGAATATATAGATCATTAATTAATAAAGATAATCTAACTTCATATAATATAAAAATTTCCGAAAGTGATCTGTTTATAAGTTCGGACACCAACCTGGCCGCTGCGGCTGAAAAATCATTAATTCAACATCGGCACTCTTTAGAAACCTACATTAAAATCCATCCCGAATTCCGTACATCACTCTTACCGTTTCCCGAGGACGATTTAGCCCCTCCAATTGTCAGGGACATGATCGCCAGATCAAAAATCTGCGGGGTAGGGCCGATGGCCTCGGTCGCCGGTGCCGTATCCGAATTTGTGGGATCTGACCTCCTCGACCAGACTGAAAACATCATTATCGAAAATGGTGGAGACATTTTTATTCGGTCAAAAAACAAACTAACCGTCGCCATTTACGCCGGAGAATCTACTTTAAGTTATAAAGTTAATATTATTGTAAAACCAGAAGAAACGCCACTTGGAATTTGCACATCATCCGCCACGGTCGGTCCATCCCTGAGCTTTGGAATCGCCGACGCTGTCTGCGTCATTTCCAGATCCGCAACACTAGCCGATGCTGCAGCCTCCGCCATTGGCAACCGATTAAAAAGCAAAAAAGACATTAAACCCGCCCTGGATTACGGAATAAAAATTCCCGGAGTCAAGGGGATCGTCATTATCCGCGGCAGCGACATGGGAGCAGTAGGAGAGGTGGAGTTCATTTAAAGAAGGCTAAAGTCTGAAGGCTGAAGGATAAAGGAGTAAATTCATGGTTTTGGAATATACTGAAATTTTAAGAGAACGAAGCCCATTTATAAAGCTTCTGGGCTTGGACGTATTGAAATTGGAAAGCGGAACGTGCCAATTATCATTGAAAATAAAAGATAATTTCCGGAATTCTCACAAAACAGTTCATGGCGGTGTGATATACTCGCTGGCGGATATCGGCATGGGTGTTGCCGTTTATTCGACACTTAAAAAGGACCAGGAAGCCGCAACCATTGAAATTAAAATCAACTATTTAAAACCGGCCCCGGCTACGACACTTATCTGCGACACAAAAATCATCCAAAAAGGAAAAAACATCGCAGTTCTGGAGGCGGAAATAAAACAGGATGATATTTTGGTCGCCAAAGCCCTTGGTACTTTTTCCATATTCAAAGCTAAAGATAAATCTATCTAATGTTTACATAACATATCTTATCAGACCTAAGATAAAATTTATTGATTCGGGAAGTGGACTCCTGAAATTAAAAAAAACGGCATATTCTCTTGATATGAAATAATATGCCGCTCAAAATAAATCTTCAGCCTTCAGTCTATTGGTCTTCAGCCTTCTTTCTTTAAATCCCTTCTGCCGCTAACTGTTCAATTAACTTCATCTGTTTGTCCGTGAGCTTTTTCGGAACTTCGACATTAATTTTTATATATTGGTCGCCTTTGGCGGCGCCCTTGAGTCCAGGTAAGCCAAAACCCTTCATCCGGATTTTGGTGTTGTTTTGTGTGCCGGGGGCAATCTTCAATCTTTTCGATGTTCCGTCCAAAGTCGGAACATCTATAGTCGTTCCCAGGCCTGCCTGGGTAAACTTTATCGTCTTTTCGATATATAGATCATTGCCGTCACGGGCAAAAATCGGATGAGGCATTACGTTAATATTTAAATATAAATCGCCATTTGGACCGCCACTAAAATCTGCGAGTCCTTTTCCGGGTAGCCTCAATTTCTTTCCGGTGCTGATTCCAGACGGTATTTTTACACTGATATCTTCAATACGATTTTCCATTTGCAGAGAAATCTTTTTGTCAGCGCCAAATACTGCTTCTTCTAATGATATTGATAAATTATACTCTGCATCCTGGCCTTTTTGTGGCATATTAGCATACTGACTGCCACCACCGCCGCCGAATATGCCAGAGAAGGGATCGTCATAATTTTGCGATCCGCTGCCGCCTCTTCTACCGCCGGTTCGAAAAGTTGTTCTACCTCCCCCTCTTCCGCCACTGCCAAAACCAAAGCTTCGTAATATTTCATCCAGATCAAAATTACGGAAAATATCTTCCTGGGAATATTGTTGACGAAACTGGTCTGCAGAACCGAATTGGTCGTATTGCTCGCGCTTCTTCGCATCACTCAAAACGGCATAAGCTTCGCTGATTTTTTTGAATTTTTCTTCAGAAGCTGCTTTATTATTGGGATTTTTGTCGGGATGCCATTTTACCGCCAGTTTGCGGTATGCTTTTTTTATCTCATCGGGGGATGCTTTTTTATCGACGCCTAATACTTGATAGTAGTCTTCTGCCATAATCTTTTCAATGTTCCTTTGTTAGAAGTATTGCGGCTAATTTAAGCAGCGATACCCATTTGAAAAGCGTCCAAGTTCAATTTTATCAATTTTTTTGGGAAGGATTCCTTAATAACACTTTCCCAAACGGACTTTTCGACGTTCATCAGATTAGATACCGCACCCAGAAGGACGACGTTGGCCGCTTTGATGTTGCCGGCTTTTTGCGCCAGTTCTGCTGCGTTAAACGCGATTACCTTAGGGTAATGATTCTTTAAAAAACCAATTACATCATGAGGATAATCCGCGTCACCCATATTGACTGCCGGAGGATATATTTCTTCCGTATTGAGAATGATAGATGCCTCTTTGGTTAAGAATTTCAGATAGCGTAGCGTTTCCATTTTCTCAAAGGAAACAAGTGTTTCGATACTTCCGGATTCGGCTAGCGGTGAATAGACCTTCACGCCGTATCGCACGTGGCTGGTTACGCAGCCGCCGCGTTGCGCCATTCCGTGGACTTCACTTTTTTTAACATCGAAACCCGCTTCCATCATGGCCATACACATGATATCACTGGCCCTTAATATTCCCTGACCGCCGACACCGGCGAATAATATGCTTTTTACTTTGGAATCAATCATTGACATTTCCCTTTTCCTTAACTGATCGCGCCGAATTTACAGACTTGAGCGCATAAACCGCAACCATTACAAAATGTTTCATCAATAAATGAGATGCCCGTGCGCTTGGAGTCTTTCTTGGTCACGCCTTTTTTCCAGGAAATCGGCGGACAATTGAGCCCCAGACAAGATTTGCACCCTTCACACTTATCCGCATCAACTTTCAGAGGTGGCTGTGGTTTGATATTTGCCCTTTTAAACAAAGCGCAAGGTCTCTGGGCAATGATGACGGATGGACCGGAACTGGCCAGTTCCTCCTTGATCGCGTTTTTGGTTTCTTTTAAATTGTACGGATCGATAACCCTTATATTTTGAATGCCTAGCGCAGATACTAAAACATTTAGATTAACTTTTTTGGCCTCTTTTCCCATGAGGGTATAGCCAGTTCCCGGATGCTCCTGCATACCGGTCATAGCTGTCGTGCTGTTATCCAGAATGATGATCAAAGCGTCACTGTTATTGTAGGCCATATTCAAAAGCGAGGTTATGCCGGAATGCAGGAATGTGGAATCGCCAATCACGCCCACCACCTTGCCCTTCCCTTTTTCCTTCAGGGCTTTGCTCATGCCGTGGGCCATGCCGATACTTGCGCCCATGCAGATGCAGGAATGCAATCCTTCCAGCGGTTTCAAATAAGACAGGGTATAACAGCCAATATCACCATGGACATAGGCTTTTGATTTTTTGAGCGCGTAAAACAAACCACGATGCGGACAGCCGGGGCAAAGATTTGGCGGACGCTGCGCAAGACTTTCTTTATAGGGAGAAACAGTGCCCTGCAAATCCGAGTTAATTGCGTTTTTAATGACGCCGGGGTCAAATTCATTGGTATAGGGAAAGATGTCCTTGCCGGTTACAGGTATTCCCATGGCTTTGATCTGTTCTTCCAGGTAAGGATCAAGTTCTTCCACCACATATATTTTTTTTACTTTTGACGCGAAATGACGAATCAATTTTTCGGGCAGCGGATAGACCATGCCCAGTTTCAGATACGAATAATTCGGGAAAACGTCTTTAGCGTAATTATATGGCATGCCGGCGGTGATGATGCCGACTTCCGGGTCGTTGATTTCCATTTTATTTTCTGGAAAAGTCTCAACGAACTTCTTGAGAGCCACCTGGCGTTTCTCCACTTCCACGCGCCTGGTGCGGGCGTTGATGGGAACCATGACGTATTTTCCCGCGTTATGCTTGAGTGTCGTTTTATCTTCAGGTAGTTGTGGTTCGCTTAACGTGACAACGGATTTGGAATGAGAAACACGTGTCGTCGAACGTAAAAAGACCGGCGTATCGAACTGTTCGCTGATTTGAAACGCCAGACTTACGTAATCTTTAGCTTCCTGAGGGTCCGCCGGTTCCAGCATGGGAATTTTGGCAAATTTGGCGTAATTGCGGTTATCCTGCTCGTTTTGCGAACTGTGCATGGACGGGTCATCGGCGCTGATGATCACCAACGCTCCTTCAATGCCCGTGTAACTGACAGTAAAAATCGGGTCCGCGGCGACATTCACGCCAACGTGCTTCATCACGGCCAGCGCCCTCGCTCCGCCCAGGGCTGCGCCAATGGCTACTTCCATCGCAACTTTTTCGTTCGGCGCCCATTCAGCGTAAACACCGTCATATTTTGCAAACTCTTCCATGATCTCCGTACTGGGTGTGCCGGGATAGGCTGCTGCAAATCTTACGCCCGCTTCATAGACACCACGGGCGATGGCTTCGTTTCCTGACATTAATAATTTTTTCAAATGCTTGTGCCTCCGTGTAAATCAGCTCAGGGTGGATATTTTTCGCTTGATAAAAATGGTTGCCGCAGGCTCGGTTGTTTTTTCCAATGCTTTCTTATAGTATTCCAGAGCTTTTGTTTTATTATTTAATTCTTCATATGCACGCGCGATGTTACGTAATCCAATCACTTCAAAGCCTATATTATAAGCGCTCTGCGCTTGTTCAAAATACTTTAGTGCTTCCTTAAAGTCCTTTTTGGCTTCGTATAAATACCCCAGAGATGTCAAAGCTAGAAATGTAACGCCCGTTTTGTCGGTTCTGGTTTTGCTGACAAATTTCTCGTAGGAGCTGATTGCCCTGTCGAATTCGCCGTTATTGTAATAAACATTACCCAGGTGATAATACGCCATCCGACCGCTCCAGCTGTAAGGATATTTATCAATCAAGTCATTGAATATCTTAATATTTTCATTGATAGTTTCTTTATTATCCCCGCTTTTGAGAATGTTTCCCTGAGCCTTGGCGTATAGTTTTAAAGCAGAATTGGAGTAATAGCTCCAGTAAAAATAAATTCCCATAGCAATGACAGTGGCGCAAACTAGTGCTCCGCCGATCACCATGACACGGGTCATATTTTCAGAAACATAATCGCCTACTCTCTCGAATGTGGTTTGAAATGCATCAGGGCTTTTCAGTTCTGTCTTGGTTACCTTTGCGGAGATATTATTCCCATTTATTGATATTGTATTTGTCGTTTAATT
>JAUYFM010000050.1 GCA_030690945.1 Smithellaceae bacterium | reverse complement strand
TCGGAAGCTGGGGCAGAACGGTTTCAATCTCGCTAGAACGTATTCATGGGACACGACGGGTGAACGGGTAGAACGCGCCATGCAATGTATTCTGCGAGGAGAACCGTTACCTCCGGATTTAACACCAGAGGGATGACTGGTAGACGAGTCTTGCCATGAAATTACAGTTGTTCATAATACGCTTAGAAAAATTCTTACGACTGTCCAGTCGTCGCGCTTGCTGGACGCTTTGTTGCGTTATGGCGTCCTTGCCGGCGCGGAACATCGGCATGTTCTGTCACCGCTGGGTACGGTGGTGGATATCGGTGCCAATCGCGGGCAGTTTTCCCTTGCGGTACGTCACTGGTCGCCTGAGGTAAGGGTTTTTGCCTTTGAACCCCTTTCCGGGCCGGCGGCACGGTTTCGCAAAGTCTTCCAAGGTGATTTCAAGGTGATTCTCCATCAGGCGGCCATCGGACCGGAGACGGGCGGGAGTAAGCAGTAGGCATTAGGGTGTAGGAAATACAGGGATCAGGGGGCAGGAGTCAGCAAGGACAAAGAGTGAATAACGGGATGAGATCCTATATGTTCGCCCCTTTCTTGCAATGCCTACTTTAAATACTTCGGAGTTGCGCTATCGCCAATTCAGCGATTGCCTTTGTGACAAAAAGACTGCTGACATCATACAGATCAGCGATAAAGCGCTCAGCTTCCTGAAGTGTTATCTCCCCTCGCTTAAATGCCGATACCACAATTCCCAGGGAACCAACAGGCACAATATGGAGACGTCCCGCAGCAGCACGAACAGCCATATCATCGGTCAGAATCATGGATACACCCTTGTTCAGGCAAACAAAAAGGCATTCCTGCTCACCGGCGTGAAGTTCAGAGATGCTTTTATCTTTTACAAACTGCTCGACTTCTGATCCAGTAAGTGACTGCCGTTGGATATTTTGAAGGTCGGACAGATCGGTTTGAGAAATGCGGCCTTGCCCGACGGTTTCAAGCCAAACTGTGTCAGGGATATGAATGGCATCAAAACGATTCAGAAATCGAAGACAGCCGATTTCAGTCAGGTGGATCAGTGGGCCGGAATCTGAAGTCGCCTTCAACTCCCCAGTGCCCATGCCAGGTCCTCCATCATGGCGCTGTGCTGGCGTTCCGCAAGCTCTACATAGTCAATACCGGCAAGGTTGATGGCCTTGTCGCGGCTTATTTCTCCTCGAAGATATCGTCCGAGGATCTGTTCGCGCCATAACTGGCGCAACCCGGTCTGAAACGCCCGGGCCACGATTTCCGCCTCGGGTTTGTGCGTTTCACGAACAAGTGATTCGAGATAGTTTATCATTTCCGACATAATTTTTCCCTCCGCTTAAGACGCCCGATGGATGTTGACCACTATCATTCGTATACATTAGCTCAAGTATTTTAATTGGTTTTGCTGTTAAGATCAAGGGAAATCACATGGATTTACCGCTTCTTTTGACGCGTATTGACAAACTTGTCCAGGCGCTGCGGTCAAATGGCCTGTTATGGGCGCTGTTGCGCTATCAGGTGCTGGTCGGAGCTGAGCACCGGAAGATATTGAGCCCTAATCTGGCCACGGTGGTGGATATCGGTGCCAATCGCGGGCAGTTTTCCCTTGCGGTACGTCACTGGTCGCCTGAGGTAAGGGTTTTTGCCTTTGAACCCCTTTCCGGGCCTGCGACACGGTTTCGAAGAGTCTTCTATGGTGATTCTCCAATGTGATTCTCCATCAGGCGGCCATCGGACCGGAGACGGGCGAGGCGACCATCCATGTGTCGGGGGCTGATGATTCTTCTTCGCTGCTGCCGATTTCACAGGTGCAGGAGAGGCTCTTTCCCGGAACCGGTGAGGTTCGTACCGAAACGATTAAGGTCGGGCGGCTGGCCGAGTTTGTTTCGGCCACAGAAATTGTTGGGCCTGCGCTGCTCAAGCTGGACGTGCAGGGGTTTGAGCTGGAGGCGTTGCGGGGGTGTGAGGACCTGCTATCGCGTTTTTCGTATGTCTATGTAGAGTGTTCGTTTGTGGAGCTGTATACTGGTCAGAGCTTGGCCCATGAAATCATTACCTGGTTTGATGAGCGGGGGTTCAAATTGAATGGCGTGTACAATATTTCTTATGATAAAACCGGCAAAGCCATTCAGGGGGATTTTCTATTCAAAAAAACATGAGTGAGCTGAAAAAACAGACCTTCAGATTGCAGTAGTTTCCATAAGCTTAACAGCAATTTGGGTAATCTATCGAAGAAATGCCAAATTATAAAACCGACAGAGTCAAGATCCTGGGTGTGGATTTTTTCAATGGTTCTGTTCAGCAGGCCGTAAAGGAAATCGTTAGGGGAGGATACATGGTCGTGCCGTCCGGCCCCGGGTTGGTCACCCTGCCGCATGACTCCAGATATGCGGAAGCGCTTATCAAAAGTGATATGGCAATTGCCGACAGCAGGTACATGGTGCTGCTCTGGTTTTTCTTTCGAGGGCAGAGGGTAAAGCGGATATCAGGACTTGCCTTTTTGCAGGACTTTTTCAATCTGCCGGATTTGAAAACACCGGGCGAGTTGTTTCTCGTGGACCCCAGCGATGACGAGGCGCAAGCCAACAAACGCTACCTGGAATCGATTGGGATTTTCCTGAGCCCGGGCTTTTCCTATGTAGCGCCATTTTACGGAAATACTGTCGAAGATTGCGAACTGGTGCAAAAACTGGGGCGGCTGAGGCCTAAGTACATCCTCCTGAATATCGGAGGAGGGGCACAGGAAAAACTGGCTTTGTATTTGATCGAAAACTTGGTTTACCGTCCGGCCGTTATCTGCACGGGCGCCGCCATCGCGTTTCTTTCCGGGAAACAGGCCCCCATACCGGTTTGGGTTGATCATGTCGGTCTGGGCTGGTTATGGCGATGTTTCTATGAGCCTAAGAAGTTTATACCAAGAGATCTGTCTGCTTTGTCGCTTTTTATGCTTATTTTAAGGTTTGGGTCAGCGCAGCCATTGCCACGCCAAGAGGCAAGATAGAGGACATTTATCAACACATAAGGATACGGCGGAGGTAAACTCGTAAAAACCTTCACAGTTACCGATTTCAGCCTTGACGTAAAATCGGTAACTATTTTGCGGTTCAATTTCAATTTTTAACCCTTTACTATTCACATCTCATCATCTCTTCCGGTTTATTCTGGTCATCATCCCCGGCATTATGAGAATTTAATAATATATGTTACGTGAAAAAAGTGCGCTTGTAGTTAAAATACACAAAGGGCTGGATATTGTCCTGACCGTTATTGCCTTTGTCGGCGCATATTTCATCAAACGTCATCTTCCGGCGCCCTTGGGCGGCCTGATAACGGAACCCAGTTATTACATCGTCCTGCTGCTGATCGTCATTATATGGTATCTTGGTTTCGAGTATTTTGTTTCGAGTATTTTGATCTTTACGAATCGTACCGGAAGCAGACGCTTCGGCAGATTCTTTTCCAGATGATAAAGGCCGTGGCCGCTGGGATGGTTTTCATTTTCCTGGTTCTCTATTTCCTTAAAATCTTCAATGTCAGCCGCCTGCTTCTTCTGTTATTCTTTATTCTGAATGTCGGGCTGCTGGCCGCAACTAAAAGCGCCGTTTATCACACCCTGAAAAGATATCGCAGTACTGGGTTCAATTATCGGAATATGCTCATCATCGGCAGCAGGGAGAGGGCAAAAGAACTGATTCGCAATGTTCAGAGCCGGGAGCATTCCGGATATCGCGTAACCGGCTGTCTTGAGATAGCTGACTCCGATGTGGGCAGGCATGTGGAGGGTGGCGTCAATATCATCGGGACTGTAGACTAACATCAAAGAGATCATGCTTGGCAGGGTAGTTGACGAGGTGGTTTTTGCCATGCCTTTAAAGATGTTTGACGATCCCCGCCCCTATATTGTCGCTGTGGAAGAACTGGGGATTCATGTAACTTTTATTCCGAATATTTACCTGGACCGGTTGACCTACCGGCCCGTCAGAAATCGCATACAGTTGCAGCCTTATTTCGGCACATTTGCAATTACGCTGGCATCGATTGAGCCGCAGACTGACGTCCGGATGATCAAAAGTCTGATCGATTATGTTGCTGCAGGCATCGGGTTCATTATCCTTATGCCCGTTTTCCTGGTTATTGCAGCAGCCATCAAGATATCTTCGAGAGGCCCCGTCTTCTATAAACAGGAGCGAAGTGGTTTAAACGGACGCATATTCACGTTTTATAAATTTCGGACAATGCTGGCTGATGCCGACGAAAAGAGAATGGAACTGGAGGGCCTGAATGAATCCGACGGCCCGGTTTTCAAGATAAAAAATGATCCGCGCATTATTCCCTTTATCGGGCATTTCATGAGAAGGACAAGTCTCGACGAGCTGCCGCAATTGATCAATATCCTTCGCGGGGAGATGAGCCTCGTGGGTCCGCGCCCGCCCATACCGGCTGAAGTAGCGCAGTACAAACCCTGGCAGAGAAGACGGCTCTCCATGAAGCCCGGGCTTACATGCATATGGCAGACATCCCCGGATCGGAACGACATATCTTTCAATGACTGGATGAAGCTGTACCTGGAATATATCGATAACTGGTCTTTGATGCTCGATTTCAAGCTATTGCTGAAAACGGTTAAAGTTGTTCTCTTCGGCAACGGGAGATGAACATATGAAGAAAAGGATTCGAGGGGTCAAGGATTCAAGGGTTCAGGTAACACTAAGTGACACGTAGTGAAGTTGAAGCGCTAACCATCAGCGCGCTCAATGCTGACAAACTATAAAGAATTGGGAGAAGAACCAAAGTGGATAACCGGGGGGCTGCAGGTAAAACGGATGTGATGGTCGCCTGGGCGCGGATTATGTTCGGCTTCTGGCTGCTTTCAACTTCCATCCTTTTTATGATAAATTACCGGGCATATTTGCCGCCTGAAATCAACCGGCACATTCAGCAGGGGCTTATGCTGCATGTTGCCGGTTTTTTTATTGGATCTGCCCTTGCATGGTTCGGGTTCGCCCGTGGCAGTATTTTTTATGACTGTTCTGGCTCTCACGGGCCTGTTCGCATTTGGCGCCATCCTTGAGACCAGCCAGCTTTTTATTGCTTACCGCTATTTTAATTTTAATGATGTGATAGCCGACGGGCTGTTTCTTATGTGCCTGCCACTGGTATTGCGGTTGAAAAAATGATCCTGATAGCACAAACCCGTAGGTCCGCCAATCTGTGTGGCGGATTCGCGGTTTTTTAAAATCACGCTCTTGCAAACGACTGCCGATTGATGTAAAAGGGTTACAGAGTATTAAGAGAAAAGATATTTAAGAGTGATCATGGAAGGTAATTGTTATGGAAACCAGATTAGACAGGATTGAACTCGACCCGAGAGTTTGCAATGGAAAACCTGTGATCAAAGGAACCAGGATACCGGTCTCTGTTATTCTGGAGCAGATTGCCGAAGGTGAGACTTTAGAAACATTACTTTCGGGATATCCGGAATTAAAACGGGAAGATATTCAGGCAGCTTTGCTTTACGCAAAAGCATCTCTTGATCATACGGAGCACAGAGCAGTTCATGCCTGAACACTTCAAGCTTTATCTGGATCAAATGTTACGTCTGGATGTGGCCATCGCTTTGCGCAATGAAGGGTACGACGTTTTGCGCGCTTCTGAAGTTGGTCAGTCCAGGGCAGACGATCGACAGATATTAGAGAAAGCAATTGAAGAAAACCGGATTCTTATCACTCTCGATGAACATTTCGGTGATTGGGTTATTCTTCCGCTTAGCAGACATCCGGGCGTGATTCGACTGAAGGTCAATCCTGCGACGTCCGATAATGTTATAAATATTCTTTTGCATTTTCTTCGTCTTCATTCTTTTGAACACTTTAAAAGCCAGCTTGTTATACTCTCGCCAAGGCGGGTAAAATGGGTTTATACCGCATAATTATTATTCGTCGGGGGCATATGGCAGACATCCCCGAACCAGAACGACATATCCTTTAACGATTGGATGAAGCTGGATCTGGAGTATATCGATAACCGGTCTTTGGCGCTCGATTTCAAGCTATTGCTGAAAACGGTTAAAGTTGTTCTCTTCGGGAACGGGAGATAGTCCGCCTCTCATTCAACCATTCCATAGTTACCGATTTCAGCCTTGACGTGAAATCGGTAACTATCTCTAACTCCTCTTTACCGATTTTAGTCCTCCACAGATATTGGCGGATCTGAGACCTTGACCTAAGATCGGTAATTATGAGCGAAATATTAAAGGAACAATATGTATCCGATTAATATTTTGGCACAGGGAAAAGTGAAGAGGTTTTTTCGGGCGAAACGGAAACTTATTCATTCCCAGTGTTGACTGGATATCTGCTGGCGAAATGGTTTCATAAACCGTACTGTACGTGGCTCCACGGAGTCCTTGCCCCGATTCAACGCCAGATAAGTCCGGTAAAGAAAAAAATCTACGGTTGGCTCATTGCCAGAGCGATTCTGAACGATGCGTCAGTGATAGTTTTTACGTCACAGGGTGAGCGAGAAGAGACTCGCTGTCTTCATCTAAAGTCACCTTCTGTCGTCATTCCGCATGGATTCGATGCTCAGGAATTTGACAACCTTCCGCACCGTGGCGAGTTCAGGTCCCGACATCTGGCAGGTCATTCCGGTCCCTTAGTTCTTTTTCTTTCAAGGATAAATCAGAAGAAAGGGTTAGATATTCTGGCGCGTGCATTTGGCTTGGTGCTGGAGCGGTTGCCCAATGCGCGCCTTGCTATAGTCGGCAGAAGTGACCCGCCGCAATTTGAGGACCAGGTGATGAGTTGGATCAAGGAGTCCGGAATATCCGATTATGTGGTGCTGCCGGGATTGATGGTTGGCGAAGAAAAGCGACGGGTATTCGCTGATGCAGATGTGTTTGTGTTGCCTTCTCACGCAGAAAATTTTGGTTTTGTTATATTTGAAGCCATGGCGTGCCGTATCCCGGTGGTGATTTCGGATACGCTGGATTATGCAAAAGAGGTTGAAACACATCAGGCCGGCATCTCCGTGCCTCGTGATCCACAGGCATTTGCCGATGCCATAGTCCGGATTCTTACGGATAAGGATTTGCACCAAAAGCTGGGACAGAACGGTTTCAATCTCGCACGGACGTACTCATGGGACACGACGGGTGAACGGG
>JAUYFM010000068.1 GCA_030690945.1 Smithellaceae bacterium | reverse complement strand
AAAATACCCATTATCCATCTCTTCCAGTATGGTCCGGTATCTCTCCTCGGATTGACGCAAAGCTTCTTCCGCCTGCCGCCGCTCAGTTACATCCCTCAAGATACCCCTAAAGGCAATGATCCGGCCGACGGGATCTTTGATAGGAGTTATAGAACTTTCTATAGATTTTCTAATGCCGCCCTTGGCAATAATTTCACATTCAACGTTTTTCTCAGATTCGCCTGTTGTGTAAACTTTATTATACTCTTGAAACATCTTTCTGGCATTCTTTTCATCCAGTAATTGACGATAGTTCAGATTTATTAACTCGTCTTTGGGATATCCCTGAATTTTGCACAACGCTGCATTGAAAAAAATAAAGTTACCGCGAAGATCAATCTCAGCATATCCATCTTCAATGTTTTCTAGTATTGTCCGGTATTTTTCTTCACTGCGCCGCAGGTTCTCTTCCACCTGCTTACGCTCGGCGATATCGGCCACTGAGATGATTCCAGCGGGCCGACCACCGATCATCGTGAATGCCCCCGCTAGATCCACCCACTTTTCCACGCCTTCTTTCGTGATGATCTTGAATTCATGACGATTCGTTGTTGCTTCTCCCTGCTGGCGCTTCCGGCCGTATTTCT
Organism: Smithellaceae bacterium; assembly: GCA_030690945.1. Taxonomy (GTDB): domain Bacteria; phylum Desulfobacterota; class Syntrophia; order Syntrophales; family Smithellaceae; genus UBA8904. The sequence goes on along the minus strand of JAUYFM010000068.1, from coordinate 138,584 downwards.
TTATCAGCGACTTGTAGTCGGGATGGACGAAATCCCAGAAATTCATACCGATCATTTCCTCAGTGGAATAACCGGAAATAATCTCGGCAGCCCTGTTGACATATATGTAACGATCATCCTGATAAAGCATCACCGCCGTAGGCGTGGCGTCGGCAAGGACATGGAATTTTTCCTCGCTCTCCTCAAGTGCGGCTTGGAGTTCCCCGGATTTTACGGTTTCTTCTTCAAATGCTTTGATTCTTTGTTCCAGATCATGATAGGTAGGTTTTTTATTCACGGAAAATAGACCTCCGATTGTACAGCAAACAGGTTATAATAAAACTGGTCACGTTTCACGAATGACGAACCACGCGCGACGCGCTCATGCCCAGCGCCAGGTGCAACCTTTGTCGTTGTGATCGGCTTTCAGATAGCCGCGGGCGATAAAATCATTGACGGTGTTTTCTACCAGACGGGGCTCACCGGATATGGCCTTCTTCATTTTCTCCACAAACATCTTTTGGGGCGAATCTTTGTCTCCGCTGATTGTTGCGGGATCAATAAACCCTAATTTTTCCACCAGGTCTTCCTTGAGAATGGCGAAGGTAATGTTCATCCGGTAATGGCCTTCCACGCGCATTTCATCATAAGGTTTGTTCTTGCCCGTTTTGTAATTGTCGAGTACTTCTTGCCAGAGGCTGTTCATCTCGTTGTCATAGAGGGCAACAAAATCGCGTATGTCCTGGGGTGCCAGCCCTGATGTGCGCACAATCGCGTCGTTGGCGTCATATTTGGACCAATCCCGTGTCAGAATTTCCAAATCATACTTTTCCACTTTTTCGCAAAGCGTCGTGCCGGGAAAAGGCGCCAGATAGTGGTAGCCGAAAAGGATTTTCAGCGATTCGGCAAACGCGCCCGTCTGCCGGAGAGTTTCTTTCGACTCGCCCGGCAGGCCCACCATAAAAGAAGCGTGAGCCAGCATGCCCGATTGTTTGCACATTCCGACGGCCTCTGTCACCTGTTGAAGGGTGATACCCTTGCGCACCCTTTTGAGCATTTCCGGAGAGCCCGATTCCACGCCAAAGCTGACGCTGTCGCAGCCCGTGGCAGCCATGGCGTCAAACATTTCCTGATTAACCGTATCGACGCGCGCAAAAGCGCTCCAGGCAAATTTCAAATTTCGTTCTTTGATGCCGTCGCAGATTTCTTTGACCCGGTTGGTATCGGATGCAAACAGATCATCGGCAATGTTGATGCGCTCAAATCCCAGACCGAGAATCTGTTCTATTTCATTGAGTACCAATTGCGGATTGCGGCGGCGTACTTTTGCCCCAACCATTTTCCGCCCCAGGCAAAAGATGCAGCCGTGCGGACAGCCGCGCCCCGTAATCATGCTGACCGGATAACCAAACGCCCGATAACGCGAGATGGGCAATAAACGCCGCGCGGGCAAAGGAATGCGGTCAATATCCACAATGAAATCTCTCCGGCCGTTGTTGATAATTTCGTCGCCGAGTCTGTAGGCGATGCCCTGAATGCCGCTCCATTTATTTTTCTGCCGGATGAGCGGCGCGAACTCCATAATCGTATCATCCGCCTCGCCCAGAAAGATGAGGTCTGTTTCCGGATAACCGGACAGCGTCTCTTCCACGGTAAACGAGACATGCGGCCCGCCCATCATCGTAAGAATGTCCGGATTGATGTTTTTCACATCGCGCAAAATTCGCTGCGCGTCATAAAAATTCATCGTGACCGACCCCGCGCCCACGGCATCCGGTTGAAAGTCGGCCAGTTGCAAGGCCAGTTTTTCTTTGGAATATCCGGAGATGATATAATCGAAAATACGCACGTCACAGCCTGCCGCTTCAAAAGCGGCGGCGACATAAGAGATGCCCAGCGGCGGTGAGGGAACTTCTTCCAGGGGATAAGGGGCGGCAATAATCGCAACGCGCATGTTCAATCTCCTTTACGCGGGAAAAGCATCGTTCGCAACCAACTGGACAGCGAATTTTTTTCCCGCATGATCCGTTCGACGGCATCAAAATATTCTCCCATCCTTTTCGGATCAGCCATCCACTGTGATCGGGATATGATCGGTCTGTCCGTATCCAGATACTTGATGACCGAGGCGGGGTTACCGGCGGCAATCGCATTGGCGGGAATATCTTTTGCCACGACTGACCCTGCCCCAATGACGGCATTCTCGCCGATATGAACGCCCTTGCAAATCATGGCGCTGTCGCCGATCCATACATTTTTGTCGATGATGACCGCTTCGGTGTTTCCGATGGACGCACTGCGGTCATAAAGATCATGCCAGTCCGCATCCGTGATACAGACATTCTGCGCCATCATGCAGTCGTCACCGATCGTTATGGCCGTGGCCGACATGATTCTTGTGCCCGGGCAGATCAGACAATGTCTGCCGATTTCAACTTTTCCTGATTTCCCGTTGGCCGTCCAGGATGTCAGTCGAATTCGTTTTTCCATCGTGGCAATGAGCGTCGTGTAATCGCCTATCGAAATCTGCTCGCCGTATAGGATCAGGCCCCAGGGTTTCATAAAAACAAGATTCTGGCCGAAATGTTCACATTGCGGGGCCAGAAAATGATTGGCATACCACCTTTCAAATTTATGGCTTAACCGCTTGAGATAGTATGGACGATGATCTTTCTTCAATGTTTTTCTTGCCAGTAACGATGATTAAATATTTTTGCGGCCGGTGTAATTCCGTTTAAGGCGTCCCAGGCCATGAGAACCGCCGCCGCCGTCCAACCGGTTTTTTCTTCCGGCCAGATCACGTTGTCGGGAAACGTCACGCCCATCCAGTAAGAACCGTCGGGATAGCATTTATCGACCAGCCAACTGAAAATTGTTTTGGCGCGGGTATCCTCTTCGATCGCGGCCAGCGTCAGGATAAACTCCGATGTTTCAGCCATCGTAACCCAGGGACGGTCGCTCACGCAACGCACCCCCCAGTCGGGCACCACAAATTTATCCCAGAGATGATCGATTCTCTTTTTGGCCTCGTCGCCGCTCACGGCCCCGCACAGAATCGGATAATACCAGTCCATCGAAAAACGCGACTTGATCATATTAAAAAGATCGGGCCTGTTGCGAATGGTCGCGCCGAGAAGCTCTTTGGCCTTCTGCCAACCGGGTCGCTTGATCCCCAGCACGCCGGCAATAGCCAGCGCGCACTTGATGCTCATATAAATCGAACTGCACCCGGTCAAAAGCGCCATCTTGTCTATGACGCCGTCCCGGTTTCTGGCCCAGTAGATTTCGCCGTCCGGCGCCTGCATGTTGATTGCGTATTGGATGCCGCGCATCACCGACGGCCACATGGTTTTGAGAAAATTCACATCACCCGTGATTAAATAGTGATGATAAACGCCCACGGCGATATAGGCGGCAAAATTTGTTTCTTTTGTCGAATTGATGATGACCCCGTCTTTGGTTTCGGACCACCAGCTGCCGTCAGCGAGCTGTGTTGAAACAAGCCACCGATAGGCGCGTTCGGCCTGGTCGATAAATCCGGCAATGCTCAAACCCATGGCGCTTTCGACATGATCCCAGGGATCTGTCTTGCCGCCGACCGACCAGGGAATCTCACCATTGTCTTTTTGCACGGCGGCGATAAACTCGGCGACTTTCTCGACGTCGATGGGTTTGATCGCTTCACTCAACGATACATTCAATGTCATAGGCTTAACCTTTTTTCAGATAAAACACGATGCTTTTGCCGATCAGCGGATTCAAAAATTCTTCCAGCATCCGCACTGCTTTAGGCTTGCTCATCATATCCCATTCCAGGAATTTTTTATAGAATCGAATAAGGATATTTTTTTCATTCTTTGACCCGACCAGGCATTTGAGCCACCAGTAAGGCGCGTGCAGCGCATGTTTGTAATTGATTTTCCAGCAGGTGATCCCCTGCCGGTCCAGCATCTTGCGCAGTTGCTTCTTCTTATAAATGCGGATATGCCCGCCCTCATTGCTATGATACTCCGAAGAAATCAACCAGCAGATTCTTTCGGAAAAATAGCGCGGCACGCTGACGACTAAATGCCCCTGCGGTTTGAGCACGCGAACCAGTTCGGAAAGCGCCTTTTCATGCTCGGGAATGTGCTCGAGGACTTCCGAACAGATCACGCAATCGAATGCCGCGTCGTCAAAAGGAAGAGCGTTGATGTCGGCCGTCTCGACCCGGTAATCGTAAGAAAGAGCGTCAGGCATGTTTTTCAGGCCAGCGAGCGCGTCTGCCGCATCTTGGGCGTTACGGTCAATGCCGACAAGTTTCAAGCCCGGCAGTTTGGCCAGAGCGCGCAGATGCCTGCCGCTGCCGCATCCGGCGTCCAGCACGTGAGAGCCCGGTTTTAGCTTCAGTTCATGAAAATCGACGGTGACCATTCATTGCCTCACGATAGACTTCGACCACTTCCTCGGCAGCTTTCTTCCAGCTGAAAACCGAATTGACGCGCGCCAGACCCGCTTGCGCGTATTTTTCCCTGTCTTCAGGAACATTCAACAAATGCGTAATGGCCTTCGCCAGCGCTTTCGCGTCGGCGGGCGGAACGATCATTCCCGCGTCTCCCACCACTTCCGGCAGAGCGCCGCCGGATGTGGAAATCAGCGGCACGCCGCAGGCCATCGCCTCGGCGGCGGGAATGCCAAACCCTTCATAAAGGGACGGCACAACGGCAATCGTTGATTTGGCGTAGTAATCGGCAAATTCTTCATTGTCAATGCGTCCGGTAAAATGCACAATGTCGGAAACGCCCAGTTTGGCCACCAGGTTTTCAATGATGCCGTCTTTCTTGGGCTGACCGATAACAGTCAATTTGATCGGCTGTTTGGTCCGAATCTGGGCTACCGCCTCCAGAAGGAAATTGAGACCCTTTAAAGGTGTATCGGCGCTGTTGGTGACGATCAGAGAATTTTCCGGCCTCGGGCCGTTTTGCTTGGGATAAAAAAATTCGTTGTTGATGCCGTTATGCACGACGCGAAATTTATTTTCGTCCAGGGAGAATTCTTTGGCGATATCTTTTTTGGTGAATGCCGACACGGTGATGATATGGGAAAAGTTTTGCGCCACTTTCAACTGCATATTAATGAACGAGTACCAGCGATGAACACGGAATTTCTGGCGGAGCGTCTTGGCCACTTTATAATCTTCCTGCCGGTCCACCGTGATGGGATGGTGAATCGTGGCAAGGGTCGGCATGATTTTTTGTGCGAGCCTTCCGATACCGTAGGAAAGACTCTGATTATCGTGAACAATGTCGTACTCGTTTTTGTGTTTTTTCAGATAGGCATAAACCCGTTCGCCAAACGTATAAGGCTCCGGGAAACTGCCTGTGCAGACATTAAAAAACTCATACATATTAAGCGGATTGGTCAGATCGCTTATTTTCTCCGGACGGAAAAGATGATCCGGATGATAGAGATCGAGACTGGGCAATTTAATCAGGCGGACATTGTTGTCCAGATGGGGATAAGGCGGTCCGGAGATGACATCCACCCGATGTCCATCGTCGGCTAATGCCTTGCTTAAATGCTTTATGTAAACACCCTGCCCGCCACATGTAGGATTTCCCCGATACGTCAGCAGGCAGATATTCAACGGCTTTGAACCAGAACTACGCTTCACACACAGACCCTCTGTACCAACGTTTGAGAATTCTCAAACATGACGGCAATTTCTTCGTCGGACAATCCTGCTCCTCTTGCAATATTTGTCGCCGTTTTAATGCCGACATAATCCCCCGGCGCATGAGCGTCGTTATTGAGCACCAGTTGCGCGTTATATTTTCTGGCCATTTGAGCGACATGGCCGTTACTAAAGCTATGACCTCTGCGGGTCGTAATTTCGAGAAAGACACCTTTTTTTGCAGCAAGGCAAACCGCTTCTTCGGTGATCAGACCGGGATGGGCAAGAATATCAACACCTGCATGAATGGCAGCCAGATTGGTGCCGGCCGGTACGGGTTCCGTCATGGTTTCACCATGGACAATAACGATTTTTGCCCCTAATTTTCTGGCTTCAGAAGTGAGCGAGACAATATCGGAAGGATCAACATGCGTCAACTCCAGCCCCGGTAAAACCCGAATTTTGCCCTTTTCCGTTATCTTTGCACAAACCTTGATCATTCTGGGAAGAATGAAATCGATATTGGAATAATCGGCGTGATCCGTAATGGCTATCGTCTTGTATCCGGCGGCATAGGCCCGCTGGGCCGACTCGGACGGAATCAGTTCACCGTCGCTGAAAATTGAATGTGTGTGCAGATCAATCATTTCAAACATCTAGTATCGGAATTTATGAATCTTTAGAACTTGTAGCCACTTAGCAAATTTTGAACCGGTAGTCAATAAAGAACGCGAACGAAGGACATAAAAAAAGAACGGACGTTCTTCGACCTGATCCGGATTTTTCAAATACGTCTTTCATCAATGCAATCATTTCTTCTTTTCACCCGTGCTTTGCCGGTAACAACAAATTCATGCCCAACCGCTCCTTATATTCTTTATCTGCGTGTTTTCCCTTGACTTCAGTAGTGTGATGCTGTTAGTTTTCACCCGCTTGTCTGATCGAAAAAGATAGTTGCAGGAATCATTTTGCCGAATAAAATTATACAAGGAGAGCTCTTTATGGAAATCAAGAAGGTTTGTGTTTTGGGTGCCGGCTTAATGGGTAACGGCATTGCGCAGGTTTGCGCTCAGGCCGGTTACGAAGTTACTTTGCGCGATATCGAACAAAAATTTATTGATGGCGGCATGAATACGATTAAAAAGAATCTTGGACGTGACGTTGAAAAAGGAAAGATGACGCCCGATCAAATGAACGCGATTCTCTCCCGGATCAAGCCAATGCTGGATTTAAAGGAAGCGGCCACCGGGGCGGACATCGTTGTCGAAGTGGTGATCGAAGTCATGGACGTCAAGAAAAAAGTGTATGCCGAACTTGAAGAAATTGTCCCCAAACATTGTTTATTTTTCACGAACACATCGGGGCTGAGTATTACGGAAATGGCGGCTGTAACCGGCAGGCCGGATCGCTTTATCGGCACACATTTCTTCAACCCCGTTCCGGTGATGCGCCTGCTGGAAATTATCCGCGGCCATCAAACGTCCGACGAGACGCTGGAAACGGCCCGCGAATGGGGCAAAAAGATCGGCAAAGATGTCATCATTGTCAAAGAGGCCCCGGCATTTGTCGTCAACAGAATTCTCTGCACGATGCTCAATGAGGCTTTCTTTGTTCTGGATGAGGGCCTGGCCTCGGCTGAGGATATTGATAAAGGGATGGTTCTGGGATGCAACCACCCGATCGGCCCGCTGGCGCTGGCCGATCTTGTCGGCAATGAAACATTATTACGCGTGGTCGAGGGATTACACCGGGAACTGGGCGATAAATACAGGCCCGCCCCTATTTTAAGAAAGCTTGTCCGCGCCGGAAATTTCGGACGTAAAACAGGCAAAGGCGTTTATGATTACAACAAACAATAATTTTACATGCAGATGGATCTTTCCAATGCCGTCTCGCAGTCTAAACATTGATGAAAAGGAGAAATAAATATGGATTTCGAACTAACAGAAGAGATGAAAATGCTGAAGGAAATGGCTTATAAATTTGCGGTGGCGGAGGTTAAGCCGGTATCCCAGGAATGCGATGAACATGAAAAATACATGCCGGAAACTCGAATAAAGGCGGCCCAAAACGGTTTGGTCGGCGCGTGGATTCCGGAAGAATACGGCGGGTCCGGTGCCGGAATCTTAGGCAATACCATCATCACGGAAGAAATATCCAAAGTGGACATGGGCATCGGCCTGAATATTGTTGCATCGGGCTTTGGCTGCGAATCCATTCTCAACTACGGCACGGAAGAACAGAAAAAGACGTATCTGCCGCCTGTTTGCGAAGGCGTGCAAGTCTGCGCCGGCGCTTATACCGAGCCGAATGCCGGAACGGATGTCTCCGGTTACAAAACCCGGGCGGTCAAAGATGGTAAAGACTACGTGATCAACGGCAATAAAATGTTCATCACCAACGGCACCGTTTGCGATTTCATGGTGGCCCAGTGCATCACCAACCCGGAAGAAAAAAAGCATAACAGCTTCAGTCTGATCATCATTCCGTCTGACGCCAAAGGGGTAACGCGCAATAAACTGCACGGAAAAATGGGCATCCGCGCCAGCGATACTGCGGAAATCGCGCTGGAGGACGTGCGTGTCCCTCAATCCAATCTGGTCGGCAAAGAAGGTCATGGCTTTCGCCAGCTCATGCACTTTTTCGATATCACCCGCGTGATGGTTTCCGGTCAGGCGCTGGGGTTGTCGGAAGCCTGTCTGGAAACCAGCATTAAATATGTCAAAGAAAGAACAGCCTTCGGCGCACCGTTAGGATCATATCAACTTACACAGATGAAGCTGACCGAAATGGCAATCCGCATTGAAGCGCTGCGCGGCCTGGTTTACAAAGCGGCCTGGCTCATCGATCAGGGAAAACCCGATTATACCTTGGCCGCGATGGCTAAATTCTATGGCGGACAAACCGCTGTCTTTTGCGCCAATTATGCCGTGGAACTGCACGGCGGCTACGGCTACATTGAGGAATACCCCGTGCAGAAATGGTATCGGGATGCGAAAATTCTGGAACTTTACGAAGGCACCAAAGAAGCCGAAATCATGACGATCGGCAGGGCGCTGCAGGCAAGGTAATAAAAAGCGGGGAATGGTTCTTAAGTCCGGTAAATACAGAATAGAACCGTTCCCTGCTGCATTGTCAGCAGTTTGGAGTCTTTTTTATAACACTGCTACACATACACACCGACCCCGATGGCAGACGCCAAGGGCACAGCGTGGGGGAAAATTCATCCTATTTTTTTAAGTCTCACAGACCGAGCGCTTCTGAGAACTTTTGTTTCTGTTTTTCTATCGCTTTTTGTCCCTGCTCAAGTGTTGCCATGATCTCTTTCTTGGCTTTGTCCGTCAGGTCCGTGCCTTGATCTGCAATATCTGAGGCTTTTCCCTTTAAATCATTTATGAAGTCGTTTACATCGTCAAGGGTGTCCTCGATTAAATCAGTCGTGCTATTTTTTGCACGACGCGCTACCTTTATAATATCCTTCCGCGTCTTGCGGCCCGACTTGGGTGCATACAGAAGTGCAATAGCGGCGCCTATCAATCCACCTATTAAAATAGCGCCGCCGATCTTTGTCGTATCGTCATTCATAATATCCTCCTTATGTGATGTTTTGATTTATATATCTGATTTCCTATGAATACAGTCTTATGGATGGGCGGCGGAACGAATTCCGCCGCCCTTACAGATATAAATACTTTTTTGCCGCGTGCCCCATTGGGCGCGGCAGGAAGCGCTGATCGCAAAAAGTCTATTCAGGCTTATATTTAAACGATACTCTTAATTTCGCCCGATACTCCACAACTTTCCCTTTTTCCACTCTCATATCGAGTTCTTTTACTTCAGCAATCCTTATTTCGTCCAAGCTTTTTGCTGTGACTTCAACAGCTTTTTTAGCAGCATCTTCCCATGATGTATCACTGCTTCCGATAATTTCGATAACTTTATAAACGTTACTCATAATCCTTTGCCTTTCTTTTAATTTGGTTAATAATTTTGATATTACTCTTTGTCTAAGAGAAGGTTGACACTTTGCCATTCATAGGGGATATCCTCTTGGTGAGGATATCCCCCCGATATCCAGCGGCTACTTATTATCTGGTGCTACAGGCGCTGCTGGTGCTGCTGGCGCTGCTGGTGCTCCAGGTGCTCCAGGTGCTCCAGGCGCTCCAGATACTCCAGGCGCTCCCTTCTCTGGTGCTGGCGTTGATTGATTACAGCCAATCAACGTAAACGACGCAAGAAACATTATAGCTACAAATAACACCACTAATTTCTTCATATAATTTCACCCTTTTTCTTTGTTGAACATCTTTGTCAGTTTTAAACTTTCCCGTTAACCGCGTCTTCGCCTTGACCTTAGGTTTATTACCTCTCTTGGTAGATGATACGCTGCGGTATCACTAGACTCCCCAAACCTTCTTAACTTGGCCGACCTTTACCTGAACTTTTCCGGCTATTTTTTCACCGGTGCCTTCGGCTTCCAAATTTGGGTCATCGCTAAGTTTTCCGGCGACCTCCTTAATCTTACCCTTCACTTCGTGAAACGTGCCTTCCGCCTTATCCTTCGTACTTGATTTCATGGTATCCTCCTTATTTTACTTTGCAGAAACGTCAGCGCCAGATCTTATCTGGCAGTCGCCATATTTTTTCTCCTGGCTGAGAAAAAACGATGCAAACAAACCTTTTTCTTTCGGTTTTTCGCGAACATCTGTTATGATCTCATACCCCACCGCCCCCAGAACATCCATGGGATCAACAAGAATTATTGCTTCGCACAGGGAGCATTTATAGTTAAGCCTGCCGGAGAAAGAGTTGTGCCCCTTATACATGAAGCAACGGGAATTCGGCATGTCATCAGTTTTCCCATCAAAAAGAATGCCCTGATTCTCAAGGATCCCGATATAACCACAGTTAATACATTTGATACCGGCCATAAATACTCCTTTCGCTGCTGATTTTCAGTCATCCAAACTCAGCTATTAATTTTGAGCAGATTCGGATGTATTCCAAAAGACGCCCTTCCATTGGACGAATGCATAACGATTACTTAACAACTGCAAATAGTCGGCCAATAGCCGAACGAAAATCAGAATTCTGGATTATTCTTTAATAACATGATGTTTGATTAAGAAAAAAGATCAGCAGCAAAACATGAAATGATTCCCTTGCCCTCAACATGCGGTGGAACCTCAACCTGTTGAGGGATACTTTGAAGGGACACCGGTCAATTGTACTGGTCTTTATTGTCGGACGTGAGTAGTATTAGATTGCTGGTGGAAATCAATTACGCTTTTATATAAAGCTATAATTGAAGCTCTCCGCGGAGAACATTCTTCAAAACCTTCTGCATGGCATTTTTCGGCAGAGTTTCCACAAATTCTACGATCGCAGGTTTCTTATAACTGGCCAACTTTTCGCGGCAATATTCCATAATCTCCTCCGGAGTGGCCTGCTGCCCCGGCTTAAGAATAATGACTGCTTTCACGATCTCTCCCCAATAGTCGTCCGGGATACCAATGACGGCCGATTCTAAAACCTTGGGGTAGCTCTGCAGTACATTTTCGATTTCTACGGGATAGATGTTCTCTCCTCCGCGAATGATCATGTCTTTTTTTCTTCCCGCAAGGTAGAGATATCCATCCTCATCCATGCTGGCTAGATCACCCGTATGCAGCCATCCTCCACGCAGAGTTTCTGCCGACGCTTCCGGCTTGTCCCAATAACCCTTCATAACCTTTTTGCCACGGGCAATGATTTCGCCGACGGTACCGATCGGAACATCCTGATCCTGATCATCCACGATCCGCACCTCCCCTTCGGGAATGCAATGACCGATGCTGGACAAGCGCTTTGTTTTTTTCGCTATATCCTCCGGGCTGCCTTCCAGGAGATGATCCTCGGGAGACAGCACGGAAATAATGCCCGTTGACTCCGTCATGCCGAAAAAATTCGTATAGTCGGTCTGAAGGAGTTTCTTGGCTTGCATGAGAAGTTTGACGGGCATGGGGGAAGCACCATAACCGATATTTCTTAAAGAACTGAGGTCTTTCTTCGGAAAATCCGGATGATCCAGGATGCCCTGAAGCATGGTGGGCACCAGATAGGTTGTGGCCACTTTCTCTTTTTCGATGATATCCAGACAGGCCCCTGTCTCGAACTGGGGAAGGATGATCTGGGTATCTCCCCGATAAAGAGGAAGTAAGGTGCTGATGACGCCGGCAATGTGATACATGGGAACGTTCAAGAGCAATGTCCCCGCGGCGAAGGTGTAACGATCCGTGATGGGGGTCACGACATTGGCTTGGGTCAACATGGCGCCCTTGGGAACGCCCGTTGTTCCACTGGTATAGATGAGGCAGGCCGTGTCGCTCTCCTGAACAGACACGCTGGGGAAAGGCGACGACGACTGCTGTGAAAGCAGGAGTTCGTAACTTTCCATATCCGCCGCAGGCTCCCCGATAACCACATAATGCTTGATGGATGGCAGATTGGCCCGGATACCGTTGTTGATAAGCTCTGTATAGCGATCACCTAAAATCAGAACCTTGGGTGTGCAATTATTCAGGATGTAGGAGACTTCTTCTCCGCGCAACCTGAAGTTCAAATTGGCGGAAATGCCACCCACTTTGCCGATGGCATATGTTATTTCGCAAAATTGAAAACAGTTGGTTTGAAAGACGGCTACACGGTCACCGGGTTTAACACCCATTTTAATCAAGGCCGTAGCCAAGCGGTTTGCCCGTTCCTCCATCTGTTTGAAGGTTAACCGCACGTCATCATGGACGACACAGGTTTTATCGGGATATGTTTTACAGGTCTTTTCAATGATCGAAGCGAAGTTCATGACATCTCCTTATTCCTTGATGACTTCTCTGGCGATGACGATGCGTTGGATTTCCGATGTGCCTTCATAGATAGTGGTGGCGCGTGCGTCCCGGTATAAACGCTCTACCTTGTAGTGCTTCGTATAGCCATATCCGCCATGAACCTGAAGCGCCATGTAGGCGCTCGAATTGGCTGTTTCCGAGGCGAACAACTTGGCCATCGATGCTTCTTTCGTAAACTTCAACCCCCTGTCCTTGCGGTCAGCCGCCGCCAGGGTCAGCCAGGAAGCGGCTTCGATCTTTGTCGCGGCATCTGCAATCATAAACCGAATAGCCTGGAACGAACTGACGGATTTTCCGAACTGACGCCTTTGTTTGGTGTAGGAAATAGCTTCATCCAGGCAAGCCCGCGCAATGCCTACGGACTGGGATGCAATGCCGATTCTCCCGCTGTCCAGCGCGAGCATCGCCACCTTGAATCCTTCGCCGGGGTTTCCGAGCATGTTTTTTGCGGGGATTTCACAGTCTTCAAAAACAAGTTCAACGGTATTGGACGCCCTCAGACCCAGTTTTTCTTCTTTTGTTCCGATGGTAAAGCCTTGCGCGTCTTTTTCTATGATAAAAGCGGACAGCCCCCTTGTCCCCTTCTCCTGGCCGGTTCTGGCAATAAGATTGATGACATCGGCATACCGGCCATGCGTGATAAAAACCTTTGTTCCGTTGATGATATATTTGTCTTTTTTGAGTTCAGCCGTGGTCGTCATTGAGCCGGGATCAGAACCGGCGCCCGGTTCCGTCAGCGCAAAAGCGCCCAGGAGAGCACCTTCGGCAAGGCCTAACAGCCATTTTTCTTTCTGTTCTTTGTTGCCGAATTTAAGAAGCGGCTCGGTGGACAGGTTGGCAACCGACATGGTGACGGCGCTCGAAGCACACGCGTAGGCTATCTCTTGCAGAGCCAGCGAATACGCCACCGCACCGGCGCCCGATCCTCCCAGCGCAGGCGGAACCATCATGCCGAGCAGGCCAAGCTCGCCCATCTTTTTTATGGCATCCGTTGGAAAAATGCCTTGCCTGTCCCATTCGGCCGCCATCGGCTCCAGCTCCTTTTTGGCAAAGTCTCTGGCCATGAGTCTGATCATTTCCTGTTCACTTGAGATTTCAAATGCCATCGTTACGCCTTTAGGGAATATACAGAACAACGAGCAGTTCTGCTTTTTCGTCGGAAGGATTGCTTAATGCGTGATGCAGGGCCGAATTAAAATGGATGCATTCACCTGGTTCCAGAAGACTGGTGTTTTTGCCCACCACAATCGAAAGCCTCCCTTTTAATACATAGATGAATTCCTCACCTTCATGGTGGTATTCAACGCCTTCATGAGCTGTATTGGGTTCGATGGTGACGCGATACGCGCCAAGATGCTTATCGGACCCTGATTTGGTGAGTTGCGTATAGGCGTATGATCCCGCCCGCTTTTTCTGGCTTTTCGCCCTTGATGAGCCTTTTCTGTTTTCGTCGCCATCCAGTGTTTCAACATCAACCTTCAGGGTTCGGCTTAACTGTAAAACAAGCGCCACCGGAGGCGTGGTTTCATCTTTTTCAACCTTTTCCAGGAGGTCGGCAGGATATCCGGTTTCATGAGCCAGTTCTTTGATGCTCAATTTCCTGTCCTCACGATACGCTTTGATGCTCTGGCCAAATGATTTCTTTTTATCTTTTGCTTTCACCATGATCACTTTCCCGAAAATTGATGTTCTCCTGATTTCGACAACCGGTGGCGATGACATCCTGCTGATGAATGATACATGATCATTTTGAGAGGTCAAGGCAAATGATTGTGCTCGACCAGGGTGGATACGCTGGATATCCCCCGGACGCCCATACCCACTATGTCAATTGCCTGGCAACCACTTCGCTTAATATTTTTTGCGCTTGGGCGAGTTTTTTGTATTTGGACTTGATCTTGCCCAAATTGCCGGACAGAATCGCCTTGAGGAGGTCGCCTTCGATCTCGGCCACGTCGATCCGACGATAATAGTCCATCGTTTCCTTCAAATGAGCCAGAACGATCTTTCCGGTCAGGAGAGGATGGTTGTTGGTGATATTGGCGTCTTGGAATCTTGTCCCATGTTCAAGTTCCACTTCCAGTCCCATGCGGAAATCGTCCAGAGGAATTTTCATCTTTTCAACATTAACAATCTTGAGAATTTTAGCGGCTTCCTTGGCCGACACAACGGCCTTTTTCCGTTTGGACCAATCGGCCAGCCCAAACTCCTTACAGACACGCGCTACTTCCTTAGCCGTCACATATTCCGGCAGTTTCATGTTTTGCTCCTTCTTCTTCATTTGAATCAGTTTAAATGGTTTGTATGGGCACAGCATTCCGCGAATACCTGATGTTTAATACCATAAATATTCGGTAAATAAAACAATGTTTGTCCATGGAATAATTCAGTTGACAATATCCCTGAGGAATACTATCCATCCCGACAATCAACCACCTCGCGGCAAGCTGTCGAGGTATGAAATGAACGTCATTATATCGCGAGCTCGCTGCGGAGAATTGACGCTCGTCTCGCGAAAGCGGGATTAAATATAAATAATCCATTTGAAGGAGTGAAAATATGAGTAAAAGATTGGAAAATAAAGTGACGGTGATTACCGGTGGAACCAGCGGCATCGGTGAAGCGACGGCCGAAGTCTTTGCCGCCCACGGCGCGAAAGTGATCATCGCCGGAAGATCGGAGCAAAAAGGTGCGGAGATCGCCAAACGTCTGGGCGAGAACGTCATCTACTCCCGCACCGATGTCATGATCGAATCGGACATTAAAGCGGTAATCGATCTGGCTGTCTCCCGTTTTGGCAGACTGGACTGCCTGTTTAACAACGCGGGCGGCCCGGATCGCGGCACATTGGAAACGGTGACGCCGGAAGATTTCAGCTACAGCATGAATCTTCTGCTGGGGGCAGTCGTCTTCGGCATGAAGCATGCCGCTCCCGTCATGAAGGCACAGGGCGCGGGCTGCATCATCAATAACTCCAGTGTGGCGGCCATCCGCATGAATCAGGGCGGATACCTTTATACGGCAGCCAAAGCCGCGGTCACCCACATTACCCGTTTAGCCGGAACGCAGCTTGGCCCGCACGGTATCCGCGTCAACAGCATTTCACCCGGTGCGATTGCCACACCGATTTTCTGGGGAGGCTCCCAGACTGCCAATACGCTGTCAGCGGAACAAAACGCGCGCAAAATGGAAAAACTGAAAATGAGTCTGGCCAAGGCCACGCCGCTGCCCAGAGCTGGTTTAGATAAAGACATCGCCTACGGTGCACTTTTCCTGGCGTCCGATGAAGGCAGCTTTGTCAATTGCCATGATCTGGTGGTGGATGGGGGAAGAACGTCACTGTTTCGCGAAGGGGCGCAATAAAAACAAAGACACCGCTTCACGGTTGTGAAGCGGTGTCTTTGTTCATCAATTTAACCCTTCAGCCTTCAGCCTTTTGTGTCGTCTTTACATCTTGCGCAGTTCTTTCTTTAGGATTTTCCCCACCAACGTTTTGGGCATCGCAGCCAGGATAACCACCTCTTTGGGGATGAGGAATTTCTTCAGTTTTGCTTTACAATGTTCCATCATGTCTTCGGGCGCTGCCGAGAGCCCCGGCTTAAGGGTGACAAAGGCCTTAATATCCTCTCCATAAACCTTGTCTTTGATGCCGATAACGGACGCCTCGGCCACAGCGGGATGGGCGTAGAGGACTTCTTCAATAACACGCGGCGAGATGTTTTCGCCACCCTTGATGATGATGTCTTTCTTGCGATCGGTAATGTAGAAATACCCGTCCGTATCCACGTAGCCAATATCGCCGGTATGCAGCCAGCCGTCGCGGATCGCTTCTGCCGTGGCCTCGGGCATGTTCCAGTAACCCTTCATGACCATCGGGCCGCGCAAAACGAGTTCCCCCTCCTGACCCTGCGGCGCCTCTTTGTCATCGTTATCGAATATCCTCATCTCCATGCCCTTCATGGGTCTGCCGATGGAACCGGGTTTGATGATGGCTTGACCGACATTGGTCGCGTTGTTCGCCCCCGCTTCAGTCAAACCCCAGCCTTCAGCAATTTTCATCCCGAATTTATCCTTAAACTGCTTCCAGGTGTCCAGCGACAGGGGCGCCGAACCGCATACCCAGTATTTGACGGAGCTGATGCTGTATTTTGCGTAATCCGGAAACATGAGCATGTAGACCAACATTGTGGGAACAATCGGCACGGACTGGACTTTGTACTTATCGATGTTGGCAAAGAGCTGTTCCAGATTAAATTGCCGCATGATGATAACTTTGCCGTGCAATCGTAGAAACGAACCATTCATCATGGCAACGCCAAAGGAATGGCAAAGCGGCAAAACGGCCAGTGAAACCAGATCCAGCGGAAGATTGGTCGACTCCTGCTGCATTCGCGCGGAGTAAGCCAGTCCTGCGTGGGTCAACATCACCCCTTTGGGCGTGCCGGTCGTACCCGAGGTATAAATCATTGTGGCGACTTCATCGTCTGCGGTTTCGGCAATTTCCAGGTCATCCGAACTGCCGTCAACAAGCTTCTGAAAGTTATAGGTCTCTTCCTGCTCTTTGTCAGAAACTATGATAATGTTCTTTACGGCGGCGGATTCTGATTGCGCAATCTTGACTTTATCAAGGTACTCCGGCGAAGTAATAACCGTATGGACGCCGCTGTCACGGTAGATGTAATTGATTTCTTCCTGACCAACCAGATAATTGATCGGAACAGCGATCGCGCCAATCTTCCAGATCGCCTGAAACGCCTGAAGCACTTCCGGACAGTTCGGCATCTGCATAATGACCCGGTCGCCTTTGGAAACGCCCAGTTTCTTGAGCGCATGACCAAATTTTCTGGCGGCGCGGTCCATCTGTACGTTGGTGATTTCCTGCCCTTCAAAAATATTACTGACGTGCTCGCCTACAGCTAAATTCTTTAAAGCCAGTTCCGCAATGTTCATTCTGAAGCCTCCCCTAAATTATTCCAAACTAAAAATAGTTTTATAGATAATTGATCCTGTTAAGTCTTGAAAGACTAACACCACCTGCTTTTTGAATGATCCATCAATAACGTCAATGGGTGTCAAGCGCAACTGATATTTTGATGAGGAGACCTTCTGCGTAAAGAAAGAATCCAAAAAAAGCCGCTTCATTGGAAAATGAGGCGGCTCTTTTTTATTAAATGATGACAAATATAAACTTATTTAACTGCGTCCTTCAAACCCTTGCCGGCTTTGAATACCGGAACCTTCTTGGCGGCGATTTTGATGGCCTCACCTGTCTGGGGGTTCCTGCCTTTGCGGGCCTTTCTCTTGCTTACGGAGAAGGTGCCGAATCCCACCAGCGTTACGCTGTCTCCTTTTTTAAGTGCTTTCTGGATTGCCGCCAATGTAGCACTAACAGCCGCATCAGCCTCTTTCTTGGTGCATGTTGCCTTTGCTACTTCTTCGATTAACTCTGCTCTGTTCATTGGACACCCCTTTTAAAATTTTATTTTGGAAAACACTTTTGTGAAAATATCTCTTATTTTAAAAAAAATCCATCTTTTTATCATCAATTAGCGCAACTTTTGTTTAGATGCCTGTTTTTTATACTGCTTCGCGCCAAATATCAAATCCTGTTTTTTAATAAATACTTCCGTATCCGGTGGCACGGAATGCGTGAGCCAGACGTTTCCACCAATAACCGACCGGGCTCCGACGACCGTATCCCCGCCCAGAATGGTGGCATTGGCGTAAATGATCGCATCATCTTCAATCGATGGATGGCGTTTCTTGGATCTCAACCGTTTGCACTCTGCCTTGGACAAAGACAGAGCCCCCAGCGTAACGCCCTGATAGATACGCACGCGATTGCCGATCGTGCAGGTTTCTCCAATTACAACGCCTGTGCCGTGATCAATAAAAAAACTCTCGCCGATATGCGCTCCCGGATGAATATCAATGCCGGTAAGGCTGTGAGCATGTTCCGTCATAATCCGCGGCATGAGCGGAATATGTTGATGATAGAGCTCATGTGCGATTCGGTAAACCATGATCGCCCAGATACCCGGATAGCTGAAGATGATTTCATCATAGCCTTTGGCCGCCGGATCGCCGTCGAAGGCGGCGCGGATATCCTTAGCCAGCATTATGCGTAATTGAGGCAGTTCCCGGAGGAATTCCACCGCAAGTTTTTGCCCCAATGGTTCGCAATGTACGCACGGTTGGTTCTGGCGGATACAGTCATGCCGGATGGCCACAATAACCTGTTCGGAAAGGATTTCGTAAAGAGCGGTCACCTGTTGGCCAAGATAATATTGAAGATTGGTTGAATCCAGACGGGTGCGAATAAAATATCCGGGATATAAAATCAACGCCAACCGGCGCAGAATATCGATTATCGCTTCCCGATGCGGAATCGGTTCGGCGCTGACGTGATCAAAACATCCTTCCATGCTGCATGAGGCGACAAGCTCATCAACAATAGCCGGCACTTCGTCGCGGTAATTTTTCGCCAATTTGATTTCACTTTTGCATTTATCGCCATTGGTTACACGTTTCATCTGTTCACATTATCCTTATTCACTATTCACTGCTTACTGCAGGCCTGCTCCTTCGCATTCCAGAATGGCGACATGCCCCGCAGCCGCTCGATGATCGCCGGCATTTTTTCAATAACAAAGTCAATTTCCTCTTCCGTATTATTCACGCTCAGGCTAAAACGAATAGAGCCGTGCGCCATCGTAAAAGGCACTCCCATCGCGCGCAGGACGTGCGACGGCTGCAATGACCCGGAGGTACAGGCTGAACCGGATGAAGCGCAAATGCCCAGCTCATTCATCAGAAGCAGTATCGCTTCGCCTTCCACATATTCAAAGCTGATATTCGTGGTATTGGGCAGACGATTTCCGATATCGCCATTAACACGGCTTTGCGGAATCCTCTTTAAAAGTTCGTGCTCCAGTTTATCCCGCAGACGCTTGACATACGTATTTTCCTTTTCCATGTTTCTTGCCGCCAGTTCACAGGCCTTGCCCAATCCTATAATGCTGGGCGTATTTTCCGTACCGCCGCGCCGCTCCTTTTCCTGATGGCCACCGATCAGAAAAGGCGAAAACTTGGTGCCGCGCCGGATATACAGGACACCGATGCCCTTGGGCGCATGCAGCTTGTGGCCGGAAATAGACAGCATATCAATGACATTGTTTTTCATATTGATGGGAATTTTTCCGATCGCCTGAACCGCATCGGTATGGAAGAGAATGCCCTTTTCGTGCGCCATCCCTGCTGCTTCTTCCACCGGGAAAATAACACCGGTTTCATTGTTGCCCCACATCAGGCTGACAATAGCGGTATCGGGCGTCATACTTTTTTCCAAATTTTCCAGATCAAGAATGCCGTTTTTATCCACAGACAGTTCGGTAATTTTATATCCCTGCATACCCAAATGCGAACAAAGGGTGCGAATAGCCGGATGCTCCACACGGCTGATCACGATATGCTTTTTATCAGACCTCGTAATCAGGGCTGAGCGGATCGCGGAGTTATCGCTTTCGGTTCCACAACTGGTGAAAACAATTTCTTCCGGCAATGCGCCCAGAAGCGACGCCACCTGCTCGCGCGCCTGACGAATTTTCTGGCCGACCTGACCGCCGAATGTATGCATACTGGAAGGATTGCCATAAAGATCTCTGAAATAAGGCATCATGACGTCCAGCACATCCTCAGCCACCTGCGTTGTGGCATTATTATCGAGATAAATCGTTTTCATTTGGCTGCCTCCTCAACGATTATGTCCGGCGAAACAAGTTCCTTGAGCCTGTATTCCACAAAATTCTTCAGGGTGATATCCGAAGCCTTACAGGTCGCACACGCGCCGCGCGTCGCTACAATCACACGATTGCCGATAATATCGATAATCTCTATATCACCACCGTCTTGTTTCAGCGATGGCCGGATTTCCCGCTCGATTGTTTCTTCGATCAGCCGGATTTTCTGAATATTGGTGAGTTTTGGCTTGGAATCCGTTTTCGGTTCCGCCTTCACGCGGTCGATGATTTGGGCAATAGCATCATGACATCCTCCGCAGCCTCCGCCGGCCTTGGTATAATTGGTCACATCTTCCACGGTGGACAGATTATTTTCACGAATAGCTCGCTCGATTTCTTTATCCGTAACACCAAAGCATTCACAAATAATCTTTGCGCCTTCTTCCAGGGCAGGAGCGCCTCTATAATTTTCTACCGCTTTTTCCAGCGCCTGTTTGCCCATCACCGAACAGTGCATTTTTTCATCGGGCAAACCACCCAGGTACTGGGCAATATCCTGATTGCTGACTTTAAGCGCCTCGTCAACGGTCATCCCCTTGATGATTTCGGTCAGCGCCGAAGACGACGCAATGGCACTTGCGCAACCAAATGTCTTGAATTTGGCGTCTTTGATACGTTTGTTTTCATCGAGCTTGAATGTTAGCTTCAACGCGTCGCCACAGGCCAGCGACCCGACCTCAGCTATACCATCCGGATTTTCAATTTCACCCACATTATGCGGATTGAGAAAATGCTCTTTGACCTTATCCGTGTATTCCCACATAAACACTCCTTAAATCTGATTTGAATGAGGCTATTTGTTATGACTATTCTATTGCAACTTTAAAATATAATTAAAATTAATCCTTTTCAATTGCAAGTATTTTTATAGTATTTTGTAACCAAACGACTTAACGTGGCGTTAATTTAGGTCAATATTACAAACTGTCAATGAATTCATCGTGCCTTTATTTGTGCAAAATATCACCTATTTAGTCCGTCCTGAAAAACAGCTTTTTTTGCAACCTTTTATTGCTCTGTTCTTTGACAACTGAAAATAATTTGGATTGCAAGGGATTCCCTGCGCCTTTTTCCGCTATGCGGCCCGTTTCATATCCCTCACTGCTTGCTTTTCTTCCTTCCGCCTCTGGATGTGGACCACTTTTTTCGTATTCCAGGCCAACGTGGCCCACACAACATTAACGGTATCCCCGGCGGCTCCCTTGTATCGGCATCGATTCATCCGGTGATCACTCTTGAGATGACCGATGATCGGTTCGATCTTGACCCTTTGTTTCAACGCACGCCTGAACCAATGTTGCTCGTTGTCTGGATGAGGCGTTTTTCCTTTCTTCGGAATCGCCAATCGCTGAACACCCCATCTTCTGCGGCAGTTCTCTTGCTTTCTGAGGGACTGATCAAAACCTCGATCTCCAGTAACTTCCCGCGGTGACCGTCCAACGTTCTTCTTAATTCCACCGATCACCTGTCCCAAAGTCTTTACATCGGCAACGTTGTGTTGATATTCCAAATGGGAGAGAATCAACCCGTCGTCATTCTTCGCAAGGGCAACAATAGCGCCAAACTCACAATCAGGATGACTTTTCCCTTTCTTGATGACGGCGACATCCGGTTCATGCAGGGAATAGATTCGGTTCTTGGGGGATTCCCCGGAAAGAACCCGTGTTGTTTGATTGACGATTCTCTTTCCGATGGAAACCAGACGATTGAGTGCCCGCGCCGCTTCCGTCAATCCCCGACTGTAAAGACTGTTTGCGATCCGGGCGGCTTGCAAAATAACGTGGTGGGTCATCTCCTTGAGTTCTTTGATCGCTTTTTTCCTCCCGTCCGGGTCTTTCCGGTAGAACTTCTTGATCTTGAGAAGTTGTTTCTTTCCACTTCGTCTGTATGTGCGAAAGGGTTTCGAAAGGGCGACCTCCTCGCGAACCCTTTTGACCTGCTTGGTGATCTTCTCACGAATCCGGTGCAGGAGATCAGCGTCTGTCGGATAGGCAATGTTCTTGGGTTGAGCCGTTGTATCCACGGCCACCCGCTTGGTCTTGCCGACGTTTGGTGGATTTTGTAGAGGCAGGCAAAATCGAGATAGCCGCGATCCATGATATAGATAGCCCCCACCTCGATGATCAGTTGGTCGAGGATATTGACATCGTGGACTTTTCCTGTGGTGATGATCACCATGGAAGGAATGTTCCCATGCAGATCCAGAAGGGTATGGAGCTTGATTGCACCCTTGCGTTTCCGGAACTTGGCCCAAGGGAAAAGAGCCAGACAGAGGTCGATGGTTGTAGAATCCAAGGCGTAAACCGCTTGATCCAGTTCGATACCGAACGAATCGGCGGCATAAAGTTTTCTGGCTTTTGTGATGAGGATTTGAGCAAAGTCGGCATAAATCCGCCAGTCCCTCGTCTGATTCGCATGGGCAAGGGTATTGCGGGAGACCTTTCCCCTGATGCCCAGGTGATAAAGCCTGGACTGGGTTGCCCGAAGGCAGACCTGGATATCTCTCAGGCTTTCGCGAAAGGTAAGCTGGGCGAATGCCATGCAGAGGAATTGGTCCCAGCAGGAGAAGCTGATAACTTTGTGATTGCCTTTGTATCGCTCGACGCATTTTCGGAACTCGTACGCGGGGACAAAGTCCATCAACTGGGCAAATATCGTTCCCCCGGAATTCATGTGCTGCCTCCTCGTTCATTGATGAGGAAGTTTGGCACATCCGGGAAATAAATTTCAAATCGATAAATGGCATTTTACGTTAATTACGACCACGTTTTAAGAAGTTAGACTGCTCTCAGAAACCAACGTTGGGACACCAGTGACCCATTAGTAAAATTGATACCGGATTGATACCGCTTTTTGAAGGGCAAAAAAAATGCTAAGTAACCGAAATTACTTAGCATTTTTGGTGGAGGCGGCGGGAATTGAACCCGCGTCCGAAAACCTTCCGCTGGAGCTTCTACGTGCGTAGCCTTCGTTTTAGAACCTTCACGCTGGTTTGCTCCCTAAGGCCGGATCGCACCGCGCTATCCTGTAAATTGTCGCCGCCCTCCCCCAGGCAAGAAGTTTGGGTATCCTGTCTAAATGACGTCTTGCTCAGCCAACAGGAGAACCAAGTTCGACGTTAGCAGCTTAAGCTGCTAAAGCGTAATCGTAGTTTTCTGCGATTATATGTTTCCTACCTGTTTAACGAGGCCTGTAGGAA
Source organism: Smithellaceae bacterium (assembly GCA_030690945.1). Taxonomy (GTDB): domain Bacteria; phylum Desulfobacterota; class Syntrophia; order Syntrophales; family Smithellaceae; genus UBA8904. The sequence goes on along the minus strand of JAUYFM010000068.1, from coordinate 115,070 downwards.
CCTCGGCACGCTTCTACAACTTCAAATGTCCCCGTCGAAACCGTTACGCCCCCCTATCCCTAATTTTTAATTGTTTCTAATATAGGCAGCTATTACGCTTTTGTCAAAGGAAAGAGTAATCGCGTCAGTAATATTCGCCTTCTTCATGCTTTTTCTCTTCCACCAGCCGCATTTGCCTTCTCTCCCCTGCTTCTATCTTGAGCTCCCCGTCATCTTCAGCCTCAAACACGGACACCGACTTCCATATTGGGTTGTTAAATTTTGATCTGTTTGGATTTAAAATCCCGGGCCAACGTGCGGCGTTCTTCACGCACCTTGATATCCTCGCGGCGGTCATACAACTTCTTACCCTTGCCGATACCGATTTCCACTTTGACCCTGCCGTCTTTAAAATAGAGTTTGAGCGGAACCAGCGCCAATCCCTTTTCCCGCGATTTGCCATAGAGCTTTTTAATCTCCCGTTTATGCAGGAGAAGCTTGCGCGGTCTCAGCGGTTCGTGATTGGATCGGTTGCCGTGATCGTAGTGACTGATGTGCATCTCGCGCAGGTAAACCTCGTCGTCTTTCACAACAGCATAACTGTCTTTCAGGTTGGCTTTGCCCGCGCGCAGTGCCTTAACCTCTGTTCCCGACAAGACCATGCCAGCTTCATAGGTATCTCCGATATCATAATTGAGGCGCGCCGTTTTGTTGGACGCGATCAGTCTTTGTGCTGTATTTTCTTTTGCCATGATTCAATTTTACCTTAATACGCTATTAAAGCCATTTATTTTTTCGGTAAGCCAGGCAAATAATCCGGTTTAACGTGGCTCATGGCCTTGAAAATATTATGCCGGATATCCGGATTGTCGCGCTCCAGATCGTTTAAAAGCTTTTTTACATAAATCCTTTTTGAATTTTCACTGGTCGGGCATTCGTTTTTAACCGTTGGAAATTGCCGCTCGCGACTGTATTTTTTGACCAGTTCTTCCTGCAAATAGGCCAGCGGACGGATAATATGCAGTTTGCCGCCGAATATGCTCTGATTCGGCATCATCGTGCTGATTTCGCGCCCGTAAAACATATTGATCAGCAGCGTTTCGATAATATCGTCACGATGGTGGGCAAAAGCAATCTTGTTGCAGCCTTTTTCATCCGCAATTTCAAAAATTCTTTTCCTTCGCAGACGCGAACACAAAAAGCAGGGGTTTTTCTTGTTAAAATCCGAATGCGAAAGCACTCCGATGTCGGTCTTTTCCATCACATACGGGTATTGATGATTCTGAAAGTATTTTTGCAGCTCCCGATAGGCAATAAAATCCTTATCAAAACCCATGTCGATATTGACGGCAATAAAGGAAAACTGCGGAACAAAAATCATCTTTGAGTCGAGCAAATCCAGGAGCGCGTAACTGTCCGCGCCACCGGAGACACCGATTAGTACATGGTCTCCTTCTTCAATCATGGCATAATCCAGCACGGCTTTTTCCAGCCATTTTTTCAAATGGAGAAATAATTTGGTACTTTTATCTTTCTTTACAATACCCGTCTGCAAATTCTGGCGGCTCCTTTTAGCTGAAAAACGAGTTTCTTTCTATATGACTTGCTAAAAGTTATCAAGCTCGTTTGATTAACGTCTTGAAATCAATCCGTCTCTCTGTTATAGTTTGGGGCAAAGCAAAAAAGGAGGTTTTTATATGCCGGAAATTATCAATGTTCATGCCAGGGAAATACTGGATTCCCGTGGAAATCCAACCGTCGAAGCCGAAGTCACCACTATATCAGGATTCACAACACGGGCAGCCGTGCCCTCAGGCGCTTCCACCGGCGAGCATGAAATGCTGGAATTGCGTGACGGCAACAAGAAAAGATACAACGGAAAAGGCGTTGAAACTGCCGTTAAAAACATTCTTCACAAAATCGGACCGGAAATCATCGGTATGGATTGCCGCAGACAGCGCGATATCGACTTTGCCATGATCGAACTTGACGGAACCGCTAATAAAGGAAAACTCGGCGCCAACGCCATCCTGGCCGTATCCATGGCGTGCGCCAAAGCGGGCGCGGAAATTTCCGGCTTGCCGCTTTACCGTTACCTGGGTGGTGTCAATGCCAATGTTCTGCCAGTGCCCATGTGCAACATTCTCAACGGCGGCCAGCATGCCGACAATAATGTGGATATTCAGGAATTCATGATCATGCCGGTGGGCGCTCCCAATTTCAAGGAAGGCATCCGCATGAGCGCAGAAGTTTTCCATTCGTTGAAATCCGTTCTCAAAGGCAAAGGCTATAATACGAGCGTAGGCGACGAAGGCGGATTCGCACCGAATTTGAAATCCAACGAAGAAGCCCTGTCACTTATTATGACAGCCATTGAAAAAGCCAGCTACAAGCCCGGCAAAGACATCATGATCGCTCTGGATTCAGCCGCGAGCTCCTTCTACGAGAAGGGCAAATACATTCTGGCGGCGGAAGCCAAACCCCAGAAATCCGCCGAAGATATGGTCAAATTCTATGCGGACATGGTCGCCAAATACCCGATCATCTCCATTGAAGACGGTCTGGCGGAAGATGACTGGGCCGGTTGGAAACTGCTGACCGATGAACTGGGAAGCAAGGTTCAGATCGTCGGCGACGACCTGTTTGTCACCAACGTTAAGCGTCTGGACAAAGGCATCGAGCTGGGTATCGCCAATTCCATCCTGATTAAGCTCAATCAGATCGGAACTCTTACTGAAACCATGGAAACGATGAGCCGCGCGAAAGAATCCAGCTACACCTGCGTTGTTTCCCACCGTTCCGGCGAGACGGAAGACACGTTTATGGCGGATATTGCCGTCGCCACTAACTGCGGCCAGATCAAGAGCGGATCGCTTTCCCGCACAGACAGACTCGCCAAATACAATCAATTGATGCGCATTGAAGAAGAATTGGGTGATGCAGCCCACTACCGCGGAAAAGGGGCCTTCTACAGCATCAAACAATCGACCGCGCCCCAAACCGGAAAGAAAAAATAATCAAGGATAAAAACTTATAAAAAAGGCCATGTTCCTGCAATGAGGACATGGCCTTTTTGGGGGAATTAGAGGAACTTGAACAGGCGGCGCCTTAGCACTTCCAATTGCGCCCGATTGTCCGTCAAGCTGTAAGTGAATTCTCTTTTGCCGCCTTTTTCTTCTCCGGCCTGGGAAATAATTACTTCGGCGTCTTCCAGAAATTTGATGGCATTCTGATAGTTGGCCTGGGACAGGGCTTCGGCGCGCAATATTTCTCCCTTGCGAAACATGCGGTCTCCCAAAGGCCGGATCTTGGCCAGCCACTCTTTTTGCGTCAGGGGTTTTTTCTTGAGATAAACCAATCCGCGAATCATAATCCAGCAGGACTCCAGATAGTTGTGAATGAGTCCGGCAAAAGGTTTTAATTTCGCGTCGCCTTTACTTTTAACCTCGATCCAGACTTTGCCCTGACGCTCGGTGGTGACGATCATGGATCTCGCGTGCAAATAAGCCAGGACATCATCCACTTCTTCCACATCATCCCGGGTCTCATCAAAAATAAACTCATTCCATAAAAGCCACTTCAGAAACTTGTAGTCCCCCATGATCTTCGCCAGTGACATGGTATCTTCAGGAGTTTTCACCATGGACGTGGCCACGAAACAAATGGACATAAAGAAATGCAGAATATTGTTTTTGTAGTATTCCAGATTCAATCTTTTTGCATCGGCCAGAGAATAAACGACCTCCTGCAGTTCCTCTTCTTCTTCTTCGGCTGCAACCGTGGAAATAATATCCGTCGTAGCAAAAATGTTCAATGCATCGGCAATCGCTCTTTCCCGATGCGCAAACGTTGCGGCGAATTTAACCCGTCGGGTGGATAAGTATTCATAAAACTCTTTTAAAATACCGCTCAGTTCATCATGAGATATTCCTCGCCGGTCATGACTCAACAGACCGGCAGCCACCAGCGAAAACGGCGTAACCACCGAAACCTTATTGATCTCCAAAACAATTTCATAACCGATTTTCCGATAAAGGCTCTGACGTTCATCCAGTGTCATCTCGTCCATAGCCTTATCCTGCGCCGCCAAATAGTCTTTCATGATGATCGGCTCGCCGATGTTAATATAAACGCGGCCGTATCGTTTGCGCAGGATTTTGGTGGTTTTGATTATTTCAACGGTATTTTCCTGAACCTTGGGCGCGCCGGACAATTCATTGAGATAGGATCTTTCTTCGATGACACGGTCGTAACCAATATAGACGGGCACACAGGCCAGATTCTCGCAATACATATCCTGATAGGCCTGAATAATCATCGACAACAGACCGTATTTGGGCATGACCATTTTTCCCGTCCGGCTTCTGCCGCCTTCGATGAAGAATTCCAGTGGAAGACCCTCGTGCAGAAGCGTAGCAATATATTTGGCAAAGACTTCTCCGTAAAGTTCGTTACCCCGGAAACTGCGCCGCAGGAAAAATGCGCCGGAGCGGCGAAAAATGTACCCCAGGGGGAAAAAAGAAAGGTTGTTTCCTGCCGCGATGAACGGCAGTTGAATATTGTTTTTATAAAAGACATAGGAAAGCAGCAGATAATCAATATGACTGCGGTGGCAGGAAATGATGACAAAAGGCATTTTCTTCGACAAATTGCGAATTTTGGCAAGCCCTTCGGAATCAACGGACAGTCCGTCATAGACCGTATTCCAAAGCCAGGTGAGAACCTTCAACCATATTTCAACAAATGTTTCCTGGTAATCAGATGCAATTTCGTAAAGATAACGGCGGGCGTCTTTTACAACACCGGCCCTGTCTTTCTTTGTTTTTTGCGCATAATCATCTATAAACCGGTTCAGATTCGTATCCTGCATCACCATGCCGATGAGCTCCGCGCGCGATTTCAACGCAGGTCCGACAACGGCTGTTTTCTCTTCTCCTATCCGGTCGATCATTTCTCCGCGCAATTCTTGAATGAGTTCGTCTTTGGGCAGATTTTTCCTGCCGTTAGCTAAATAATCAGCCAGGTTGACCGGCTCTGTAGGAATCACAAAGGCCTGTCTCGAATAGCGGATAAAAGTAATCAACCGGCGAAGCGTGCCGGTATGTTCCATCTGCCCGAAAAGGATATTAAACAGGCTTTCGTCTTCCTTTTCCCGGCGGCGACCATAAGCCACTAGAACCGGTACGATAAAGATGGGAAAGGATATTTTGCTTTGAAGGTTGGTCAGGCTGGCAAGCGCATCCTGAGCGGAACGGCTTTCAATAAACTCCGACTCACCCAGATGGATGACAATACTTTCTTTCCCCGCGACTTTTCTTGTCAGAAAATCCAGCTTGCCTTGACGGGTGACCTGATCTCTGCGAAAACGGCGCAAAAAGGACGACCAGAAAAATTTCAGCATCTTGGACAGGGGCTGCCAGAAGGACATGTTCATCCCGTGACAATACACCGGTCTGGCCAGACCCTTACGGCCTGCAAGTTCGGCAATGATCAGGCTGTTGAGTTTACTTCTCTGTTTGATGGCGTAAACGATAACGCCTTCACCGGCAAGCTTTTTGAGAGCATTAACTTCTTCATCGGCGATGGAAACACGCGAAAGATAAGCTTTTGCGGGACGAAAACGCCAGATATCCTCCTTTTCATAAAGACATCCGGCATAGTATTCATCTTCCTGACAATCGGCAACTTTTGGTACTTTTTCACTCATAAATAATCCGGTTTCTTCTGCAGAGTTATCGGCAAATAAGCGTCTGAAAACTATGTTTCTTTCTTCTGAAATTCATCCGGAAAATGATCGCTCATATAATCCTGAACATAAGCCCGCACGTCCACAGCATTATTATAAGACATCGCCTGCTTCAACAATTCATGGGATTCTGAAAGCGTTGACTGTTGTATAATTCTTTTAATGCGGGGAATCGCCAGGTGATTCATGCTTAATTCATCCAATTGCATTCCTAAAAGGATCAGACAGAAAAGCGGGTCTCCGGCCATTTCACCGCACATGGCCACGCGAATCTTTGCCGCATGGGCCTCGTCCACAATCCCCTTGATCAATCTCAAAACAGCGGGATGCAGTGGTTCGTAAAGATACGTTACCCTTTCATTGGAGCGGTCAATCGCCAGAGAGTACTGAATTAAATCATTGGTGCCAATGCTGAAATAATCGACTTCCTGTGCCAGCTGATCGGCAATGACGGCAGCCGCAGGCACTTCGATCATTGCCCCAATTTCCATCCGGTCGGCGATCGGCACCCCCTGGGCCAAAAGCTCCTGACGGGTCTCTTCCAGTAACCGCTTGGCTTCACGGATTTCTTCGATACAGGAAATCATCGGAAAAAGAATTTTAACCTTGCCCAGGGCGCTCACACGCCAGATAGCTCTGAGCTGTGCCTTAAAAATCTCAAGCTCTTTCAGGCAGAAACGAATCGCCCGCAATCCCATTTGCGGGTTTAATTCTTTAGCCTGTTTCTGGTAGCTGGGAAATTTGTCACCGCCTAAATCAAATGTGCGGATAGTTGCCCACAACAAATTTTTCTCGGTCACCACCTGACGATAATTATTGAAATGGTCTTCCTCCGTCGGTAAATCATCCCGGTAAATATAAAGAAATTCCGTCCGGTAAAGTCCGATGTACTCCGCCCCGTGAACAATCGCTGAAGGAATCTCTTCAATAAACTCGATGTTGGAACCTATTTGCACATGGTAATGATCCAACGTCACGGCGGGCAGCTTGGCATATTTAAGATATTCGTCTTTGGCGTCGTCATAATGACGCTTCTTTTCTTCGTATCTTTGGAGCATGTCGGGATAGGGATTGACCACTACGAGTCCCGACGTACCGTCCAAGATGATTTCATCACCGGTCCGAACAAAACGAGTGACATTATCCAAACCGACGACAGCGGGCAATTCCATCGATCGGGCTACAATGGCGGTATGCGACGTTCGACCGCCGCTGTCGGTGGCAAAACCGACGATTTTGTCCAATTTCATCTGCGCCGTATCGGCCGGCGACAGATCGTGTGAAACGATCACCACACCTTCATGACCAACTTCCCAGACAATTTCATGTTTTTCACCGGACAGATTGCGCAGGATCCTCTGGACAACATACTGCACATCGCTGATGCGGCCGCTGATATAAACATCTTCCAAACCCTCAAATATCTGTTTGTAATGATCCAGTGTCATGCGCAATGCCCATTCGGCATTGACACTCAAACGGCGAATGTATTTGATGGTGCGATTGATGAATTTCTTATCCGATAAGAGCAAAATGTGAACATCGAGGATATAAAGCGGTTCGGTTACTTTTGTTTTTTTGAGGTTTTCCTGAATTTCCAAAAGTTGTCGAGTTGATTCTTTCAGGGCTTTCTTAAAGCGCTCGACTTCATGCGGGATCAAATCGTCATTATTGAGTTTATAAAAAGATATCTGCGCATCCAGCGGATCAAAGCGGTAAGCTTTCCCGATCACGATACCCGGAGAAACGCCAATCCCTTTAAGAACAAATGTTTTTCTTCCTTGGTCAGCCGTCATGTTTTGGTTTATTCTTCTCCAAATTTATTTTCAATCAACGCTTCGAGTTCATCCAGCGCCTGAGCGGCGTCAGCGCCCTGAGCTCTCACTGTTATCATACCGCCCATCGGACAGGCAAGTGTCAAAATTCCCAGGATACTCTTTCCATTCACGGTTTGACCATTGCGCTCAATCAATATTTCCGCGCCGTACTTCTGCGCGATGCGAACAAATGACGCAGCCGCGCGCGCATGCATTCCTAATTTGTTTTTTAATTTTAATGTTTTCATTTCCACCACATCAATAACTCTCGTAACGAAATAATCAGAAATATAACCATTGTACCGTACAGAATATAAACTTGCGATACGCCTTTTTTAATTAACAACCAGCAAAGCAAAATGATGGCCAGCGCTGCCAGCGCCACAACCATCCATGATGTTGCGGCAAAGGTCAAATACCCGTCCTGTAAAAGCCAGATGCCACAGCCCGACAGGACCACCAGAGACAACCATCGCACCCGGGGTGCAATGCGCGGCAAATCAATTCTACGGATAAATTCAATGCCCTGCTTCCCCCCCCGGTAACCTTCAATAAATCCCCTCAATCTTACCCAGATATGTGCGGGTGTGTATATCAGCATAAAGGCTAGCGGGGCTAAAATCCAGCCCATACAAGCCAAAGCAACCGCAAAAATTCCCGCGCAGGGCCTGAGCGCACCCCAGAAAAAAGTGTCGCCAATCGCGGCGTAGGGGCCCGTCAGGCTTTGTTTAACCATCAGGATGGATGAGGATTCATCACCGTCTCGCCGCTCTTCTTCCATGCGGATTATCGAGCCAATCAGCGGCGCAGATAAGTAGGGATGCGTGTTAAACATCTGCAAGTTGCGGATCAGCATCTCTTCTTCATCCCTTCCGGATAATTTCCGTTCCCGGAGAAATGGAATCATCGCATACGCGAAACCAATATTTTGCATGCGTCTAAAATTTAGCGTGGCATGGATGAAAAAAGATCTCAAAAATATTATAATTAAAGACCCTCTTTTCATTCTTTACGGCCCCAAACGCATATATTTTGATTATTTTCCTCTTTTTATTTACCCAGAAAGCTAACATAGATGACCATCTAAGTCAATTTAATCAGGGGAAAGAAGAAGTTTTAATTTTTCTTGACAGGCTTTTTTTTTGCTGTTAAGGACACGCCGGTTTTAATGTCAAGGACGACTGTGGATATTTCTTGATTTATTGTCTTTTTTCGCAACGTCTAAAAAATATCGCGTAATTTATTATATAAGGGGGTCGTACAAAATGCTTTGTCAGACAGTTAAAAATGGAGTGGAATGCGGTTTCATGAGCAAAAAAGGCTGTGGATTCTTCGGCGGCAGCTGTATTCTGATAATCGACAAATGCGGTGATTGTAATAAAATTATTGAGTACGAATCAGGCAAATATTGCAAGGTCTATCCTGATCCGAAAAGCAAGTGGATAAACGGCAACTGCCCCACCGCATCACACATTAAAACAGAAATTAAAGAAGCTCAGAAGATTAACCCGCTCAAAGCTTCGAAAAGAGCAAGCAAGAAGAAATAACGCTTGATGCTCTTCAAAAGCTAAAAAGCCGGCAATCATCATTGCCGGCTTTTTAGCTCATGATCTTTCTTATTTGCTGCAATTCCCTCTTAATTAAAATCAATTTTTCATGATGGCCGGCGGTAAGAACCGATTCATCATCGCCGCTCTTTTTCATCAGCTGTTTTTTGGCGCCATTGATAGTAAACCGCTGCTGATAGAGCAAATTGCGAATCGTTAATAATTCCTCTACGTCTTTTTTTCGATACAGACGCTGAGCCGCCTTGGTCCGCACCGGTTTGACCGTCTTAAATTCCGTCTCCCAGTAACGAATGACATAAGGTTCAACACTGAGGATTTTGCTCACTTCTCCAATACGGAAATAAGCCTTTTCGGGAATTATGTTATCCATACAATTCCTGAATCCTTAAGGAGAAAGACATCTGACAACCTAAAATAGTAAAAAACTCCCAGTCTAAAACCGAACGGGAAAAGCCTTTTAAATGTTCAGTGTCATCGGTGCAGTTGAATCCCGCTGTTGCGGGACGAGCGTCAATTCTCCGCAGCGAGCTGCGATATAATGACGTTCATTTCATACCTCGACAGCGAGCTCGCGAGGTGGTTGATTAAAATTATTAGCCGTTTAAAGATTTACGCAGTACCTGAGAGGACTTAAAAGTCAAAACCCGGCGTGCGGTAATGGATATTTCCTGTCCGGTTTGGGGATTACGGCCTCGTCGGGCGCGTTTCTCTTTCACCATAAAATTCCCGAAACCGGAAATCTTTACCCTCTCACCTTGTGCAAGGCTGTCTTTGATGATGTCAAACACGGATTCAACAATATCCGCTGATTCTTTTTTTGAAAACCCGAGTTTTTCGTAAACATTCTGAATAATATCAATCTTCGTCATTTCTTTTCCTCCGTTTTAACGTCATTTAAACTGTTAGGCTCTTATTTTTGCACCCGTCAGTTGGACGGTGTTGCGCACAATTTTGTCATGAATAGAATTGATTTCAGTATCCGTTAAAGTCCTGTTAATAGCACGATAGGAAAATCTCACCCCCAGACTCTTTACCCCTTCGTTAAGACCTTTACCAACGTATATATCAAAAATCACCACATTTTCAAGCAAATCTTCACGTTGGCTTAAAACAATTTCCAGCATCTTTTTCGCTTCCATAGAGAAGGGAATGACAAAAGCGACATCACGAGTGACTGCCGGAAATTTGGATATTTCCCTGTAAGTGATCCGTCTATTTATCTGTTTTTCTAATATATCAATATTAATTTCAAATAGATACGCAGTTGTCTTGATATCCATTTTCTGCATCACTTCCGGATGCACCTGGCCTAGGTAACCTATCCGAGTCTCATTGAAATACAGGCCGCATGATTGACCGGGATGTAAAAATTGTTCTGATATTTCAGCACAATAACGGCAATCATCCAGCTTCAGGTCATAAAAAATATTTTCCAGGCAGCCTTTAAGATCATAAAAATCAACATTTACTTTCGAACCCCAAAGGTCTTCCGATACCTTTCCCGTCAAAAGCCCGGCCAGGATATTCTTTTCTTCCGGCAAATCTCCTGACTTGCGCGCCAGGAATATCCGCCCCATTTCAAATATCTTTAAATTGGAAGACGCATTATTAATATTTTTCTTCAGGGTCTCCAGTAATCCGTAAGCCATGGTTGTGCGCATCACCGCTTGCTCTTCCGTCAGCGGATTTTTTATGACCACAAAATTGCGCCGTTCATCGTCTGACGGCAAGCAAAGATAACCAACCGAGGCGGGCGATGTAAAACTGTAGTTGATGATTTCCGAATAGCCGCTACCGATGAGCAATTGACGGATTCTTTCCTCCAGATCGAGGCGAGGAATGACCGCCATCTCCGTCACCGAGACAGCAGGCAGGGTTGTAGGTACGCGATCATAGCCATACAGCCGCACAACCTCTTCAATCAGATCAATCTCTCTTTCAATATCCACACGAAACGTCGGTGGCGTCACAAGATACTTTCCCTTGCCCTCTTGGCGGACCGTCATGCCAAGACTCTTCAGGATTCGCACAACGTCTTTGGCCGCAATGGGCGTGCCAATCATTTCACAAATTCTGTCCAGACGCAGGGGAATGTTTGCAACAGCCGTTATTTTCTGCGGGTATTCATCAAGCTGGTTTTTACAGATGGAACCGCCGGAAAGCTCGGCAATCAGTTGCGCCGCGCGATTGAGCGCTCGAATCACGCCTTCCGGATCAATACCTCTTTCAAAACGAAAAGCGGCATCGGTCGGCATCGCCAGGCGGCGCGATGAACGGCGAATAGACGAAGGGCTAAAATAAGCACTCTCGAGAAAAATGGTGTCTGTATCTTCTTTCACTTCAGAATTGAGACCACCCATTATTCCGCCGATGGCCACGGGCTTTTTACCGTCGCAGATCAACAAGGTGTTTTCCGGAAGGATGCGGCTTTTCTCATCAAGCGAAATAAATTCTTCACCGACTTTTGATTTACGCACAACAATACGTCCCTCTGCCAGGAAACGAAAATCGAAAGCGTGCAGTGGCTGACCCATTTCCAGCATGACGAAGTTTGTCACATCCACAACATTATTGATCGCGCGTAAACCGGCGGCTTCGAGCCGTGTCTTCATCCAAACCGGAGAATCGCCGATTTTAACGTTTTTGATCATTCGGGCGGAATAACGCGGACACAGATCCGCATCCACAATGGATACCGAGGAAAGTGATGAAATGTCTTCGGTTGATTCTTTTATTTTGATGACCGGCATTTTAATTTTCTTACCAGTTAAGGCGGCAACTTCACGGGCCATACCGATCATACTCAGACAATCGGAACGGTTCGGCGTAATGCTGACATCCAAAACGGTATCGCCCAGATTCAGGGCCGACTCCAGAGGAGTCCCCAGCGTCAGTCCGGTCGGTAATTGCATAATACCCGATGTGTCATCGCCGATTTCCAACTCCGCCTCCGAACAAAGCATGCCGTCGGATTTCTCACCGCGTAATACGGTTGCTTTGATCGTGTATCCGCCGGGAATAACCGCGCCGATTTTCGCCAGTGGCACGACATCGCCGGCTTTTATATTTTTGGCTCCACAGACAACCGGATAAGTCTGAGATCCGTCCGTGACGTCACACAAAGACAGCTTCTCCGCTCCCGGATGCTTTCTCACGGATAAAATTTTTGCAACCACAACGCCGGAAAACTTATGCGCAATGGTCTTGATCTCATCCACTTCCAGACCGGTCATGGTTAAACGATCGGCAAGCTGGGGCGCCGTTAATTCCAGATCAATATAATCTTTAAGCCATTTAAGACTAACGAGCATGAGATGAAGCTCTCCTAGAATTGTTTAAGGAATCGAATATCGTTTTCAAATAAAAGACGGATATCGGTAATGCCATATTTCAGCATGGCTATGCGTTCCAGTCCAAGACCAAAAGCAAACCCTGAATAAACTTCCGCGTCATAACCGACATTTTGAAAAACGGCGGGATCAACCATGCCTGACCCTAGAATTTCCAACCAGCCGCTCTGTCCGCAAACACGACAACCTTTGCCCTGACAAATTACGCAACGGATGTCCACCTCAGCGGATGGTTCGGTAAAGGGGAAAAAACTGGGACGAAAACGCAAAGTTGTATCGTCACCAAATACTTTTTTGAGAAAAGCGGTCAGAATGCCTTTCAGATCGGCAAAACTGACTCCCTTATCCACCAGCAATCCTTCAATCTGATGAAACATCGGTGTGTGGGAAACATCGGAATCGGGTCGGTAAACCCGTCCGGGGCACAAAATACGCACGGGTGGTTTCACCTTCTCCATGATCCTTACCTGAACCGGCGAGGTGTGGGTGCGCAGGACGATATTATCTTCGATGTAGAAGGTATCCTGCATATCGCGTGCGGGATGATCCTTGGGAATGTTCAGCGCTTCAAAGTTGTAATAGTCCAACTCGACTTCCGGGCCTTCGACAACTGAAAAACCGAAAGAAGCGAAGATATCGCAAATTTCACGGCGGATTTGAATAACAGGATGGATTCTGCCCGATCGAATACCTCTGCCGGGCAGCGTGACATCTATTTTTTCCCTGGCCAGACTTTCTTCTTTTTCACCCTGCGTCTGAAGCTGTAGAGCTTCATCAATTTTTGTTTCGAGAATTTCCTTCACTTCATTGCAGCGTTTGCCGAAAAGAGGTTTTTCATCAATCGGCACCTGAGAAATATTTCTCAAAAGACCGGTGAGGAGCCCTTTGCGTCCCAGATATTTTGTTCTCACAGCCAGAATCGAATCTTCCGCCCTGGCATTTTCCAGTTCGGCAAGGGCAGCTTTTTCCAGCTGTTGAATATCCGCAATCATGCCGCCTGCTCGCCTTTGGCTGTTGCCACAATCATAGCGAAACCCTGCGGGTCATTAACAGCCAGTTCAGCCAGAATTTTGCGATCCAGCGTGATGTCCGCTTTCTTCATGGCATCCATAAGGCGGCTGTAAGAGATATTGTTCAGACGGGCAGCGGCGTTGATACGCGCTATCCACAGCTGGCGAAATTCTCTTTTACGGCCCCTGCGGTCACGATAAGCATAGCTCAGGGCCTTGTTGACAGCTTCCGTTGCGGTTCTGAGCAATCGGCTGCGTGCGCCAAAGAAACCTTTAGCTCTCTTTAATATTGATCTTCTTTTTTTACGGGCAGTGACGCCTCTTTTAATCCTTGCCATTTTCTTTTACTCTCCTCAATTAATACAGCTTCTGTATTGCTTTACCGACTATAAATAAGGAATAAGCCTCTTGATTGCGCTCTCATTTGCCGAATGAACCAGCGTTGATTTCCTTAAAGTTCTTTTTCTTTTTGTTGTTTTTTTTGTGAGAATGTGGCTGGCAAAAGCCCTACTGCGCTTCACCTTACCTTTGGCAGTAATCGAAAAGCGCTTGGCAGCTCCTCTGTGTGTTTTCATCTTTGGCATATCATCACCTCTTCTTTATTATCATTTATTTATTTTTTGGGTGAAACAATCATGATCATGTTCCGGCCTTCGAGCCTAGGCTCCTGATCCATAATACATTCATCAGCCAACGCGATTTTAATTTGGTCCATCAATTTACGGCCGATATCGGTAAAGGCGATCTCACGCCCCCTGAACATCATTGATACTTTCACCTTGTCGTGTTGTTCCAAAAACTTTTTTATATGTTTTATTTTCGTCTGCAAGTCATGCGCTTCTGTTTTGGGTCTTAAACGGATTTCCTTCACATGAATAACCGTCTGGCTTTTTCTGGCATCATGGATTTTTTTACTTTGCTTATAACGGTATTTTCCATAATCCATTATTTTGCAGACCGGCGGCTCGGTGTTGGATGATACTTCCACTAAATCCAGACCAACTCTTTCCGCATTGGCAATCGCTTCATCCAGTGAAATAACGCCCAGCGGCTGTCCTTCTTCATTAATAACCCTGACAGTCGCCGACTTTATTTCTCTGTTGATTCTTAAATCCTTAACTATACCGCACCTCCCAGTAATCAGTTCTTTAATCCCGCTGTTGCGGGACGAGCGTTAATTCTCCGCAGCTTGCTGCGATATAATGACGTTCAATTCATACCTCGACAGCGAGCTCGCGAGGTGGTTGATTAAAATGTTACTTCTTTTTCTCACACATTTCCTGCACTAAAGCAATAAATTGTTCAACCGGCAGCGCGCCGAGATTCTGACCGTCGCGGATACGCGGCGCAACTGTTTCGGCCTCCATTTCCTTATCGCCAATGACCAGCATGTAAGGAATTTTCTGCATTTGAGCCTGGCGGATTTTATAGCCTAATTTTTCATTGTCAAAATACATTTCACAACGGATCCCGGCATCGATTAATCGGGCATAAACCGTCTGCGCGTAAGGAATATGCTTATCCGTCACCGTCAACAAAACACATTGCGTCGGCGCCAGCCACACCGGAAAGGCGCCTGCGTAATGCTCGATGAGTACACCCATGAACCGTTCAATCGCGCCCAGAATAACACGATGAAGCATGACGGGGCGGTGCTTTTCACCGTCCGCGCCGATGTAACTCAAATCAAATCGTTCCGGCAGTGTAAAATCGCACTGGATCGTCGCGCACTGCCATTTTCTTTTTAAAGCGTCCTTGAGTTTAAAATCGATTTTCGGCCCGTAAAAAGCGCCGTCGCCTTCATTAACCTCATAGCTGATGTTGTTATCCTTGAGAGCGCTTTCCAGCGCAGAAGTAGCCAGTTCCCAATCCGCATCGGACCCGATGGAATGTTCAGGCCTGGTGCTTAATTCCACTTCATATTCAAAACCAAAAATACCCATCGCATAATTGACAAAATCGGCAATGGCACGGATTTCAGCATTAAGCTGTTGGGGCATGCAGAGAATATGAGCATCATCCTGCGTGAATTGACGCACACGCATCAACCCGTGTAACACACCTGTTTTTTCATGACGGTGAACCGTGCCCAATTCAAAATACCGAAGCGGCAGATCCCGGTAACTGCGGATTTTTGATTTATAGATCAGCATATGGGAAAGACAGTTCATCGGCTTAATGCCGTAAGTCTGCTCGTCAACCTCGGTAAAATACATATTATCGCGGTAATGATCAAAGTGGCCGGATTTCTTCCACAGATCCACTTTAAGAATCTGAGGCCCCATGACCATATCGTAACCGCGCTTTAAATGCTCTTTTCTTTCCCACTCTTCAATAATGTAACGCAGTAACATTCCCTTGGGATGAAAGATGGCCAAGCCAGCGCCTGCCTCATCGTTGATCTGAAATAGATCCAGTTCCCTGCCCAAGCGGCGATGATCTCTTTTTTTGGCTTCTTCCAGCAGATTCAGATAATCCGTAAGCGCTTGTTTATCGGCAAAACCGGTGCCGTAAATGCGCTGCAGCATCTTGTTTTTTTCATTGCCGCGCCAGTAGGCTCCCGCCACACTCAGCAGTTTAAACGCCTTGATTTTACCTGTCGACGGGATGTGTGGCCCGCGACACAAATCGACATAATCTCCATCTTTATACAGGCTGACTACAGTGACTTCTGCGGGTAAATCACGAATCAACTCCACTTTGTAATCTTCGCCTCTTTGGGTGAACAATTCAGCGGCTTTCTCGCGGGTCAATTCTTCCCGAACAAATGGATAATCAGCGGCCACAATTTCTCTCATCCGCTTTTCAATCTTTTCAAAATCATCCATGGTAAAGGTTTCGGCACATTCGAAATCGTAGTAAAACCCATCTTCAATAGACGGACCAATCGCAACTTTGGCGCCCTTAAATACCTCTTGCACGGCCTGCGCCATAACATGAGATATGCTGTGGCGCAAGACGGAAAGGCCATTTCTCGATAAAATATCGATCGGCTCTACCGTTGAATCTTCTTTTAGAATAAAGCTCAAATCAACAGAGACGCCGTTGACTTTAACGGCGACAGTAGATTTGAAAATATCTTTTTGCCAGTTTCTGATGGCTTCGCCTGTGGTTATACCGGCGGAAAATGTTCGCTCATTTTTATCTGGGAAAACAACTTTTATATCCATCATGTTACTTGGTAAGCTCACTATTTATTATTCTATTTCATTTTAAAAGGGCATCACCATTTTGCTGATGCCCTTTTCTTTATCGGCATTTACGGTATATACGCGTTCATACATAAAAAATGGTAGGCAAGCAGGGATTTGAACCCTGGACATCCACCGCGTCAGGATGGCGCTCTCCCCCTGAGCTACTTGCCTATATTCATCTTTTAGCGTTTGGTCAACTAGCAGTAAAACGCTGCTGTGTCAAGCAAATATCTTATTTTTTAGCCTCTTCGGGTACGGATTTATTCAGTATCCGGATCCCTCGAATAATGTAAACCAACCCGGAAATAATAGTGAATAAAGCCGTTGTCCAGCAAAGACCTATTATCCAATAATAACCGAAATCATGCGTAACCGCTTTGTAAAGCAAAGCGAAAAAAATCGTGGCGATTTGCAACGCCGTGGTCACTTTCCCGACAACAGCCGGTTTTATCTCGTAAGCCACCGACATTAATGTCAGAATCGCGATACCCAGTAAAATAATAAAGTCACGGCTGATGACAATAACAGCCAGCCAGCCGGGAATAAGACCAAAAATCGACAGCGTAACAAAACTGGTAACCAGCAGCAATTTGTCCGCAATAGGATCGAGATAAGCGCCCAGAATTGTCTGGCACTTCAACAGGCGCGCCAGCGCCCCATCCAAGGCATCGGTCAGGCCGGCCACCATAAAAGTGATCAATGCCTTGTCATATTCAGCCTGAATTAGAAAAATGACAAATACAGGTACAAGGATTATCCGAAGTAATGATAAAAAATTTGGGATATTCATCTATGAGCTTGGCGCCTTAGTTTATTTACTGGATCTTTTATCTCTTTTCTTATTCCACTTCACCCAATCGTCCATATCCTCAGATTCCAAGAATTCTTTCGGTTCCTGGGCCTGGCCATCAGAAGTAATGGAAATCTGCTGCATGGATTTAATAATATACACCCATTCTTCCATGGATACGGGCTTGGGACCCTCAATCACAGCTGGTCCGGAAACAGGCCTGGGCGGTCCGATGGCAGAAACTGCCGGCTGCTGCTTGGGAACACCGGCGACAAGAACCTCACCATCATAAACTTTCACCAATGCTGACTGGTCACCTTCAACATCCATCCGGTAAACAGTGCCGCGAACCCCGGCAACGGCATTTTGGCAGGAAATTTCATATTTATCATCCCTGCCAGGAAGAGATTTACGCACATTCGTCCATAGTTTGCCAACGGTCACGGAAACTTCAACGACCCTCTTCCCGTCTTCACCCGTGTCAGCCTGGACAAGTTTAAATGTTGTTTTTTCGGCAAAACGAATAATGCTCTTCTCAGGAAGAACCATTTCCACCCGGCTGCCGGCACCTGTTGACACCTCACAGCCGGCTCTAATAAGATCATGTTTTTTGAGATAACGGGCTTCTTTCTGCCCCGCGCAAATGACGTCGACTTTTCCTTCCAACATGGTTATTTTCGCTTCACCTTTCGTCATTTTAACGGTGACCGGCGGTTTGGCTTGCGCGGAGGTGAAACAAATCAATAGAAGGACTATTGAAGAAACGATTGACATCCATTTTTTCATGGCATTCTCCTTATTTATCGCCTTCATGAAGAATTCCTTAAAAGTTTCATCGGAGAACAAAAGACTATCCCCTTAATTTCGGTCCGTACGGCAGCGTCTCCATGACTTTACCGACAGCTTCCTCCAATGCCGTTTCCAAATCCCCGCGGGATTTCATTTTTAGTCTTGTCCGAATCAAATCAAAACTTCTGTTTGTCGATTTATATTGAGCGTTCCAAATCGTTTCGCCTGTCTTCGTGCTGCGTAATGCGCATCGGACAGATACAGTAACCGGCGCATAAAATATACCTGTTGATGTTTTACTTTCCATGAGCGAGCAGGACATGACACCATCCGCACCCAGCAATTCTTCTATCATCTTCGGTGGGACAACATCATTTTTTTTCACTTCCGCACCGCCGGTCAAAGGCCTCAGTTTACTGTCAATCAGATCAGGAGCTATTTGAAGATAACCTTTAAAGCGAAGTTCGTCGCCCAATTTTGACCGCATCATTTTCGAAGCTTTCGAGTCTGCCATATTACTCTCCACAGGCAGCAGAGCAATAACACTCACGGCGCCCGGGTTTTGATCGCTTTTTAAGACAACCGGCGCACGGGATGAACAGGCGGGCAGACCTAAGCAAAAAATTATCAACACGACAAATAAAATATTACGGGCTCTCATTGTGTCTCCTCTTTAACCTGCAAATTGATCTCAACAACATTCTGATTCCTCTTAAGGACTTCCAGTGAATATTTTCCTGATTTTTCGAACTCAGTCACTAAATTTTGAACTTCTCCAGTAAGGGCAAGAACAAAGTGAGCCTGCTGCCATTCCAAGCGACAAGGATAGACACTTTGGACTATTTTGGGTCTGCTTTGTAAAAAAGTCCTTAAATCGGCAAAATCTGAATATTTCTTCATCCCTTTTAATGATAAAGAAACCGAGACACCTTCTTTTCCCTTTTGCCCCTGAATAACGCCCATCTGCAAAAGATCATCCCTGACAAGCGCTAAAGCTACTGCAACATGCACATTAGCGGTATATTCATCGTGCTGTCTGTTTTCTGATATTATTCGATAGTTCTTAATATAGCGATCCGCCTTGTCGATCATGATGTTTTTCACAGCCTGGAATTTTTCGTCTTCAAATTTATCCGATAAGATTTTGGCCGCTGCCTGCGTGATCGCTTTTTCCAATGCGTTTTTTATAGCCTCTTCACGGGCGCGGGCTTCATCATTTTTAACGACGGGAGCTCGCCCTTCAACCTGAAGAGTTAAATCCGTCGTCGCCTGAACAGCATAGGCAGAATGATGGAAAAGACCTATCAGCAATAGAAATATCAGCAACAGGTTTTTTCTCATTACCTAATCCTGATCCGACAAACGGTCTTTGTGCATAATCTTTATTTTTGCAATTTCTTCTCTGATCACGCGCTCGGCAATATCAGGAATAATGTCCCGCGCGATTCTTTCAATAATTTCCACCGTCCGCTTCATGACCGCGTCGTTGATTTGAGGAGCCAAATGATTATGTTCAACGACCTCCGTCAGATCATGAATTTTATCGCCATTCGATGTGACGCGTTCGTAGCCCCGTCCGTCAATTACGACAATTTGCTGCGGATTTTTCCCGTCAGTCGCACTGCGACCCTGTCCGCTTCGTTCGTCATATATTTCGGTCAGTTCGTGCATTTTTTTATCTTGAACCGTCCCGAAAGCTTCCATTATCTTTCATTCCCTCTTCCTAATGCGCCATAATAATAAAATGATTAGATTTCTATTGATTTCACGAGTGAGTTACCATAGTGCAAAAAACTCTTCAAGCAATATATGCTTTTTTCCGGGTTTCAATTTCGATCAGGCGCCTGACGGATTTTAACGGCCATATCATAAACTTTTTTCCTGGATAATCCGGTTCGCCGCACAATCTCCGCGACAGCATCGCGCAACGATATCGTTCTTTCCGCCCAAAGTTGCAGAAGCTTTTCCTGAATTTCATCGTCCGTAAGCGAAACAGGGCCATGGAAAGCTCCCTGCAGGATGACTGTAAATTCCCCTTTTGCTTTACTGACGGATCTCTCTGTTACAATGTCTGAGATCCATCCTCGTTTGATCTCTTCAAATACCTTGGTCAGTTCCCGTGCCACAACGATCTGCCTGTCGCCCAACACATCGTAAACATCTTTCAACGCATCGATGATTCTTGCCGGCGACTCATAAAATATAATGGTTTTTTCTTCATCCTTAATGGACTCCAAAAACCGGCGACGCTTGTTTTCTTTGGGCGGCAAAAAGCCGCAAAACAAGAAATGGTCGGCGGGAAAACCACAGACAGACAAAGCTGTAATTAAAGCGGAAGGTCCGGGAACGGGAATCACGCTGATTTGGTTTTCCAGCGCAATATGGACCAGGTGATAACCGGGATCTGAAATACAGGGCGTGCCGGCATCGGAGATATAAGCGATACTTATTCCGTTTTTGATTCTGGAAACAATAAGCTCGCTTCGTTCCTTCTCATTGTGCTCGTGCAGACTGATCAGAGGTGTTTTTATATTGTAGGCATTCAGCAGGATTCTGGAATGGCGCGTGTCTTCCGCAGCGATCAGGTCCACTTCTTTTAGCACCCGAAGCGCCCGGAGTGTAATGTCCTCCAGATTGCCTATCGGCGTGGCAACCATGTAGAGATTCCCTTGCTTTTCACCCGCGCTTTTATTCATACAATCTTCATTAAACGCTTTTTATTGTTGACATCTATGTCTTGTTTCGGCTTTAATAGCAAAGAAAAAAATAAAATACTACCATGAACGACAGTTGGAGATTATGAAACGAATATTAATTACCGGCGGCGCGGGATTTTTAGGCTCCCATCTTTGTGACCGACTTTTAAAAGAAGGAAACGATATTCTCTGTCTGGACAACTTTTTTACCGGCAACAAAAATAATATCGCCCATCTTCTCGGTCATCCACACTTTGAATTGATTCGTCACGACATCATCAATCCCATCTATCTGGAAGTGGACGAAATCTACAATCTGGCCTGCCCGGCCTCGCCTGTGCATTATCAGTTCAATCCCATCAAAACCATTAAGACCAATGTCATGGGCGCAATCAACGTTCTGGGAATTGCCAAAAGAACCAAAGCGAAAATTCTTCAGGCATCCACTTCGGAAGTGTATGGCGATCCGGACGTACACCCGCAGAAAGAATCTTATTGGGGACGCGTCAACCCCATCGGTATCCGAAGTTGTTACGATGAAGGCAAGAGAGCCGCTGAATGCCTGATGATGGATTACCGCCGGCAAAATGCCGTCAACGCCAAAATCGTCCGCATCTTCAATACCTACGGGCCGCGCATGGCCGTCAATGACGGACGCGTCGTCAGTAATTTTATTATTCAGGCCCTGCAGGGAAAAAACATTACGGTTTATGGAGATGGAAATCATACCCGTTCATTCTGTTATTGCGACGATTTAATTGACGGGTTAATCAAAATGATGAATTCCGCCGATGATTTTTTTGGACCGGTTAATATCGGCAATCCCGGTGAATTCACCATCTTACAATTAGCCCGGATGATCATTGATTTAACGGACAGCAGCTCTAAAATTGATTTTCAGCCGCTCCCTGCGGATGATCCAACACAGCGCAAGCCGGACATAACGCTCGCGGAAAACAAATTGGACTGGCAACCGAAGATAGCGCTCACGCAAGGTTTGGTTACGACCATTCAGTATTTTCGCGATACTTTAAAAATGTCCTAAAAACGGGGGAAAATTCAGAAAAAATGAAATTTAAAAAGAAAATTCTTTGTATCGGAGCAGGCTACGTCGGCGCCCCATCAATGGTTATGATTGCCTGCAAATGCCCGGACTATAAAGTCACTGTAGTCGATATCAACCATCAGCGTATCGACGCCTGGAACTCCGATCAACTTCCCGTCTATGAGCCGGGACTCGATGAAATCGTCCAAAAAACACGCGGCCAAAATTTATTTTTTTCCACGGATATCGAAAATCAAATTAAAGAAAATGATATTATTTTCGTCTGTGTCAATACGCCGACAAAAACTTTCGGTGCGGGCGCCGGTATGGCTGCCGACCTGCAATACTGGGAAAAAACGGCGCGGCAGATTCTGGAAAATTCTCAATCTTCAAAAATTGTGATTGAAAAAAGCACACTACCCATCAAAACCGCGCTGGCCATGGAACGAATCCTGGCTTCCGGGAAAGGAGATATTACTTTTGACGTCCTCTCCAATCCGGAATTCATGGCGGAAGGAACCGCCATCGACGATTTGGAAAATCCTGACCGGGTGCTGATCGGATCACGCGAAACCAAAAGCGGCCTGAAAGCCCGCTCACAATTAGTAGATATTTACGCGCGTTGGGTGTCACCCGAAAAAATAATCACCGCCAATATTTGGAGTGCTGAGCTCTCTAAACTGGTGGCCAACGCTTTTCTGGCACAAAGGGTGTCGTCGATCAACTCCATATCGGCGCTTTGTGAAAAGGCGGATGCCGACATATCCGAAGTGGCACGGGCCGTAGGTATGGACAGCCGCATCGGTAGTAAATTTCTCAAGGCCGGTATCGGCTTTGGCGGTTCCTGCTTTAAGAAAGATATTCTAAATCTTGTTTATCTTTGTCATTTTTACGGCCTGCCGGAAGTTGCCGACTATTGGGAAAACGTCGTTAAAATCAATGAATATCAGCAGGATCGCTTCATCGCCAATATTCTCCAATCGATGTTTAACACCCTGGCCGGGAAAAAAATATGCCTCTTGGGTTTTGCATTTAAGGCGGATACGGGCGACACGCGTGAAAGCCCGGCTATCCATATTACCCGCAAACTTTTGGCGGAACATGCCGAAGTGGTCATCTCCGATCCCAAAGCGCTCGGGAACGCCGCCATCGATCTGGCTCAGGATGGAGGTCAAATCAGTTACGTTGAAGATCCCTACCGCGCAGTCGCCGGCTGTCACGCGCTGGCGATTATGACGGACTGGGATTTATACCGGAGGCTGGATTATCGTAAGATCTACAAATCGATGATCAAGCCCGCGTTTATTTTTGACGGACGTAATATTATTGATCAGCAGAAATGTTTTGAGATCGGATTTAATGTGTTTCCTATAGGGAAGCCGGCCTTGAGCCGTCTTTAATCCCGCTGGTGCGGGACGAGCGTCAATTCTCCGCGAGCTTGCTCGCGATATAATGACGTTCATTTCATGCCTCGACAGCTTGCTTCGAGGTGGTTGATTCACAAAGCAATAAAATCGAAAGCGTTTTGGATCAGACGAATGTCATTTCCTTGAGGCAGCATCAGAACGGCTACGACATCAAAACGGGCATGGACATCGTTTAACTTTTTTTCCTGAAGATACCATAAGACCAGTTGCGACATTTTTTTCTGTTTTTTGACACCCACTGCCTGCTCGGGATAACCCATCGCACTGGATTTTCTGGCTTTTACTTCCACAAACACCAGCTCGTTTTTGTCTCGAGCCACAATGTCGATTTCGCCGATCGGGCAACGATAATTGACTTCAGCGATCCGATAGCCGTTTTTTTTCAAAAAGTCGGCGGCAATCTTTTCTCCCTCTTTCCCGGTGGCTATTTTGCGCGTGTCTTTTTTTTTGATCATCAGGACCAATCTAAAACTGTTTGATGAATATCTTTATTTTTTAAATGGAATGACCGGCGATGGATTTTACACATGCCGATCTCTTGAAGAATTTTTCGATGCTCGGCAGTGCCGTATCCTTTGTTTTGCAGAAAATTGTATTGGGGGAACTGGCGGTGATACATTTCCATAATCCTGTCCCGCGAGACCTTGGCTATGATAGAGGCGGCAGCGATGGACACGCTTAGCGCATCACCTCTCACTAATGCCTTTTGCGGCGTGTTGACGGCAAGGGTGTGCAAACCGTCTATCAGGATAAAATCAGGAACCGTTGAAAGATCCAGAACGGCTTCACGCATCGCCTGAAGCGACGCCCTGAGAATATTAATCCGGTCAATGACGGCAACCTCAGCGACGCCCACACCGACGGCAATAGCTTCCTCGGAGATGACCTTATAGAGCTCATTTCTTTTGCGGGCGGTCAGTTTCTTGGAATCGTTAATTTCAGAATTTTGATACGCGGGAGAAAAGATGACTGCTGCGGCAACAACAGGTCCGGCCAGCGGCCCCCGGCCTGCTTCGTCAACGCCCGCGACGCATCGGTAGCCTTCACCATAAGCAAGCTTTTCGAATGTATTCATCGCAAAAAGAAGATGGAGCCCTTCTGCCTGACGGAGCTCGCTGTGACAGCACCAGCTGAGCTCCATTCGTTCGTTTGGCGAACGAATGGGCACAATATACCCAAACCAAAACGTCCTCATGGCAAACGGCGTCTGTTGATAGCAAAGACAAAACGTCTACTAGTGGTTGGTCGCTTCCTTGATCCTTGCTTTTTTGCCTCTGAGGCTTCTCAAATAATAAAGACGTGAACGGCGCACCAGACCCCTGGTCATGACTTCAACACGATCAATAATCGGCGAATGCATGGGGAATGTTCTTTCGACACCAATACCATAGGAAACTTTTCTTACGGTGAAATTTGCCCGGCTGTTACCGCGGCGTTTGCGGATGACAACACCTTCAAAGGCCTGTATTCTCTCTTTCTGGCCTTCAATGATGCGCACATATACTTTAACGGTATCACCCGTTTTAAAGGCGGGAATATCCCCTCTCATTTGCTCTTTTTCAATCATTTCCAAAACATTCATTTTATATTTCCTCCCGCGATACTCGTAATATTATTTTATTATATTTCTACAACTCTGTCCAAAATGACGGCAACGGCTGACCGCACCGCCAAGTGATTATAACCATCTTTTCCTCTGATCGGCTCAAGGCGATAGTCCGCCTGATTCACTATTTCCTCTGCAATGCCTGAGCCTGTACCAAAAATTAAAAGATAAGGCAACTGATTACTTTTAATGGCTTCTCTCATTTTGCCGTATGTTAACAATTCGCCTTGAAAGTTAGCTCCCGTGACAATGATTTGCGGTTCAGTATTATGTGCTTTCTTAATATCCGCCAGAACTTCATCCAGATTGGATTTAATTTCCACTTTTTCAAAAGCGTCTTTTCGGGACGGATTATAAGCCGCGCCGTGACCTTCCCGCCAGTGGCTGATGATTTGGCCGGCAAGCCTTCGCTGGGCCTCTATCGGATTAATTACATAAAACTTAGCCACTCCGAACGTTCTTGCTGTCCTGGCAATATCGTGAAGATCCATATTGGCAATGGCTGTGGTGACTACTTTGCCTTCTTTATTGATAACCGGATAATGTAAAAGAGCTATATAAAGCATCATACCCGCTTTGGGGGACTGATCTTTCATCAGGAAAAAATTCACCCCCGAATCAACCACCTCGCGAGCTCGCTGTCGAGGTATGAAATGAACGTCATTATATCGCGAGCAAGCTCGCGGAGAACTAACGCTCGGCCCGCAACGGCGGGATTAAAAAAGTTGACCTAATTACCTTAAACACGTCTGAAAATCAAGACTTTATATCCGACCGAGTTTGATTTTTTCCAAATTTATTTTATCGCTCTCGGCGAGTTCTGTTTTTTCAAGAAGATCAGGCCTTCTCAGCCAGGTTCTTTTAATCGCTTCGACCCTTTGCCAACGCTCAATTTGGACATGATTTCCGGAAACCAGCACATCGGGGACACACCATCCTTTATACTCGGCAGGCCTCGTATATTGTGGATATTCCAGAAGTCCCTGTGAAAAAGATTCCGTAACGGCAGACGCATCATTTCCCAGTACGCCGGGAATCAGTCTGGAGACGGCGTCGATGACAACCAGGGCGGAAAGCTCCCCTCCGGTTAAGATATAATCACCAATGGATATTTCCCGATCAGCCAGATGTTCTCTAATTCGCTCATCAACCCCTTCATAGCGCCCGCAAATCATAATGATTTGCTTTTCGTAGGCCAGCTGGGCCGCAATTTTCTGATTAAATACCTCTCCCTGGGGCGTCATCAGAACCACCAGCGGTTGAACATCCGTGCGCTTCACCGCAGCAAGCGCACGTTCCACGGGCCCAACTTTCATCACCATTCCGCATCCACCGCCATAGGGGGCATCGTCGGTCATGTTGTGCTTATCTTCCGCCCAATCACGAATATTATGCAGGCCGATATCGATCAGACCTTTTTCCTGAGCTTTTTTCAAAAGGCTGAAATTCAGAGGAGACTGGAGCATTTCCGGGAAAATAGACAGGATATCAAATCGAATCACGGCTAAAGGCCTTCCAGCAATTTTACGGTTATTCTGCGCGAGGATAGGTCTATCCGCACAATGGCATCGGCGATTGCCGGAATGAGAAATTCTCCGTCGTCTCCCCGGCAAACATAAACATCATTGCTGCCTGTTGGGAATATTGATTCTATCCGGCCAAGATGACGACCTTCCGGTGTATAAGCCTCAAGTCCAATGATATCGGACCAATAATACTCGTCCTCCGCAAGAACGCCGAGCAAATCGCGCGGCAGTAAAAGCTTGGAACCTACAAGCGCTCCGGCTGCATCCACATCGGAGATATCTTGAAATTCAATAAACAGACACTGACCGGCAGGATCAATCTTCTTGATTTCATGACGACTTTTTTGTCCGGACTTTGATTCCAGATACACAAAATCAAGCCCGTCCAGAATATCTTGTGCTTCTAAAAAAGATAAAACTTTAACACAGCCGTGGAGACCGCGCGTTTTGACGATCTCTCCAAAAACAAAAAGATCCATTTTTTATTCTATAATTTCCAGAACTGCCCGTTTGTGCATTTTGGCGGACGTGGCGCTTAAAATGGTGCGAATGGCTTTGGCCGTTCTTCCCTGTTTCCCAATAACTTTCCCTAAATCTTCTTTTGCCACACGCAGTTCAATAACGGACGTTTGCTCACCGATGATTTCATTTACTTCCACTTTGTCGGGATTATCAACTAAAGATTGAGAGATATACTTAATCAATTCCTTCATCATCAGCACCTCCACGAGTTTTAGTTAACACATCTGGAAAATCCACTGCAATATTCGCCCTGCTTGTTTAATTTAAATGATGTGAGGCTGCAATCCCGTCTCATACCTTTACAAATAACGCAACAGTTTTACTACTTAACGCTGGCTTCAATGCCTTTTGTTTTCAATAAATGAGAAACGGTCAGCGTCGGTTTTGCCCCTTTGGACAACCAATCGCGAACACGATCTTCTTTTAAAGATATTTCTGCGGGATTCTTTTTTGGGTCATAATTCCCTAATATTTCAAGAAATTTTCCATCCCGCGGATATTCTTTATCTGCGGCCACAATACGGTAAAAGGGTTTGCCTTTAGCACCCATACGAGTTAATCGAATTTTAACTGCCATTTAGTTTTACTTAAAACCTCCTTCAAAAAAAATAGTTATCTGATTTGCCTCTATCATAATTGATTTGATATTAAAAGGGGAAATTCCTCATAAGAGACTTTATCCCGCCTTTCTGATTTATTTTTTTCATCATCTTGCGGATTTCCACGTAATTTTTCAAAAGCCGGTTGACATCCTGAACCATCGTGCCACTGCCTAAAGCGATCCTTTTGCGTCTGCGGCCATCAATGATCAGGTAGTTGTAACGTTCTTTCTTAGTCATGGAATCAATCATCGCCGTAATTTTTATCAGTTCCTTGTCGTCCGGCTGCGCATCCTTGAGCGCTTTGATTTTGCCCATACCCGGAATCATGCCCATCATATCCTTCAGTGAACCCATTTTCTTGACTTGCTGAAGTTGATTGCGGAAATCTTCCAGTGAAAAATCCCCTTTACGCAGAGACTGCTCCATCTCCCGGGCGGTTTTTTCATCGATGGTGGCTTGCGCTTTTTCCACCAGCGATAAAATATCTCCCATCCCCAGAATCCGGGAAGCCATCCTCTCTGGATGAAATACCTCCAAGGCGTCAATTTTTTCACCGATACCGACAAATTTGAGCGGCTTACCGACAACGGCTTTGAGCGAAAGGGCCGCTCCGCCGCGCGCGTCGCCGTCCATTTTTGTCATGATAACGCCGTCAATACCGATCAATTCATTGAATTTTGTACCGACATTGACGGCATCCTGGCCGGTCATGGCATCGGCCACATAAAGAATTTCCGAAGGATTGACCTTGTCCTTAATTTTACGAAGCTCTTCCATTAACAAATCGTCAATATGTAATCTTCCGGCGGTGTCAATGATGACAACTTCGTAACCTTCTTTTTTGGCTTGTTCAACCGCTTCAACGCATATTTTTACGGGATCGCGAAGGGAGCCTGCATCAAAAACTCCCGCTTTAATCTGTCTGCCCAAAACGGCCAACTGTTCCATCGCCGCAGGCCGGTAAACGTCTGCCGAAACCAGATAAACTTTTTTTTCTCTGGATAAGATTAACGCCAACTTGGCGGCTGTTGTCGTTTTTCCACAACCCTGTAAGCCGACAAGCATGATCGTGGCCGGAATCCGCGAGCCGAACTTGATATTGGCGCTCGTGTTGCCCATGAGTTCAACCAGACGGTCATGGACAATCTTGACGACCTGTTGTCCGGGTGTAATGCTCTCAAGCACTTCCTTGCCGATGGCGCGCAGCCGCACATCTTCAATAAAATCCTTGACGACCTTGAAGTTCACGTCCGCTTCCAGGAGCGCCATACGGATTTCCTTGAGCGCGGCATTGACGCTTTCCTCGTTAAGGACGCCACGGCCTTTAAGTTTTTTAAAAATACCTTCGAGTTTCTCTGCTAAACTTTCAAACATAAATTAAGCCTTTATTTACTGGGTCTTGATCGCATCCGGAACGGCGGCCCGGATGATACAATTTGTCTTGACCTTTTTAGAAATCCTGTCGGCAGCAGCCTGCGCCTGTGCCTTGGTTTCAAATCCCGTGACAATGACGCGATGCCATGTCCCCTTCCCTTTAATGTCCACTTTTACAACTTTCGCGGAATAACCCAACGTGGCAACTGTTTTATTAATCTGATTGGCTTTAGCCTTGTCTTTCAAGGACGCCACATAAACAAGAAATGAAGATCCGGCAGGAGGGACAGCGATTGGAACCTCTTTTATTTTAGATTTTTTTTCCACAGGTGATTTTTCACTGACCGTAACCTTCAATTCGGAAGCTTCTTTTTTGGATGAAACGACTTCTTCTTGCGGGGACAAAACGGCCGGTGGATTTTGCGGTTTGGCTTTTTGATCCTTCACCATGGCATTATCCGGCTTTTTTTCTGCGACCGGCGGCTGCTGAATCGACAGTGTCTTCTGACCGGTCAACGTATCATGAAATGTCAAATCCATATTGCCGCTATCCGGCTGAGCTCCCATACTAGCCATGTTTTTTTGCTCACTGGCGACTTTAGCCGGCCGCCAGAACAACGCTAAGATCTGTTGCGGCACGGAAGAAATCTTTTCAGGGTAGGTATTTATATTTTTACCGACCCCAACGCCCAGAATGAATGAAAGGCACAACAGAACAGTCATCCCGGCGATAACAATAATTAATCCGGTTCTCCCCAACTTCAATTCAAATTTTTTTATATTACCGGAACCCATTTCACGCCTTTCACATCTTCTCCGGCGCATTGACGCCTAATATTTTCAGCGCGTTCGCCAGCACAATGCGCACCGCATCGACCAAAACCAGGCGCGCGGCCGACAGCGCCGCATCTTCCGTCATGACTTTATTTTTATTGTAGTAACTGTGAAAAACGCCCGCCAGTTCGTTCAGATAGAAGGTCATGCGGTGAACCTCCAGCGATTTCGCGGCGCCTTCCAGCATTTCGGGATAACGCGCCATCATTTTAATCAAGGTTCTTTCTTCCGGTTCTATCAGGCGTGAGGGATTAATATTTTCAAAAGCCGGCAGCGCCATGCCCCGCTCCTCTGCCATCCGAATAATACTACAGATTCTGGCATGCGCGTATTGGACATAGAATACCGGATTTTCATTGGATTGTTTTTTAGCGACGTCCAGATCGAAATCCAGGTGACTGTCCGATCGACGCATCAGAAAATTATAGCGGGCCGCATCCTTTCCCACCTCATCGAGCACTTCCCTGAGCGTGACAAATTCGCCGGAACGCGTGGACATCGCCACCGGCTCGCCCGCGCGTAATAAATTTACCAGTTGCACAAGAATGATTTTCAGATCGTCTTTGCGATGTCCCAGGGCCTGAATCGCGGCCCAAAGGCGGGGCATATACCCGTGGTGATCCGCGCCCCAGATATCGATCAGGATATCAAAACCGCGGGCAAATTTATTTTTATGATAGGCGATATCGGCGGCAAAGTAAGTCGGCTCGCCGTTTTTTCGGATAACGACGCGGTCTTTTTCATCACCGAAGTCTGTTGTTTTAAACCATAACGTTTC
The DNA here is from genome assembly GCA_030690945.1 of Smithellaceae bacterium. Lineage (GTDB taxonomy): Bacteria > Desulfobacterota > Syntrophia > Syntrophales > Smithellaceae > UBA8904. The sequence continues at coordinate 84,417 of JAUYFM010000068.1, read as the reverse complement.
GCCGTCCGAATAAATAAAGCCCTGCTCTTGCAAAGAGGACAAAAGATCGCTCACGCCGTTTTCCTTGTATAATTCCTTCTCACTGAAATAGAAGTCGAAGGTCACGCCGAAGTCCTTTAAATCCCTCTTGATTTCTTCAAGGATAACGCCGCCGGCAATGCCGTTGAAATACGGAACCGTTTCCTCTTCGTTTTCGGTCAGATAGCGATTGCCTTCTTTCTGGATAATAGCCGCGGAAATATCTTTAATATAATCGCCGCGATAGCAGTTTTCGGGAAACTCTATTTTTTCGCCCAGAAGTTCCCGATAGCGGTACAGCACGGATTTCCCCAGATTGTTCATCTGGTTCCCGGCATCATTGATATAATATTCCCTGGAAACGGCGTAACCGGTTGCCGAAAGCAGATTAGCCAGGACATCACCGACTACCGCGCCGCGTGCATGGCCAATGTGCAGAGGACCCGTGGGATTGGCACTGACGAACTCCACCTGAACTTTCTTCCCTTGACCCACATCAAGGCAACCATATTTTTCCTTTTGATTTAAAATATCTTGCAGTGTTTTCCGCCATAAATCATCTTTCATTCGAAAATTCAAAAAGCCGGGACCGGCGATTTGTGTTTTTTCGATGATTCCTTCCGGATCGGTCAGATTTTCCTGTATAGCCTGGGCAATTTTGCGGGGATTTTGTTTGGCCTGGGACGCCAGAATCATAGCCACATTAGAAGCGTAATCGCCATGTTCGGGATTGGCCGGCACTTCGATTTCAATGTGCGACAATTCCACATCCGGCAGCAGGCCTTTTTGAGTACAAGCCGTCACGGCATTTGCGATCAGGGCAACAAGTTTATTCTTCATTATAAAGCGTAAAAACCTTTCTTATAAAAAAGCGACAAGCGGCTTTTATCATTTGCCGCGTGTCATGGCAAGCTGAACTGTTAGGGTTATTGCAAACTTCACTTCTCCAATCCCTGCCGTTGCTGTTCAAAGAATTGTTTGACATCCTTTATGGTCTTTTCTATATTACTGCAAACAAATGACTTTTAAGGATGTTAATCATGAAAAAAATAATACTATCGGCATTTATTCTGATTTCATTTTTTGTTTTTCCTTTATTCAGTCAAGCTTCTTATATCATTCACCTGAAAGGCGGCGGACAGTTTATTACAACCAAATACTGGGAGGAAGGCGGCCAGATTACTTTTTTTGTCAGCGGCGGAACAATGGGTATTGAGAAGGATACTGTCAGTAAAATAGAGAAGTCAACGGCAAAGACCGAAGATGTTTACGAAACAAAAAAACCTGCTTTGCCGCCTGTAGCTGCTGAAAAAAAGCTGGCGGCAACAGGAAATACTCCAGCCAAGGAAGACGATTCGAAAAAAGATCCGGCTATTATGAAAGAATTTGAACAACTTCAGAAAAGTTTTGCCGAACGACAAAACATGACCGTTGATGAACTAAATGATTTGAAAAAGAATTTAACGGCATTGAGGGATAAAATCTTTTCAAAACGTTTGGAGCATGACTACCTTGAAGAATCGAGTAAAGTCGCCGAAATGAGATTTTTTGTCAGTGATCATTTGATTACAAAGTCAAAAAATCAGTGAATATCTTTTCAGAAGATCTGCTCAGAGATATGCTTATACCAAGTTGCATTCAAATGTTAACAGTAGTTCGGGTCTTTAGACCCGTTGAACACGCGAACCTAAAGGTTCGGACTACGTTGGTTCGTTATCCTTTGAATGCGACTTGGTATTATATCGGCAATTCATCCGTTCGCCATTGAGAGTAGAGGTTAAATATGTTGATAGATTCAAATTCCGCTACGGTGAGTGTGATCGCAGTCGCGCCCATGGTCGTACCAGTAACCAAGTCGGATGATATCAGTGTATTGGATAGGTCACCTTTAAAGCCTGACCCAGCTCGTATGCCGCCCCTTAATCAAGGCCGGACTGCTTCCGCTGCTTCCAGCTTGTCTTGATAAAGGGTGCATGCTTCGTGACGTTGTTTAAAGCGTTGCCGTCATAAGTGATGTCGGAAGTGCCACCCCCGGAGGTGTCGTAAGTAGGCGCGCCGAAGGCATCATCGCCCGTGTTCAGAATCCCATCCGGGCCGAGGATGTTTGCCGCAAAAATGCTCCCCCTGATCTGGCCGTTTCCACCGCCGTAACGGCTGATACTTCCCTTACCGATCGCCATGATGAGCCCGTTGTATGCGAAATTTCCATGCACGGATAGATTGCCCGTACAGATGATAATACCGGCACCAGTTTCCGGTCCGATCGTGGCGTCTCCGTTAATATAGACGATCTTTGGGTTCGATGTCGAACCCCAGGTGAACCCCGGGGCCGAAATGGATGTAAAATCGGCAGTACTGGCCACGGAACGTACTAGCGCCTGCAGATCCGGCAAGCTATCCCAGGGGGGACCGAAACCAGTGCCGGGAGGGGTTGCGTCGGTGCCTTTATTTTCTACACATGGCGTGCTGGGACAGTCGCCGATATAGGAACCGGGCTTCGGGATGCCGGCGACGACCTTGCCCAGAGATATTGCAGAGTTGACGGCCACAGCGGGCTCAGTCTGGCCGGAGACTACTTGCGCAGAGCTGCTGCCCCCGGCAAAAATGACATCAGGCCCCGGCAGGACGATTGCACCGGGGAGGCCCGGGGGGATTAATTTTCGGACCGTTACCTGGACGACAGCCATTGAGATCTGGGGACCGAAGCCGAAAGAGGTAAGGGTGGCGGTGTAATTTGTATCCGTGGATGACGTCACCACATCCGGCGCCTTGGCATCATTGGTAAGATACACCCGGTACGAACCGCTGCCGAAAGTGGTATCGGAGATCAGGGGGGTGTTGGTACTGGCCCAGGTATCACCGGAGCGGAAATTTGCAATGTTTCTGCTGTTTGTCAGGGTAACCGCCGTACCTGGGCAGGCCGTAGGTGTGCATGACGTGCAGCTCGTCGCCGTTGCCTGGCAACCTTGCTGCTGCGGGCAGCCCTGAAGGATCTGTGTCACCGTGTAACCGCACCCGCTCCGCAGTCTCAACAGCTCGCGCGCGTGTTCGGCCCCAGCTTCGGCAATGTAAAAAGCCTGTGAACTACTTCGGTAATTGCTGCTAATTTTCATATCAGTATTGGTTACCATAATAGCGGTAGAACCCAGCAGCACCAATACCGCCAAAAGCATTATCGTCACGACTAAAACCATGCCGCTTTCGTTGCTAAAAACTATATGCTTACGTTGTGGCCGCATAAATTCCCTCTCGCTAATTTAAATTAGAGTTTAACCATTTACTCATAATATCCTTAACTTCCCTTTTCAATAACCAGTTATCCCGAGATTGCGCGGGGTAACATATGATTTAAGCGGATAGTAATGGTAATTGCCTGTATTCGGATCAATGTTTGCTGTCCGGGTTGTGACAGTAATTTGAATTCTACAAATATCAGCCAGAATGACTGGGGACAGGAGGGTGTTGTTGGCATCGTCATAGTATTCGAAAGACAGTGAGTCCACGTATTCCACAACAGGTTGATATGAACTGCCCGATTTCGTGTATTTACTATTTCGTCTGAAGGACTTGATACCCAATGACAAGTTCGCATCATAGGCAACGTTTTCATCTGCGTTGTCACCCTCAAATTGGTCATCAGGCGTAATACTTCCACTACCGTTTAGATCCGCCGTAAATTTAATAGTGTTGCTTCCGGCAGAAGTAATTCCGACGCAGCTTGTCCCAGCCGCGACCAGGGCATTGGTGCAACGGGGTACCGCGGCAATGGTTGCCGGGTCTGTCGTCTGGTTATATCCCGCCATCATGATTTCTCTGGTCATCATCTCCATGGCCATTCTCGCATTCTGCTGCATCACCACAATCTGTTCTTGTTTATTTAACTCTTTATTTTGCGCGATAAAAACTGCATAGGTAGCGCCCAGCACAATTAAACCCACAAACATGGCAATTAACAATTCAATAAGCGTAAACCCCTTATTATGCTTAGAATATTGGCAATTTTTACCATGATTTATTTTCGTTAAGAGATGATTTATTTTCATCATGACATTGTCCACAATTCTATTTGGAAATAATAGTATTCAATATTACCTTTTTTTCGGTGCCTAGCCAGAACCATCGCACTTCCATAACGATCGTCTTCTGGTATCCACTTGTTGATACCCCACACTTTTGTTCATAACCAGAAAATCCCGTTACTGTCGACCATGTTGAAGGGCATGCGGAAGAAGAATCAATACCACTATAGCTTGTATTTTTCAAAGTTTCCAACTGCTGATTAGCTAATGTCGTCGCCGTTGTTATCCCTCTATTCAACGAATTGCCCTTGATCACCATAACCGTGACGGATACCAACGCTAAGAGCCCAATCGTCAAAATTACAATGGCAATCAGTACTTCAATTAGTGTAAATCCTTTATTATATTCAAATCTTTTCATTGTTTTCATAGATTCTGCCATGGCAATTCCACCAATGAATGAGCTTGTTAAGGAACTGTATCAATCTTAACTCGACCGGCAGTACTAATTTTAACATATTTTGGCTCTGATAAGCTCGAACTTGTTACAATAATTTTGCCATTAATAGCCGTTCCGTTTTGCATAAATACTGGATTATAGCCGGATGAACTGGCTGCAAATGTTACATCGTAATAATCGGGATAGATGCTTTTTGTTACGCCTGTTTCACCGGGTTTATCAACTACACCGTTTCCGTTTAAATCTCTTATTATTTCATAATTTCTCCCGTCGCTTGTTAAATAGACAATAACTTTGACATTCTGGCTGACGGCCTGACTTCTGGCGTTCATAAGATCAACATATAACTGCGTTGTTGCTCCACTCAATCTCCGGGACTTCATATATTCCATAAAATTTGGCGCGGCAATAGCTGCCAAAATACCCATTATTACGATAACAATCATTAATTCAATTAAAGTAAATCCGCTAACCAATTTTCTTTGCATTGTCGCTCCTGAAAAATATTTCACCTCTCCTGTCAATATCGGAAAATCAGAAATCTCATAAATATCTCGCCCCAGAAAATGTAGGCAACTGCCGCCAGCGATAAAAAAGGTCCAAAAGGCACGGCGTATTTCATGTCCTGCTTTTTGATAATCATTACCGTAATCCCGACGACGGCCCCGGCTAATGAGCTGAATAGTAAGACAAAGATCAATGATTTCCATCCCAGAAAACCACCGATCATCGCCAGCAGTTTTATATCGCCGCCACCCATGCCCTCGCGCTTGGTTATGAACTCATAAACGAAAGCAATCAGAAAAAGCATGCCGCCGCCGATAAGTAAGCCAATGAGCGCTTCATGCCAGGGAAGCCTTACGATAAAGACAGCCGCCAGGAAAAAGATGGGAATGCCGGGCAGAGATAAAATATCAGGAATAATTTGATGATCCAGATCGATGAAACTGATCGTAATCAAGACAGCGGTGAAAATAAAAAAAACCAGAAAATTGAGCGTCAGGCCGAATTTCATAAACAGCAGCAAGGCCAGGAGGGCGGTAATCAACTCAACCAGCGGGTATCGCCACGAAATCTTTTCGCCGCAATCCCGGCACCTGGCGCGCAAAACAAGAAAGCTAATCATAGGAATATTATCATAAAACCGAATCGGCTGATGACAGTGAGGACACTGGGAAAGAGGCTTGACGATGGATTCGTGAGCCGGTATGCGAAAAATACAGACATTGAGAAAGCTACCGATGGCGGCGCCGAAGATGAAGGCAAAAATATTTAAATTCATGGCAAATCTCTTCTAAATTTTTGAACTTCTTTTTTTTATGGGATTTTTCAGGAATGCTGGACTTGTTTCAAACTGCCCGGCAGTCCTGCCGCCTTATCCCGTCAAAGACTTAGGCCAGTAACTTTGCGTCCCGCCTTTTCAGGTGGTTTGCCCTTTTCAAGCTTTGGCTAAAATTCTACTCCCTTTTTGTCAGAAGTCAATAAATTTATGGTGATTCCAATCACAAAATTGATTGCATTGGTTTAGTCAATGAGATAATAAAATCAACATGAATGACGAACACTATATGCAATTGGCCTTGAAGCTGGCCGCTAAAGGTCGGGGCTATGCCAGCCCCAATCCGATGGTGGGAGCTGTTATTGTTAAGAACGACAGAATCATCGGGCAGGGCTATCATCAATGCTGCGGCCAAAACCACGCGGAAGTCAATGCGATCCAAAACGCGACGGAAGATGTTATAGGCTCTACCCTTTATGTGACGCTGGAACCCTGTTGCCATTCCGGTAAAACATCTCCATGTACGGATAGAATTATCCAACATAAAATTGCGCGCGTCGTGGTCGGCGCCACCGATTCCAATCCGCTGGTTTCCTGCCAGGGCATTAAATGCCTGCAAAACGCAGGAATTGAAATTAAAACGGGCATTCTGGAAAATGAATGCCGCGATCTCAACGAAGTCTTCTTTCATTTCATGGAAACGGGACTGCCTTTTGTCACCGTCAAATATGCTCAAACGCTGGACGGACGCATCGCCACGGCAACAGGCCAGTCACAATGGATCAGTTCTTCCGCATCCCTGAAATTTGCTCATCAACTGCGGGCGGAGCATGATGCCATACTGGTGGGGATTGGAACAGTCCTCAAAGATAATCCGGCGCTGACGGTCAGAAGAGTTCGCGGCCGCAATCCGTTAAGAATTGTCGTGGATTCTGGCCTGGCCATCACCACGGAGGCCAACGTCATGCAAAATCTTTCTAAGACGCCAACGCTGATCGTCACAACTAAAAATGCTTCCGATCCGCGTTTTCAAAACCTGTCTATGACGGGCGCTGAGTTGATTACGGTTGATCCTGATGAAGGCAACCACGTCAATCTGAAAAAATTGCTTCAGCACCTTGCGGCAAGAAATATTTCTTCGGTTTTGATCGAAGGCGGCGCGCAAATCATTACGTCCGCCCTTCAAGGCAACCTGATCAATCGTCTGATTACGGTGATTGCGCCGAAGATTATCGGCAAAGGAATTGAAGCGATCGGCGATCTCAATATTCGCAGACTGGAAGAGGCAAAAATATTATCCGTGCAAAGCGTTATGAAAAAAGGCGTTGATATCATTATTGACAGCCGTTTATTGCCGCAATCACGTTCTCGGCAGCCTTAATGCCGTCCAGCGCCGAACTGATAATCCCTCCGGCGTAACCCGCGCCTTCCCCGCAGGGGTAAAGTCCCCGGACATTTTCGCTTTGCCCGTCAACCCCGCGGCAAATACGCACCGGCGATGACGTTCTGGTTTCCACACCGATTACATGAGCCTCCTCAGAAATAAAACCCGGCATTTTTTTATCGAATTGTTTGATCCCGACCCGCAACGCATCAGACACAAAGTTCGGCAGCACTTCCTTAAGTTCGGCGGCTTTCACGCCGGGCAAAAAACTTGTCCGGCCGACAACGCCGGATGATTTTTGTTCGATAAACCCGGAAAGCCTCTCAGCGGGGGCGCAATAGTTGCCTCCACCAGCCAAAAAAGCCTCTCTCTCCCAGTGACTGCGAAAGGCCAGACCGCTCAGAGGCTCTCCCTCCAAAGTAAAGTCTTCAACGCGCACATTCACAACGACGGCGCTGTTGGCAAATTCTCCGCTTCGCTCGCTATTGCTCATGCCATTGGTCATAACAAATCCCGGAAGCGCGCTGCAACCAATCACCTGCCCTCCCGGACACATGCAAAATGTATAAACGGAACGATTCAGTCCGCCTGTCGTGGCGGTGACAAAATATTCCGCCGGCGGCAAATGGGGGTGATTCGACCACCGGCCATACTGAATCGAATTAATCAGGGCCTGCGGGTGCTCGACACGCAAGCCCATGGCAAAGGGTTTGGCCTCCATTTTTACGCCGCGTTCATCTAATTTCCCATATGTATCATCGGCGCTCTGGCCAATCGCGAGAATCACGTCATCAGCTTTTATTTCTTGCTGATCGTTGACCACAACTGCCGCGATTTTATCTTGCCGGATTATAAAATCCGTTACCTGTGCCTCAAACTGAATGGCACAGCCCATCTCTATAAGTTTTTTCCTTAGATGGATGATGACTTGACGCAAGCTGTCCGTGCCGATATGCGGCTTGGCGTCGGCTAGTATTGACTCTTGTGCACCCATGGCTACAAGAATTTTTTTAACCCACAAAGAATATGGGTTTTTGCTTCGGCTGGTTAATTTCCCATCGGAAAAAGTCCCGGCCCCTCCTTCGCCGAAAAGAACATTGCTTTGCGGATCAAGCACACTTTTTTCCCAAAATATCCGCACATCCTCCACGCGTTTTTCGATGGGTCGCCCTCTCTCCAGCAGCAAAACAGATATGCCCTTTACGGCAAGCGTGTAGGCGGCAAAAAGACCGGCGGGACCGCTGCCGATGACCACAACGGGTGGCCTCCCTGATAAAGTCCCTGATGACCCGACTGATGACGGGTCAATGACCGGTTCATCATGAAGCGTCGAAAGCTGTATTCCTTCCGGCAATGTCTCCGGTAGCGCCACAATGTCCGTCAAACTTATCTTTACCGCATAAACAAAATGAGGGGGCTTGTTGCGCCGGGCATCCAGAGCTTTTTTGATAACGGCCAATGAGGCAATGCCGGCAACCGGAATGCTAAGCGCTTGCGCAGCCTTTGCCGTCAGGCATGCCTCTTGCTCATCCAATGTCAGATGTAAACCGTTGAGACGGATCACTCTCATTTTTTCTCCATTGCAAAAACTCCATACCTATTGTAAACGTCTCCATGCTTTACTGGACTGATTCTCAATACACTTAAAAGTTGGTGCTTGCCATGCCCTGGTATGCCGTTTCCACAAAAAGCCGTCACGAATATAAAGCCTTTACCGGCCTTACGCAGAAAAACCTGACGACGTTTTTACCGGAGATGGAAGTTTGGAGCAAGCGAAAAGACCGAAAAAAGAAGATATCCGTGCCGCTTTTTCCCGGCTATCTTTTTGTGGAAGCCTCTTTGGATAACGAAACCAAACTGATTATTCTCAAAACAACCGGAGTTGTTCGAATTCTGGGGAAAAAATTAAACACAGAACCTTTGCCGGTGCCGGAAGCAAAAATCATCGCCATCCAGCGTTTGCTGGCTAAAAAAGTGGAAATGTTCACCCTGCAGTATCCGAAAGCCGGAGAACCGGCGCGGATTATGGACGGCCCCTTTGCCGGTATTGAGGGCATGGTGATTAAAAGCGATCCGGAAAAAGAACTTTTCGTTATTTCCATAGAATTACTCCAGCGATCCGTCGCTATCAAGCTGGAAGGTTTTCAAATCAGCAAGATTTGATGATTTTTTTCCAATGGCAGGAATGTGTATCTAAAAATTCTTGACATTCTGAACATTATGCGCAAGATAGCATCCGCCAAAAGTAATCGATTCATAGGCAAAAACTGATTTGGGGACATGATGTGAAAGGTTATATCAAGATAAAAAAGGAACTTTGCAAGGAGTGCCACCTCTGTATTTATTTCTGCCCAAAAGGTCACATCATGCCGTCCAAAGAGTATAATGCACAGGGTTACCGGCCTGTCTGCGTTGATGAAGAAAAGGAATGCAACGGCTGCGCTATCTGCGCCACGATGTGTCCGGATATAGCAATTGAGGTTTACCGTGAATAAAGTTTTGATGTCAGGAAACAATGTTATCGCCGAAGCGGGGATTCGGGCGGGTTGCCGTTTTTATGCCGGTTATCCGATCACTCCCCAAAACGAACTGACCGAGTATATGGCCGAACACATGCGCAACGCCGAAGGAGGCGTTTTCATTCAGTCGGAAAGCGAAGTGGCCGCCATCAATATGATCGCGGGTTCCAGCGCCACCGGTGTCAGAGTCATGACGTCGTCGTCCAGCCCCGGTATTTCTTTAAAACAGGAAGGTATTTCTTCCATGGCCGCCTGTGAACTTCCCGGTATTATTGTCAATATCATGCGCGGTGGCCCAGGGTTGGGCAATATTCGACCAGCTCAGGGGGATTATTTTCAAGCCACCCGCGGCGGCGGACATGGCGACTATCGCACCATCGTGATTGCCCCGGCAACCTGTCAGGAACTGGCGGATTTAACAATGGACGCTTTTGATCTGGCTGACAAATACCGCACGCCGGTGATGATTCTGGCCGACGGCATGATGGGACAAATGATGGAGCCGGTGATCTTTAAAAAACCAAAACCCCGTCAATATCCCGAAAAATTTATGTTGCGCGGCGCGGGCACAGGGAAAAGCAAATTCATCCGCGGCCTTCTTCTCGATCCCATCGACAGTGAAGAACATAACTGGAAATTAGCTCGTAAGTATGAAGTGATCACTAAAAACGAAATACTGCACGAAGAGCATCGAGTAGATGACGCGGATCTGGTCATCGTGGCGTATGGAACAGCTGCCCGTATTGCCAAGGGCGCCATTAAGAGATTACGTGACCACGGCATGAAAGTCGGCCTATTCCGTCCGATCACCCTCTGGCCTTTCCCGGAATTGAAATTGCGGGCCTTGTCGGCCAAAATTAAGAATTATCTGGTTTTTGAAATGAGCACCGGCCAGATGCTGGAAGACGTTCGCCTGGCGTTGCAGGGTTATGCCAATATTGAATTTCATGGACGTCCGGGGGGCGCAGTGCCGACACCTGCAGAACTGGCCAATGTCGTCGCCAAGATTTACGACAAAAAGGATTAATCATCTATCGACCATCTTTAAGGATCAGAAATACATGGCAAAGATAGTTTTTAAACATCCCCAGAGCTTAAAAGAAAATATTTATCACTATTGTCCAGGCTGCGGTCACAGTATTGTTCATCGGCTTGTCGCCGAAGTGATTGACGAAATGGGCATTCGAGGCATTACGATTGGCGTCCCTCCGGCGGGATGCGCCGTTCTGGCCTATAATTATTTTGACGTGGATATGATTGAAGCGCCCCATGGGCGCGGCCCGGCCATGGCATCAGCTATAAAACGCTGCCTTCCCGACCGCGTCGTTTTTTCCTATCAGGGAGACGGGGACCTCGCTGCCATCGGTATCGCCGAGAGCCTTCACGCCGCCAATCGCGGTGAAAATATTACCGTTATTTTTATTAATAACGCTGTCTATGGCATGACCGGCGGGCAGATGGCTCCGACAACCCTGCTCAGTCAAAGAACAACGACCAGTCCGGCCGGCCGCAAAAAAGAATTGGATGGTCATCCTGTCAAGGTCAGCGAAATCTTTTCTCAGCTGGGAGGAACAACTTATATCGAAAGATGTTCGGTAAGTTCCCCGGCAGGTGTTAACAAAACCAAAAAAGCCATCAGAAAAGCCTTTCAGTGCCAAATCGACGGTCTGGGTTTTTCGATGGTGGAGATTCTGTCTTTATGCCCGACCAACTGGAAAATGTCATCTATTGATTCATGCAAATGGATTGATGATGTTCTGAGCAAAGAATATCCCCCCGGCATCTATAAAGACAACATTGCCGAGGCAAAGAAAACCGCGGAGGCAGCGCCATGATCGTGAAGACCATTTTTTCCGGCTTCGGCGGCCAGGGCGTTTTGATGATGGGCATCAGTCTGGCCAACAGCGCCATGAACAAGGGCTATCATGTTACGTATCTTCCCGCTTACGGCGCGGAAATGCGCGGAGGCACAGCCAACTGCACCGTAGCGGTAGGCGATGAGGAGATTGCGTCTCCTGTTGCCTCGGAACCGGACTATCTGATTGTGATGAATTTGCCTTCCCTTTTTACTTTTCAGAATAAGGTAAGCGCCGGTGGAAGTATTTTCATTAATTCCTCCATTATTGACGCGCGTCCCAACCGACAGGATGTAAAAACTTTCTGTGTCCCCTGCGCCGACATGGCTCAGGAGCTCGGCAACAATCGGGTCGCCAATGTCATTATGATGGGGGCCTTTATTAAAAAATCGAATGTTGTTTCACCCGACATTTACCTCAAAAGCCTGGAAATAATTATGGGCAGCCGAAAAAAAACTCTGGCCGAAATTAACCGCAAAGCGTTCGCCGCCGGATTCGATTATATCAAGGATTAAGAAGGATATTTTATGGCCGTCAAACAAATTTCCATTCTATTAGGCAATGTTCCCGGTTCTTTTGCCAAAATTACCCATATTCTTGATGCCGAAGATATCGGAACGATAGCTGTATCAGCCGCCAGCATCGAACATGACAGCAGGGTTCGCCTTGTCGTCAATGATCCCGACCGCGCGGCAGCGCTTTTAAGCAGTTTCAATTTCAACTTTGAAGTAACTCCGGTGCTGGCCGCTGAAGTCCCCCTCCATACAGGCGGCATCAATGCCATCTTGAAACCGCTGGCCAAAGCAGAGATCAATATTCTTTATCTCTATACAACCATCAACCGGATCGGAAAAGAAACCATCGTTATTATTGGCGTCGATAAACTGGAAGAAGCCAGAGAAATACTCACGGAAAACTGGATTCATCAAATCGGCGACGAAATTTATTCAATCCCTTAACTAAAAGAATCGATTATGCCGGTATCCGCAGAAAAAGAAAAAGCGTTAGCTTTCAGGATGCAGGAACTCGGTGTTTCCGAAAACGATTTTGAGGAATCTTTTGTTCGTTCTTCCGGACCCGGAGGACAAAAGGTTAATAAAACCTCTTCTTGTGTTCATCTCGTCCACATCCCCACCGGTCTTTCGGTCAAATGTCAGCGGGAAAGATCCCAATCATTAAACCGTCATCTGGCGCGCCGACTCTTGTTGGAAAAAATTGAACTGCAGCAAAAAGGGTTCATCGCTGAAGAACAAGAAAGGATAGAAAAACTGCGCCGCCAAAAGAGAAAACGAAGTAAACGGGCCAAAGAAAAAATTCTGGTCGCGAAACATCAGCAAGCTGAGAAAAAAGAGTCACGCAGTAAAGTTGTTATTGAGGAATGATAAGGGGAAAATCAGTTGTGTCAGAAATCCCGCGTCGCGTCGCTCTGCGGGATAAGTTAGACTAACAAACATGACTGCGCTACGCTTCGGGAATTTGAGGTATCACTAACCCCGCGTCGCTTCGCTTTGCGGGATAAGTTAGACTAGCAAACATGACTGCGCTACGCTTGTCCTGTTTGAGTCTAACTAAAAAAGGGAGGGAAAGTCGATGTACGCTCCCCCTCCCTGATTTCTATAATAACAATAATGATTAGCCAATATACTTAAGCAGCGGATTGGCGTAAAGCACGATCAGCGCGACAACCAGCGCGTAAATCGCCAGTGATTCAATCATGGCCAGACCGACCATCATGGTGAGAAGAATTTTGCCCTGAGCTTCAGGATTCCTACCAACAGCGTTTGTCGCACCATTTAAACCGGCGCCCATACCATTACCAGTTCCGATTGTTCCAAAAGCAATGGCCAGGCCGGCCGCAATCAGGGAACAACCAATAACAATGGCCTTTGTGTAATCAACTGTTCCTGCAGGAACCGCTGCTGCAGGAACCGCTGCTGCCGCTCCCTGAGCTGCCAATACGAAAGGAGCGGAAACAATAACCAACACAATCGCCAAAACAGAATAAATTAAACTCTTTTTCATTTACGACCTCCTTAAATTTTTTGTCACAGATTTCAAATCCCCAACCATCATAAGCGGTTGTGTTTTTAAGCCTCCTTTCTTTAGAAATTTAATGATTTCAGGACTTGTTGATCTCTTTTAAACGATCTACAAAACGATTGTCAAGAAATATTTCCATCAATGCATCGCTTGATTTTATTTTCCAAGAAGGATAAATGTTTTTCTATGAATAATTTATCCCTGCAGGAGAAACAAGCCGCCCGTCTCATACAGCGTGATATTCCGCTTGTCAGTAACGCTTTTGCGGATATTGCCGGCGCTTGCGGCCTTTCAGCTCTTCAAGTGATCACCGTATTGCAAAGATTCTTAGAAAAGGGAATTATGCGAAAATTTGGAGCGATCTTGCGTCATCAGAAAGCAGGCTACCGGAAAAATGCAATGGTGATGTGGTCCGTGCCACCCGACGCAATAGAAAGCGCCGGACGGTTGATCGCTTCACTGACATACATTTCTCATTGTTACGAAAGAAAACCGGCTTTTCAAAATAAATATAATCTCTTTACGATGCTGCACGCACAGGATGACGACATCTCGCCACTGGTCAACACCATGTCCCAATTAATCAACAGTAGCGATTTTCTTATTCTGGAAAGCCTGCAAGAATACAAAAAAACATCTCCGGAGTATTTTTAATGACCAAAATAAATGAAGACCATTTTGCCGCGGCAAGTGAGGTGATCGCCGGCGGCGTGAATTCACCGGTGCGCGCCTGGAAATCAGTCGGCGGCGACCCTATTTTTGTGAGCCATGCCCAAGGCAGCAAGATTTACGATTCCACGGGCAAAGAATACATTGACTATGTTCTCTCCTGGGGACCGATGATTCTGGGGCACGCCCATCCGGAGGTCATTGCCGCCATATGCCGGACAGCGCAAAAAGGAACCAGCTTCGGCGCGCCCACCGATGCCGAAACAAACATGGCCCGACTGATCTGCGAAGCGATCCCCTCCATGGAACGAGTCAGGATGACCAGTTCCGGGACTGAAGCCACCATGACAGCGATTCGTCTGTCCCGCGGTTACACAGGCAGAAACATGATCATTAAATTTGACGGTTGTTACCACGGTCATGCCGACTCCCTTTTGATTAAAGCCGGATCAGGGGTTGCAACCCTAGGAATCCCGGGCTCTCCGGGAATTCCCGACGCATTGGCTAAACTCACGTTGAGCCTGCCCTATAACGATTTGGACGCTCTCGAAAAAACCATCGAGCGCTATGCCTCAGACCTGGCAGCAGTGATCGTAGAACCGATCGCAGGTAATATGGGCGTCGTTCTCCCGGCAAATGGCTTCTTGAAAAAATTGCGGGAGTTGACAGCCCAAAACGGGATTGTGCTGATATTTGATGAAGTGATCACGGGATTCCGCTTTTGTTTCGGTGGCTATCAAAACCTGATCGGCATCAAGCCTGATCTGACCTGTCTGGGTAAAATCATCGGCGGGGGAATGCCGGTGGGAGCTATTGGCGGTAAAAAAGAAATCATGGAGAGACTCGCACCAACAGGTGATGTTTATCAGGCAGGAACACTTTCCGGGAATCCGCTGGCCATGAGCGCCGGAATAGCCACACTCAACATTCTCAAAGAGAAAGCTGATTCTTTCGCAGCATTGACGGATCGGGTAAATGGTCTTTGCTGGGAGGTTGAAAAATTGTTCGCCAGGCGGGGCATCGTGATCTGCATCAACAAAATTTTTTCCATGTTCACCATTTTCTTCCAGCAAGGCCCCGTTTACGATCTGAACACCGCTATGAAATCGGATACCAAGCTTTACGCCCGCTTCTTTCATGGCATGCTTCAAAACGGCGTTTGGCTGGCGCCGTCACAGTTTGAAGCGGGGTTCTTATCGTTTGCGCATACGGATGAAGACATGGATAAAACCCTTGCCAATTTGGGAAATACATTGAAAATTCTCTAAGCGGCTCATTGACAAGTGGCAATCAATACGATAATAAGTCTTGCCGATTTGCCTAAAATAACGACAACAATTGAGGAGTCTGAGTATGAAAAAAGCATTTCTCACAGGTATTACCGGACAGGATGGATCGTATCTGGCCGAGTTTCTATTAAACAAGGGGTATGAAGTCCATGGTCTGATCCGGCGCTCCAGCACCTTTAACACGGATCGCATCGATCATCTCTACCGTGATTTCCATGACCCGAACGCCAAGTTATTTTTGCACTACGGGGATCTGAGTGTTTCCGGTCAGCTCATGGATTTGCTCGCTTCCATTAATCCCGACGAAATTTATCATCTGGGCGCACAGAGCCATGTTCGCGTAAGCTTCGATATGCCCGAATACACCGGTGACATTACCGGATTGGGAACTTTGAGGATACTGGAATCAATCAGAAAGACCGGCATCAAAACAAAATTTTACCAGGCCTCCTCCAGCGAAATGTTTGGCGCCGCGCCGCCGCCGCAAAGCGAAAAGACTCTATTTCAGCCTCGCAGCCCATATGCTGCGGCCAAAGTATATGCCTATTATATTGTGCAAAACTACCGTGATGCCTACGGCATCTTTGCGACCAATGGTATCCTGTTCAATCACGAATCGCCACGGCGCGGCGAAACGTTCGTCACCCGCAAAATTACCCGCGCGGCAACACAAATCAAACTGGGCCTACGGGACAAGCTTTATCTGGGCAATCTGGAAGCCAAAAGAGACTGGGGATTTGCCGGGGACTTTGTGGAAGCGATGTGGCTGATGCTCCAGCAGGACAAACCGGATGATTACGCGATTGCCACCGGTGAAACACACTCGGTGCGCGAGTTTGCTGAAAAAGTCTTCAGCAAACTGGGACTGGATTATCATCAGCACGTGGCGGTCGATCCCCGTTATTTCCGTCCCACGGAGGTTGATGTTTTACTGGGAGACGCATCCAAAGCAAAAAAAGCACTAAATTGGCAACCGAAAGTTACGTTTGATCAATTGGTCGATATGATGATCGCCGCTGATCTGGAATTGGCCCAAAAAGAAAAAACGTTGGTGGATGCAGGGTTTTCCTGCGCCAATTCTGAAAGAATAAGTTAACATCCTAATTTAAAGGATAAATCACTTGCTTAAAAATAAACGTATTACCGTCACGGGCGGCAAAGGATTCCTGGGACATCACCTGATTAACAGACTTGCCGATTACGGCTGCCGAAGTATCGATATCGCCGATCTTCCAGAATATAATTTAACCGATCCGGCTGATATCCGTCGCTTGTTCGACACCACAAAGCCGGATGTTGTGATTCATCTTGCCGCAAAAGTCGGGGGCATCGGTTTTAATCAGGAAAAACCGGCCGAGCTTTTTTATGATAATCTCATCATGGGTACGCAACTGATTCATGAAGCGTATTTGCATAAAATTGAGAAATTTGTCGCGCTTGGCACAATCTGCGCTTACCCCAAGTTTACACCGGTGCCTTTTAGAGAAGAAGATCTTTGGAACGGCTACCCGGAAGAAACCAATGCCCCTTATGGCCTGGCTAAAAAAATGATGCTGGTGCAATCCCAGTCTTATCGTCAACAATATGGTTTTAATTCAATTTTTCTACTTCCGGTAAATCTTTATGGGCCCGGCGATAATTTTGATCCCCGTTCCTCTCATGTCATTCCGGCATTGATTAAAAAATGTTTTGACGCCCTGGACAATCATTCGGATGCATTGGAGGTATGGGGTACAGGTTCCGCCACACGGGAATTTTTCTATGTGGAAGACGCGGCGGCAGCCATAACTCTTGCCGCTGATACCTACGAGAAAAGCGAACCTGTTAATATCGGCGCCGGTTTTGAAATTTCCATCAAGGAACTCACCGAACTCATCGCCCGTCTGGCCGGTTTTTCAGGCAAAATTATTTGGGACTCATCCAAGCCCGATGGCCAGCCCCGCCGTATGCTCGATACATCTAAGGCCTTGAAAGAATTCGGATTTAAAGCAACAACAGATTTAACCACCGGACTGAATAAAACAATCGATTGGTACAGAAAGAACCGCTATATTTTAAATAATAAATGAACGACGGTCATGTTTTTAATTGACTTTGTTTTTAGCACATGTTAAGGAACGCATCACTAAATGGATAGCGAAACCAGAAAATTAAGTATCCAGATGGCTTTTGCCAGTAGCATTGGGATCGCAATGGTTCTGGCGATTTTTGGTTGCCTCCTTTTAGGACGTTATTTGGATCGGCAATTTGATTCCGGCCATGTGTTTACGATAGTTTTTTTAATAATAGGTATCTCTGCAGGATTTCGTAATATATATGTTTTGATTAAAAAAAATTTTAAAGATGAAGAACAAATTATAAAGAGCTTAAAAAGTGAACCTCATCGCCAAAGACCCGCTCCAAAAAAGACTTGAAATTGCCAACTGGATCATTCTGGCCGTTCTATTTATTCTTTCAGTCATTATTGCTCCGATCAAATTTGCGCTAGGTATTCTCATAGGCGGTTTTATCAGCATCGTCAATTTCCACTGGATGGAACGCGGCCTACAGGGGTTTTTAAAAAAAACGAGCGGTAACACCAAGGGCCCCATCATGATTAAGTATTATCTCCGCCTGGCCATCACAGCTGTTGTTCTATTCTTTTTGATTTCCAACGAAACCGTTCATGTTATCGGATTAATTATTGGACTTTCCGTGGTGATGATCAACATTATTCTGACTTTGATCATCTCCGCGGCAAAAAAAAACTTTATTGAGGAGGTTAGTTAGAGTATGCACCCTCTATATTTTTTAGAGAATCCCTATGTCCCTTACCATGTTGCGTATACATGGCTACTCGTCACATTTCTCATCGCGATTGCGTTTCTGGCGACAAGGCGACTGCAAATTTATCCCGGAAAATTGCAAAATGTTCTAGAAGTCATCATTAGCGGATTTGATTCGCTGCTGAATGACGTGATGGGGCATAACGGACGTAGATATTTTCCCCTGATTGCCACGCTGGGGATTTTTATTTTTTTATCAAACCTCATGGGAGTGATACCCGGCTTTTCATCGCCGACCGCCAACATCAACACCACATTAGCTCTGGCTCTTGTCGTGTTTTTTTCCACACATGCTGTGGGAATAAAAACGCACGGCTTTAAATACATTAAGCAGTTTTTGGGGCCAGTATGGTGGCTTGCCCCTTTAATGCTTCCGATTGAGATTATCAGCCACTTGTCAAGGCCGCTGTCTTTGTCCTTCCGTCTTTTCGGCAACATGAAGGGGGGAGATCTCGTTTTGCTGGTTTTGCTTATCCTTGTTCCACTGATTGTTCCACTGCCGATTATTGCGCTGAAGCTGTTTGTGTACCTTGTGCAGACGCTCGTTTTTGTTCTACTTGCCATGATGTACATTTCCAGCGCTGCGGAAGAAGCGCATTAAGCGAGCTACATCCAATCATCCTGAAGCAAAAAAAGCTGATAGCCCCTCTATCAGCTTTTTTTGCTTTATATTTCTGGACATATGCTAAACTATCTTTTTTCATTCACCAGTGTGTTGATCAACTCCCTCTGCATGCTGAGGGAGTTGATCACTCATCACGCAGCAGCGGGATTAAAACAAGGATTTGCCGCTTGACGATACACTTAAATCGTAATATCTATCTCTGCAGTTTTACATAAGGAAGTTTTTATGCACAGCCTGGGAATTAATATTGGCTCCTCGAATGTTAAGGTGGCCATACTGGAAGACAATAAAATTATCTGGAGTGCCGTAGAACTGCATGAAGGCAATTTTCTCGACACGCTCAAAAAAATTCTTTCAGTCCACAACTTACCAAAAGATATCAAGACACTGGCCACCGGCACCGAAGGCCGGCATCTTTTAAATATCAACAGCGTCATCGAACCTCTCTGTGTTGAGGAAGCCCTAAAAAACATCCAATTCCAGGCTGACGCCCTCGTCTCCCTGGGCGGTGAAGACCTCGTTGTCTATACGATTGATAAAAATAATAAAATTATTACCAGTTTTTCAGGCAACAAGTGCGCTTCGGGCACCGGCGAATTTTTCAAGCAGCAACTGGCGCGGATGAACATGAAACTCAGTGATATTAACAGTATCCATAAAGACTGCCGCGTGTTGAAACTCTCTTCCCGCTGTTCGGTTTTCATGAAAAGCGATTGTACGCACCGGTTGAATAAAGGTGAAGCCAAAACAGGTGATATTGTCTTGTCCCTGAGCGACGTCATGGCCATCAAGGTCATCGATTTTCTAAAAAGAGCCAGAATCGAAAAAGGGAAAGTCCTGCTGGTCGGCGGTGTGACTCAAAATCAATACATTCTGCGCTTCATCCGCGAGCGCATGCCTCAAATCGAATTCATCGTTCCCGAACAGGCACCCTATTTTGAGGCGTACGGCGCGGCTCTCATGGCCGGAACATCCGGCAGCAGTTTACCGCCCATCAGTTCATTATTTAAAAGCAGCCACATTCAATATAAAAGATTTAAGAGCCTGCAAACCGCTCAGGGCAGAGTCACCTACCTGCCTTCGCAAAAAGGCAAAGTCGTCGCAGGCCGTGAATATATTCTCGGCGTCGACGGCGGCTCTACCACAACAAAAGCCTGTCTGATTGATATGGAAACCAACGAAGTTACCGCTTCTTTTTACGGCCGCACACATGGCGATCCGGTCAGCGCGCTCAAAAACTGTCTCGTCGAAATGAAAAAGCAGATCCGGGAAGATATCAGCGACGGAAAAATCAGCATTACACTGGCTTCGACGACCGGATCATCGCGCGAAATTCTCGGCGTCTTTCTGGAAACACCCGCCGTGTATAACGAAATCATTGCGCACGCCGTCGGCACTTCATTCTACCAGAACAATATCGATACCATCTTTGAAATCGGCGGCCAGGACGCCAAGTATGTTTCGCTGAAAAACAAAGTCCCGATCGATTATGCCATGAATGAAGCTTGTTCCGCAGGAACCGGATCATTCCTGGAAGAATCGGCCCAGGGCGACCTGAATATTCCCGAGGCCGCCGAGATCGGTGCTATCGCCCTTGCGGCCACACAACCCCTGAAATTCGGAGAACATTGCTCCGCCTTCATCAATTCCGATATCCGCAACGCCATACAACAAGGGGCTTCGCGCGAAGATATTACCGCGGGCATCGTCACCTCGATTGTGTCCAACTATCTCAATCGCGTCGTGGGCAACCGGACCATCGGCAAAAATATTGTCCTGCAGGGCGGCGTCGCCAAAAACAAGGCCGTCCCGCTGGCTTTCGCGATGCTCCTGGATAAAGACATTCTGGTGCCGCCCGATCCCGAAATGATGGGCTGTTTCGGCGTGGGTATTCTGGCCAAGCAAAAAATTACCGAAGGATTTCTGCCCAAAGCCACCTACGACATTGATCAAATCCTGACCACAGAAATTATCTATGAAAAGGAATTTCAGTGTAAAGCCTGCGACAATTTCTGCCCGGTTCGCATTCTCAACGTCAATGGCCACAAATACATGTTCGGCGGCCGTTGTAATAAATACACCAATATCCGGAAGAAAAAAGTTTTTAACGAAGAAGAAGTGATTGACTATATTGAAAAGCGTAACGATATTCTTTTTAAAGAGTGCGCCCCAAATCCGGAAGAACTGATTAGGAAAAGAGATTATGTGGTCGGCATTCCCCGCTGTTTTTCCATCTATACGCTCTGGCCGCTTTATTCCTGGTTTTTCCATACCCTGGGCATAGAAACGTTTGTCTCCGAGGAGATTTCGCATGAAGGAACGGCACGCGTAGAAAGCAGTTACTGTTTCCCGGCGGAAATCGCCCACGGGGCCGTCCAGGATATCTTTAACCGCAAGATCGATTATATATTTCTGCCGCATTTCCGCGACATGGAAAGCTACGAAAAAAACGCGCCGGCAACTTTCTGCCCGATCACGCAGAGCCTGCCTTACTATATCAAGAAAGCCTTTCCTGAAATCCCGGAAGAAAAATATTTAGCGCCGGTCGTCAGCTTCATGTACGGAATACAAAAAGCCACCGAGCCTTTCATCGCCATGGCCGCAACACTCGGCGTAAGCGAAAGCGAAGCGAAAAATGCCTTTGACGTTGCTTACGAAAAACAAATGGAATGCTTTGCCAAATTTACCGATTTGGGTAAACGGGCGCTCGATGAGGCGCGTCAGGCCAAACGCGCGGTAATCGCGGTTCTGGGACACCCCTATAATTCTTTTACCACCGATGCCAACATGGGCATCCCCCGGAAATACACATCTCGCGGATATTCGGTTATCCCGTTCGACATTCTTCCGTTTGAAGGCCAGGCCATCTATCCCAACATGTACTGGTATTATGGCCAGCAGGACATGAAAGCCGGCACACTTTTGAAAAACGAAGACAATATCTTCATTACGTATATTTCCAATTTTTCCTGCGCGCCTGATTCTTTCATACTGCATTATCTGAAATGGATCATGGGCGTCAAACCCTTCCTGATTCTGGAGTTGGATTCACACACAGCCGACGCCGGCGTAGATACGCGCATTGAAGCGTTCCTGGATATTATCGAAGGTTACCGTTCCAAGCTTACCGATATCCGTGAGGAACGATACGACAATGGTTTGCGCTTCATCAACAATCCGGGCGAAGCAATTCACATCAAAAATGATATCACCGGCGAAAAGATACCGATTAAAAACAATCCGCGTATTAAACTGCTCTTATCCAACATGGGCAGGCTCTCTGCTGAGTTGATCGGCGCTACGATTCGCGGCCTGGGCATCAACGCGGAAACCATGCCGGTGCCGGATATTTATACACTACAAATGGCTCGCAATCATGCCTCCGGTAAAGAGTGTCTGCCGTCGCTTCTTGTATTAGGCAGCGCGCTTAAGTATTTATCTTCCGAGAAATACCGCAAGGATGAAATATATATCCTGTTTGTGCCCACAACGACCGGACCGTGCCGAACCGGTCAGTATTTTGTTTTCTATGATAACCTGTTCAAGGATTTGCGTCTGGAAAACGTGTTGGTCTTTACGATGGATGCGGATAATTCCTACAACGAGCTGGGAACGGAATTTTCCAAATATGCCTGGTGGGCCGCCATTATCGGCGATTATATGAAAGATGTGGAAACATCCCTGAGAACCTGCGCGGCTGATCCGGCCGAAGCGATGGTTCTTTATGATCAGATCTGGCAGAAAATGATCAGTGTGGCCGAGCGCGATATTACGAAAGTCTTTCCCGTGCTGAAAGAGATTGCCGATACCATATCCCGTATTCCACTAGCCCGAAAAATGGAGAACTGCCCGAAAGTGTTGATCGTCGGAGAGATTTACGTCCGGCGCGATGATTTCGCCGTCGATGAATTGATTCAGCAGCTCAGCCGCCACGGCATCATCGGGAAAATATCCAATGTCGCTGAATGGCTTTACTATTGTGACTTCGTGAGACATTATGAGCTCAAAAAGAAGCTGGGCCTGGTGCCCTGGTACCGGCGCGTATTCGCCAGTGAATTTCGGGATATCATCCACTGGAAAATCGAACATGCCTATAAACATCACGTGGAAAAAAATGTCCGCAAGACACTCGGTGTCACCGGCCTGGTGCCGCGCACGCCGCACGACATGGACGAAATCATGAAAAACACAGAAAAGCATTTCGTCAGCCACGAACTATATTCGGAAATCAGCATCTCCAGCGGGGTTGCCGCCACAGCAATGATGGACGGTTACTCGGGCATCGTCAACATCTCACCGTTTGCCTGTCTGATCGGCCGCGTCATCGAGGGATTATACACGCCCTGGGCCAGAGAAAGAAAATATCCGACCATCTCGATTGAAATCGACGGCAACCTGCTGCCGCCCAATGTGCTCAGCAAACTTGAAATTTTCATGCTCAACGTCAAGAGATTTCGAGGCAAAGGGGATATTTCCACCATGGTGGAGCGAGAAGGCGCAAAGGCTGTTGCCATTGACAGAAAAATCATCCGGTAAAATCGAATAAAAAAAGCGGGCGAAACGCCCGCTTTTTTTATGATATCCGAAAACTGAATTTGGTCTGTTTTTATGCTTTTTTAGGTGGCTTCACGAAAATAAAAGCCACCACCAGTCCCACAGCCGCCAATACCGCCGTTGGGTAGAAGGCAAAAGTATAGGCTCCGAAAAGATCCTTGGCCTGACCGGAAATAATACCGCCGATGATTGCACCCAATCCATACGCAAAAAACACAACCCCGTAGTTGCGCGCATAATTCTTCATTCCGAAGAACGCCGCCGTCGCGGTCGGAGCAATAGCCAGCCAGCCGCCGAGGCACAGCCAGAATCCGATAAAGCTTAAAACATAAAGATAGTTGCTTCCTTCACCCGCGGTAATCATGCAAATTGAAACCAGAAGAATGAGTGCTAGATTCAGTATTGCAGCATTGCGCGGATTAATCTTGTCTGTCAACCAGCCGAAGAGCGGGCGGCCAAGAGCATTGAAACAGGCAAAAACACCAACTAACGTTGCAGCTGTCTCACCGGATATTTTGATAATTTCATTACCAACCGGTTTAGAGATACCAATGGCCATCAGACCGGCTATAGAACCGATAAGAAAGCACAAAAACAATCCCCAGTATGTGCTGGTTTTGACCATTTCACCCGGTGTAAAATCAACGGCCACAGGAGCGCCCGCAGCAGGTTTCCATCCCGATGGCGCCCAACCTGCGGCAGGAAATCGAAAAGGCAAAGCAAGGACAACAAGAATGACACCGAAAGCGATACCGAAATACATAAAAGTCGTCGGCAACCCTACGGATGGAATCAGAACACTTGCCAATTTCCCCGTAATGAGTGCTGATCCGCCAAAGCCCGCCAGAATAAGCCCTACCGCGAGCCCCTTCTTATCGGGAAACCAGCGGGCACCCATGGCCACTGGACAGCCATACACCAGACCAACACCTGATCCGGCAATCACACCGTAAGTAAGCGTCAGCATCCAGATATTTGTTGCAAAACTGGAGAGCATCCAGCCCAAACCGACAATAATACCACCTATGATGATCAGGTTGCGCGGACCCAGTTTTTCCATAATGCGTCCGCCAAAAAACATGGTAACGGCAAAAAAAGTTAAAAATACCATAAAAGGCAGATTTGCCTGAAAAGCAGACACGCCGACAAAGGCTGCTTTTACCGGCGCCAGAAAAATGCTGTAAGCATATACCGCACCCAAACAGATGCACATGATCAATCCGAGCACCACAAAAAACCATCTGCCGCTTTCTGCCGGCAAACCAAATAACTTTGCTTCTGAAACCATTAAACACCCCCTTATAAAATTAGTAAATATCGCGATGTTGCGTTTTTATAGCTTTATATTTCAAGAGTCAATAAAAATATATAAAACAGGCTAAATTTTCCTCATAAACTTTTGCTTTTTTATGGTAAATAAAGTGAGGAAATCATGAAGACGAAGGAGTGTAGTAAATTGACGGGCAAGAAAATCAATGTCACAGGTATCATCCTCGCGGGCGGTAAAAATACCCGCATGGGAGTTAACAAGGCGTTTCTGGAAATCGACGGCATTCGTCTGATTGAAAAGGCGCTGAATATTTATCGCCGGCTGTTTTCAGAAATTATCATTGTAACCAATGATCCCCTCTCTTATCTGGAATTTACCGACGCAATGCTTGTAACGGATATTTATCAGGAGAAGGGACCTCTGGGTGGAATCTATACAGGACTCTTCTACGCTAAAAATGATTATGCTTTTGCCTGCCCCTGCGACATGCCGTTTCTGAATGAGGATTTCATAGCTTATCTGATCGGGCAGGCAGGCCATCATGATGTGATTGTTCCCGATCTTGCCGATGGCTATCAGCCCTTGCACGCCATTTATTCGCGCAAATGCCTGCCGTCCATCAAGCGGTTGCTGTTGATGGATAAACTCAAGATCACCGGATTCTACCGGGATATGCGCGTTCTGACGATTGGCGAGGGGCAGATTGCCCCTTTCAACAAAGACGGGCGGCTTTTCCACAATCTCAATACACCGGAGGACATCAAAAAGGTTCAAAGTTCAAGTTTCAAGGCTCAGGAATAACAACAGATTCCTCCTTGCACTTTTTTACTTTCACTTTTCGCCTGTTTTCTTTGGCACCGGCTGAATCCATTTTTGGCTGGCGCCGTCGTAACACCATTTGTCGGGAAAACCCCGTCGGCGGGTGAAGGTGGGGTTTTCGGCCCAGCGCAGAAGTTCCTGATAAGCGTCATGAAGCTTTCTGAAAGTTGAAGCCTCGCCGCCTGCATCGGGGTGATGAACTTTCACCTGGCGCCGGTAGGCGTTTTTAATTAGTTTGGCCAATTCGCGGGAACCCCGTTCGGCTTTGTTCATCCCCAGATATTGCAGGGATTCCGGTTTCACAGTCGGCACTCTGATTAAACGCGGACGCACCAGTCCTTCCAAAATTGTAAGTCTTTCAGCCAGCTCCAGAAGCTTGCGCGACGCCAGATATTTTCTTTTCGTCCGCTTCTCTTCTTCCCACCAGGCCTCTCCCATACGGTTGGCCATCTTTCCAAAATCGTCGGCAGGTCGGCATCCTTTTGTACGCAAAGCGCTGAAGCGGAAGACATCCCGGACATCATGCACCATAACGTCCATGACAATCAGATCATCCGTAAAATAAAACGTGGCGAAACGCGCATGGATGGCCTCCAGCAAGCCACTGCGGGTCATCAGCTTCTGCCTTAAGTGCTGCCGGCATTGCAAAGAACAGTAGCGGCGGTTCCTCATATTTTCCGTTGTGCCGCAGGACAGGCAAGAGCGTGACTTTGTTTTGCGTCTCGAAGGTTTAATGATTACCAACATGATGGAACAAAACAGCCGGTACGTAAAATCCGGTCCGGCTGTTTTGTCTGTCCTCCGATTAAACTTATTTTGCCGCAGGCAGATACCCACTCAACAGGTCACCGCCCACAGCAAGGAAACTCTTCATCAGCAAGCGCTAATCAACACTGGTATCAGACGAAAATTTTTCAAGGTATTTTCTGACAATGCTCTTGGTTGACAGCTGATCCACCTTGCGAAATACCAGAAAATGGACAATGCCATGCACGGCCAGCGCAATCAAGAGTCCCTCGAAGATCCCGACCTTATAGACCAGAACGCCGCACAGCAAGGCCAGCATCAGCGCGTAAGGTCCATGATGGATGACATGCCTAAGCCCTATAATCATTTTCCAGCCGGTAAAAATCATGATCGCCGCCAGGGCGAACTTTGGCAAATATTCCAGATACTGTGAAAAAAAGACGAAGAAAGTTATGACAATCCCGATGATCAGAACGGAAAACTTGGTATAGGCACCAGCCAACTGGTTGGTCGTGCTCTTGGCCAAACCGTCCAGATTCGTCATGCCCCCGAAAAAACTGGCGCCCATATTGGCTATCCAGATGGCCATCAGGCTGTTGTTACTGTTGCATTTTCGTTGTAGCGGATCGATTTTCTCAATGGCGGCGTTGCTCATCACCTGCTCGATTACGTCAATGACGGCCAGCATCGCGGCAAAACCGATCGCATACAGCCAGATCAGCGGACCGGAAAAATTCGGCAGCGGCAGGGCAAGTTTGATATCCACGCTTTCAATTTGCAGCATCGGCACAGAAACAAACTGTGCCACGATCACACCTGCAATGATAATTACGAAATAGGGAACCGCCGGCTGTTTTGCCTGAAATTTTGAAAACAAAAACAAGAACAGGGCAAAGCTGGCAAGCGAAATCAGAATCATTTGAATGCGCGCCACATTCAGGAAGACGCCTTCCGCCACCTGCTCGGCGGGAAGCTCATAGGCAAACCCCAAAAACTTCAGCGCGATCTTCAGGCCGACACCAGCCAGCAAGCCCTCGACAAGATAGTTGGGCACCGCCTTCAGAATGTATTTCTGCCAGTTGAACTTCCAGATCACCGCTTGCATGCAGGCGGTAAGGAAAACGATGAATGCCATATTTTGCATGCCGAATGTGGCAACCCCCATGGCCAGCACAGGCGCCAACCCCGCCGCAACTCCGGGACACCCAATGTAATTCCCTGGCCGGAACCAGGCATTGATCCAGCCGATAAAAGAGGCGAAAGCAACCGTTGCCAGACCAACCTTGATGGGGTAGTCGGACATGATAGCAATGCCGATGGTCAGAGCCACAGCCATCACACCGGTAATGACTCCGGCCTGCAGGTCGCGGACAAAGTATTGGGACTGGAACGCCGCAGATGCCGACTTGCCCTGCGGTTTAGCGTTACTGCCGTTGGCCGGCAAAGATGTATCCATATTTTTTCTCATCATTTCTTCCTTGTCTTACCTGTGTTTTGTCTATCTAAGGTCTGAACGATTGACGTTGCGACGAAAAACAGCCGGCTCATCCCATCAAATAGGACCGGCTGTTTTCATATCCTCCTAAACCTTACGTTATTGCTTCCGCCGTGCCGATACCGGCAAAAGCTTCCTCAAGCGCCAACGCCGGCGCTTGAATTCTCCGCCCGCAGCGGGGGGAATTTTTCACCAGCAACACACTAGTCCACGCCGCCCTCACCCTTAAACTTCTCAATGTATCCTTTGACGATATCCTTGTTTGACATTTGGTCCACCTTGCGAAACACCAGATAATGGACGATGCCATGCACAGCCATCGCAATCAGCAGTCCCTCGAAGATGCCGACCTTATAGACCAGAACACCGCACAGCAAGGCAAGCATCAGCGGATATGGTCCCAGATGGACAACATGCCTGAGTCCTATGATCATTTTCCAGCCGGTAAATATCATGATCGCCGCCAGGGCAAACTTCGGCAAATATACCAGATACTCTGAAAATAAAACGAAGAACGTGACAACGATGCCGAGAATAAAAACGGAAAATTTGGTGTAGGCACCGGCCAGCCGGTTGGTCGTGCTCTTGGCCAGCCCGTCCAGATTCGTCATGCCCCCGAAAAAACTGGCGCCCATATTGGCTATCCAGATGGCCATCAGGCTGTTGTTGCTGTTGCACTTGCGCTGCAGCGGATCAATTTTTTCAATGGCTGCATTGCTCATCACCTGCTCGATCACGTCAATAAGAGCCAACATTGCCGCGAAACCGATCGCGTGCAGCCAGGTTAGCGGGCCGTCAAAATTCGGCAGTGGCAGCGCAAGTTTGATATCCACGCTTTCAATTTGCAGCATCGGCACAGAAACAAACTGCGACACGATCACGCCCACAATGATGATTACAAAATAGGGAACCGCCGGCTGCTTTGCCTGGAATTTGGAAAATAAAAACAAGAACAAGGCAAAACCGGCAGCCGAAATCAGAATCATTTGAATACGCGCCGCGTTGAAGAACAAGCCTTCCACCACCTGCTCGGCGGGAATCTCATAGGCAAACCCCAAAAACTTGAGCGCAATCTTCAAGCCGACACCCGCCAGCAAGCCCTCAACGAGATAATGAGGCACCGCCTGCAGAATGTATTTCTGCCAGTTGAACTTCCATATCAGAGCCTGCATACAGGCCGTGAGGAAAACGATGAACGCCATGTTCTGCATGCCGAAGGAGGCAACCCCCATGGCCAGCACAGGCGCCAGCCCCGCCGCAATCCCGGGACTGCCGATGTAGTTGCCTGGACGGAACCAGGCATTGATCCAGCCGATAAAAGAGGCGAAAGCAACCGTTGCCAGACCAACCTTGATGGGATAATCGGACATGATGGCAATGCCGATGGTCAGAGCAACAGCCATCACGCCGGTAATGATTCCGGCCTGCAGGTCGCGGGCAAAGTACTGGGACTGGAACGCCGCGGATCCCGGCTTGCCTTGCGGTTTAGCGTTACTGCCGCTTTCCGGCAAAGATGTATCCATATTTTTACTCATCATTTCTTCCTTAGTCTTACCTTTGTATTGTCTATGCTAAAGTCTGAACGATTGGCATTGCGACGAAAAAAGCCGGTTCATCAGCAAACGCTAGTCCACACCCGTAGTATCATGTTTAAACTTGTCAAAATATTTTCTGACAATATCCTTCGTTGACAGATGGTCTGCCTGGCTGAACACCAGATAATGGACGATGCCATGCACGGCCAGCGCGATCAAGAGTCCCTCGAAGATGCCGATTGCATAGACCAGAACACCGCACAGCAAGGCGAGCATCAGCTCGTAAGGTCCTTGATCGACGACACGCCAGAGCCCCAGAATCATTTTCCAGCCGGTAAAAATCATAATGGCCGCCAGAGCGAACTTCGGCAGATATTCCAGATACTGCGAAAAAAAGACGAAGAAAGTGACGACTATACCGATGATCAGAACAGAAAATTTTGTATGGGCACCGGCAAGCCTGTTAGTCGTGCTCTTGGCCAAACCGTCCAGATTCTTCATGCCTCCGAAAAAACTGGCGCCCATATTGGCTATCCAGATGACCAGCAGACTGTTGTTGCTGTTGCACTTGCGCTCTAGCGGATCGATTTTCTCAATGGCGGCGTTGCTCATCACCTGCTCAACCACGTCAACGACAGCCAGCACCACTGCAAAACCGATCGCGTACAGCCAGATCAGCACGCCATCGAAATTCGGAAGCGGCAGGGCGAGACGAATATCCACGCTCTTAATTTGCAGCATTGGTACGGAAACAAACTGTGCCACAATCACACCCGCAATGATAATGACGAAATAGGGAACCGCCGGCTGTTTTGCCTGAAATTTTGAAAACAAAACCACGAACAGGACAAAGCCGGCAAGCGAAATCAGAATCATTTGAATGCGCGCGGCATTAAGGAACACGCCTTCTGTCACCTGCCCGGCGGGTATCTCATAGGCGAACCCCAAAAACTTCATTGCGATCTGCAGGCCGATGCCCGCGAGCAAACCCTCGACGAGGTAGCTGGGCACTGCCTTCAGAATATATTTTTGCAGATTGAACTTCCATATCACCGCCTGCATGCAGGCGGTGATGAAAACAATGAACGCCATATTTTGCAGACCGAAAGATGACACACCCATGGCCAGCAAAGGCGCCAGCCCAGCCGCAATTCCGGGGCTGCCAACATAATTTCCTGGCCGGAACCAGGCGGTGATCCAGGCGATAAAACTGGCAAAGGCGACCGTCGCCAGACCCACCCTGATGGGATATTCGGACATGATGGCAATGCCTATGGACAGAGCGACGGCCATCACGCCGGTAATGATTCCGGCCTGCAGGTCGCGGGCAAAGTACCTGGACTGGAAAGCCGCAGAATCCGGCTTGCCCTGCGGTTCCGCGTTGCTGCTGTTTGCTGGCAAAGATGTATCAATTTTTTTACTCATTATTCATTCCTTGTCTTATCTGTTCCTAAAGTCTGATTTATTGGTTTCAGCATTCTCTTACTCGACCGCTTTTTATCTATTAAAATGAACATGCCTTATCCCCATTAAGCCGCTACGCTCCTTTCATCTCCCAAAATACCGCCTCAGAGATTTCTTAAATATTTTGACCTGGTCTTTTTCGAACCAGATACTTGCTTATTCAGATTTGCTTCTCTGTCCACCCTCAAATTTTTCCTGCGACGCATAGCATATTATTTTGAATTTTAAAATTACTTTGTAAATAATATTAACAAATGATGTACATATTCTTTACAGCCAATTTTTTATGTTAACCGCTTGAGAAGCTTCACTTTATTACAAATGTCTTCTTTTAGTGTTTTTTTTGTGTATATAAATTGTACATGCGACCAGACAATCTGCCAAACTAAAATGATCTTTAAAAAACATTTTTTACCCTGCCTGAATTTTGCGCTGTTTTGATAAATGATCCTGCCAGAAATTGCTTGCACGGTCAATGTCATATCCAATCTCCACATCTGTTAATTTGCCGGAAAACTTATTCCTCCAAGACATTGTTTTTGCTTGCATCCGATGTCAATTGGCGCCACCCTGCCCGGCTGGCTTTTCTTTGCCGGCCTGCAACGAAAAAATCTTCCAAAGAAGAGCAGGTTTTTTTCGATTTCCAGCATCCCTTTTGAGCGTCCAAAAATGCGTTTATTTCAACATAAAATATAATGGCACGCTTGTTGTAATTGTTATTGCTGAAATGATGAATGGAACTGGATCACCATGGAAAAACACAACGCGGCAAAATGAAGCCGCAAAAAAATTCTTAGGCACTAAAGGAGGCTTATTATGACAGAGGGAGTTAAAAACAAAGGATGGATGGTTACGTCTGCCGGGCTTGGTATCAACCTGGCGCTGGGTGTTCTTTACACCTGGAGTATCTTTAAAGGCGGCATAGAAAAATCAATCAAGGCAGGCGGCGAGGGAGCTTTTAACTGGGATATTGCCCAGCTCAACGATCCGTATTCGATATGCCTTCTTGCTTTTGCTTTTTCAATGATTCTTGCGGGTAAATGCCAGGATAAAATAGGCCCGCGGATTACTGCGTTTATTGGCGGCATTCTGGTTGGCCTGGGAATGCTCTTGATTTCCCAGACAACTTCTTATGCCGCTTGGGTGCTGGGCTTCGGCCTGATGGTTGGTTCAGGTATTGGATTCGGCTATTCAGCCACAACGCCTGCCGCAATCAAATGGTTTCCTGCCGCAAAAACCGGATTGATCGCAGGTCTTGTAGTTGCAGGCTTTGGCCTGGCATCCGTGTATATTGCCCCGCTTTCTGAATACCTCCTGAAAACAGTCGGAATCCACCAGTCGATGATGATTCTGGGAATCGCGTTCATCATTGTTGTCTGTGCTCTCTCGATGTTTCTGGTTAATCCTCCGGCAGGGTATGTTCCGGGCGGGACGGCCGCTCAGCAGAAAATAAATGCAGCGCCACAAAACAATGCAACCCCGACCGAGATGATGAAATCTCCCACGTTCTGGCTGCTCTGGGTTATCTATTTCATCGGCGCGGGCACAGGTCTCATGGTTATCGGAAGCTTGAGCGGCATGGCGAAGAAAAGCATGGGCGAGACCGCTTTTATAGCGGTGGCGATCCTGGCTATCGGGAATGCATCAGGCCGTATTCTGGCAGGCATCATTTCTGACAAAATCGGCCGAACGACAACGCTTGCCGGCGTTCTTGCGTTCCAGGCGCTTTTAATGATTGTTGCAATTCCTCTTGTGGGCGGACAGGGAACAAGTGCGCTTCTTATCGTGCTCTTGGCAACCTTTCTTGGCGTCAATTACGGCGCTAACCTGTCTTTGTTCCCGGCCTTAAGCAAGGACACATGGGGACTGAAATCATTCGGCATGAACTACGGCATTTTGTTCACAGCATGGGGCATGGGCGGATTTATCCTGAGCAAAATGCAGCAGATGCTGACCGCAGCCACGGGAAGCTTCACCTCGTCCTTTACGGTTGCGGCCATTCTGCTCATTTTGGGCACGGTGCTCACCCTGACGCTCAAGTCACCGGCGTTTGCCCCCGCTCCCGAAGGTGCTATCCTTCAGCCGCAGCTTGGCTTAACCATGGCTGACGGTGGTGAAAAAATCGAAGAAGACAAGAAGAAGGAAAAATAAAGCGACATGTTTCTGGCCGCCCCCGCCTGCGGGGGCGGCCAGAAACAACCTGAACCGTCATGGCGCCATATGAAACAAAAAAAAGATGAGCTGGCAATGAGAAAAAAAGAATTTCACATGATTCCCGAAGAGGAAATGAAGTGTATCTGGATGACCGCCGGGCTGATCTCGTATAAACTCTGCACCCACGATTATCGCTGCGAAGATTGCGTCTTCGATCAGGCCATGCGCAACGAGGCGGCTGTTCCAGGCGGCAAGACCGCACCCCAACCGGCTCATGATTCCGGCACGCCGAGCAGTGAACCTGCACCGCAGGCGAAAGCCGCTCTGTTCTATCATCGGAATCACTGCTGGGCAAAGGTTGAAAATCCTGACGAGGTTCGCATCGGCATCGACGGCATCCTGGCAAAACTGGTCTTGCAGATTAAAACGGTTGTGCTCCCCCAGGAGGGCGAAGTTGTCACCCAGGGCCAGTGCTTCGCCCACATCATCCAGGAAAAACACATCCTGCAGCTCATCTCCCCTCTTACAGGAGCCGTCCATTTAGCAAACCAGCGATTAAAGAAGAATCCTCATCTGCTCGCACACGATCCCTGGGAAGAGGGGTGGCTTGTGACTATCCAGCCTGAAAACCTCGAACATGAGTTAAAAACACTCCTGTTTGGCAGGAAAGCTATGGCGTGGTATCAGGAAAAAGAACAGGTTGTTGCCCAGGCAGGCGCTGCGATGCTCAGTTCGGGCGGAGAATCGCTGGGCAAAACCCTTCAGGATGGAGGCGAACAGATCACGGGTTTTGCCGACATGCTTTCCTCCGAACAGTTTGACCGGATTATCGAATTGTCTTCCCGAACCGAAGACCCTTCAGCATAATCTCCAGATCCTGCCGGCATTCCTTACAGAACTCCTGCGACTTCTGATCAATATCCTCCACATAGGTTGACTTATTCAGTACACAGGCCGGATACGTGCAGTGCACCAGGCCGAATGTGTGCCCAAGCTCATGAATCGCCTCCTTGACGAGGCGTTCCGTCTGCAGCATTTGATTCTCCGGCAGACCGTAATATTTATTGTTCAGGCGGTGCAGGGACACAACCGAGCCAATGCCGTCGAGCTGCGCTTCCCCGAAAACAAACGTCAGGATGGGTATAAAGAGGTCCGCCTGGGCAACGCCGAGAATTTTAACCGCATCGGCGGGGGGAGCTTCAATAAGCTGCAGAAGGATGCCTGAAGAATTGTACTGACCGCGGGCGCTGTCGTAGGTTTTCGGGAGATCGATCCGCCAGTCTGTCACAAACCGCGTTTCGATGCCGAATGTTTTCTGGATGCCCGCTTCCAGTGGCTTGCGCCAGAAAGGGTCCGCCGACTTGATGGACACAATGTAGATAAAAGCCATAATCAGACATGCACGCCGGTGTCATTTTTTGAGCTGATACTTTTCGATTTTATTATACAGGGTCAAACGGCTGATTTTAAGAATGCCGGCAGCCTGCGCAATGTTGCCGCCGGTTCGTTCCAGAATTCTTTTAATGTGGATCTTCTCCATATCCTCCAGAGAGTCCTGGTCGCCCGGGTCCTCGCCATTAACCGGCGTAAAGGGGAAGGACAGATCTTTCACTTCGATCATGTTTCCCCGCGCGCCCACCATCGCCCGCTCAATGACATTGCGCAGCTCGCGGACATTGCCCGGCCAATCGTAGCGCATCAGCATTTCCAGGGTTTCCGGGGTCAGGTCCGCCACATTCTTATTCATGGACTGGGCGTATTTATTGACAAAACTCCGGGAAAGCAGCGCAATGTCGGACTTGCGTTCCCGAAGCGGCGGAATCACAATGGAAAAAACATTCAACCGGTAGTACAGGTCCTCGCGCAAGGAGCCATCGCGCACCGCAGCTTCCAGATCTTTGTTGGTGGCGCAGATGATGCGAAAGTCAACATCGATAAGTTTGTCTCCGCCCAGGCGCGTAAACTGCCTGGTTTCAATGACGCGAAGCAGATCCATCTGCATCTTGACCCCGATATTGCCGATTTCATCGAGAAAAACCGTTCCCTTGTCCGCCATTTCCAGCTTGCCGCGCCTGCGATAAAGCGCGCCGGTATAAGCGCCTTTTTCATGGCCGAACAGCTCGCTTTCCAGAAGCCCCTCCGTGTAGGCCCCGCAGTTGATGGTGATAATGGGAAAATACCGCCGGTTGCTGTTGCTGTGAATGGCGCGGGCGACAAGCTCCTTGCCCGTTCCGCTTTCACCACGGACCATAACTGTTGAGTCGGTCTGGGCCACTGTTACAACCTTTTCCATGACCTTTTTGAGAGCCGGACTTTCTCCGACAATCTCATCGGGGAATGATATTTCCTCAATCTGCCTGCGCAACTGAATGTTTTCAGACAGAAGTCTACGCTGCTCAAGAGCGTTTCTGATCAGATGGCTCATGTCATCGGGATCAACGGGCTTTACAATATAATCAAAGGCCCCCTCTTTCAGTGCCTGAATGCTTGTGTCAACGGAGGCAAAGGCCGTAATCATGATCGTGATGATATTTTTATCAATTTGTTTGATTCTGCGCTGAAGCTCAAGGCCGTCCATGCCCGGCATCTTGATGTCCAGAAACACTATGTCCCAGGGGTTGTCCTGAAGCTTCCGGAGGGCGGCATTGGCGTCCGCGGCCATATCCACGCGGTAGCCGTCAAATTTAAACCACTTGCCTAGCGCATCACGAACGGATGCCTCATCATCAACAACCAGTATTCCAATGTCTGAAGGTCTCATGCTGCACAAACTCCTGCCTAATGTGTCTCCTGCCGGGAATGCTGTTTTTGCGTCCGGGGAAGCGTTATGGTGAACTCCGTCCCTCTTCCCACCACTGAATCAACTGTGATGGTTCCTTTGTGGTGCTGAACAATGCCATACACGGCCGAAAGCCCCAGCCCCAGGCTTTTGCTATCGCACTCTTTCGTTGAAAAAAACGGATCAAAGATATACGGCAGAACATCTCTGGGAATCCCCGCGCCGAAGTCAATGATCTTGAACCGCAGGGTCGCCTTGTCCTGGTATTCGGTCCGGATGATTATTTTCTGCCCCTTGGGTGACGCCTCCATGGCATTGACAATCAGCGCCACCAGTATCTGCTGGATGGCCCCGGCATCGCACTCAATAAGATCATCTCCTGAGTCAAGCTCGGAGATCAGATCCAGCTCTTTCATCCTGGCGCTGTGATCAATAACCTTGGCGCTGACGTCGATGATCTCATTCATGTGCGCCTCTTTCACCTCGCCCATGGAGCGTTTGGCAAACAGCAGCAGGTTTTTGACAATATCGCCGCACCGCTTGGCCTCCAGCGCAATGAAGGAAAGATTTTCCCTGGTTGACGCGATTGTTTCCGCGCTGATTGTCTCCTGCCCAAGGTAGCGCGTGGAAAGCTTTGCATAAGAGAGAATGCCGGAAAGCGGATTATTGATTTCATGGGCCACCATGGCCGACAACCTTCCCAGGGAGGCAAGCTTTTCGGAAAGAAAAAGGCTCGACTGAGTCTTTTTAAGCTCATCCTCCGCCTCGCGCTGCTTTTTGTGCGTCTGATAGCTCTGGCTGATGATGCTGCCGAGAAGCAGCAACATCAGCAGGAGAATAACCAGTGAAATTTTGACAACCTTTGCCGTGAGCTCCTGCATCTCTGATTTAACGTCCTCGATGTAAATGCCGGTGCCGACGATCCAGGACCAGGGCGTAAACCCCTTGACGTATGAAATCTTCGGTAAAACGAGATCCACGTTACCATAGGACTGCCATTGGTACTCAAGGTAGCCAGATCCCTTTTCCTTGACGATGTTGACAATATCCACGAAGACGCGCTTGCCGTCAGGGTCCTTATAGTCGCTCAAGTCACTGCCTATAAGGTCCTTGCGAAAGGGATGGATGACGATGCGGTGGTTCATGTCGTTTATCCAGAAATAGTCCTTCTCCGACTGACCGTAGTGCAGGTTGCTGATTTGATCAATGGCCTGGCTCTGCGCCTGCTTGCGGGTGAGCAGGCCCTGCCGCTCATCATTTTCGAGCTTGGCCAGAATATTCCAGGCCGAATGGGTCAGCTCCCGGATCATTTCCCGCTTCCGGTCAAGACTGTTTTTTTCTATGGTGGGAACGATTAAAAAAATAATCGCTGATATGAAAAGCACAACCGTCAGGACGGTTGGCAAAACCACCCTGACTAAAAAGGATTTCCACGGAAATGAAATATAATAAGAAACAATCATGGCAGCATCATAATTTAATGCGATTTCCTTGGTTACAATAGTAAAACAACTTGCCTTTTTTATACTTCATTTGCTTTGCTTATGCAAGTTGGCACATTGCATGGGTCAATCGACAGGATACTTGAACCCCCTATTTTTTATTCTTTTCCCGTTCCGATAGGTTCCGCCACACATCCGTCACGCGTTTTTCGGTTTCTGCAACAGAACATGCATTGTCGATAACAATATCCGCCAGCCGGACTTTATCACGAATCGGCATCTGACAAGACAGACGCACGCATGCATCCCCGTAACTGATAGGATTGCGCGCCATCAGGCGTCTGATCTGTTCTTCAGGTTCAATCATCACCAGAATCGTCAGATCAAACAAATGCTGCATCCTGCCTTCAAACAAGAGAGGCACATCCGAAAAAACGATGGCCTGCGGGTTTTGTACTTCGATATCTTTCAGTCGAAGACGCCACGCTTCATACACACGCGGGTGAACGATCTCATTGAGCGTCCGGAGTTTTTCCGGATGGTTGAAAACAACCGCCGCCAGTTTATTGCGGTCTATTTTCCGATCCGGCTGCAAAATCTCCGAGCCAAAGCAGTTGACAACATCGTGCCAGGCAGACTTTTCCGGATCTTGCACTTCGTGCGCCAGTTTGTCAAAATCAATCAGATGACCGCCCAGACGGACTAACATTTGCGCGACGGTGGATTTTCCGCAGGCGATACCGCCTGTTAAGCCGACATTCAACATGATTTATTTCTTATTGAGCTCATAAATGATACGCAGACCGTCCAGTGTCAGCATCTCTTCAATTTTCTCAATCGTCCTGGTCTCTGGCGCAACAATTCGCGCCAAGCCTCCCGTCGCAATGACGAGTGGACTGGTTTTGACTTCCGCTTTCATCCGTTCGACGATGCCGTCCACCAACCCCGCATAGCCATACATAATTCCCGCCTGCATAGCGCTGACCGTGTCCTTTGTAATTACTGTTCTGGGTTTGCTGAATTCGACGCGCGGCAATTTGGAGGCGCGTGTGAAAAGCGCCTCGCTGGAAATCACAATACCCGGCGCGATGCAGCCGCCCATGTATTCTCCCTTGGGCGAAACATAGTCAAACGTGGTCGCCGTACCAAAATCAACGATAATCGATTCCTTGCGATACTTGTGGAAAGCGGCCACCGCATTGACGATTCGGTCCGCGCCCACTTCTTTGGGATTATCATAAAAAATCGGCATGCCCGTTTTAATTCCGGGGCCTACGATGAGCGGTTTGATGTTAAAATACTTAACGCAGAGAGGCTCCAGGATATTGAGCATTGGGGGCACAACACACGAAATAATGATATCCGTGACGGCTTTGATTTCTTTGGCTTTCATCCGGCTGGATTGGTATAAATTATAAATCAGCACACCATATTCATCAATGGTATGGTCAATCTCCGTTCGGATTCGCCAATCATGCTGCAATTGGTTTTCATCAAAAAGTCCCAATACGGTGTTTGTGTTTCCTACATCAATGACTAACAGCATAAATATTCACCTCTTTAATATTGTCGCGTCTCCCGCTGAAACCTTCACTGTTTCATTCCCGGCTGTCAGAATTATCAGTGAACCGTCATCATCCAGTCCGACGGCCTTGCCGCTCGTCGTTTCTTCCCGAAACATGACTGAAACCGTCTTACCGATCATCGACGACAGGCTCAGCCATTTCTGCCTGACGGACTCAAAGCCGTAATCCTGGAGCGTCATATACCATTTTGTAAGATTTTCATACAGGCTAATTATCAATTCCAAACGCGATATCTCGCGGCCTGTTTCAACAGCCAAAGATGTGGCAATCTCTTGAATATCCAATGGAAATTCTTGATGGTTCAAATTGACATTAATACCGATACCCACAACAACAAAGTCAATTGCGCTTACTGACATTTTCATTTGCGCCAGAATGCCGCAGACTTTTTTCCCACCAATCAGAACATCATTGGGCCATTTGAGCCACGCGTTACCTGGGCAATAGTGATCGATGGTTTCTGCCACGGCGACACCGGCGGCAATGGAAATCTGCGGCGCACGCGACGTTTCGAACGTTGGACGCAAAATGATGGATGTGTAAATATTGGCGCCGGCCGGTGAATACCAAAGCCGCTGCATCCTTCCCTTACCGGCACTCTGGCTTTCCGCGATCAGCACCGTCCCTTCCGGCGCCCCTTGAACGCCCAGACGAAAAGCCTCCTCATTGGTCGAACCGATAGACTCATAGTAATGAAGCCGATGGCCAATAAACTTTCCGGCAAGGTTTTGTTTTAGGTCTTCTTGATTTATCTTCATAGCGTTTCGTTGGGTGGATGAAAAGTAGCGGTTCCATTATCAATCAGAATCGGCGGATTCGTTCCACCCCCGCTACGCACCCCCGCCAGCGGGGGACAATCATAAGGCATTTTTGTTACGCTTCACGAGATACGAGATACGAACGACGCCTCACCTGTCGCCTCTAACTTTAAGTGATATATCCGCGGCGCGGACGGAGTGGGTAAGTTCGCCGACGGAAATTAAATCCACGCCGGTGGAGGCAATTTCGTAAACACGATGCAGGCTGACATTGCCGGAGGCCTCCAGAAGCGCACGGCCGGCGACAAAATCAACGGCTTTCTTCATGGCGTCAATCGTCATGTTATCGAGCATGATGATGTCCACGCCGCACGTCAGGGCTTCTTTCACTTCCCGCATGTTTTTGGTTTCAACTTCAATTTTCAAGGTGTGCGGCAGGCGTTTTCTTTGCGCAGTTACCGCAGCTGTAATGCCGCCTGCGGCTTCGATATGGTTGTCTTTAATGAGCACGCCGTCATGCAGGCCGGTGCGATGATTCTGACCGCCACCGATGCGCACAGCCATCTTATCCAAAACACGCAAGCCGGGCGCGGTCTTACGCGTATCGAGAATTATTGATTTGGTTTTGCGCACGGCTTCCACGTATTTTGCTGTCAGCGAGGCAATCCCGCACATGCGTTGAAACAGATTCAGCGCGACGCGTTCGGCCTGCAAAATATTGGACAGGCTGCCTGCAACTTCGGCAATCACATCACCTTTCTTTGCCCGGTATCCGTCGGCAATTAATTTCTTAACTTTGATGCTTTTATCCAGAAGCCGAAACGTTTCTTCAAAGACCGCCATCCCGGCTATGACAAAACCATCTTTGGCAATGGCTTGCGCCCTGCCCTGCTTTTTAGGGCTGACAGTGGCCTGCGTGGTTATATCGCCTGTGCCGATATCCTCGGCCAGCGCGGCTTCAATGATATTTTTGATTTGTTTAGAGACCATCCACTGCCTCACTATTATATAGACAACAACATCCGTAGAGAACGGCTTGTGACCTCGGGCCACCTCGTGTGACCTCGTGTGACCTTCAGGTCATCAGGTCATCAGGTGGTTAGGTTATCGCGACCACCCCTGCGGGTGGCAAGACCGTTCCCTACACTGAATTAGCACGCAGGGTGCTACACGGCAATCTCATTGAGTTTTTTCAGCGCGCGCTCCAATGCTGTGAATTTTTCTTGAAAACTTTTTAATTTATCTTCTTCCTTTTGAATAATTTCGGGAGCAGCCTTAGCGCGGAAATCATGGTTGGCAAGCTTCCGAGAGCTTTGCTCCAGATCTTTGGACACTTTTGCCAATTCCTTATCCAAACGCACTTTTTCTCCGGCAATATCCACAATACCAGACAGCGGAACAAAAATCTTTGTCGTGCCGACCACACCGGTCGCCACACCTTTCGTTTCGACCAGATTTACTTCGACAACCAATGATTCCAGATTGGACAAATTCAGAATGTAGTTACTGCCCGTTTCAACTATTTTTTTACTTTGCTCCTCTGCAACAGAAATCAAAACCTTTAATTTGTGCGAAGGCGGAATCCGCATTTCACCGCGGATATTGCGAATGGAGGTGATGATCTCCATGAGCATTTCCATATCTTTTTGGGCCGCTTTCTCATTCCACGCTTCCTGAACAACCGGGAATTTGCTGACCATAATGGCGTTCTCATCGCTACCCTTAAGCGCCTGCCAGAGCTCTTCGGTCACAAACGGCATAAAGGGATGCAGCAGTTGCAGCATGGCGCCAAAAACCTCTTTCATCGTCCGCTGAGTCACCTGCTTTTGTTCGGGGCTGATCTTGCCATAGAGAGCCGGTTTGCTAATCTCCAGATACCAGTCGCAGTACTCATGCCAGATAAAATTATAAATGGCGGCGGAGGCGTCGTTGAAACGGTATTCATCCAGACTGTGCGTGACCTCTTCAATCGTTTCGTTTAATTTCGCCTTGATCCATTTCTCCGGCAGCGAATCCGGGGCGGCCGAGGGCGCGGATTCATCGAAATCCGCCAGATTGTTAAGCGTCAGTCTGGCCGCGTTCCATATTTTATTGACAAAGAATTTGTAGCCTTCAATGCGCTCCGGCGACATGCGCACATCGCGCCCCTGCGCGGTGTAGGCGGCAAGCGTAAAGCGAAACGCGTCCGTACCGTATTGGTCGATCATCACCAGGGGGTCAATGCTGTTACCCTTGGATTTGCTCATCTTCTCGCCTTTTTCGTCGCGCACCAGCGCATGGAGATAAACATCCTTAAAAGGCACGTCTTTCATGACGTAAATCCCCATCATCATCATCCGGGCCACCCAGAAAAATAAAATGTCAAAGCCGGTAATCAGAAGCGAGGTGGGATAGAAAGTTTTGAGCGCCTCCGTCCGTTTGGGCCAGCCTAAGGTGGTAAACGGCC
Source organism: Smithellaceae bacterium (assembly GCA_030690945.1). GTDB lineage: Bacteria > Desulfobacterota > Syntrophia > Syntrophales > Smithellaceae > UBA8904. The sequence goes on along the minus strand of JAUYFM010000068.1, from coordinate 42,385 downwards.
AGAGTGCTGAACTGAACCAAGTGTCGAGCACATCTTCGTCCTGTCGGAGTTCCGTGCCGTCGCAAACGGGGCATGAAGCGGGATCCACCGTGGAGACGATGACTTTACCGCAATCGCCGCAATACCAAACGGGAATGCGGTGGCCCCACCAAAGCTGCCGCGAGATGCACCAATCACGGATGTTGTTCATCCAGTCAAAATACGTGGCTTCCCAAGAGGCGGGTAAGATCTTCGTTTTCTTTTTGGTAACTGCGGCGATGGCTTGTTTGGCCAACGGTTTTATTTTGACAAACCACTGCTTGGACACCATCGGCTCGATATCCGTTTTACAGCGGTAGCACTGGCCGACATTGTGCGCGTAAGGTTCGGTGCCGACCATATAACCGCCCTTTTCCAGATCGGCGACCACATTCTTGCGCGCCTCATAACGATCCTGTCCTTTGTACTTTCCGCCATGGCCATTGATAATACCTTGCCCGTCCATGATCGAAATGATCTCCAGATTATGGCGCTCGGCCATGGCAAAGTCGTTAGGATCGGAACCGGGGGTAATCTTCACCGCGCCGGAACCGAAATCCATCGTCACATAGTCGTCAGCGATGATCGGTATTTGCTTGTTCATCAGCGGCAAAATGACAAATTTGCCGACTTTATCCTTGTAGCGGGGATCGGCGGGGTTGACGGCCACGGCGGTATCGCCCAGCATCGTCTCCGGCCGCGTCGTAGCCACCACAATTTCTCCGCTGCCGTCGGCAAATGGATAACGGAGATTCCATAGGAAACTTTGATCCTGCTTGAATTCCACTTCCAGGTCGGAAATGGCGGTGTGGCAACGCGGACACCAGTTGACAATGTAGTCGCCCTGGTAAATCATATCTTCATTATAAAGCCGTACAAAAACTTCCCGGACGGCTTGGGAAAGGCCTTCGTCCATGGTAAAGCGTTCGCGCTCCCAATCGCAGGAACAGCCCAGGCGTTTCAATTGATTAATAATCACGCCGCCGTATTTTTCTTTCCATTCCCAGACGCGGGCAATGAATTTTTCGCGCCCCAGATCATGGCGGGATAATCCTTCTTTCCTTAATTGCTGTTCCACCACATTTTGGGTGGCAATGCCGGCATGATCCATGCCCGGCATCCACAATGTGTTATAGCCCTGCATCCTCTTGAAACGGATGATGACATCCTGCAAAGTATTGTTAAGCGCATGTCCCATATGCAGCATCCCGGTCACATTCGGAGGCGGGATAACGATGGAAAAAGCGGGAGCCTCGCTTTTATCCTGAGCGTGAAAATACTTATTTTTTAGCCAGTAATCATATAGCCTTTTTTCGGCCTCGGCCGGTTCAAACGCTTTGCCTAACTCTTTTGCCACCATTGAATATTAATCTCCCATCTATAAATACTCGAAAAGGGCTTACGCCCTTTTCGACTTCAATTTTATCGCCTGTCAATGCTCAAAATTTGAGAGGCGGGACAAAAACCGTCCCGCCTCTCAAATAACTTTTCAAAACCGCCTTTAGTTAAATTTTAACCCTTCTTTAACTTTGCGGATAATCAAAAGAGCGTCCACGCCGGCCACGGGTTTAAGCGGCGCGAATTCACCGGTCGTCAAATCTTTCGCTTCCATAATGCCCCGGGACGTCACGACCATGACGGCGTTAAAATAAGGCAAGTCCGCCCTCAGGTCCGGGAAAGGCGAGTTAGAACCGATAAACTTAGTGGCCAAAGCATTATCGCCCGTCACTTTAATCAAAATATCTTCCAGCATCATGGCGTAGGCGGCGCGGGTAATTATTTCGCCGGGATAATAATTGCCGTCGGGATAATTCTCCAATCCGCGCACACCGATTTCCAATATCCCTTCAATATCCGCTTTCAAGGGATGATGCGCAATATCTTTGGCCGTCACTTTGCCCTGCTTTGCGATCTGGGCGGCCTTTTCAGGATCTTTGAAAGATGTGTCAAATGTCTTTGGTGTTCTCTTTTTGTACAGGACATCAATCTTTAATTCTTCCATAAACAGGGCGGCGGCGTCCGCACGGGTAATGCGCGTAACCAGAGCAATCTGCTTGCCCGTCACCGAGCCGGGCATCGCCCGCTGAACCTTCTGGATAAAATTCCATTCCCTGTCGGCTTGATACACATAATCCGTTTTCAGTTCCAGAACTTTTGTAAACATCTGACCTGCGGCATTAAAGTCACAAGCTTGCTTATAAGCCAGACCCATAAAATAGTAGGCGGCGGAATGCTTCGGATCTATTTTCACCGCCGCATCAAATTCATCCATGGAAATGTCCAGCCATTTTTTTTCCAGTTTGCTTTGCGTATAGAAACGGATATTGCTGACCTTGCCAAAAAGGACTTCATCATCCGCATGAGCATACTTGGCCCCTTTTTGGAGACTATCCCAGGCGCCCTTAAAATCAGCCGGCGTCATGTAAGTTTTGACCAGTCCGATACCGGTATGGGCCTTGGAATATTTATTGTCCAATTCCAAAGCCAGTTCAAATTCTCTCCCGGCGTCAGCATACTTTTCCTGATCGAGGAGTTTCACGCCTGTATAGACATGATGTTCAGGAGTATCCAGTTGGCTTACCGGCTGCCGGGCTTTGGGCCCGCAGGCAACAATCAGTAAAACAGCCGCAAACAATATGATAAGCGAAAAAATATGATTCCTTCTATAGCCATGAAACATATTTTGCTCCTTTCTTTTTCTGAAAAGGTTTGCCCCTTAAATATTTTCCAGATTTTCCGTTAAAACTTGTCCCATAACTAGCTTTAGTGCGGTTTTAAGTCAAGTCAATATTGATGACTGCTCAAATTGATTACGGAGAGTTTTTGCCGACAAATCAGGGTTGTTTTTTCAATGTTCTCTTCCTTTCCAGGAATGTCTCAACGGTTTTTCTGATGGCCTCAAACTGATCCGGAGCAAACCAGTTGATGGTTTTGTCCGCCGAAAACCACGTCAACTGTCTTTTGGAATATTGCCAGGTATCCCGATTCATTAACTCCAGCGCCCGGTCCCATTCGGACCTGCCCCGGATAAAATCAACAACCTGCTTATATCCCAGGGATTGCATGGCTTTTAGTTTTTCGCTGTACCCCCGCTTCAGCAGCTCACGTACTTCCTCGACCAGCCCCGCTTCCATCATCCGCAAGGTTCTAAGGGCGATTCTCTTTTTCAACTCGGCGCGTTCAATGGAGAGGCCGATTTTGCAGGCATCATAAGGACAATCGGCAAACGCATGTTTTTGCTGCAAAGCAATGATGGACTGGCCGCTTTGCTCCAGAACCTCCAGCGCCCGGATGACCCGCACGGAATCGTTGAGGTTGATACGCCCCGCCGCCTGCGGATCTCTTTCGCTGAGGAGCCCGAAAAGATATTCCCGGCCGTGACGATCCCGAAGCTCCCGATAATAATTGCGGATATTTTCATCGACCGGCGGCGTGGCGATGATGCCCTGTAAGAGCGCCCGGATATACAAGCCCGTTCCGCCGACCACAAAAACCGGTTTGGACTTTCGCGTTATTTTTTCAATAATCGCCCTCGCCTGCTCGGCATAGACGGCGGCGTTGTATTCTTCATCCGGATCCACAACGTCGATCAGGTGATGCATCACCCTCACTCGTTCTTCCGCGGTGGGCTTAGCCGTACCGATATCCAGATAACGGTAAACCTGCATGGAATCGGCGTTGACAATTTCTCCATCGAAAGTCTCCGCCAATTCAAGAGCGAGCTGGGTTTTCCCTGTCGCCGTGGGTGAACAGATGACAAAAAGAGGAATCTTGGGCATCTTATTTCCGTTTAAACATTCTTTCAATTTCATAGAGGGAAAATTGCACGCTGATCGGGCGTCCGTGCGGACAGGTTTTATTAAAGGGTGTGTTCTCCAGATCACGGCATAAAGCGGCGACTTCCCCGGCGGAAAGAACCACATTGGCCTTGATCGCGGCGCGGCAGGCCAGGGACGCCAGTATCTTTTCTTTGCGTTCCACAAGCGATGGCCATACCTGCCCGTCGCCCAGCTGATCGGCCAGATCCGATATAACATCGCCGGGCGGGACATGCGGCAGACTTGCGGGCAGGGCCTTCACCACAATGGCGTCGCGGCCAAATATTTCCAATTCCAGACCGATGTCGGAAAGCAGGGGCATCGCGACCTCAAACAGACTGATCTGCGCGGGCGTGAGGCTGACGACTTCCGGCATCAGCAAGGGCTGGCTGATTACTTTTCCGCCTGCGGCCGCTTTTAAACGCTCCAGGATAATCCTTTCATGCGCCGCGTGCTGATCCACCAGCATCACACCATTGGGACCGCCAAATACCAGATACGTATCGGCAAACTGGCCCAGATATTTTCGATTCGCAAACGTGATCTTTTCCCCACAGGAAACGTCTTCAACGTGGCTGGGAACGTCTGACGGATTTCCCGCGCGCGCAAACAAATCATCGTTAATCGCCTGACGCAGATTTTGCCGTGAATAAATTTCACGCGTCCCATCCGATGATGAATAGGAATCTTTAGGTCTCCAGAATCCGGAGGAAGCGGATGTTGTTTCGCGCGGCGTTAACCGATAAGCAAAAGCATCTTGAGACGTCTGCGCGGAGGCCAAGCTATGCGCCACCGTTTTGGAAATCAGATCGTAAATCTCACGGGAATTCCGGAAGCGCACTTCCAGTTTGGCCGGATGAACATTAATATCGACCTCCTCGCCCGGCAGATCGAGAAACAAAACAGCCGCGGGATAGCGGCGCGGTTCGATCACCTGCCGATAGGCCGCAAGCGCCGCGTGCGTCATGCTGTTGTCCCGGATAAAGCGTGAATTGACAAACAGAAAAATGCTTTTAGAGTTGGACTTCGTAAATTCCGGCGTTGAAATAAAACCTTTGATCCGGACATTTTCCTTTTGCCCACTTATCGCGAGGCAATGGCCGGTAAAATCATTCCCCATGACCATGGCGACACGTTCAGAAACATCTCTGGCGGCAGGCGCCGCAAACACGTCCCTTCCGTTGGCCGTCACAACAAAACGGACTTCCGGATGCGCCAATGCCAAACGGGTGATCGCGTCGAGGCAAGCGCTTTGCTCGGTGGCTTCGGTCTTGAGAAATTTCCGGCGCGCCGGCACATTGGCAAATAGTTCCGTCACCGTGATTTGCGTTCCGGCAGGCGTGCCCGCCGGAGATATTTCAGAAATACAGCCTGCCTCGGCCACCGCTTTTGTTCCCTCCGGATCGTCGGGGCGGCGGGTCAGCATCTCCACCCTAGCTACGGACGCGATGCTGGCCATCGCCTCGCCGCGAAAACCGAAGGAACCGACATAATAAATATCATCCAGTTTCGAGATTTTACTGGTGGCATGCCGCTCAAAAACCAGGGCCACATCTTCGCGTTCAATGCCTGATCCGTTATCCACGATTCTGACGGACTGACAACCGCCTTTTGTAAGTTCGACGCGGATATCGCGGGCTCCCGCGTCGATGGCATTTTCGATCAGCTCCTTGACAATCGACGCCGGTCTTTCCACCACCTCTCCGGCGGCAATCTGGTTGGCTACCTCTTCGGACAGAACGACAATACGTTTAGACAATTGAATAATCCTTAATCCCGCTTCGTTTCACTTGCGGGATAATTCGACTTGCCAATTCCGATACACTTCGCTTTCGGAATTGGCGTCTCAATCAACCACCTCGCACCAAGCTGTCGAGGTATGAAATGAACGTCATTATATCGCGAGCTCGCTGCGAAGAATTAACGCTCGTCCCGCTTAAGCGGGATTAAAAAGCCGCAGCCACAAAAGCGTTCGTGACTGCGGCCTCGTTTATGCCATGTGGCACTTCCGGTTTAATCCAGAACGATCATGACCCGGCATTTTTTCATAAAAGACGCATTCTCCGCGGAAGCGCGTATCTGCCCCGCGTCGGCATTGCTGATAATCACGTCGGATTTGCCGGGGCCACCGGTTTTCAGCGCTTTCACTGTTACGGGGTTAGCCGTTACGCGCTGATTACTCTGAGCTGCCGTGAGGTCGCGTGCGTATCCGCTCATGCCCTGCTGGATGGCGTATTCACGATCCACGTTGGCCGAACCATAAACTTCCTTGCCGTCCTCATCATAGATGCGCGGTGACATGGCCGGACGCGCTCCAATGCCGCGGGCGTCAACCACTAATCCGGTATAGGTCACCGGAGCAGGAGGAGCAGTCACAGCAGGCGCAGGAGGAGCCGGCGCTGCCGGTGCGGGTTGTGGAACTGATTTCCGTTTTTCAATAGCCAGCGGGACCATGATCTGCGACAAATTCCCATAAAGCGGCATTCTCAGCCTGACTTCAACGGTGCCGTCGGACATATATTGCTGATCAACGACCTGTGCGCCTTTAATCAGACCTTCAACCTGTGTGTTGACGACATCGCTCTCCACCGTAAAGTCTTTGACGGTGGTTCTGGCGTCAACCTGAACACCTTTGGTTATTTCCAACAAATTGCGATAGGCATCTACCTTCGCCGCGCGCAAAGCCATGGGCCGAGACTGGGGTTTTCCGTAAGACCGTTCGGGTGGCGCGCCGATACCGACGGCTTCAATATAGCCTGCCGACCAATTCACCGAACCCTGGCCTACTTTTTCTACCCATTCGGACATGCTGACCGCATTCTGACAAAACCCTGCCGATGCCCATAAAAAAACTATTCCCGCCAGAACCGCCATGGAAAAAAATCTTAACTTCATATTGTCCTCCTTATAGTTGACGCCTTCGTAAAAAGTCTTTTTTGTGGTTCGACAAGCTCACCACGAACGGAATAAAGTCAATGATTTTAACCTGACCACCGTTCGCCCTGAGCTTGTCGAAGGGTGATTTGTGACTTTTTACGAATTCGTCTTGGTTATCGTCCAAATAACAATCAAATCTGCAAAATACGTAACCAAAGTAGCAAAATATTCTCCATGTTGCAATAAGAATTCAGTTGACATAAGAATTCAGTGACATAAGAATTCAGTGAGAATCTATTCATTTTACCCACCAAGAGTTATGCTTGAAAGGCATAGGTTTATATGATAGTTGACTGCGTCTGATCTGAAATATCAATACAAATTAGTAGGGAACGGTCGCGATCGTTCCCTACTCGGAATCATATATCACGGTTTAACCGCTATTTTTTTAAGAAAACAGGAGTAACAGGAAATGGATTACAAGCAGACATTAAATCTTCCCCAAACGGATTTTCCGATGAAAGCCAATTTGGCGCAGCGTGAGCCGGAAATGCTTAAAAAATGGGAAGAAATGAACATTTACAGGAAAATCAGGGAAACGGCCAAAGGCAAGAAGCCTTATATCCTTCACGACGGCCCTCCCTACGCCAACGGCCATATTCATCTGGGCACAGCACTCAACAAAATTATTAAGGACCTCGTCATCAAAGCTAAAAACATGACCGGCTTTGACGGCGTGTATGTGCCGGGCTGGGATTGCCACGGCCTGCCCATCGAACACCAGGTCGATAAAGAACTGGGCGGCAAGAAATCAGGAATGTCACAGGTGGAAAAGCGCCGCGCCTGCCGCATGTATGCCGAAAAATTTGTAAGTATCCAACGTGAACAATTCAAACGACTGGGCGTTTTCGGTGAATGGGAGAATCCCTATCTGACGATGGCCTATCCTTATGAAGCCTCAACGGTTAATGAGTTTGGCAAACTCTATCTCAACGGCAGTATTTACAAAGGAAAGAAGCCCGTTTACTGGTGCGCTTCCTGCAAGACGGCACTCGCCGAAGCCGAAGTTGAATACGCGAATCATTCCACACCCTCTATTTATGTCAAGTTCGCTTTTACTTCCGATATCAGCCAGGCTCTGCCGAAACTGGCCGGTCAGAAAGTGCATATGGTGATCTGGACGACCACCCCCTGGACGATTCCCGCCAATCTGGCTATTGCCGTCAAGGATGATTTTATCTACGCCGCTGTAAAGATTGACGACGACGTGCTGATTGTCGCCAAGGACATGCTCGATTATTGTCTGGATGCCTTCGGCTATCGCGATAAAAAATATGAAATTCTTGATGAATTCAAGGGCGAAGTTCTCGAAGGCCAAAAGTGCATTCATCCGCTGGTGAAGAGAAATAGTGTCCTGATTCTGGCGCCTTTCGTCACCCTGGAAGCCGGAACCGGCGCCGTGCATATCGCGCCCGGTCATGGTCAGGAAGACTATGAAATCGGCCTCAAATACGGGCTGGACAATTACGCGCCGGTGGACGACGCGGGGAAATTTACCGAAGACGTCGAACATTTTGCCGGTCAGTTTGTGTTTGATGCCAACGGCAACGTCATTAAAAAACTCGACGAAGTCGGCGCGCTAATGGGCCATGTGCCCCTGCAGCATTCCTATCCGCACTGCTGGCGCTGCAAGAAACCCATCATTTTCCGTTCCACCGAGCAGTGGTTCATCTCGATGGAGAAAAACGATCTGCGCAAAAAAGCGCTGGCCGCCATCAATGAAGTGCAGTGGATTCCCTCCTGGGGACGCGAACGCATCTATGGCATGGTGGAAAATCGTCCCGACTGGTGTATCTCGCGCCAAAGGCTGTGGGGCGTGCCCATTACCGTTTTCTATTGCGCCAAGTGCAAAAATGAAGTGCTGACCCAGGAAATTCTGGATTATCTGGTGCAACTGGTGGAAAAAAGCGGCGCGGATGTCTGGTTTGAAAAAGAACCGAAAGATCTGATGCCTGAGCAAACAGTCTGCCCGCATTGCAAGAATACGGAGTTTACCAAAGAAATAAATATTCTGGATGTGTGGTTTGACTCCGGCGTGAGCCATGCAGCGGTTCTGGAAAAAAGAGCGGACTTGAGTTCGCCGTGCGACATGTATCTGGAAGGCTCGGATCAGCATCGCGGCTGGTTTCATTCCTCCCTTCTGGAATCCGTGGGGACGCGTGGACGCGCTCCCTACAGAAGTGTGCTGACACACGGCTTTGTCGTGGACGGCGAAGGCAAGAAAATGTCCAAGTCCGTCGGCAACGTTATCGGCGCGGAAGAAGCCATCGCCAAATACGGCGCGGAAATCCTCAGGCTGTGGGTAGCGGCGGAAGACTATACCGACGACATCCGCATTTCCGAGGAAATTCTTAAACGCCTGATGGAAGCCTACCGCCGGATTCGCAACACCAGTCGTTTTATCCTGGGAAATATGTATGATTTTAAACCGGACACGGACAGCATAGCCTATGAGCGGATGCTGGAAATGGATCAGTGGGCGCTGCATCGCCTGCAGGAAGTGATCAAGCGCGTTACGGAAGCTTACGAGCGCCATCAGTTCCATGTGGTTTTCTACACACTGTATAACTATTGCTCCGTGGATTTGAGCGCTCTATATCTGGATGTTCTAAAAGACCGGCTTTACACCAACAAGGCCGCCTCCGTGGCGCGCCGCTCCGGCCAGACTGCCATGTTTACGATTTTGAACGCGATGACCAGATTGCTGACCCCGATACTCACCTTCACGGCTGAAGAAGTATGGGCGGCCATGCCTGCCTGGCCCGGCAAAGAAGAAAGCATCCATCTGGCACAATTCCCGCAGGTCGATGAAAAATATTTCAACGCCGATCTGGGCGAGCGCTGGAAAGCCATGATTGACGCGAAGAGTGAAATCGCCAAAGCCGTCGAACAGGCGCGCAAGGAAAAAGTCATCGGCCATTCGCTTGATGCCCGCATCAGTATTGCCGCACCGGATAAAATGCGGGCTTTATTTGCCGCACATCTCGAAGATTTGCGCGCCTTGCTGATTGTGTCGCAGTTGCAACTGTCCGACGAAAAAGACATCGTCAAACCTTATTCGAGCGAAGAATTGAAGGGGCTGGTAGTCGGGGTGGAAAAAGCACACGGCGCGAAATGCGAACGCTGCTGGATTTACGAAGAATCGGTCGGTGCAGACGCAAACCATCCAACGGTGTGCTGCCGCTGTTTGCCGAATCTATAACACAATATTCCCCCTCCCCTACCCCCTCCCACGAGGGGAGGGGAAAAGAAGAAGGAGTTTTGTTTGAAAAAAAATTTACTGATATTTCTCATCGGCGCGGCGGTAATTATCGCACTGGATCAAATCACCAAATCGGCCATTACGTCGCGATTTACCCTGCATGAATCCTATCCGGTGATCAACGGATTCTTTAATCTGGTCTACGTGATGAACCCCGGCGCAGCATTCGGATTTCTCGCCAATGCCTCCGAAACATTCCGCTATATTTTCTTCACCGGCATCACGGTTCTGGCCACAGGCTTGATCATCTATTATTTGGTTAAAAGCAATCCCCGCAATCTGATGCTGGTTAGCTCTCTGATGCTGATTTTCAGTGGCGCGGTCGGCAACTTGATCGACCGCCTGCGGTTCGGCGCGGTGGTAGATTTTCTGGATGTTTATATCGGAACAGCACACTGGCCGGCCTTCAATGTCGCGGATTCCGCAATCACCAGTGGCGCGATATTGATGATCTGGGAAATGATTTTGAACCGTAAAAATAAATAATCTGCATCATCGTGAGTTTTAAACCTTCTTCATGACGGGCATATATGAAGCTCTATCTTATGCTTAAGACATTTTTCTCACGCCATCTCTTACCGACTCGAATCTTTGTGTTGAGTTTTGCTGCACTGATTATGTTGGGCACACTGTCGTTGTGGCTTCCTTTTTCAGCAAGCCATGGCGGCTTGCGTTTTGTTGATGCGCTCTTTACATCCGCATCCGCCGTCTGCGTAACGGGCCTGGCCTCGGTGGATATCGGAAAAGACCTGTCTGTCATCGGTCAGCTGATTACCCTTGTTCTTTTCCAGGTGGGCGGTCTGGGCATCATCACCTTTTCGATTGTACTATTTACTTTGATGGGACGAGGCATTTCTTTTAAAGGCCGGGAGATTACTCAGTCTGCTTTCCTGCACACTCCCAGAAAAGATTTTTATATCATTGTTAAAAAAGTTCTGCGCTATACTTTGATCATCGAAGGTGTCGGCACACTCCTTTTGTTTTTGAGATTTATTCAGGAATTCCCGGCAGGACAAGCCTTTTATCATGCCCTTTATAATGCCGTGTCCGCTTTTAATAATTGCGGCTATTCACTTTTTCCCGACAGTATGATGCGTTATCAGAGTGATGTACTCATTAATGTAACGATAATGCTTTTGATTATTTTGGGCGGAATTGGTTTTATTGTACAACAAGAAGTTGTCGCCAAGTTTCGCGGCGCGGAAAAGAAGCTGTCGCTCCACACCAGGATTGTTTTGATCACTACCCTGGCGCTGATTCTTGTCGGTGCAGCCTGTTTTTACTTTATGGAGATGCACAATACTTTAAGAGGAGCAACCACAAAGACAGCGCTTTTATCATCTTTTTTCCAGTCTGTCGTCTCGCGTACTGCCGGCTTCAATACCGTGGATATTGGAGCTTTGACCAACTCGACGATTCTGGTTATCATCATCCTGATGTTTATCGGCGCTTCGCCCGGTTCCACAGGCGGCGGCGTCAAAACCACCAGTTTTGCCATTCTGCTGCTTCTTATTGTCAACCGGATGAAGGGTAATGAAAATGTCAATATTGCCAACCGCACGATTCCGCCGGAACTTGTGGATCGCACCATTTCCATCATTTTTGCGTCGGCTATCATTATCGGTGTGATTACCGCCGTGCTTTTATTCTTCAGCGGCACCAGCGGGTCGCCGCTCGCCAGCCGCTACCAGTTTATTGAATATGTTTTTGAAACGTTTTCCGCTTTCGGCACGGTCGGGCTGTCGATGAATCTCACGCCGAAATTAAACGATACTCAGAAATATGCTATCATTCTGATGATGTTTATCGGCCGTGTCGGGCCATTGACGCTGGCCTTTGCCTGGTATTCGGCGAGGAAAAAAGGTATTACTTACGCGGAAGAATCCGTGATGGTGGGTTAATCCGTAGGGAACGGTCGCGACCGTTCCCTACTTGCAAAGTCGGCATTCTGGGCAGCATAAGATAATATTTAAAAAAACAGAATTCATTTGGAGGATATAAATGAAAAGAGCGGTTGTCATCGGGTTGGGCATCTTCGGTTACCATATCGCGCGCACGTTGTTTGAAAACGGTTTTGAAGTCGTGGCGATCGATAAAAATAAAGATGTCATTCAGAAGATCCGTGATTATTCCACCAAGGCGGTGCTGGCAGACGGAACGGATCAGGAAATCATGGATGAAATCGGCATTGGAGAAGATGACATCGCCATTATATCCTTTGGTGAAGATCTCGCCGCGGCAACTTTAATCACACTGCATCTGAAACAAATGAAAGTGAAAAACATCATCGTCAAAGCACCCAACGAAGATCACAAACTGATTCTGGAAAAAGTGGGCGCGACGGATGTCATTATCCCGGAGATGGACGTGGCCAAAAAGCTGGCCAAAAGCCTTATTTCGCCCAACGTCATGGATTATATTCCCCTGTCTGACGATTACATGATTTTTGAATTAGCGCCGCCCAATAGCTTCCTGGGGAAAACACTGGCCCAACTGCAATTGCGCAACAGATTCAACATCGAAGTCATCGCCATTCGCGACGTTATAGCCGATCATGTCCATATGGTGCCGCACGCTGATTTTGTTGTTAAAGACGGAGAAGTGCTGGTTGTCATCGGCAAGGAAAAAGATATCGGCAAGATAAAATAATCCTGGGTTCCGCTTACCTCTGCAGGCGCATCTCCGGCATTTTAAGATCAAACTCCTGCCAGGTTTCACGGGACCCGTAATAAATAAACGGATGCAGATTGATCTTGACGGTCTTGACATTAGCCGGAATATTTTTAAAAATCAATTCCATGGTAACGGATGTCTGCGGTTGAATTTCCACGCCGCGCCCGCGACTATCAATTTCCGCCATAGTTTTTTTCTGCGCACCCTGCCACACATAGGCCTGGGTTGTAGGATAAGCGTTGCCGGTTTCACTAAAAACGTTGGATCTGGGCCACGAACCAAATTTATCATCATAGAAAGCAACCTTGCGTGGCTCTTTATCCGTATTGATCACCTCCACCAGAACACGCAGACCGTCTTTTGAAGCATTAACGCTACGCAGTTCAAACAGGCATCCCAACGCGTCTTTGACCGCCAGGGGCCGGTAAGTGCGTTTGAATGGTGGAATCCTTTTGGCAAGAACCGGTGGTTGCACGTTGGACGCCGGTTTGTTCTCTGGTTCCGGGGGGATTACTTTTCCGCGGATTTTATCCCAGTATGACGGCTTGTCCTTTGGCGTCGGTTCGGACTCCGGCATCGGCGAGACCGGTTGTTCCTGATCCGTTTTCTTAAGCGGCTGCACGCGCGGCTTAGCCGGTTCTTCGGCAGGAGTCTGTTCCTCCAGAATGGTCCTTACCCGAAACGCCATTTTGACCCGAACACTCTCTCCTTCATTGACAAAAGATATTAAACGGATTGCCGTAATTCTGGCTTCCGTGATGGATTGTGAGGCTGCTTCAGACGTAACCTGGAAATTGGTGACTTCCGTTGCCGAACTGGAATGCTGGGTTTTTGCGTCATTTTTCACTTCGACCAGTTTGTCCAAGATAACTTCCGCTGAAGCTTCGGCGGGTGTTTGTGAACCTTTGGTGGCAGCCAGAGCACTTTTGATTATGATGGATTCATGAACGCGTTTTTTTTCATGTAACACAGCCTGCGCCTGCTGGAATGATCTTTCCGACAGATCCTTCTTTTCCCGGATTGCGGCAACATCAAGGCTGAACTTATAATAACTTTCTTCCCGCCGTTTCAGAAGATTTTTCTGTGTTTCCCTTTCCGCTTTTGCCGTACTGATTTTGCCTTGCAAATTCAGAATTCTATCCTGAAACGTCTTAACCTGTTCGTTCAATCCCTCTTCCGCAGCGGTGTTGCTTTGAATGGTGTTGGCAATGACTTTGTTCGCTTTATCCAATTCATAATTGCCCGGTGAAAACTTATTGGCCGCGAGAAACGCTTCTAAATCTTTGCGGGATTGAACAATGGCTGCTTTGTAACCGGCGCCGGTCGCCGGTTTGACTTTGCCGGATTTATTTTCCTGAAAAGGATACAACTCATAGCGTTTCAGTCTCAGATACGTTGTGCCTTGAACGGTTTTATCCAGCTCAATGCGGATGGGTTCTTCGTTGTTCCATTTGGCCGTGCCTTCTTCCGTGGCGCGAATAAAGTCAACCGCCGTGACATGGTTGATCACTTTTGTAAAGGCTTGAATGTACGTTCCCATATGGGTGGCAATAAGCGGGGCTGAAGCCACATCTGCGCTACCCTCCAGCGTGTGAGCGCTGTCTCTGAAACCACGTGTGTAAATTACAGCAACCAGAATTTCGCCTTGTTTTTCGGTCTGCAGCCAGCGTTTGAGGGATTCCTGCTGCGCTTTTGTGTCCTGTTCATAACGGTTGATCTGACCATCCAGGTTTTCAATGGTCGTACGGATGGTTTTGATACCCTTGGCGGATTCGTCCAGGTCAGTGGATGCCATCTGAAACTGTGACGTGACATCATCGCGTCTTTTTTTTGCGCGGACAAACTCCTTGTTTGCGGTAACAATCGCGTTTTTATAATCTGAATCTTCTCTTTCTTTCTCATCCTCCACTAATTTAAGATTGGTTTTTTCTTCCTGTCGGGTGGAAAAAGATTCGCGGTTGTCCACTTCAGAACGGATGATTTCGCGCACCGTGTCGCGGGAATCCGTTGAAAGCGAGACCCAGCGCAGGGATTCCTGATGCGGTTGCTTCGCTTGTGGTGTTATCTTTTGCGCCCCCAAAGCAACCCAGGCAAAAATGGCGAGAAATACAACGACTAACGGCAGATAGATTTTGTATTTCAACATAAAAAACATTCACCTTTGTTTTAGTGTCAACGTTCAACTTTACGGGTGATAAACTAGCTTAAAAGCCTTGCAGATGTCAAATGGTTTTGTTTTGACGATGAAATGGCTGTTTTGAGCGACCATCCTGATATCTATGCCAATATTTTTTTAATTGGCAAACAAAAAGCGTTATGTCATAGTAACGTCAAAGGCTATATTATATTTCTTGATGCTCAGGAGTGGTCCGATGAACAAATCCTATATTCTCGCTTTGGATCAGGGCACCACCAGTTCGCGAGCCGTCATTTACGACCGGGAAGGCGTCGCGGTTAAAATCGCACAAAACGAATTCACTCAAATCTATCCCCGGCCCGGCTGGGTGGAGCATGATCCCATGGAAATCTGGGGATCGCAGCGCGGCGTCGCAAGCGAAGTGCTCGCCACCACCGGCATTGCGCCTGAAGAGATCGCGGCCATCGGTATTACCAATCAGCGTGAAACCACCATCGTCTGGGACAAGGCCACAGGCAAACCTGTCTATAATGCCATTGTCTGGCAGTGTCGCCGGACCTCCTCCATTTGTGACGAACTGAAAGCCGCGGGAATGCAAGATTACATCCGGGAAAATACAGGGCTGGTGCTGGACGCCTATTTTTCCGGCACCAAATTGAAATGGATCCTCGATCATGTTGAAGGCGCCAGAGAAAGAGCCCGAAGGGGCGAACTGCTTTTCGGCAATGTCGATACCTGGCTCATCTGGAACCTCACCCGGGGAAAGATTCATGTCACCGATTACTCGAATGCCTCGCGTACGATGCTCTACAATATCAAAGAACTCAAATGGGACGACTATATTTTAAAAAAACTTGATATTCCCGCCTCCATGCTGCCGGAAGTAAAGCCGTCCTCCGCTGTTTACGGGGTCACCGATGCGCGGGTTCTGGGCGCGGAAATTCCCATTGCCGGGGATGCGGGCGACCAGCAGGCCGCGTTGTTTGGTCAAGCCTGTTTTACGCCCGGTATGGTCAAAAACACGTACGGCACCGGCTGTTTCATGCTCATGCTGACCGGTGAAAAGCTCGCCCATTCCCAAAACGGACTTCTCTCAACCATTGCCTGGGGGATCGACGGCAAAGTGGAATACGCCCTCGAAGGCAGCATCTTTGTGGCCGGCGCGGCGATTCAGTGGCTGCGCGACAGTTTGCGCGTCATTTACGACGCGCGCGACAGCGAATATTTCGCCACGAAAGTTCCCGACACGCAGGGCGTTTACGTTGTGCCCGCCTTTGTAGGACTGGGCGCGCCGTATTGGGATATGTACGCCCGCGGCGCCATTGTCGGACTCACTCGCGGCGCCAACCGTAATCACATCATCCGCGCCACGCTGGAATCCATCGCCTATCAGACTCGCGACGTGCTGGAACTGATGCGCGCCGAATGCGGCATTGATTTGCGCGAACTGCGCGTAGACGGCGGCGCTTGCGCCAACAATTTCCTCATGCAGTTCCAGGCTGATATTCTGGCCGTGCCGGTCGAGCGTCCGGAAATTATTGAAACAACGGCGCTGGGGGCAGCCTATCTTGCGGGACTGGCTGTCGGATTCTGGAAAGATCAGGCAACGATTGCCGAAAGACGAAAAGTTGATCGCCGGTTCCAGCCCATGATGGACGAGGAAAAACGGCAAAAACTTTATACCCGATGGAAAAAAGCGGTTGAGTGTGCCAAGGGTTGGGAAGAGGAATAAACGAGGTTCATGGTTCATGGTTCAACGGTTCATACCCCTGCGGGGTACACGCGGTTCAACGGTTTAGGAAACGGTAAATGATCAAGACGGACGTCATCATTATCGGCGGGGGAGCTACGGGGTGCGGGATCGCGCGAGATCTCGCGCTGCGCGGCATTCCCCATTGCCTGATCGAAAAGGGGGATTATGCAGCGGGCGCTACCGGCGCCTGTCACGGCCTTTTACACAGCGGTGGCCGATACGCAGTGTCCGACCCGATTGCGGCCAAAGAATGTTACGATGAGAATATGATTCTCCGCCGCATCGGCGAAAAATGCGTGGAACCGACCGGCGGATTGTTTGTGCGGCTGCCGGGTGATTCTAAAATGTATCGGGAACGTTTTCTAAGAAGCTGTGACGACGTCGGCATTCCGACGGAAATCATGTCTTCCACCAAAGCGCTCGAACTGGTGCCCAATCTTAATCCGGACATCGAGGAAGCCATTAAGGTTCCCGATTGCTCGATTGATCCTTTCCGCTTATGTATGCTCAACATGAGAACATCGGAGCTCAAGGGCGGCTTAAGCTTTACGCGCCACAAAGTCACGGAAATCGTGCAGTCCCACGGCCGTTGCATCGGCGTTAAAGCCACTGACGCGGCCACCGGCGACGTGAAAGAAATTCATGGCAATATCATTGTCAATGCCTCGGGCGCCTGGACCAATCTCATAGCCCGGTTGGCCGGCTGCGACGTGCCCATTACCTTATCAAAAGGCAGCCTGGTGATCACCAACCACCGCCTGACCGATATGGTCATCAACCGCCTGCGGCCTTCTTCAGACGGCGATATTATCGTTCCGAACGAAGCGGTCTGTCTGGCCGGAACCACATCGCTGACGGTGGAAGACCCTGATAAAATCGCGATTCAACCCGCTGAGGTGGACACGATTATCGGAGAGGCGGGCCGAATGATCCCGCATTTCAATCATACGCGCATCATTCGGTCATTTTCCGGCGTCCGTCCCCTGCTTAAATCGCAAAAACTCGATAGCCGTGAGATTTCACGCGGCTTTCAGATTATTGACCATCAAAACGGCATGTACAGCATCGTCGGCGGAAAGCTCACAACCTTCCGGCTCATGGCGGAGAAAATGGTCGATACCATCATGAATGCCTTCAATCTGAAAAGGGCCTGTGAAACCGCTGAAAGACCGCTGGACGGACAGGAAGAACTCAGCGGCTATCCCCTGTCTAAACGCCTGGCGGACATGAAAAACATTATCTGCGAATGCGAGCTGGTGACCCGGAAAGACGTGGAACGAACAATCGAACAGACAGGCACCCGGCATATCGGCGATATTCAGCATCGAACACGCCTGGGCATGGGGCCCTGTCAGGGCGGGTTCTGCACGTTTCGCGCGCTCGGCATAATGCATGACATGAATATTTTAACGACGGAGCAATCCGTGCAATCCCTGCGGGAATTTCTCCAGAGGCGGTTTCGCGGCATCCGCTACGCCCTGTGGGGAGACCAGTTGCGGGAGGAGCAGCTTGTCGAATATATCTACCTGGGCATCCTGGCGATGGAGAAAAACAAGTGAGCGTCATTGAATACGATGTCATTATCATTGGCGCAGGCGTGGCGGGTCTGACCGCGGGCGCCTGGCTTTCCGAACAGGGCTTAAAAGTGGCGCTGGTCACCGCCGGTGAGCCAACCGCTTGCCTGTCCACTGGTTGTATTGATGTTTGCGCCAAAAACGATGATCCCTTGCAGGGGATTGCCCATCTCTCCCAGGACCATCCCTTTCATCTGGTTTCTTCCGGGACGATTCGTCAGGCGCTCGATGATTTTCAACAAATCATGGCAGCCATGAACATGCCTTATACGGGAGGGCTGGAAAATAACCGCCGGGTTCTTTCCGCCCTCGGCACATTCAAAACCACCTGCCTGACGCCCGTGACCATGCAGGCCTCCCCGCAAAACGAAAATGAAAGGATTCATATTATCACCTTTGCCGGTCTGAAGGATTTTTATCCCGGATACATTATCTCGCGGTTCAAAAACGCGTCGTTCTCAACCTACGACGCCGGCGTTTCTACGACCATGGGCATTGCGGCCAATTTTGAAGATGAATCTTTTCTGGAAGCGTTCATCCTGTGGCTGGAAAAACAGCAGGTTCGCGAGGACAAAATTGCCGTTCCCGCTGTTTTGGGTTTGGAGTCGGCGGCGGCTATCATCAAACAAATCGAATATCGTCTGGAGCGTCCCGTCTTTGAAATTCCCACAATTCCGCCTTCCATGCCCGGTCGAAGGCTGTTTAACGGGCTGAAAGATCATTTTCGCCGCAAGGGGGGCATGATTTACTGGGGCTGGCCGGTGGTCGGCGTGGAAAAAACCGGAAGGCAGATTGAAGCGGTCATGGCCCAATCACAAGGCAGACCCAACAGCCTCAATGCCAGAGCGTTCATTCTGGCCACCGGATCGTTTGTCGGCGGCGGTCTGGAGGCGAAGCGCGATACGATTGTGGAAAAGGTGTTTCATCTGCCGGTATTTGTGCCGGGTGAGCGGGAGGCCTGGTTTGATCAGGATTATTTTTCCATGAACCACGGCATCGGTCGGGCGGGCATTGCGGTCGATTCATCCTTCCGGCCCGTGGGTTGCCCCTGGGATAACATTTTTGTCTGCGGCGCCATCCTCGCCCACACGGAGGCATTGAAAAACGGCTGTGGCCACGGTTTCGCGATAGCCACGGGACAGGCGGCGGCTAAGTCGTGTCTGGAGCACCTCCCATGAAGTACGAACATTGCATACGCTGCACCATTTGCGTGGAGAATTGCCCCGTGTTCCGGGTCAACCCGGCCTTTCCCGGCCCCAAACAGGCGGGGCCCGACGCCCAGCGCTTCCGGAGCAACCGGGAAAAATCAGCCGATGAATGGGTGCTCTCTTGCAGCCAGTGCAAACGCTGTGAAATGGCCTGTCCCTGCGGCGTGGAACCGGCGCAGATCATTCTCCGGGCGCAGCAGAAATACGGTTTGGAGCATCCCCATACGGCAGCACATCTGCTTTTCGCCAACAACTACTACCTCTCCACGCTGGGGTCACTGACCGCGCCTTTGGCCAATAGATTTGCCGCAACGAAAATCGGTAAAAAAATATTTCAGCGCATGGGCATCGCGACCTACATCCCCTTCCCCAAATTCAGCTTCAAAACGCTGCGGGGCAGCATGAAAAGCCGCAGCCGCGAGACCCGGAAAGTCGCCTTTTTTTACGGCTGTTTCATCAACTTTTACCGCCCCGATATCGGCAGAAAAATCATCCGGATGCTGCAATCGTTTAAGATTGATGTTGTCCTGCCTCCCCAGTGGTGCTGCGGGCTGCCCGCTCTGGGCAACGGCAACCTGGCGCTGGCGCGTTCTTTCGCCGGAAAGAATATTGCCTCTCTGTCCAATTATGTTGATGCGGGATACGACGTGGTCTATACATGCACATCCTGCGGCTTGTGTCTGTTGCACGATTATCAGGGCATCATGGAAATACCCGGGGCAAAAAAGATTGCGGAAAACAGCTACGACCTGCACGAATATGTCCTCAAACTGATCGCGGAGAGGGAGATCAAACCCCAATTCAAGGAAGTCAACCGCACACTGGCCTACCACATCCCCTGCCACCTGCGGGCGCTGGAAATCGGTTATCCGGCAGCCAATCTGATGCAGTTGATTCCGGGGCTTACCTGCCAGATTCTGGATGACAACTGCTGCGGACTTAACGGCAGTTACGGATTTAAAAAAATCAATGAGGTCACGGCGTTACAACTGGGCGGTCGCGCCGTTTCGTTAATTAAGAAAACGGGCGCGGAGGCGATTGTGGCGGATTGCGGTTCCTGCCGCATGCAGCTCGCCGGCCTTTCCGGAATGGACGCCTTTGATCCGGTAGAGATCATCTGCGAATCGCTGGGCATCAAAGACAAGAAATAACAAAGACCAAGGTTGAAAGTTTAGGAAAAATCCCATCCCCCCATCATTGCAAGGAGCGCCTTACGCGACGTGGCACTCTTTTTTTCTTCCCTCCCTCGAGGGGAGGGATTGAGGGAGGGTGAATATAATGATCCCCTTCCCCTCAACGTGTAACCTCGAGTACCCTTTAGGGTATTAGGGTATCCCCGCCCACTGGAGACTGTGTCACAATTATAACAGTTGTCATTCCGAACGTATGTGAGGAATCTTAATACCTTGAATTAAAAACAAGATTTCTCGCTTCGCTTCGAAATGAGTGACCTGAAAGGTTATGACATGAAAATGAATTACGATATTGTAGGGACTGACGCGTGACCTCGCGTGACCTTCAGGTCATCAGGTCATACCAAGTTGCATTCATAGGATAACGAACCAATGTAGTCCGAACCTCGCGTGACCTTCAGGTTATTAGGTTCGTTTGTTCAACGGGTCTAAAGACCCGTACTACAGTTACCATTTGATGGCAACTTGGTATCATTAGGTTATCCCCGAACAGTCCGAAAAGATGTTCCTGAACAATTCGAAAAGCGGCGCGTTCGAGGACCGCGCCCTACAGCTAGCCCCATCGCCTTCGAAACGAGTGACCTGAAAGGAATTGCAAAAGAAAAGGGGCTTCATATTGAAGCCCCTTTTTTGATCATTTTAAAATAAACATTCTATGGGTTGACCATCATCATTTTTCTGCGGATGATCCAGACCACCGCACCCAGCATCAGCATCAAGGACAACGCTAAAAGCAATGTCGTCGTGACGCCGTAGGTAACCATCAAGTACGCCATCCCCACAAACGGCATCAAACTGCCGCGGGTGATGAAGCGTAAACCTTCACTTTGGGCGATCTTGCCTGCGATCGGCGGGCTGACTTCATAATAGAATTTCACGAAAGCCTGCCCCGCGGACGATGTTAAAAGAAAGCTATCGCGGAAGTCCCGTAAAATTTGAACATGTTTTTCCATCGGGGTGCCGAAAGCAGCCGTAGCAATAAAACATCCGCCACCACCGCCGCCGCCACCAGCGGAGGGAACTACAGGCGTTGCATTAGCTTCGTTGGAATAATCGGAGTTTAATGCTCCAATATATGCCCTCACCCTATAGTAGTACGTAGTACCCGTAGTAAGACCGGTAACGGTGGCACCGGTGGCACCAGCGCTGACAGTAGGAACAAGCTGGCTGTATGAGCCGCCTGCCCCAGTTTTCATCTCAACCTTAAACCCTGTCTCGCTGGACGAATTAACCGTCCAGTTCAGATTAATTGATGTCGCGGAAGCGGATGAGGCACTAAGGCCGCTAGGTGCGGCCGGCAGAGTAATTGCATTTGCCTCGTTGGAATAAGCGGAGTCTCCGTCTGCGTTATATGCCCTTACTCTATAATAGTACGTGGTCCCCTCAGTAAGACCGGTAATGTTGGCACCGGTGGCCCCAGCGCTGACAGTACCAAGCTGGCTGTATGAGCCGCCTGCCCCAGTCTTCATCTCAACCTTAAATCCCGTCTCATTGGTAGAGTTATCCGTCCAGCTCAGATTGATTGCTGTCGCGGAAACGGTTGAGGCACTAAGGCCGCTGGGTGCTGCCGGCACAGCGCCACCGCTAACCGTCCAACCCAAATCTTTGAGAAGACCCTTTGTAACAGGACCGGGATCATGTGTAGCCACGCCTATTGAAGTGGCATACACCATCAGCCGGTTTGCACCGCCCGAGAAAGTTGCATAGTTTAAATGTGAGTAGCTGGACCCGCCAGCCCAAGCAGCAGGAGCGTACATCTTCACCCGCGTGCCGCCGTTGGCGGCTATGGCGTTGGTGCCATGAAACCAGATGCTATCAGATCTCACCGCGCTCCCCAAGGCCGCGGATCCATTCGCATATACAGCTGTATTAATGAGCTGATTACCGGAATTGTCTCTCATATAATAATCGTAAATATTAGGATAGACAGGAGAGCCCATGCCCCATGTGGCTGCACCAGTTATTCCATCTACAGATATCATGGAACCGCTAAAGTTGAGGCCGTGAGCAATTTCGTGCAGAACAACGGACATTAAGTCGTATTGGCCTGCCGGGGTTGCACCATCTGTACCATAGTACCAGCTAAAATTGCTGTTGTAAGTAATGTGCATATCAAATAAAGCAGAATCCGAGTCAACGCCACGCAAAGCATTCGTTAATGATGACTGGTACCATATATTCGCCCGCGGGGCGACCGCGAAATCTCTATAGGACGTCTGGCCGCCAGCATACCCTAATGTAGTGGAAGCCCCCAAATTAGCCCAGCAGGCTCGAATGGCAATAGGCACGTTAGATGCGAGCAGGTTGCCCCAAATAGCCGCAGCGGCAGCGAAAGCGGTTTGCGCTCCTGCCGGAAACGCGTAGCAGCGTTCGCCCCAGCTATCAGTGCCGCCATTGGGAACATAAGTGATGTTAAACGTGGATGAAACCTTTTCCGGTAGCGTACTTAGTTTAGCTGGCGGCGGAATATTCACCTGGTTGGCCGGTGGATTGGGGTCCGCAATTAAGACGACTGTCGGAACACCATTATACAAAGTCTTGCCGTCGCTGGAGAGCTGCGGTGTCAATGGCTTCGGGCCTGAATAGTCAGTGGCTGAAGCCGCCAAAGCATATGTGTTAACCAGCAAACCAACCATTAACATTGCGCAAAAAAGTCTGAATAATTTTTTAATCATTTCATTTCCCCCCTCCTGGTCAATCATTTAGCATTATTGCCGTTTAAACATTTGTTGAATCTTCTACGTCGTCATTCCTAAACCATGTTCGTGGAATCAGTAATTTACATTCGGTTCAAAGTAAAAGAAAACACCGTTGAGATAAATAACAAGCCTTCTGTCTTTCAGGCGCAGATACTGGTCAAACCCCGGCAGGCTACAATTTGTTTTGACCACTTCTACGACCTCTTCTGTGATTCCAAGAATTTGCGGTGTTGTGTGAAAAGCGGAGGCCAGGTATTCTTTGGTTTTTAGCGTCTCTTTTTGAAAAGTGACATCCCGGCACGTTTTGCCGTCAAAGGTAATTGTGGTAGCGGTGATATCGAGAGGTTTGAAAAGCATGGCGCGCGCATCTTTTTCTTCCCAGAGAGGGTTATTGCCCATTTTATACCCGGAAACCGTCCACAAGACCCTGATTGTATCGCCAACCCCTCCCGCGGACGGGGAGGAATGCCCTTCATTTTTTACCACCATTGATTTTCCTTCCGCAACGGTCGCGGTCGCGGTTGAACCACAACCGGAAACCAAAAACGTTGTTAGAATCAGGAGACCCAAGCCTATTTTGATGGTTATCTTCTTTTGCATGAAACACCCTTGATAAAATAATTACAATAGAGATTAATCCATGTCAATAAGTTTCCCCACGGATTATTCTATTTATTAATTATTGTAAATAGTTAAAGTATTTATGAATATGACCTCATAAAGATTTTGTGCGGTCAAGAAGAAGCTTATGGGTGAAGCTTATCTGTTTTTTCTTTTTCCCGGATGAAACAACGGGGGTCTTCGGCCAGGTAGTCGCCGCTGTAGGCATGGGCGCGGCCGCGGCAGCCGCCGCAGACGGTTTTATATGGACAGTCGCCGCACAGGCCCTTGAGCTTTTCTTCACGCCGGCGTAGATCCTTAAATAAGGTGGATTCGAAATAAATGTTATGAAAACTTCTTTCCCGGATATTGCCGCCGCTGACCTCGACAAAGGGACAGGGCCAGACGTCGCCGTTGGCCTTGACGTAAACAAATCCACGTCCTGCTGCGCAACCGTGGAAGAGATGACCGGCGAGTTTAAGCGGCAGGCCGCCGCGGATACCGCCTTTTTCGAGCAGATAAGGCCAGTACTGGGGCCCGGCCACCGGCTCGATGATCGTTTTGGCGATTTTCTGCTTCTCGGCAATCAATTCGCTCAAGTACTTATTGGCGCTTTTCTTCAGCGTGGCCTTTTCAATTTTTTCGCCCCGCCCTACCGCGACCAATTGATACATCAGCATGATGCCTGCCCCGCTTTGATCTGCAAAATCAATCAGTTCCGGTAAATGCTGCATGTTGTATTCCATCGCCGTTGTGTTGATTTGCAGCAAAATGCCTGCTTTTTTAGTCGCTTCGACGGCCCGCAAGGCCAGATCAAAAGAGCCGGGCTTGTTTCTGACCATATCGTGAATGGCCGGATTGGCCGCGTCAAAACTGATGGCGTTGCAGACCACGCCGTGGTCTTTCAGTTTGAAAGCCATTTCTTCGTCAATTAATGTTCCGTTGGTGGCGATGATGTTGGCGAGTCCCGCCTTTTGCGAGTGCCTGAGCAACTCAAAAATATCCGGCCGCACCAATGGCTCGCCGCCGGTATAGATCAGTGTGCGGAATTCGCTCTCCGAGGCCAGCTGATCAATCAGTTTTTTGCCTTCATCGGTAGTCAGTTCGTCAGCCGCCGCTTTGCCGCTTGTGGCACGGCAATGGATGCAGCGCAGGTTGCAGGCGCCGGTGACTTCCCAGACCGGATGCCCCGGATAACCGATGCAGCCCATGCCCCAGGCGCCGTTGGCCACAGGCATGGATTGAAAACCATGCTGGACAAGCCATCCCGGAAAATTCCGCCAGCGGTTCAGATACCCCATCAACAGCGTGCTTCCCAACTGCTTCAATAAAAGAGAGGGGGGATTATAAAATGCTTTTACTTTTTTGTGTTTCATCGTGTTCTCAAATGAAAGCCAGCATAAAAGCCAACGACGTTCCGACATTCACGACAATATTCAAGCCGCACAAGATTTCCAGCCGTTTGGCGTCTTCGTGGCGGTTTGTTAATATCTGATAAACGATAAACAACGCGATGGCCGCAAACGGCAGATAAAAATAAATGATTTTCAAAGGAACCCCGAATCCCGGTGACGCCAGCATGGTCAGACAGGTGAGCAGATTAAAAATGATATAAACCACTTTACCTTTTTGTTTGCCGATCCGGTAGAGCAGGTTCTTTTTTCCTGCCGCCATATCCGCTTCATAATCGGGAAATTCATTCAGGAGAATAACGTTAAAAATGGAGAAGCCGATCGGCAACCACAACCAGTGTATGATGGGCACGATTGCGGCGGTTTGAATGTAATAAGACGAAGCCACGGGCAGCCAGCCGTAACAAAAACCGATAAATATTTCGCCCACGCCCCGCTTAACCAGCCGGATGGGTTCCGTGGAGTAGAAAAATCCGGGCAACGCCCCCAGGCAGCCCAGCATCAGCGTATAGGGACCTGTCAAATAGACAAACTGAAGCACGATGCCGATCACGAAAGCAATAAGGAAGGCAATAATGCTCGTCCAACGGGCAACACGGGGGGGTATTTTACCTTCGATAATCACACGGGTGCCGCCGGCAAACTGGTTTTTATGCAGGCGGTTGGCAATGGCATCTTCCTTTTGATCAAAGTATTCGCCGGCATGATGCGTGGAGAGCATAATCAGCATAACACCGGCAACGCCTAAAATAAACACTTCCAGATTAAAGGCGCCGGCTATTTGATAGGCCAGAAAAGTGCCCAGAAGGAAGGGCAGGAGGCCCACGATATGGAACGGCGGACGAGAGAGAATGATCCAGCCTTGCAGCGTCTGTTTAATACTGTTTTTCATAAAATATCCGTGCCTTTTCTTTCAGTTAGTCCGATCAGGTTCCGGCCCGCCCCTGATTGTGTGCGGACTACTAGCACATGGCGCAACGCTTGTCAAAGAGGACAGTCTGGATTTAGCGCCGGTTTTGAAATTTTTCCCGGGCCCCGTGTTATCCGGGAAAAACGATATTGTTTCGGTCGGCAAAACTGCGCCGGGAAAGATAATACACCGTTACTTTTTTCTTGATTGTTCATTTTTTTCATGTTAGTCGTAGCGCCAGTTTGAAGCATCGCACACGTCGTCCAACGAGGAAACAAGCCGGGTCGAACAAATTGTTGCGGTGTATCGGGCACAGGTTCTGAAAGTCTATTCTATCATGGTTGTCAGGATGATCAAGTTCGGGGTTCAGAACTGGAGAACAGTATGAGGGTCGCACTGAGCGGCGAATTATAAAATTAGACGTTTAATTTCATGAAAGGGGGGTGGCGTATGACAAAAGCAGAATTGATCGGGGTTATGGCAAACGAGGCGGGTATTACCAAAGCAGCAGCAGCAGATGCGCTGGATGCGTATGTCGCGGCAGTGACCAAAGAACTTAAAAAGTCTGGAAGGCTTGGATTGGTTGGATTTGGCACGTTCTCCGTCGTCAAAAGAAAAGCAAGAGAGGGCAGGAATCCTCAGACCGGCAAGGCCATTAAGATTCCCGCAAAGAAAGTTGTTAAATTCAAAGCCGGCAAGACTCTGGCCGACAAAGTGAAATAGCGTTTTTTTAAGCTTTTATTGAAACCAAGGCCTCCGCATTATTTATTTGACAATCGGAGGCCTTGGTGCATTTATTCATCAACAGCAAGGACAACGGCAAGGAGCTTTTGATTTGGCACGGAAAAGAATTCTCAGCGGGATGAGACCGACAGGCCGTCTGCATCTGGGAAATTTACATGGCGCTTTAGGAAACTGGGTCGAACTGCAGGAAAGCGGCAACTACGACTGTTTTTACTTCGTGGCCGACTGGCACGCGATTACCAGTGAATACAGTTCGACGGAATGCATCAAAGACAATGGTGTGAGTATGGTGATCGACTGGCTGGCCGCCGGTCTCGATCCGGTCAAAAGCACGCTGTTTGTTCAATCGGCGGTCAAAGAACACGCTGAATTATTTTTGCTGCTTTCCATGATTACGCCGCTGGCCTGGCTGCAACGCAATCCGACCTATAAAGAAATGCAGGTGGAACTGACTTCGAAAGACTTATCCACGTTCGGTTTCCTGGGCTATCCCGTCTTGCAGGCGGCCGATATTATCATGTACAAGGCGTATGGCGTGCCGGTCGGCGTGGACCAGTTGCCGCATGTTGAACTGACCCGCGAGATCGCCCGCCGTTTCAATTTTCTTTATAAAGACGTGTTCCCCGTACCGGAAGCGCTTTTAACCCGAGTGCCCAAACTGCTGGGCATCGACGGCCGAAAAATGAGCAAGTCCTACGATAATTCGATTTATCTGTCCGACCGGGGCAAGGAACTTCATCAGAAGGTCGCTTCCATGTTTACCGATCCGCAGCGGATGAGAAAAAAAGATCCGGGGAATCCCGACATATGCAATGTCTTCACTTTTCATGGATTATACACACCTCGGGAAACCGTGGCCGAAATCAACAAGGCCTGCCGCGTTGCCGGTATCGGTTGCATCGATTGCAAAAAAATGCTGGCGGCGCGCATCGAGGAGGCGCTGGCGCCTGTCCACGAACGCATGGATTATTATCTGAGCCATCTGCAGGAAATTTATGATATGATAACGGACGGCAACGTCCGGGCGACCAAAATCGCTCGCGAAACCATGGAAGAGGTTCGCGAGGCCGTTAAAATTTAAAGACTTCTATGAACGAAGAACAGACGACAGATTATGCGATCAAGCTGGATATCTTCGAAGGTCCGCTGGACCTCCTGTTATATCTGATCAAAAAAAATGAAATCGATATTTATAATATTCCCGTCGCCCTGATCACCCAGCAGTATCTTGAATATCTGAATATTATTAAATCGCTGAATCTGGATCTGGCGGGCGAATATCTGGTCATGGCGTCCACCCTGATTCATATCAAGTCTCGCTTGCTCCTGCCTGTGCCGGAAGAGCCGTCCGCAGAAGATCTGGAAGACGATCCGCGCGCCGAGCTGGTCCGCCAGCTTCTGGAATATCAGACTTTCAAGGACGCAGCCGCAGAACTGACGCAAAGACCGCTTTTGGAACGGGATGTATTTAAACGGTCCACCGTCTTGTCTGAAGACATAAAAAAAACAAATGCGGATGAAGATGAGCTGCTGGAAGTGAGTATTTTTGAACTGATTGAAGCCTTTCATCACCTTGTTTCGCGCCTGGATAAAAAAGAGCTGCTGGAGATTGATCTGGAAAAATTGTCACTGACGGATATTATCAACGATGTCATGGAGCGCCTGACGCGCGAAAAAAATCTCACCTTTGAAGAATTGCTGGGAGAAAGAAAAGATCGTCGCCGAGTCGTTTATACATTTTTAGCCTTGCTGGAACTTATTAAGCTCAGAATGATTAAAGCTTATCAGACGGCAACGTTTGGCGTCATTCGAATATTCCCGGCTGTGGAGTCTTAAATGGAAAATATTTCAGCTGTTATTGAAGCTTTAATTCTGGCGTCGGAATCGCCGCTCGCGCTGGAGAAAATCTGTAGCGTGCTTACCGGCGCGGATAAAACGGAAATCAAGGAAGCTTTAGAGAAGCTGATCACTGGATATGAAGAACGCCAAAGCGGGATATGCGTGCAGGAGGTCGCGGGTGGTTTTCAGTTTCGCACAAGACCGGAGCATTCCGCCTGGGTCAAGAAACTCAAAGGCACGAAGCCTGCGTCATTGTCTCCGGCGGCGCTGGAAACACTGGCCATTGTGGCCTACCGGCAGCCGATTGTAAAAATGGAAATTGAAAGTATTCGCGGCGTCGATGTCAGCGCGCCGCTTAAGGGCCTTCTGGAAAAGAAACTGATCCGTATCGTGGGACGTAAGGATGTGCCGGGCAAACCTATTATTTACGGCACGACCAAAAAATTCCTGGAAGTCTTCAACCTCAAAGAACTGGCGGACCTGCCGACAATGAGAGAGATGAAGGAGCTGACCGAGCAGCAGGAAGTCTATGAGCAGGAGGCAATTGATTTCGATGATGTCCTGCAGGAAGCACCGGACAAGGAATCCTTCATCTTGGATGAAGTTCGGCCCGGAGAACCACAAACACCCCAGAAAACAGCCGAAACAAAGGAAACCATCAATCAGGAGCCCTTTGAGCCTGAAATAATTGAGGATGAAACCACTTCATGAAAGAACGTTTACAGAAAATTATCTCCGCCGCCGGCATCGATTCGCGCCGTCATGCCGAAAAGCTGATCACGGCAGGACGGGTTAGCGTTAACGGCGAGGTTGTGAGGGAAATGGGCGTCAAAGCCGATCCACAAAAAGATGTGATCCGGATTGACGGCAATACCATTTCCGTTGAAAAAACTAACTATTACATTGCGTTGCACAAACCAGCGGAATATATTACTGCGATGTCCGATCCGCAGAACAGGCCGACGGTTGTTGATCTGGTCCGGGATGTTCCGGAAAGGGTCTACCCCATAGGCAGGCTCGATTATGATTCGGCGGGGCTATTGCTTCTGACCAATGACGGGGACTTTGCGCAAAAAATGCAGCATCCGCGTTTCCAGATGCCCAAGACCTACCGGGCAAAGATTTCGGGACGTTTAAGCTCTGAGGAATTTAAACAAATCACCAAGGGCGTTTCGTTGCCGGATGGCGTATTCAAACCTGAGAATCTGAAAATTGAAAAGACCAATGATAAAAGCTGTTGGCTCAGTCTTACATTGCGCGAGGGCAAAAACAGGATTATTCGCAGAGGTTTTGAAGCGGCCGGCCATCCAGTGACCCGACTGGTGCGCGAATCCATCGGCAACATTACTTTGAAAGGCTTGAGAGAAGGCGAGTGGCGCTCTCTGACCGGCCAGGAAATTCGTCAGCTACTTGATGAATCACAGAGCAAAAAAGGTAAAAATATTCTTGACAATCAATTAAAAATAAATAATAGTCGCCCACGTGCGAGATGACCAGCATCATATTATCAGGCAATTATATCTGTAAATAGCCTTAAGGAGGGTGTATGAACAAATCCGGTCTTATTGAAGCTTTGAGCAAGAAGCTGAATTTAACGGAAAAAAAAGCAATTGATGTTGTTAACCTTGTTTTTAAAGGTTTTACCGATGAGTTAAAAAACGGCGGCCGCATCGAAATTCGGGGATTCGGCAGCTTTGTCGTTAAAGAATATGGTTCCTACACGGGAAGAAATCCTAAAACGGGTACAAAAATAAAAGTTGAACCCAAAAAACTGCCCTTTTTTAAAGTAGGCAAAGAACTCAAAGATCGAGTAGATAAGAATAAATAGTAATCCTGCAAGTGTTTGTTATATAAAGAAGGGGGCTTGGTATCAAGCCCCCTTCTTTATATAGTTATTGCTCATGGCCAAACCTGGTGGCCGTATGGGTCAAATCCGCAAAGCGAACGCCAACCATCAACCTAAATTGGCATTCACGAAATCCCAATTAATCAGGTTCTGGATGACCGCCGTGAGATAATCCGGCCTTCGATTTTGATAATCAAGATAATAAGCATGCTCCCAGACATCGATGGTAAGCAGCGCCTTCCGTCCGTGAGCCAGTGGGGTGTCGGCATTCGGCGTTTTGGTAATTTTTAAATCATTGCCGTCTAAAACCAGCCACGCCCATCCGCTACCAAACTGAGTAGCGCCGGCATTTTTAAGCTCTTCGACAAATTTGTCGTAACTGCCGAAGGCGGCATTAATTTTGGCAGCGACGGCCCCCGTAGGCGCACCGCCTCCTTGCGGCTTCAGACATTTCCAGTAAAAAGAATGATTCCAGACCTGGGCGGCATTGTTGAAAGTACCTGCTTTAGCCGGATCTTTTGCGGCATTTATAATGATCTCTTCGAGTGTCTTTCCCTCCAGATCGGTTCCGGCAATCAATTTGTTTAAGTTATCCACATACGTTTTGTGATGTTTGCCATAATGAAATTCCAAGGTATTCGCGCTGATATATGGGGCTAGCGCATCTTTCGCGTAAGGCAGTTCCGATAAGTTTATCGCCATACTGTTTTTTCTCCTTTCCAATGTTATTAGAGGTTAGTATAGGCAAGCCTATTTATTTTGTCAAATGTAAGTTGGAGGTGTCTGCTCTGATGCCGGAGATGGGGCATGATTTCGCGCTCTGAATTTCAGCCAAATGGCGTTAAGAAACATGAAAATAGAAAAGATTAAAGCGGGCACAGAGGCTTCATTATTGAAAATATACAGAGCAATCCCCCCGGCCAGGCCGTAATTTTTCATGGTGCCTAAAAGCAGAAGCGATGAAATGGTTGAATGGGACACTTTGTAAAACCGGCCGATGAGCATCAAAGCGAGAGTGATCAAAAAGACGGTGGCCAAAGCAAGGACGGAAATTAAGATGATTTCTAAAGGCCACTGCCTGATCAGATGCGCGTTATTGGCCGCCAGAGCATAAAAAATGACAAAAAAACATCCGCCCGAAATGGTTCCCTCATGGCGTTCAATCCGGGTATCCCACTTTCGATCAACGGCAATACGGGACAGAACAAGCGGCAGCACGATCAAGGTGACGGCCAGAATCATGAGTTTGCCGTAATGGATGGGAACAAACTTGAGAAATGCTACCCCGATCAGGGGAGTCAGGATAAGAGCGCCTAGATAAGTTCCGGCAAAACCGGCCAGTGTCAACATCTTATCCCCGCGCAGTCTTTCACTCAGGGGCAGGATGGCTACCGCGGGAGGAACGGCGGCGATCAGGACCAGGCCAATCCAGTATTTCTCATCACGGATTAAAAAAATGCTCCCCAGGATAATCAGGTTTCCCAAAACCAGGTAGTTCATCAGGTTGCCCCAAAGCGCCCCGGAAAGGAGCCTTCTGGGTTCATTGAGAAAACCACTGGGAAAACGAAGCAAGGCCACGGTGAGCGTAATCATCAATGCCGGCAGAATCAGAACAGAAGCGGCTTGCGCGGCCTGCGGCAAATAAAGACCCAAAAGAATTGCGGCAACAAAAAGCAGATTGGAAAATGTTGCAAAAATTTTGATCATCGACATCATGCTTCACCTCCGCAGATGAGAGAGTTTCTTGGCCGCGAAAACAAGAAAAAGAAAGCAGATATTAAACATAACGATCATGGCGCCTGCCGGTAAATTCAACAAAAAAGCAAACACGATTCCGCAAAGAACCGCCCCGACGGCGAAACCGACAGCGGCGATCATCGTGGTCCGGAAACTGAGGGAAAGCTGCAGGGCGGTGAGCGCGGGCAGAATCAGCAGCGCTGAAACCAGCATGATGCCGGCAACTTTCATGGCCAGCACAGCGGCAACGGCTGTCAGCAGAAAGAGAATGACATTGACCCGTCCGGTTTTGATGCCCATACTTTGAGCCAGTTCCTGATCAAAGGTCACGGCGAACAGATCGTCATAGAAGTAAATAACCGCAGCCACGACAATTAAAAAAACAATAAAAGAAAGGAGCAGTTCGGTGTTATTTACGGTTAGGATGTTTCCAAAAAGATAGCTGAATAAATCGACGTTGAATCCCCCGGACAGGCTGGCCAGAATAATACCTGCCGCAATCCCCAGCGAAGAAACAATGCCGATGGCTGCATCCGCGTTTATCTTTCTCGATGAGGTTAATTTGTAAATGGCCAGAGAGGAAACCATCACCAGCGGCAGCGCCGCCAGGGTTACATAAAGGGGACTGATGCCGATTAAGAGGACAACCGCAACGCTGCCGAACGTGGTATGGGCCAGGCCGTCGCCAATCAAAGAGAAACGCCGCAGGACGAGAAACAGACCCAAAAGCGCTGAAACGGCGGCAATCAGAACACCCGCGATCATTGCCCGTTGAACAAATCCGTAATGGAAGATATCAAGCAAATCCATCAGCCGCTGCTCCCGATTTGGTCGTGTTGATGACAAATGAGATGCTGGCTCGCCGGACCAAAGAATCCGGTCATGTCCTCGGACGCGCAGAAGTCCTTGAATGTTCCCGAAAAAATGACTTTTTTATCCAGATAAAGAAGATTTTGCGCGTATTGACCGATGGCTCCGATGTCATGGGTTACAAGGATAACGGTTGTTCCGTCCGTCCGGCTCATCTCCCGGGTGAGGGAATAGAAAATTTCCCGGGTTTCGGGGTCCAGCGCGGTGGTCGGTTCATCAAAAATAAGCAAATCCGGCCGTCTTATCAACGCCCGCGCCAGCATGGCCCGCTGTTGTTCGCCATAAGACAGTTCGCCGATCAGACGCGAGGCCAGATGACCGATCGCCATCATCTCCAGCGTGCGCCTCAGCGTTACCGGATCTTTTTTCGGCAAACCCATTTGAACAATTTCTGCAACCGTGCCGGGAAAATGGGTGTTCAGAGCACTGAGCCGCTGCGGCAGATAGCCAATCTTTTCCCACTGGCGGAAATGACTTATGGACTCGCCGAATAGCTCCACCCTTCCCTGCTCCGGTCGTAAAATACCAAGAATATTTTTAATCAGAGTGCTTTTGCCCGAACCGTTGGGACCCACGATGCCCAGATATATCCCCTTTTCTACGGCAAAGGTGATGTTGCTGATCACATCCAGGCCGTTGTACCGGAATGTTAAATCATCTACACGAATTATGGGCATTGCAATCCTTTTTTAAGATTCCCCAGATTTCTTTCCATCAGAGAAATGAATGATTCGCCGCTTTGGATATCCTTTTTACTGATGTCGTGTCCATTATTAAGCTTGAGCAGACCCGCGCCTGATTCTCCGGCAATGGTCTGGGCCAGTCTTGGCGCCATCAGGTCTTCATAATAAATATACGTCAGTTTTTGTCCTTTGACTTGTTCAATCAGCGTTAATATTTGTTGCGGCGAGGGCTCTGCCTCCGTCGACATGTTGTAGGCCGCCACATATTTTAAATTGTACCTGTAAGCGAGATAAGCAAAGGCCCAGTGGCCGGCGTGTAGGATGGTTCTTGTTTTACAGTTCTGTAATTGATCACGGTATTTTTGATCCAGTTCCAGCAGTTTGAGCTTATAGGACTGTGCGTTTTTTTTATAGGTCTCACTGTTTTTTGGATCTTTGTTGATGAAGGCCGTCGTGATGTTGTCGATCATTTTCTGCGCGTTCGCGAAGTCTAGCCAGGTATGCGGATCAAATTTGGCCGCGTGTTCCATGTCGTTTTCTTGTCGGGCAGGTTGATCCTCCGCATCATGCTGATGTAACGCCGACAAAGGCAGTAAGGAAGCGCCTTGTCCGGCTTCGACCGCCAGCATATTTGTTTTTTCAGCGGCGGCATTGATAATTTTGTAGGCCCACTGTTCCATTTCAAAACTGGTGAAAAGGAAAATATCCGTTTTGCTGACCCGGACGATATCATTGGGCTTCAATTCGTAGTGATGAGCGTCCGTCGCAGGCGGCAGCAACATTGTAACGGTGACTTTATCTCCGCCGACGTTACGGGCAAAGTCGTACAGAGGGAAAATCGTGGCCATAACTTTCAAACGGGTATCTTTCCCGACAGGCTCCTCCGTCTGCTTGCAGGCTAGAATCAATGAAAGTCCGATAATCAGAACAAGAAAACCTTTTTTTGTGAACGCCATCATGGCCCATTATCTCCTGGTTGACTTTGCAACTTCGTATGGTGTGCCTGTGTACCAAAATTGCAGTTTAGTTGCAACAGTCATAAATATCCGCAAAACTTTCTCACGATAATTATATAAACCGTTTATGGCCGGGCGCGCCTGCCATCCTGGTTATTGGGGCAGTTTAATTTTCTGTCCTGAAAATAAAACATCGGAATCCGTCATGTTATTGAGGCGACGCAATTCATCGACGGTGACGGCACTGCTTTTGGCTAGAGAAAACAGCGTATCGCCTTTTTGAACCGAGTATTCTTTCAGAAGTCTTCCGGCGGCGATCTCACGTTTGGCAACCGGAACAAGAATTTTCCGGCCGATATAGAGAGGATCGTTGATTTTCAGTTGATTCAGCTTTAAAAGCAAGGCAAGGCTCGTTTCATGTTGTCTGGCTATCGCATTCAGATTATCACCGCGTCGAACGCGATACGTTATCGTTTCCACCGGACGAGTGGTGTCCGCGGCCTTTTTTAACGTGGGGGCGTCGTTGTCTTCCTTTTTGCTTGTGTCACGGGCCGACGCAACGGAAGATGAGCCGGAAAAGTAATTGGCGACGGATGATGCAACCGCTGAAGCAATCATTTTCCTGAAGCTGCCTGTTTTCAATGTGAGCTCTTCCTGCGGATGGGAGATAAATGCCGTTTCCAGAAGCACGGCCGGGGTATCCAGCAATTTCAAAACACGAAAGGGCGCCTCATGAAAATTGGGATACTTCAGACATTGCACCCGACCAATCTGATCAAGCAAACCGGCGGCAAACGTTTTCGACAGATTGATGGTGTTGGTTTGAAACATATTCAGAATGATTTCATCGGATTGGTTATTGCCTTCGCCGTAGGGGACGCCACCGATGATATCGGACAGGTTTTCGTTGTTCGCCAACAATTTTGCAGCCTCATTACTTGCGGCGCCCGTGGAGAGGCAATACACGGAAGTGCCTCTGGCCTGGCGGTTTCTCGCCGCGTCGGCATGAACGCTGATGAAGAGGCTCGCGCTAGCCTGCCTGGCCACGTTTAGACGCTTGCTGAAAGATACATAATAATCTCCGTCGCGGGTTAATATCGCACGATATCCGGGCATTTTATCAATCGCTTTTTTTATTTCACGGCTGATGGCCAGTACGACATGCTTCTCATACGTTCCGTTTTTACCCACGGCACCGGGATCTTCTCCGCCGTGGCCGGGGTCAATCACAATCACTCTTTTTTTTACGGACGGCGGCGTCCGTTCCTTGGCGGCTTCTTTTTTTACGGCCTGTGCCACAATAATATCCACAACGACGCGGTCAGGCTTATCCATGAATTTTTTTAACTTGAAAACTTCCGCTTTTAAAGGTTGATCGAGCATAATTTCAATTTTACATTTATTGCCGTCCGCGGTTGTGAAAATGATTTTGCTGATGCCGTGTTTGCCGATTATCTTTTCAGCGGGTAACGATGAATGAAAAGAGGCATCGGAAAATTCCAGAGTGATAAGATTCCCCCTGATATTAAACCGATAGTCCGGTTCAGTGCTGAGATCAAACACAACACGCGTGTGATCGGGTGCGCTCCAATACCGGATATTGGATATTTCGGTCGCGGCGAATCCTTGAGAAGACCAGCAAGCAATAACAAGAATCGCCAGACAATATAAGATTTTCTGTGTCAACTTTTGCTTTCCCGAACGCATGGCATGAAAGTAACAAATTTCCACAGCAACTGCAAGAAAAGGTTGAAGGTTGAAGACTGACCCCCTTGCTAACCTAAAGGTCACGCGAGGGGGCGCGAGACTGAAGGCTAAAGGCTGAGGACCGAAGGCTGTTAGTATGAAGCAGGGTTTGTGGTTTGCTAAACATAGAGTTCAAGATAAACCGTCGGAAAAATAAACTATCATCTGTATCTTATAACCTTCAGCCTCGCGCCCCCTCGAGTCACCTTTAGGTGAGCAAGGGGGTCAGCCTTCAGCCTATTGACCTGTCTCGTGAAAAACGGTTGACAATGCCTTTCGTAAATGCGAATTTTGGCGCACGGCTCTCAGGAGGACATATCTATGCAGGAAAATCGTTTTAAAGAGGCTTTATTGAATCCCAATATATTCCCGGTCACCTGGGAACTGGTGCCGGGAAGGGGCGCGAAAGAAGCGGTCCAGGATAAGACCATGGCTCTGGCCGGGCAGGCCGCTTCGGGGGGAACTATCCATGCCCTGACCCTGACGGACAATCCGGGCGGAACCCCGGCCATGTCCGCTGATTTCATGGGCGGTGAAATTCTGAAACTGGGCATCGAGCCCCTCGTCCACTTTACCTGCAAAGATAAGAACCGCAACGCAATCGAAAGCCAGCTCTACGCCCTGGATCGGGCTGGGGTCAGAAACCTTCTGGTGATGAGCGGGGATTACCCCGTATCCGGCTACCAGGGAAGACCTGCCCCGGTCTTTGATCTGGATCCGATCCATGCCCTGCAACTGATATCGGACATGAACCGGGGGCTTACGTATCCGGGAATCAAAGGTAACGTCCGTCACCAACCCAGCGACTTTTCCCCGGGCGCTGTCGTTTCTCCCTTCAAGGCGACTGAAGCAGAGCAGATGGTCCAGTATTACAAACTGAAAAAAAAGATCGAAGCCGGCGCGCAATTCATTGTCACACAGCTGGGTTACGATGCCCGAAAATTTCACGAAGTGCTACTCTTCATGAAACAAAACAATTTTAACATTCCCCTGGTAGGCAATATTTATATCCTGCCTTTCGGCGCGGCCAAAATGATGAACCGTAACGACCTGCCGGGCTCCGTTGTCACGGATAAACTCCTTGCGGATATTGACCGGGAGCGAAATGATCCGGACAAGGGGGAGAGAGCCAGAATCCTGCGCGCCGCCCGGATGTATGCGGTCATGAAAGGGATGGGGTTCAGCGGGGTTCATATCGGCGGGCACAATATCAAATATGAACAGGTGGAAGAGATTATCCGGCAGGGGGAAGCGCTTGCCTCCCAATGGACCGACCTGGTTCGGCACTTCGATTATCCCATTGACGGCGGTTTTTATTACTTTGAGCGCGATCCGGACACGGGCCTTAACCGGGAAACGCCGACTAAGCGACAATCTCAGTCGCTTGATGCCAAAATCGAATGTTCCTATGGTTTATCGCGGCTCTTCCATAAATTGATGTTTGAGCCTGGGAAAAAACTTTACAGCGTCATGAGGAGCCTTTATCGCAAAGTGGAAGGGACAAAGATGGAAGGCTTCTTTCATAAGTTGGAACACTTCAATAAGGTCATGCTCTTTGACTGCAAGGACTGCGGAGACTGCGCCCTCATCGATGTCGCCTACCTCTGCCCGATGTCGCAATGCCCGAAAAACCAGCGCAACGGCGCTTGCGGCGGGAGCTTCCAGGGGTGGTGCGAGGTTCATCCCGGAAAGAGACAGTGCGTTTATGTCCGGGCCTATGCCCGATTGAAGAAACACGGAGAGGAAGTGCATCTGTCCAAAGACATTGTTCCACCCTGCAACTGGGATCTTTATCAAACGTCATCCTGGATCAATTTCTATCTGGGTAAAGATCATACCTCAAAAAAACAAGGCAGTCACTCGCCTGAAAATTAACAGGGTGTTTATAATTCATATCGTAATAATTTTATTCATTGAAGATTATGACGGGATATAGTAGAAGCACCGGGCGTGGGCGATTAGCTCAGATGGATAGAGCGCTGGCCTCCGAAGCCATAGGCCGCGAGTTCGAGTCTCGCATCGCCCACCAAGTCATCATCCACTAACATCCTAAGAAGTCCACGAAACCCGCATATACAGCGGGTTTTTTCTTGTTATTCGTCCAAAGACGTGCTATAAGATTTAATAGAATCCAGTTGTTTGGTAATATCCCAGATGACACCATTGATCCTTGCTGATCGACCAGTTTTATCGCGAACCAACATGCCTCGACCAGTAATGTAATGGACACTCTTGTCGGGCCATACAGCACGATATTCGACTTCATAAGAGATCTTTTCTTTAACTAAAAGTGGTGCACTTTCAACCGGAATTCACCAAGAATTGTCATGCGCCATCGTATTTCTCAATCT
Organism: Smithellaceae bacterium; assembly: GCA_030690945.1. Taxonomy (GTDB): domain Bacteria; phylum Desulfobacterota; class Syntrophia; order Syntrophales; family Smithellaceae; genus UBA8904. Next base: position 3,419 of record JAUYFM010000068.1, on the reverse strand, counting down.
GCACGAGGCAGGTATTACTCGGGAAGGCACCGGCCGGTGTCTTTTCATCCCGGGTAAGAACGTTGACACAGCCGCCGTGATCGACTCCCGTCTCATCAGGTTTATACCAGGCCCCGGCATCGAGGCTGGTCACACCCCGCATGATACGCGCAGTCACTTTTGCGGTTACCACCAACTGCCCCCGATCATTATAGATCCTGACTTTGTCGCCGTTTCTGATTCCCCGCGTTTCCGCATCCTGAGGACTGAGCCATATTGCATCGTCGGCAATTTTTTTAAGACGCGGGATATTGTCAAGCGTGGAATTCACCCGGAACTTCGAATGCGGACTGACAAGCTGCAGTGGATATTTTTTGGCAAGCGGATCGCGCGGTCCATCCCAGGCGTCGATGAATTGCGGAATCGGCGGAATCAGCGGATTTTTCATCGCGGCAATCTTCTGACTGAAAATTTCGATCTTCCCGGACGGCGTTGGAAAGGGGTTATTCCCGGGATCTTTAATCTGCTTGCGAAAAGCCACCAGGGGCCTGGCGAGGTTGACGCGATGAACTTTAATATCTCTGAGGACATCATAGGGAGGCAACCCGGGCGTTTGGGATACAAACTCCTTGAGCCATTCCTCGTCCGTCTTGTCGTTGAAACCTGCCAGGCCCAGGCGGGCAGCGAGCTCCGTGAAGATGGCCAGATCGGTTCTGGCATCGCCTAACGCATCCACCGCCTTCTCCATGACAATGTTATACGTTCCCCCGACAAAAGGCTGGCCGATGTCTTCCCTTTCCATGAAGTGCGCCACTGGCAGCACTATATCGGCATAGCGGGCGGTGGGAGTCATGAACAGTTCATGGATAACGGTAAACGCCGGAGCTTGCATTGCCTTGATCCCTTTGTTTAAATTCAAAAACTGGTTGAGCACGTTGGAGCCGACTATGTAGAGAATCCGGATGTCACTTGGATACCCGCCCGCTTTCCCTTTCAAAAGGAGATTATAGATATCCGTGATGTACACGGCGGGGTTTTTGCCCCCCGGAACTTCGAGCGAGCCCCAAAGAAAGCCCTCCATTTTGACATCGGTCCCACCCGACACATGGCCGCCCTGGATGCCGATATTCCCGGTCATCGCCGCGAGCGTCGCAGCTGCACGGTGGTATTGCTCGCCGAATGCGGATCGCCCCGGAGCCCACCCGGCACAAAGGGCCGCTGGCTTCTGCGTGGCGTAATCACGGGCGAGTCTTTCGATCGATTCCCTCGGCACTCCCGTGATCTCCTCGGCCCAGGCAGGCGTCTTGGGTATGCTGTCCGCCGCTCCCGTCACATATTCTTTGAATTGCTCAAATCCGGACGTATACGTTTCGATGAAAGTTCGATCGTACAGATCGTCCGCGATCATCACATAAGCCATGGCAATCATCAGCGCCGCATCCGTGCCCGGTTTAACGGCGATCCACTGGTTGGCCAGCTTTTCAGCCGAGTTGTTCGATCGGGGATCGACGGAGATGATCTTCGCGCCTCTCTCCTTCGCCTTTATCAGGTATCCGGCCGTCTCCGGACCGAAGCGGCTATCGAGAGGATTCCAGCCCCAGAGAATGATGAGTTGGGAAGAAAGAAAATTGTCGCGCGAGTTGCCCGTGAAGATTGTGCCGAAGGTCGCCTTGGAAGAAAACACTGCCCCTTCCATGGACGAATTGCCGCGCCAGGAGGTACAGCCGCCGAAGAAGGAAAAGAAGCGTCGGCTTGCTTTTTGCGTCCCATGCAACAGGCTTACCGAACCGGAGTAGTCCATGAGGAAAACGGATTGCGGCCCATCTTTTTCTTTGGCTTCCTTGAGCGCCTCGGAAACGGTATCCAGGGCCTCATCCCAACTGATCGGCGCAAATTTGCCGCTCCCCCGGGGACCAGTCCGCTTCAAAGGAACGGTGATCCGGTCAGGCGCATAGAGGACATCCCGCTGGATCAGGCCGCGGGCGCAAGCCTGGAGATCCGGACCGAACCGGTCGTCAGTTGTAATCTTCATGACCTTCCCGTCCTGTACATATACCTTGAGCGGACAACGTCCGCCGCAGTCGCCAGCGCAGGTACTTGTCACAATTCGCTCGCCCCGATTCGCTTCCACTTCGGTCGCCATGGATTCCATCCCCTTTTGATAATGCATTGTACTATGTTGCGATAAACATAGGGAAGTTCTGTCTCTCAAAGGTGAAAAGCCATCCTTTTCCCGTCAATTTCAATAGTCGTCTTGGAATAAGTCAGCTTCTCAAAAATTCGCCCATCTTTAAAATGGAGTAGATCCACACCACGCCGCCGTTCTGGTTTCCCCTCAAAACCTTTTTCAAAAGACGGGCTCTCAAAGATCCAGCGATATAGGATCTTCTGGTCTTCCTCATCGACGAACATATCCTCTCCGATAAAGCGAAAACCACCGTGGTTGGCAAACCATGGTGCCCAGGCCTTACGGAGGGCTTCCTTCCCCTTTGCCTTGGCTCCTGTCCAGTTCTCGAATAAAATGTCGTCGTCAAAAAGGGCAATGACCCCCTCCAGGTCGTGGTTCTCCCATGCCTGGTTCCAACCCTGCAGTGCTTTAATAAGTTCCTGCCGCGATAGTTTCATGTCTTCCTCCTCCTGCAACTGATTTTATTCCGGTCAGTAAAAACAGCGTTGAACGATAGCATATCTTTGAATAATTTTGAATACTCACATCATGAAGCCTATTTAACCTTTGTATTAAAAACATCTCTCACTAAATGTATGTTTTATAATCTTATATACGGGTTATGCTGTGTTGAGCTTTTTTAATATCGGATCATCCGCCAGGAATATATTGGTCGTTTCAGTCTCGTCATCAAAAACAAGAACTGCCAATCCGTTTGTTCCCTTTATTCTAATTCTCTATCAGGTAGTGCCAGAACATTTGAAGTCTCAAGTTCTTTTCCTGCTATGCCTTTAATTGAACCAAATAATGCCGATATATTTTCTTGGACAACCCATATTTGTTTCTCTCTTGTTGCCCATATCTTAGTGATTGCTTTTTTCTCTGTGTTAAGCTGGTCCAACATGGCATCATAATTTTCGACTATTCTTTTAATGTTTTGCACAAATTCTGTACTCGTCAGATAATTGTATAACAATTCCATCTTGTCGCCTTTGTTTTCTTGTAACAATTTTACGGAGTGAGTTTTAATAAGCATTTCCCGAAGAACAAAAGATAAGCTTTTAACCTCGTGAAACCCACAAATCCAAACACCGCCTCTCTCACCGAACCTATCCATATCAATTGGATATGCTCCCGGGTGGCCACCCAAAATCCCCCACCTGTGGCCACTTGAAAATCCCCCACCCAACGGCTGCTTTTAAGACCTGAAAAACAGGTTTTCAAAAGTGCCTTCACAAACGGTTGGCAGAACGTTACAGACTCCCATTTCACA
>JAUYFM010000066.1 GCA_030690945.1 Smithellaceae bacterium | reverse complement strand
TGCTTCCCTGGCCGAGAAAATTCGCAAGGAAGGCCTGCCACCCCTTGGATTTCATGTGCTCCTGGGAGCCGATTCCGAGGACATGGCGCAGAACCAGCTGCGTAATCTACAGGAAGGACGGATTGTCCTCGCACAAATTGTCGCGATAAAATAGCCGCCTAACCCCCGGTTAGCAGACGGCGTCCGCGATTGGTGCGGCTGACACTGAACGTTTTATCTAAGCTTTTCAAACGTAAAAGAAAGTTCTTATAAAAAAACTAAGGAGGAAAAGGCATCATGGGAAACGTAATTTCGCAAGAAGTGTTGAACCCGCCTGCCTGGAAAAAGCCCCGCGGGTACTCGAATCTTGTCAAAACCAACGGCGGGACTATCCTGTTTGCGGCCGGTCAGGGGGCCTCGGACACCCAGGGAAACTTAATCGGGGAAGGGGATATTTGCCGGCAATATGAACAAATCCTACAAAACATTCAAGAGGTCATGTCCATCGGCGGCGCCAAGATGACCGATATTGTAAGATTGACAATATACTGTACCAATCGGGATGCTTTTCTGGCGAAAGGAAAAGAGTGCAGCCAGATTTACAAAAAGTACTTCGGCGATCACTACCCGGCCAGCACTTTCGTGGAAATTAAAAGTCTTATTTACGACGGCATGTTGTTGGAAATCGAGGCAACAGCGGTGATTTAGGCACTCAGGGATCATGCCCAGTGTCCTGTCAACGATACGCTGTCATTTCGAAGGAGTCATAACGACTGAGAAATCTTAGATTTCTCCCTGCGGTCGAAATGACATTTCTTGATTGCCGAGACACTAGAATGGCCGCGATGTCTTATCATCTTGACAGCTTTTTCAATAAGAGTACATCAATTCAGAGAGGAGAAATTAATGAAGGCAGCAGTGATGCACGGCGCAAGGGATATCAGAACGGAAACCGTTCCCGATCCCATTCTCGACCCCCACGGGGTCATCATCAAGGTAAAGGCTTGCGGTGTCTGTGGTTCCGACCTGCATGTTTATAAACGGGACGGGCAGGACGGCACAATTTTCGGACACGAATTCAGCGGCGATATTGTTGAAGTCGGTTCCCAAGTGACGGGTATCGCGCCGGGCACACGCGTAACGGCGGTTGGTTTCAAACCCTGCGGAACATGTTTCTGGTGCGCACAAGGCAAGGGGCACCGCTGCTCCAACATGGCGCTTCTGGGCTACCAATTCCCCGGAGCCATGGCGGAATATGTTCATATTCCCTCTGCCGCCTTGGGACGCAATGTCTTCCCGCTGCCCGATGAATTAAGTTATGAGGACGCGGCTTCGGTAGAACCTCTTTCCATTTCCTATTTTTCCGTCAACCGCGCCCTGCCCAAAGAAAACGACATGGTCGCCGTAATCGGCCTGGGTGTGATCGGACTCTACGCCGTTCAGGTTTTGAAGGCCATGGGGGTCGCAAAAATTATTGCCAGCGGACGCAGGCCCTCGCGGCTGGAAGCCGCCAAAATATGCGGCGCCGATATTATCATCGATGCGGCAAAGGATGACGTCGTCAAGGCAGCTATGGAAGCAACAGCCAAAATGGGCGTCAATACCGTCGTGGAATGCGCGGGAATGCAGGCTACCTTTGATCAGTCTATCGCCCTGGCCCGCGGCGGCGGAAAGATCATGCTCGTAGGAATTTACGAAGAACCCCTGGCCTGGGATCCCCTGCCCGCAATCGCCAAGAACCTCTCTCTCGTCGGCTGTCTGGGGGGCAATTTCCCCGCATCGATCGAGCTTCTCAAAAGCGGAAAAGTCAGCGCCAAACCCCTGATCACCCACCGATTCTCTCTGGATCAGGCCGCCCTGGCCTTCAAGACGCAGTTGCAGGACCCTGAAGCGATTAAGGTGATGATCACGGAGAATGAGCCATGGCATAAGGCATGAATAGAGAAGAAACACTCAACCGCCTTGAGGAAAAAGCCGGCGATTACGAAGAGCTTTTCGGAAGCTGCTCTCAGGGGACCTTATTGGCGCTGCAGGAGACTTTCAATCTGGGAAATGCCCAGGTTCTGAAGGCGGCAACAGCCATGCCGGGAATTGCTCTCAGGGGTGAGACCTGCGGGGCCGTCATCGGGGCTATGATGGCCGTGGGACTTGCCTTTGGCCGGGAAAACCCTGAAGACTGGCCGGCCGTGCAAAAAACGACCAAAGCCTGCCGGAAGCTCTGTAAAGAGTTTGAGGTCATCTTTGGAAGCTGCAACTGCCGCGACGTCCAGCATCATATTTTCGGACGCAGCTACGAATTGACGGATGCCAAAGACATGAAGGCCTTCGCTGAAGCAGACGCCATCAAGAAATGCCGACTGCCTGCCGGAAAAGCAGCCAGAATAGCCGGTGAGATGATCCTGGAAGACAGCGATAAAAAGAACGCTCCTGAAAAGATGGAATAATGACAACATAAATTCACTTAAAAAAATAGAATAACTAATCAGACAATAACTAATATTTTAAAAAGGCGGTTGAAGCATAAATCTTCAACCGCCGGTAATTTAGAAATATTAAGGGATTGCGGATATTATCAACTAAACAGAACCTTCACCAATTACGGTTAATATAACGCTGTCCCTGATAACCCCTTGCTATTTATTTTTTATTGGAGATGGCGAGGGTTGTGGATTGGATTCACCAATCACCTCCTTCCCCATCTTATTAATCTTCAGCTTCTTGAGTTTGTCCGGGGATGGCGACGGCTGCGGGTTGGACTCACTGACCGGATTCACACCCTGCGAACCTTTCTGAATGACATTTGCCTTATTCGGCGACGGGGATGGCTGGGGGTTCGATTCACTGATCAGGCTTCCATTATTTTTACCCGCCATCTTCTGGTCCCTCGCATCAGCCGAGACACAAAGCGCCATAAAAGCAAAAATCATCACAATAAAAAACGCTGTTCTTTTCATTCTTGTTTTCCTCCACCTTTGATCGTATTTTTGAAAAAATATTATTTTTTCACGATTAAACTATAAGAATTTCTATCTTGTATGTCAATTAAATATTGATCTCAAAATGTGGGGTGAAGCACCAACGAAGTTCTTATCAAGAATTATCAATTTTCTTTTTTGTTTCCCGCTCGTCGAGAATAATTTTTGTGGCCATTCGCGCCGTCTCACCGACCAGCGTTGAGCACTTATCAGGCATGCCCGCCTTAAAAGCGGCTTTCATTTCTGCCGGATCATAAAGATTAAAGAAGCGGCCTGCCAGTTTTGTCTGAATATCAGCACACCGGCACGTACCGTATTTTTCAACGAACCCATCGTGGAGTTTTTTCGCCAGGAGTAAGGCCTTTACCTGTTTCATAACGTTGCCGAAATTTTCTCTGTTCCTTCCGAAAAAATAACTGATGGCCATCGTCCCTCCTGAAAGGGCTCCACAATGCCCATCCCCGGTGAGTCCCACACCATCGGCCATTCCTGTTGCGGCCTTGAAAACACCATCATCCTCCACGCCCAGAACGTCAAATATAGCGGCAATCGTGCACTGTGCGCATCCACCACTTTTCAATTCATACGCCTTGGCGGTTTCATAGACTTTTTCAAGCATTGCTTCTTTTTCCATACGGGTCCTCTCTTTATTTAGTTCGGGCTCTTTCAATGATTTCAGCGATGCCCAGAATCTCCAGTTTGTCTTCCAGGCCTTCCATCTTGAGAAATTGCTGCACCTTTCGGATTATCCTCAAGGTTCAACCAGAATTTTGATGGCGGTCTTACTTTTTCCCGCCAGAACCTCGAAACCTTTTTCGGCAATATCCGCCAGAGGAATAATGTCCGTAATGATGCTCTCGGGCCGGATCGTTCCCATTTCCAGCCATTTCATGGCCAGAGTGGGATTGATGAAGTTCGTGCCGATCATCGTCGTTTCACGGGTCACAAAACCCAGCATGTGGACTGCGGCCCGTTCCGTAAAGATCCCCTGGACGATAACCATCCCCTGGTAGCGGGCCGAGGCCAGGCAGTCTTTGAGCGTTGCTTCAATACCGACAGCCTCGATGGCAACATCCACACCGCGGCCCTTCGTCAATTCCTTGATCTTTCCCGGGCTCTTGGTTTCCGCGGGATTCCAGACCAGTGTGGCCCCCAGTGCTTCAGCCATTTTTCGTCGATTTTCCAGAACGTCCGTCATATAAATTGTTTGGACACCCAGCGCCTTGAGTCCCATAAACAGCATGAGCCCTACTGTACCGGCGCCGGCAATAAAAACGGTGTCCGCAGGCGTGACATGGCCACGGTCAATGGCGTACGCCGCTCCCGACAGAGGTTCCAGAACAGCAGCCCGTTTCCAGTCCATATTGTCGGGAATCTTCAATAAGCGTTCCGTAGGACAGACGATGGCTTCGGCATACGCGCCGGCCATGAGCGTACAAACACGATCGCCGACCTTGTAACCTTCGACACCCGGGCCGACGGCAACGATATTACCGCAGGCTTCATGGCCAAAGGGGCTCTCCGGAAACGGGCCATGCAGGTATTCATGCAAATCGGACCCGCAGATGCCGCAATATTTTATTTTGACTTTAACTTCACCGGAACCCGGCGCCGTGTCCGGAACTTCCTCAACCCGAATATCCCGAATGCCGTGATAAATCGTCTTTTTCATAGATACTCCCCTTTCGGCTTGAATGATACTTGTAATCGAAAACGGTACTATGCGTATCACGCACCTCCGAAATCGTCAAGACGCCCCTGTACGTTACGCATAATGTCCCCCGCTGGCGGGTGGATGTCTTGATATAGCTGCGATGTTTTATCGTAGGGCGTGTTTTCCAAACGCGCCGCTTCGGACTGCTCGGGGAGCAGTCCCTACAATGTCCACCTCCGTCACTGCATGACACCTCCGCCCGGAGAATGTGTCGCAATTCACTTTTGTGTCATTTCGAAGCGAAGCGAGAAATCTTGTTTTCAATAAATTCAACACTTTAAGATTCCTCACATACGTTCGGAATGACATTTCTTCTAATTACGACACAGTCTGCAGTGGAGGACAACAACAATTTTACTATTGCGGCATTGTTTCTGCGTCGAAATTCAAGAGGAATAATGTTTTACTTCTAAAATGTGGAAATCTGAACTGCTTTTGTGCTAGGTTTTAACTGTGACTCAAACGAAAAGAAAGGGTAAAATCATGAAAACCTATAAAGTAACGGTCCCTCGCGGCACATTTAACATTCGCGATTCTGGAAACCTGAACGGCTTTCCTGTTGTCATGCAGCATGGCTGGCCGGAGAGTTCCTACACATGGGAGCCGGTGCATCCCTTCCTCAGTGACAAATTGAGGATCATTGCCCCGGATCTTCGAGGCCTGGGTGACAGCGAACGAACATTGAAACCGGAGTTGTATCAGAAACGCGAGCTGGCCCATGACATTATGGAGGTCATCGATGCCCTCGGCATCAAAGATTTTTTTCTTGTCGGTCATGACTGGGGCGGCAATGTTGTTCAGGAAATAGCCTTCGCCATTCCCGAAAGGATCAAGAAGCTGGTGGTGATGAATTTTCCTATCGTCAGCAACACCAGGGGAAATACCGAAGCCATGAAGGTCATGCAGAGTTGGGGTTGTGCGCCCCTTATGTATCAGTATTTCCAACAGCAGAAAGGTTTGCCGGAGGCCATGATCAAAGGCAACGAAGAGGTCTGGATCCGCTGGTGCTTCGGAAAATCCGGCCGGGACGGGAAAATTTCTGAAGAGATCATTCAGGAATACATTCGCTGCTACAAAATCGAAAACACACCGGCCACCGGCGCCTCTTATTATCGCGCGATGAGGCACGATATGAAGCGCTGGATGGAATTGAGCGGCCGGAAACTGCCCATGCCCACGCTTTATATTTACGGCAATAAGGACATGGTCATCATTCCGGAGTACCTGAACCATATCGAAGACTGTTTCGATCATCTGGAAGTGAAGCAGATCGATGCCGACCATTTTCTCCAGGAGGAAAAACCGGAGATCGTCGCTAAATTATTGAACGATTTTTTAATCAACCACCTCGCAGCAAGCTGAGGAGAATTGACGCTCGTCCCGCAACAGCGGGATTATAATATTAAATGGAAGAGGAGATTTTATGAACATCAAGGATAAAGTTGTGGTCGTCACCGGAGGTGCATCCGGAATTGGGCGCGGCCTTTGCAAGCGTTTTGCAGCCGAAGGGGCGAAGGGTGTTGTGGTATCCGATTATAACGGCGCCGGAGCGGCCAAGGTGGCCGAAGAAATCGGCGGCCTCGCTGTAACAACCGATGTCGGCAACGAAGCACAGATTAAGGAACTGGTGGACATCACCATCCGCAAGTACGGTCCGATTGACCTTTTCTGCTCAAACGCGGGTATTGCATCAGCCGGTGGGGCGGAAGCGCCGGACAAGGACTGGCAGCGATGCTGGGATATTCATGTCATGGCCCATGTGTATGCAGCCCGCGCCGTTTTGCCATCCATGATCGAGCGCGGCAGCGGGTACCTGCTCCAGACGGGCTCGGCCGGGGGATTACTCACCACCCTGGGCCAGGCGCCTTACGCTGTCACCAAACACGCCGCCGTGGCCTTTGCGGAATGGTTGTCGATCACCCACGCCCACCAGGGTATCAAAGTCAGTTGCCTCTGCCCTTTCGGCGTCATATCCGGAATGCTTCCTGAAGATGCAGAGGGCATCGGGAAGCTGATCCTGAAAACGGCCATAACGGCGGAACAATGTGCTGATTATGTCGTCGCAGCTTTGGAAAAAGAGGAGTTCTTTATTTTGCCCCATCCGGAAATTCTGGGCTATTTTCAGGCGAGATCCAATAACCATGAACGCTGGCTGCACCACATGCGCAAAGAGCAGAAGAAATATGTCCTGTCCGACGGCTCGGAAAAATAATTTTCTTCCCTGATTATTTCACAGTCAGGCGTCCGCAGGGCGCCTGACTGTTTTCAACGTCCGGATCAGATGCAATAAACGGTTGCGTTATACCAAGTTGCTTTCAAAAAATAAACTATGAATTTTTGAAAGCTTACTTGGTATTATGCCCGGTAAATCAACGTTTTAATGTTTGATAGCAACTTGGTATTAATTGAGTTTTCCTAATTTCTGAATCTTCATCCGCATTTCAGGGCTCAATTGTTTGATAAGCTCTGCATTGTACGAACTGGTCGGCATTGGCTTGATGGTTGGATCATTCGTTGGATTCCATTTAGTAATGAGATCCTGCGTCCCGACTATCTGCCCTGTCGCGATGGCATATTTACGCGATGTCGCAGCAGGCGTTCCGTCTTGGACTGCCGGGTCAACGTTGGTCGTAACAATGGAGATGGAATAGTCGCTGTTGAGGTAAATCTCAAAAATCCGAAACTGCTGTGGGAAATCCCTAAGCGATGGCGTTTCAACCTGCCAGAAGCCTTTTTCAGGAGCGCCCGCCGGATCAGGGGAGATAAAGGCTTTAACGGTATTTAAATGACGATGCCCCGAGAGCCACATGAGAAGATTCGGATGGCTCTGAAGTTCCGCAATCAGATTCGGCAGAGTTACGGCATTTTGAGGATTGACCCACCAACCCATTTCCCCTGCGGACGTATTCGCAGTCACCTCGACGTTGATCGGTATGTGCGCGGCAATGATCATGAGTTGACCTGCCGCATCACCATCGGCAAGTTCTTTTTTAAGCCAGGCCCAGCGTGCCTGATCCAGAAAGCCATGCCCGTGAATGTCGGCAGAGCCGTCGTCTTCCTTCTGGGTATTATCGAGAACGATCACCTTGATTGGTATATCCGATTTTGGCACAAAACTATAACAGGCAAAGCCATTCTTGACGGCAGTCGGGTTGAAACCGTGACCAACCGGATTAGAAGATGTTTTAAAATATTCGCTGATCCACTCCGCCCTCAAAAGTGAACGGCGGTCCGGATCGGCGGCAACCCGAGGCGGGCTCACGAAATTTCCGACAGGTCCGGCGTATTTGATGTCACCGTAGGGCGTCGAGCCGTCGAGCACCCCCGTATAGTAATCGCGGCTGTTAATTTTGCTGGGGTCTCTGAGGACATCTCCCGTAGCGAAGACTTCGTCGGTGATATAGGACTGCCGAAGATCCTTACGCAGGCCATAGTCCACAGGGATTGAGCCCATCCAAAAATGATCGTGGTTGCCGAGTGTCTGATACCAGGGGATCGTCTTGTCCAGTCCTGCCGCTTTGTAAGGTTTCTGGTAATCGATGGTGCCGGCTCCCAGATGGGCGCCGGAGCTGGGCGTAATGACCTTGCCATCCAGGACATCGATGTACCAGCGTGTTTCGTTGTACTGCGTGGTGTTGCAGGTATCGCCCAGAGAGAGGCCGAAATCGATTGCATTTTGTTTATGCAGGGCATTGACTGTCTGGACGGCGGCATCGAGAACATGCGTTGTATAGAGCATGCTGCCTGAATAGATAGCGGCCCCAACCGGCAATGTGGGATGAAGGCTTTGAATATAGATCAACTGATTGGGCGATTCTTTGTCGGTGATATGAATGTCGGAGATGGTAAAGAAATTCAAAAGTTTTGCTTTTTTAGTAACAGCGAAACCGCTATAGGTAGTCGGCATGATATCGAGTCGTTTGTCGTAGGGGAGACCCGGGCCATACGTCCAGTTTCCATAGCCGTATTGACTGTATCTGGCAATCTCACTCAGAGCAATCGCTGTCGAAGGCGTTGTGCCCGGCGCAATGGTCCTCTGGAGCGTCGTTTGAACATCGTAAGCAATCGGGTATCCTTTGGGTTGACTTTGATTTTTAACCACACATGTTGAGCATCCCGATAAAGAGAAAATCAACATGCTCATTAAAAAGACTAAACAGACCTTATTGAACTTATGCGATGGTTTCATGAAACGCCTCCTTTTCTACCGGTGGTCTCCATTAAGAGGGAGGAATACAGGCATTGGTGATTGTACGCTCCCTGAACGAATAAGGAAAGATGATTCTCTGTTGTCATATCTCCTTGCTTTTCAAATGGATTTGTGAATAAATTTTTTAATAGATCAAACAATATGTTATTTCTCCGAAGGAGATGGTTATGAAAGTCAAGACTCAGGAGCTTTTTAATTTTTATTCACACCTTGCCGGAATGATTGCTGCCGTCATCGGCACCATCTATCTGGCAATCGTTGCCAGTTCTTCGGCGTCCGGTCTTGTCACCGCGCTCATTTATGGAATTTCCGTTGTTTTTCTTTTTTCAGCCAGCACGCTGTACCATGCTTTTAAAAAGGAAGAAAATGAGCTGTCCTTCTGGAGGAAAATGGACCGGCTGGCCATCTTTTTCATGATTGCCGGAACTTTTACGCCGGTATGTTATTTTTGCCTGGATGATCCATACCGGTGGTGGATGATTGCCTTCCAGTGGAGTCTGGTGGGCGTTGGCGTGATTTCCCAGATTTTCTTTCCCAGGGCGCCCAGAAAACTATACGCGGTTATCTATCTATTCATGGGCTGGTCAGCACTTTTCACCGTCAAACAGATGCTGGCTAATATGTCTGCATCCCAGGCAGTCCTCCTGGTTTCGGGTGGCATTGCCTTTACACTGGGGGCCATTATTTACGCCATCAAAAAACCAAAAATACTTCCGGGTGTTTTCAGTTTCCATGAAGTCTTTCACATCATGGTCCTGATCGGCGGAGTGCTTCATTACGCCATGATCTACGGGGTTTATTTCCAACTTAGCGCTTAAAGAATGAATATAGCCCTTCCGCTCACAAAATCCGGCAAGACAACAGAAATGTTTCTGTCAGCCGAGTCCACGTTATTTATCAACGAGTATGAAAAGAACTATGCCGCAGGGGAGAGCAAACCGCAGGAGGTCGGAATGCCGTTTTTTTTGTACGCACCCCAGTCCGACGTAGGCGTGCTCCTCATTCACGGGCTGATGGCTGCGCCTGAGGAAGTCAGGGAGTGGGCGAATTTTCTTTACGCAAAAGGTCTGACCGTTTATGCGCCAAGACTTTCCGGTCACGGAACATCCTCGAAAGATCTCTCGGTTCGCATCTACCATGACTGGCTTGCTTCGGTTGATCGCGGCCATGCCATTCTGAAAACATGCTGCAAAAAAATTCTGGTGGCCGGTTTTTCAACCGGAGCCGGTCTTGCTCTGCAATCGGCTATCCTGAAACCCCATGATTTTGAGGCTGTGATAGCCGTCAGCGCACCGCTAAAATTTAAAAGTTTTTCATCTCGGTTTGCCGAGCTTCTGAATGGCTTCAATCATTTCTGTGATTTTACAGGTATGGACAACCTGGCAAAGAAGTTCATAAAAAATGATGCAGATAATCCCCATATCAATTATCTCCTGTGCCCGATCAGTTCCTTTGTTCAGGTTAAAAAACTCATGAAAAATGTCCGCCAATCACTTTCTGAGATTGATATTCCGGTGCTTGTCATTCAGGCTAAAAATGATCCCAAGGTTGCCCCCGAAAGCGGTCCCATGATATTTCAACACCTTGGGTCGGACAAAAAGCATTTTGTCTGGGTTGACTATCATATGCACGGAATTATTCGTGGCGGAATAGCTCTCGACGTTTTTAAAGAAGTGGCATCATTTCTTGCGGCTTACCGTCTGATCAATCCCCTTTCTCCTTAAATAATCATTTTGACCCAATCGCAATTACGATGTAAGATGCCGCATTGCTAAAATAATTGCATCAATGGCCCATACTCATGGTTGAAGGGAAAAAAGATAAAACGGCCCGGCGCGAAATGCGCACAGAGTCGTTCAAGATGAAGGCCGCCGGCACCTGGGACGTGCTGTCTGATGCCGTCAAAAACTTTGGCAACAACGGCGACGGCAATCAAGCGGCGGCCATTGCCCTCTATGCTGTTTTGTCCGCCATTCCGCTTTTTATTCTAACCATCATTGCCGCCGGATCTTTCTTGAGTTCCAATCCGGATATTCAGAAAGACATTGTTGGCGCCGTTCAGAATTTTCATCCCTATTTTTCCGAGAATATTCTCGATCAGTTGGGACAAATCGAGGGCAAACGCAAAGTTCTAGGCTGGATCGGGGTTCTGGGCCTCGTCTGGCTGTCGGCTGCAATCTTTAACGCCATTGAGTCAGCGCTCAACATTATTTTCCGGTCCCGGCGGAGGCTGAATTATTTTGTTTCCAAGCTGATGGCCATCTGCATGATACCGACCGCCTGGATTGTCGGCGGTTTGAGCGTGTTCGTCAGCTATGTAGCAGCGCTGCTGGCAAAGGAGCCGCTGATCTTGCCTGGTGGCATCGAATTTTCATTGACCTGGCCTGCGCAAATTGTTCTGCGTTATATCGTCCCGTATGTGATGGTCGTAATTTTGGTTACCGCGATTTACCGGATCATCCCCACGGTAAAAATCCGCTTTCCCGTGGCTCTGGCCGGCAGCGCCATTTTCGCCTTACTTCTGGAAGTCACCAAACAGTTTTTCACCTGGTATGTGACCAACTACACCCGCTATCATGCCATCTTCGGATCGCTGGAAACAATTGTGATTCTGCTCATCTGGGTTTTTTATGCGGCGCTGATCTTCTTATTCTGCGCCGAGATGATGTCCTCCTATGTGCGGCGTGATGCTCTGCTTTTAGAGAAAGCGCTGCTCAAACCGCATCATTCCAACTTGAAAGTGGATGAACGACTCTTTAAAAAATTCGGCCACACCTACACGCAAGACAGCATCATTTTCAACGAGGGCGATCCGGGACGCGAGATGTATTATGTTCTTTCCGGCCGTGTCAGACTGGAACGTGTTGATTGTTCGATAAAAAAGACACTGGCGGAAATGGGACCGGGGCAATATTTTGGCGAGATGGCCGCACTCATCGACATTAAACGCACCGCAACGGCAAGGGCTCTGGAAGACAGCCATCTGGCTGTGATTGACGACGCGACCTTCCGCGATCTGATCCGCGAAAGCCGGGAAGTAGCGCTCTTGATGCTGCGGGAATTTTCCACGCGCCTTAAAAATTCCAACGTCCTGCTGGAGGAGTTTACCAATCTCTGGACACGCCTGGTGATCATCACGCATATTCTGGATCAGCCCCAAGCGGCTATGGAAGAACACATCGCCGGACTTGCCCGACTAACCCAAAAGGAACCTGATGAAATAAGAAATTTAATTCACGAGTTGGCCGGTCAAAACATCCTGACCATCAAAGATAACCGGATGCTGGAAATCGCCCGCGAAAAAATGTGGTCCATGATCGATTCCGGCACCCTGAAAAAATGTTTTCTGGAAGAAGAGAATCTTGAGCGTGCAGCCGAGGAAGATACGGAAGGAAAGAAAATACCGTGACAAGAAATCTGGATTGGCGTGAACTCAAAACTATGCTGGATGATCGCCGGGTTTCCGCGGGCGAATCCGTTCTCCATTTGCATTCTCATGATGAATCGTTTCACGCGCCGGTTCTTCCGGACGTCGTCGTGTGGCCCCATACGACCGAGGAGGTCAGCCGTCTTATCCGATGGGCCGGCCAAAACAAAGTACCTGTCACCGGCTGGGGCGCGGGAACCAGTCTGGAAGGCAATCCCATACCCGTGCAGGGCGGCATGGTCATCGATTTTAATGAAATGAACCACGTCATCGCCGTCCGTCCCGAAGATTTCCAGGTGGATATTCAAGCCGGTGTGATTTACAAAGAACTCAACAAAACACTCGCCCGCGACGGCCTTTTCTTTCCACCCGATCCGGGCGCCGCGGCTACGATTGGCGGCATGATCGGCAACAACGCCAGCGGCATCCGCTCCGTCCGCTATGGTGCGACAAAGGATTATGTCATGCGGCTCACTGTTGTTCTGCCCGGCGCCGACGTGATCCATGTGGGAAGCCGCGCACGGAAAAGTTCATCCGGTTACAATTTACCGGCCCTTTTTACCGGATCGGAAGGCACCCTGGGTCTTATCACCGAAGCCACTTTAAAACTGGTCGGCCTGCCCGTCAACTTCATGGCCGTGCGGGCAACCTTCCCCACCATCCTCAACGCGACCACAACGGTTTATCAAATCATGCGCGCGGGCCTTGCGCCTGCCGCCATGGAATTTCTGGATGCCAATGTCATGCACGTGCTCAATGCCGACCGTGGCCTTTCGCTTGACGAAAACCCGACGCTGCTCATGGAATTTTCCGGATACAGCGAGCAGGGTCTCATTGAAGAAATGAGTTTTGTGGAAGAGATTTGTCAGCAAAACGGCGCGCTTTCGCTCGATCGCGGCATCGGCGCCGACGAACGGGCGCGCTTGTGGGAAATACGGCATCAGACCTATGAATCGATCAAGCGGCATCACACAGGCCTTTCTCCCCTGATCATGGACGTGGCGGTGCCGCTTTCGCGTTACAGCGAAATGGTGGAATTCAGCAAACAGGAAGTTCGTGATCTGACGGCGTACCTTTTCGGTCACGCCGGCGACGGCAACATCCATGTCCATATCATGGATGATACGCAGGACAAAAAACGCTGGGCGCGCGTGGAAGAAGCCACCCGCAACATCGTGATGAAGGCGTTGGAATTTGAAGGCACCTGCACCGGCGAACACGGTATCGGCATCGGCAAAAACTGCTTTATGGAAACGGAACACGGGGAGAGCCTTGTCCTCATGAAGCGCCTGAAAGCATTGCTGGACCCGGACAATCTGTTCAATCCCGGAAAATTCTTCTCATGAGCGGGCGGCTGTTGAAATATAAGTTTTTTATGCGGAACACTTTTTGACGGCAGAATAAAACAGGTTTTTTCATTGGGGAGGAACTCCGAAATGTATTCAAAAATGACGATAGGGGACAAAGCTCCCGATTTCAAATTTCAAACACCTTGGGATGATGAGGCGAATTTTTATGATGCTGTCGGTAATCATCCGGCTGTTTTATTTTTTCTGCGCTATTATGGCTGTCCCGTCTGCCGGATGGAAATGGCCATCATAAAGCAGGAAATCGATCTGGTCAGGCAAAAAAGAGGGCGCGTATTTGTGGTTCTGCAAAGTGCGCCGGAAACGATTGCTTCTTTAATCAAAAGAGATGATTTCCCCTTCACGATCATTTGTGACGCCCAGGGGAAAGTATTTAAACGGTATGGTGTGGAAGCGGGTGGACTGATCAGATATCTGCATCCGGCCGGTCTGTTTGCGGCAATCAAAGCCATCGGCCGCGGCTTCAGGCATGGTAAATTTGAAGGGAAGGAAACACAACTCCCGGCCGCGTTTGCCATGACGGCGGAAAAGGTCGTCACGTACGCGCATTATGGAAAAAATATCGGCGACATACCCTCGTTGACGGTAATGACAACTGGCCTATAACAGGCATAATTCGGGGACGGCATACGAGTTATTGACAAGAGCCGTTGGGACGAAATGGACCAGTCCGGTCTGCTCTTATTTTGCCGCTTTAAGGCTCGGGGCCGTCGCCGTAACCCTGAACGTCATGTCCACCTCTTACGAACTTCGGCATCTCATTGAGAATAGCGAGGCCAAAGTCTTTATCACGACAGACAACCTGGCTAAGAGATTCCAGGCCATCCAGGAGACGCTCCCCCTCTGCCAACACCTGATCACGACCAGCGGCTTAAAACCCGGGTCCCTTTTCAACGAAATCATCCACAGCGGATCCGTGAGCGCGGACGCGCCTGTGGTGAAGTGGCTGCGGGCGTCGTTGGAGAGTTGGTCGTCCGCGGGGATGTCGTTATGCAGGGTTACTACAAGGATGAAGCAGCAACAGCTGAAGTCATCCGCAACGGCTGGCTGCACACGGGCGATCTGGCCTATATGGACGAGGAAGGCTACGTTTTTCTGGTCGGTTTGAAGAAACGCATGATTATTACAAGCGGTTTCAACGTATATCCCAAAGAGGTGGAATTAATCCTGGCTATGCATCCCGCTGTTGTCGCATCGAAAGTTGTCGGTGAGAAAGACCTCATGCGGGGGGAGATTGTTAAAGCGCTCATCGTGAAAAAACCCGGCGACGAGACAGACGAGAAAGAAATCATGCAACATTGCCGGGATTACCTGTCTGCCTATAAGGTTCCCAGAGGGGTGTCGTTTGTCGCAAACATCGATTCTCAGGCAATATGAAGATCAACTGATCATTCATGAACCATCTCTCCTGGGTTTTTAAGAATCCGGTGCGCTCAAATGACTGCGATCGTTCATGAGTTCGATGTGGGCCTGTCCCTCCCGGATATGGATCAATGTTTTGGAAGCGTTATCCACGCAGGTGCTGCGAAAGTCGGAAAGGCTGATCTTCCGCAGGCGGCAAAGAATCGCGGCAATCGTGAAGTTATGCGCAACGACCAGCGCGTTTTCTCCGCCTGCAATAATCTTTTCAATGGGCTGCCAGGCCCGTGCCTGCAATTCGGTCAGGGATTCTCCACGCGGCATTCTGACGGATGCCGGATCGGCAATCCACCGGTGGAGAAATTCTTTTTCGCAGGCCATTAACTCCTTAAAAGTCAGGCCTTCAAATTCCCCCTGATCCATCTCCGCCAGTTCGGGATGAACTTCTATCTTTCTTTGGTGAAAGCTGTTGATGATTTCGGCAGTCTGATAAGCCCTCTTCAGCGGACTGGCATGAATGGCGTAGATTTCGGAATCTTTCAGGGACAAGGCCAGCCTCCGGGCCTGCTCAATGCCTGCCTCACTTAATTCGATATCGCTTGTCCCCTGAATCCGGCCCTCTTTATTCCAGAGTGTTTCGCCATGACGGATCAGAATCAGTTTCATACTTTCACCAAGGCGGCCATGCGGGCGATTACCTGCATGGCCGCCATCGAGGATATTTTTAGGCTTTGAAACTGTTCAATTTCGCCAGCGTCGCTTCCGCCTCGCTGATGACGCGGTCGATCAGTTCTTTGGTGGTCGGGTTGTCGGTAATGCCGCCGCAGCATTGTCCCGCAAAAAGAATGCCGCCTTCGACATCGCCCTCGTTGAGGGCTTTGAGGTGTTTCATGTTGCCCACCGCCTGGCGCGCCAGCACCATCAGCGGATGCCCTTCCTCAGCTTTCAGCATTTCCAGGCTGACCCCCACAAATTTAGCAAAGGACAGATTCATCAGACGCTTGATCAAAAGCGCGCCCTTGACGGCGTCCACCATCGGGAAACCGCGCTTCATCATGGCTTCGGCCTCTTTGGTTTTCAGCACACGGCCGTCCATGCCGTCAAACACGTTGGCATAGAGAGTATCCTGTTCGGTCGCCTCAATGCATAATTTTTTAAAGTTGTCATGCACCATGCTCTCCTTGACCACCATGAAACGGCTGCCCATGGAGATGCCGTCCGCACCCAAAGCCAGCGCCGCCGCCAGCCCTCGTCCATCATAAAATCCGCCCGCAGCGATGAGGGGAACTTTGACTATCGAGGCAACAAGGGGGATCAAAACCATGGACGTGGCCGCCGCGCCGTGCGCCGCCGCTTCATGGCCCGTGACAACCAGCGCATCGCAGCCCAATTGCACAGCCTTGGCCGCGTGCTTGGCGATGGCGATCGTACCCACGACTTTTCCGCCATAGGCATGCACGTCATTCACAAACCAGGGTTTCCCCAGCGAATAGTTAATGATGGGAACTTTTTCCTCGATGGCAACGGCGATATTTTCCTTCGCCCCCGGCCCCACAAGAATCTGATTGATGCCAAAGGGTTTGTCCGTCATTGAACGGATCTGCCGGATGTTTTCCCGCGTTTCTTTCGGGTTGCAACGCGCAATAGCCAAGAGTCCCAGACCTCCGGCGTTGCAGACGGCCGCAACCAGTTTAGGTTCCGTAATCCAGTTCATTCCGGCCAGCATGATGGGATGCTCGATGCCAAACATTTGCGTCATTCTTGTTTTGAACATAATCTTCTCCTTATCTGTTATTGAATAATTTTAATCCCGCTTGAGCGGGACGAGCGTTAATTCTCCGCAGCTTGCTGCGATATAATGACATTCATTTCATACCTCGACAGCTTGCTGCGAGGTGGTTGATTATTCTTCATACTTTTGTTCAGGTCGGGAAGCATAAGAGATGAAGGGGTGGATGTCAAAACAATTTTATTCTGCAAAAAACGAAAAAAAGCGCCAGAGGACTCGGTCATTGACATTGCCGGTTATTCTGATAAAAACAAACCGTCATTTATTTCATAGTTGTTCGGATGGAGAAGACAAAATGAAACTGATAACATTCGGAATGGTGGACGAGTTGATCGCCAAAGCAGGCGCTACCTCGAGGCTCAGAATTAATCACAATATCCACGAATCTTTATCCGACCCCGTGCAGCGATTATTCATCGCGGCCTGGCGCTCCTCGTATTTTCGACCGCACCGGCATCCGGAAAAAAGCGAGTTTGCCATTGTGATTCGCGGCCTTTTTGATGTTATTTTTTTTGATGACGAAGGTGTTGTTACCGAGCGAATTTCCGCGGGTCCGGCTACGGATACATTCGCCATGGAAATCCCGGCAGGCTGCTACCATACATGGATTCCCATGGCGGAACAGTGCGTATTTTTTGAAGTGAAAGCGGGGCCTTACGATCCTGCAGCCTCGCTTTTGTTTGCGCCCTGGTCGCCTGCGGAAGGCACCGCGCAGGTGAAAGAATTCCAGGCCTGGCTTTGTACTGCACGCATCGGCGACCGTATCGCTTGAAAATGAAACAGTCCGTCCGACGCTATCGTTATTTCATTTCCAAATCACAGATGATACGTCCGGACTCGTAGGGAACGGTCGCGACCGTTCCCTACATGCATGGCATGTTGAGGAAGCCGACAACCCCCAAGTGTGGGGGCACGCGACGCCAACAAAGGTAGTGCTTGATTCGGGAATGAAATTATTAGACTCGGGCAACCTCTTTCATAACCGACAACTCCGGTTTCCCGCCGATAAAGGCGGCGCTGGCCACAAAAAACTCCTTGAAGTACGGTGTGGAAGAATGAAAATCCAGAGCGGCTTTATCTTTGTATTGTTCAACCACCACCAGCATGTTGGGATTGGCTTTGTCTTGATTGAGGGAATAAAGAACCGTACCCTCCTCCGAAGCAACCTTGGATATTAACACTTTGAAGGCGGCCAGGGCCTCATCCATCTTTCCCTCTTTAACAGGCAACTTGGCTATGACTGTAAGCATTTTGATACCTCCCCGATTTATTATTTATTCCGTATTATCGTGTTTGGCTTCATAACACAACAAAGGTCTGACAAGCAAGATGTCCCTGATTTTAAATGAAGCGATCCAACCGATCAACAGGCAATGCCTGAGCCAAGTATCCACTGAACATATTGGCCTATTCTGGGCATTCTATTTATTTCTTTGACATATGATGCCGTTTTCCCTATACTTCACCGCCTTGCGAAAAAATATTTAAAGAAAGAAGGGAGTTACACAAGAAAACATGGTTTATCTGCATGGCATCGGGCATTTTCATCCCGAAAATATAATTTGCAACAAGTTTCTGGAAGATCTGAACATCGGTACGACCGTCGATTGGATTATGGAACGCGTCGGCATTGAATCGCGCCGCACGGTATTGCCTCTCGATTATCTCACCGAAACAAAGAACGCCGAACCCCGCGAAACAGACAAGGTGCGTCTTTATTCGGATGCCCAGATGGGGGGCATAGCAGCCCGGATGGCAATAGATCGAGCCGGACTGAAAGTTGAAGATATCGGCATGGTCATTTCCGGAAGCTCGCTGCCTCAGTATCTGACACCCGCCGACGCTTGCACCGTCGCCGGAGATCTGGGCATTGATGTTCCCTGCTTTGATATCAACTCCGCCTGCGCAACTTATGGCGTCCAGATGCGGTATCTGGATTCGGTCAAACCGGAAAAACTGCCGCCTTACATCCTGATCACCAATGTTGAGGCGACAACAACCACCATCGACTATTCCGACCGCCGTTCCGCCGTGTTATTCGGCGATTGCGCCACGGCATCGATTCTGTCCACCACGATTCCTTCCAATAAAATTTTTTCCGATTGTGAAATGGACTCCAAACCGACGATGTGGGACAAAGCGGTTGTGCCGCGCTGGGGCTATTTCAGTCAGGACGGCGCTGCGGTGCAGGGCTTTGCCATCCGCAAGACCACCGACGGCTTGCGCAACCTGCTGGCTTCAGCGCCCGATGCGGACAAGAGCCGTTTTTTCTTTATCGGCCATCAGGCCAACCTGGGTGTTTTGCAGACCGCCGCCGAAAGGTCGGGGATGTCTCCTGAAAATCACTGGTACAACGTCAATCGCTTTGGCAATGTAGGGTGCGCGGGCGGACCTTCTGTATTGAGTCAGCACTGGGATGAATTGCGCTCAGGCGACCATGTAGCCATGGCCCTGGTCGGCGCAGGCCTTACCTGGACACAGATGCTGCTGACGATCAAATGAATTTAAACTCATCCGGTTAATACATGCTTCCTCAACAAAGAGTATCCATGACGATAATGCTAGACTTAAACCATTAATAAACACTATTCACGTCCGACCACAATCATACAGCCAAAGTATCCCTCAATATACTGAGGTTCCACCAAATATTGAGGCCAAACGAATCATTTCATACTTCTCAGTTGTTCTCGCCCATTAATCTAATCACCTGTTATTAAAGGATAAATTTAAACTTCTCATTTTCCTTCGGTTATTGGCAGGCCATTTGCTATTACTATTTCTATGATCCTTGTAATCATGCGAATGAAGGTCCGTTCTGAGAAGCGCATGGTGTTGTCACAGACCATTGCGTCACTGTCCGGTTCAGTAAGGATGGAGAATGGATGCCAGCCCAACAGTCCAATCGAAATCAAAGGAGAAGAAACATGAAAAAGTTCATAATTTCAGTAGTAATTCTTGCATTGCTCACCGTCGGGGGCCTGTCAGGATGTTCCGGGACCAAAAAATCACCAGATGTTGCCGACAATATTCGCCAATCTCTCGATCAAGCAGGCTTCAAAGATGTTACCGTCAGTCAGGATCGGGACAAGGGCATTGTAACCCTCAGCGGAAAAGTTGCTCGTGACAACGACAAGTTACAAGCTGAATCCCTTGCAAAGTCTTTTGCCGGCGCTCAAGTTGTCGCGAATCAGATTGTCGTGCTTCCCACAGGCATGGAAAAAGATGCCAAGACGGTCAACTCCGATCTGGACCAAGGCATCGAGAACAATCTGAACGCTGCGTTGATCCAGAACAAGATGCACGACGACGTGAAATACAAAGTGAAGAGCGGCGTGGTCACGCTAACCGGAGATGTGAACTCGCAGAACAAGCGCGACCAAGCCGAGCAGGTGGCGAAGAACGTGCCCAACGTGCAGCAGGTCGTAAATGATTTGCAGGTTAAAGATCAGAAAGCCAGCTCTTCGCGATAAGGATTGTGGAAAGCGAGGAAATTACCATGAGTACTACAACGCTTATCATCATCGTCGTCGTGTTGGTCCTATTGTTCGGCGGGGATGGCGGTTACTGGTGGAGTAGACGAGGATAGGTATCACTTCTCGTAGTATTTTGACGAAAAAAATTCAGGACGGGAATATGTTTTTTCTGGGTGGTGTTCCATGGCTTGTTCATTGATCATCCTTCTTCTGTCGTGATGACCGATGATACCCCTTTCGTTACCGCTTTTCACACAGTTGCGCCGAAAGGAAACAGAAGAACGAAAGGAGAAACCCATGAAAGGTTTGAAAATATTTCGCAATAATCAAGAAGGAAAAATTGGTTACATCTTACTATGGCTGTTAGGCGTTCCGATTCCTATTTTGATTGTGATATATCTGGTGCGTGGCTGCACGTGATAGGAGCGAAACCCCTGCAGGTATAAAAGTTGGCTCATGACCACACAATGCTTTATGCCCTTGAAAGCAAGAAGCATAGAATAATACGTATAAAGCTTCAGAGGTGTAAAAATGCAAGGGAGTCTTCGCAAGCAGCCACAGATTAAGATCCTCCCCGTACCCAGCATCAATAAGAGGCTCGGATTGCGAGAAGCGGATATCGACGAGGTTATAAAAACAGTGCAGGGTGTGTTGCCACAGCAGCTTGACGATGATATTGACCTAACAATAACGCTCTTGGAAAAAAACCTGAAGATCATGACAGACATGGCCCTTATGAAGGAGGCGTTGACTCATCTTATCATATCTGCAATGCTTGGTTGCGGCAAGTTCCCACTGAAGATCAATCAGGTCCAGTTTGAAATTAAATCTCTACTCAATGGCAACGACTCTATGATAGGCGCATGCGCCTTCATTTCTCTTGCAGCAGTAGGTACATACATATGTGTCGATGAGAAGATAAAGGAGAAAATACTTGAGCCCTTCTTTACCACAGAAACAAAGGGTAATGGTCTGGGTCTTGCCATGGCTTACCGCTTTGTCCAACAGCATCATGGGGTAGTAAAAGTAAAAAGCCGAGGGGGACAGTCCAAAGAAGCCAACATATATCTTCCACTTACAAGGTTGGAAATAGTGAGTATGCTGTCAATCCCGGCAGGGTAAACATTTTGTAGTGAAATAAATTCTAGGGACCATGAATCGCCAAGGAGCACCCCTGCCCTCTCGCTATAAACGTAAAACCAAATCTTTGTTTGCGAAGGCGAGCTCTGTCGCCTTCGCCGTACCGCAGGTCAGTGGGATTAACAACCATCGTTTGGTTCGAAATCTATAAAATGTTTAACATGAGAAAAGAGGCGTTGTAGGTGTCAATAGCCGGTAGCTTCCATTATAGAGAGATCGTAATTTCTTGGATATTTAAATAGAGGAGGAAGATATGTTCTTTTTTGAAGCAATCCCCTGGTATTCAGTTTTAATGTGGTTCGGGATTTTAGCCGGTTTGATAATTTTTAACGAAATCACTCGTTTCAACAAACAAACGGGTATCTTCTTTTTCATTTTGTTGCCAATCCCGGGTGGCCACCCAAAATCCCCCACCTGTGGCCACTTGAAAATCCCCCACCCAACGGCTGCTTTTAAGACCTGAAAAACAGGTTTTCAAAAGTGCCTTCACAAACGGTTGGCAGAACGTTACAGACTCCCATTTCACA